>NZ_CP064338.1:2400000-3129250 GCF_015476235.1 Caldimonas thermodepolymerans
CCGCTTCGACTGGGAGGCCAGTGGGCGCTTCCCCGAGCTGACCGAGCCCTACGCCGGCTTCCACGACATGGTGTTCAGCGAGGAAAGCACCGTCGGCGCCTTCCTGCTGCGCGCGCGCCGCGAGGGCCTGCGCGACTTCGGCGCCTGCATGAGCCCGCACAGCGCGTGGCTGATCCTGCAGGGCGTGGAGACGCTGTCGATGCGCATGGAACGCCACGTCGAGAACACCCGCAAGGTGGTCGAGTTCCTCAGCAGGCACCCGATGGTCGAGCGCATCGCCTACCCCGAGCTTCCCGGCCATCCCAGCCACGAGCTGGCCAAGCGCCTGCTGCCGCGCGGCTGCGGCTCGGTGTTCAGCTTCGACCTCAAGGGCGACCGGGCCCAGGGCCGCAGGTTCATCGAGACGCTGCAGGTGTTCTCGCACCTGGCCAACGTCGGCGACTGCCGCTCGCTGGTGATCCACCCGGCCTCGACCACGCACTTCCGCATGGACGACGCGGCGCTGGCGCGCGCCGGCATCACCCAGGGCACGATCCGGCTGTCCATCGGGCTGGAGAGCGCCGACGACCTGATCGACGACCTGGGACGCGCGCTGAAGGCCGCGCAGAAGGCAGGAGGTGCCGCATGAAGCTCGTCGTGCAGCAACGCGAGGCCTACGCCTACACCGGCGGCAAGCCCTTCGACGGGCAACGGCCCTGCGTCGTGATGATCCACGGCGCGCTCAACGACCACAGCGTCTGGGGCCTGCAGAGCCGCTACCTCGCCCACCACGGCTGGAGCGTGCTGGCGGTGGACCTGCCCGGGCACGGGCGCAGCGCCGGCCCGGCCCTGCCGGACGTGGAGACGCTGGGCGCCTGGCTCGTCGACCTGCTGGCCGCCGCCGGCGTCGGGCGCGCCGCGCTGGTCGGGCACAGCATGGGCTCGCTGGTCGCGCTGGAGGCCGCCGCTGCCCTGGGCGAGCGCGCCACCCACCTGATCATGGTCGGCACCGCCTACCCGATGAAGGTCTCGCCCGCGCTGCTCGATGCGGCGCGCGACACGCCGCTGGTGGCGATCGACCGGGTGACCGCGTACTCGCATTCCACGCTCGCGCCCAAGCCGTCCGCCCCCGGGCCGGGCAGCTGGCTGCACGGCGGCAGCCGCGCGCTGATGCGCCGCATGCTGGAGCGCTATGCGGCGCAGCATGACGGGGCCAACCTGTTCGTGCACGACTTCGGCGTCTGCGACCGCTATGCCGGCGCCGAGCAGGCCGCCGCGCGGGTGCGCTGCCCGGTGCAGCTGCTGCTGGGCCGCCGTGACCAGATGACCTCGCCCAAGGCCACCGCGGACCTGGTGCGCTGGCTGCGCGCCGAGGTACGCCGGGTCGAGGCAGGGCACAACCTGATGGCGGAAGCCCCGGACGGGGTGTTGAATGCGATGAAGGACTTCCTGTCGTCCACCCTGAAGGAGCCTGTCGCATGAGCACGACCAGCGTCGCCACCGTCGATCCCAAGGCCTTCAAGAGCTTCGCGGAGTTCTACCCGTTCTACCTCTCGGAGCACAGCAACCGCACCTGCCGCCGGCTGCATTTCGTCGGCTCGACGCTCGCGCTGGTGTGCCTGGCGGCCCTGGTCGCCAGCGGCAACCCGTGGTGGTTCCTGGCCGGCCTGGTGTGCGGCTACGGCTTTGCCTGGATCGGGCACTTCGGCTTCGAGAAGAACAAGCCCGCCTCGTTCAAGCGCCCGCTGTACAGCTTCATGGGCGACTGGGTCATGTACAAGGACATCTGGACGGGCCGCATCCCGTTCTGACCCCGCGTCACCGGCTCAGGGCCGCAGCACGTCGGCCAGCGTCAGCGAGGCGAAGCCGGTGCGCTCCCAGAAGCGGCGCAGGTCGGCGCTGGGCTCGACCAGCAGCTGGGCGATGAGCGGCTGGGCCGGCGTGCGCTCCGGGTCGACCAGCAGCACGTAGCGCGCCGCGCCCTCCTCGTCGAGCCGGCCGACCCAGTCCAGCGCGACCAGCGTCTCCAGCACCGGCTCGATCTGCAGCGGGTCGGTGCGCAGCCGCTCGGCCAGGGTCTGCGCCGCGATGCCGTGGACGCTCTGCCCGCGCGCGGCCTGCAGCTCGCGCAACACCGTGACCGCAAGCTGGAAGCGCTGCCCCGGCGTGTCCGGGCGCCGCACCACGCGCATCTGCAGGCTTGGGGCGTAGGCCGCGATCACCGCGCCGAGCAGCACGATCAGCCATCCGAGGTAGATCCAGATCAGGAAGATCGGCACCGTCGCGAAGGTGCCGTACACCGCCGAGTAGGTCGGCACCTGGCGCAGGTACCAGGCGAGCAGCGCCTTGGCCAGCTCGAAGCTGGTCGCGACGAACAGCGCTCCGGCCAGTGCATGGGACCAGCGCACGTAGACGTTGGGGACGTAGCGGAACAGCGCCGCGATCGCCCCGACGAACAGGCCGAACTCGACGACGTTGAGCACCCAGTTCAGCACGGCGGAATAGTCGCCGCCGACCATACCGCGCGAGCGCGTCAGCGCGTACGAGGTCACCGACAGGCTCACCCCGAGCAGCAGCGGCCCCAGCGTGGCCGCGGCCCAGTACACCATCACGCGGTGCGCGATCGGACGCGGCTTGCGCACCCGCCAGATCGCGTTGAGCGTGCGGTCGATGGTCAGCATCAGCGCCAGCGCCGTGAACATCAGGAACACCAGGCCCGCCGTGCCGAGCCGGTTGGCGTTCAACGCGAACTGCGTGAGCGCCTTGAGCACCGGCTTGGCGATCGCGTCCGGCACCAGGCTCTGGATGAAGTAGCGCTCCAGCGCCGCCTGGAAGCGCGCGAACATCGGAAACGCCGTGAACACCGCCAGCGTCACCGTGAACAGCGGCACCAGCGAGATGATGGTGGTGAAGGTCAGGCTGCTGGCGGTCAGCGCCAGCCGGTCCTCGCGGAAGCGCTGCCACAGCGTCTTCAGCGTGTCCATCCACGGCCAGTCGTGCAGCGTCTGCACCAGCCAGGCCACCTGTTCACGCCAGGAGTGTCGCAGTCCCTGAGGAGAACTCATGGCCGCTATCATGCCATCGATGAATCACTCCCCCCTCGTGGACCGCACCCGCGCGCTGGCCGTCGGCAGCCTGCTCGCACTGATCGTGCTCGGCCTGGCCTGGGAGCTGTGGCTTGCCCCGCTGCGCCCCGGCGGCTCATGGCTGGCACTCAAGGTGCTGCCGCTGACCCTGCCGCTGGCCGGCCTGCTCAAGCGCCGCATGTACACCTACCGCTGGGTCAGCCTGCTGGTGTGGCTGTATTTCGCCGAAGGCATCGTGCGCGCCACCAGCGATCGTGGCCTGAGCGCCGCGCTGGCCGCCCTCGAGGTGGTGCTGTGCCTGCTGCTGTTCGTCGCCTGCGCGCTGCACGTGCGCGTGCGGCTCAAGAACGCCCGCCCTGCCCCGACCGCGCCATGACCGCTGCCCTGCTCGATGCCCTGCGCGCCATCGTCGGCGCGCCCCAGGTCCTGACCGACGGCGACCTGTCCGCCTGGGAGGTGGACTGGCGCAAGCGCTACCGCGGCAAGGCGCTGGCCGTCGTGCGGCCCGCCAGCACCGCGGAGGTCGCCGCGGTGGTGCGGGCCTGCGCCGCGCATGGCGCCTCCATCGTGCCGCAGGGCGGCAACACGGGGCTGGTCGGCGGCGCGGTGCCCGATGCGAGCGGCACCCAGGTGGTGCTAAGCCTGCAGCGGCTGAACCGCATCCGCGAGATCGACGCGGCCAACCTGACGATGACGGTGGAAGCCGGCTGCGTCCTGCAGGGCGTGCAGGAAGCCGCCGCGGCGCAGGGGCTGCTGTTCCCGCTGAGCCTTGCCGCCGAGGGCAGCTGCACGATCGGCGGCAACCTGGCCACCAACGCCGGTGGCACCCAGGTGCTGCGCTACGGCAACGCGCGCGAGCTGTGCCTGGGGCTGGAGGTCGTGACGCCCAACGGCGAGGTGTGGGACGGCCTGAGCGGCCTGCGCAAGGACAACACCGGCTACGACCTGCGTGACCTGTACATCGGCAGCGAGGGCACGCTCGGCATCATCACCGCCGCGGTGCTCAAGCTGCATCCCCAGCCGGCGGCCCAGGTCACGGCGCTGGCGGCGGTGCCGACGCTGGAGCAGGCGGTCGGCCTGCTGCAGCTCGCGCAGGCGAAGCTGGGGGCGGGCCTGACCGGCTTCGAGGTGATGGGGGCGTTCGCGCTCGAGCTGGTCGCGAAGCACTTTCCGCAGCTGCGCCAGCCGCTGCCGCCCTCCCCCTGGACCGTGCTGCTCGAGCAGTCGGACACCGAATCGGCCGAGCATGCGCGCGGCCTGTTCGACGCGATGCTCGAGGCCGCGCTGGAACGCGGGCTGATCACCGACGCGGTGGTGGCCGAAAGCCTCGAGCAGTCGCGCAGCCTCTGGCACCTGCGCGAATCGATCCCGCTCGCGCAGGCCGAGGAAGGCCTGAACATCAAGCACGACATCTCGGTGCCGGTCTCGCGCATCCCCGCCTTCGTCGCGAGCACCGACGCGCAGATCGCGCAGCGCTTCCCCGGCGCGCGGCTGGTGAACTTCGGGCACCTGGGCGACGGCAACCTGCACTACAACGTGCAGGCCCCGGAAGGCGTCGGCGCGGCGGCGTTCCTGCGCGAGCATGAGGCCGCCGTCAATGCGCTGGTGTACGACGCGGTGCTGGCCCACGGCGGCTCGATCTCGGCCGAGCACGGCATCGGCGCGCTCAAGCGCGACGAGCTGCCGCGCCGCAAGTCGCCGGTGGCGCTGCAGCTGATGCGCGCGATCAAGCGCGCGCTGGATCCGGCCAACCGGATGAATCCGGGGCGGGTCATCGCCCCCTGAGAGGCCGGCTCAGTGCGTCGGCTCCTTGAGGGCCGGCGGCAGGGGCAGCGGCATCACCTCGATGCCTTCCTCGAGCAGGGCCTCGGTCTCCTCGCGCGTGGCCTGGCCCCGGATGTTGCGGGCCTCGGCCTCGCCGTAGTGGATGCGGCGCGCCTCCTCGACGAAGCGCTCGCCCACGTCCTCGGTGTTCTCGACCACGTGCCGCAGCGCCCGCAGCCACAGGGCCTGCATCTCGGCCGCCGACGGCCCGGTGGCCACGTGGCGGCTGTCGTCGCCCGCCTTCTCGCCGCCCTTGCCGGCGCGCAGGTTCAGGCGCGGCGCGGTCGGCAGCTTGCTCACTTCGGTGTCCGAGCACAGCGGACAGCTGACCAGCCCGCGTTCCTGCTGGTCGCGGTAGTCATCCTCGGACGAAAACCAGCCTTCGAAGACATGGCCGTGTCGACACTGGAGGTTGAGCACCTTCATATGACGCGATTATCGGCAAAACCCCGGCCGCGCGCCTTCAGGACTCCCAGTGCAGCGGCCAGTGCCCGGCACGCCACTGCTGCAGCCACAGCAGCCCGATCATCGTCTTGGCATCGGTCACCCGGCCGTCGCGCACCCAGGCGGCCAGCTCGTCGACCGTCGCGGTGAACACGTCCAGGAACTCCCCGGGGTCCAGGTGCCGGTCCCCGGCCGAGAGCCCGCGCGCGAACCAGACCTGGATGGTCTCGTCCGAATAGGCGATGGCGTTGTTGAGCCGGCCGGCGCAGGCCCATTCGCGCGCCCGGTAGCCGGTTTCCTCGAACAGCTCGCGCTCGGCGCAGGCGCGCCCCGGCTCGCCGGGATCGAGCTTGCCGGCAGGGAACTCGACCATCACGCGCTGCAGCGGGTAACGGTACTGCCGTTCCAGCACCACGCGGCCGTCGTCCAGCAGCGGCACGATCATCACCGCCCCCGGGTGGGCGACGTACTCGCGCACGTCCTCCTGCCCGTCGGGCAGCTCGATGCGGTCCACGCGCACGTCCAGCAGGCGGCCGCGGAACACCTGGCGCGACTCGAGCCGCCGCTCCTCGAGGTGGCGGTCGTCGCGTTGCCAGGGGGTGTCGGGCGCAGTCCTGTCGCTCATGGCGTCACGGGCGATGGCGCCGCAGGTAGCGCCAGACGAAGCCGGGGAAAGCCAACGTCAGAAACAGGCAGACCGCCACCGCGTAGAACTCCCAGCCCTGCGCGTGGCGCTGCCCCTGCCGCGCCTCCAGGCCGAAGCCCAGGGCCAGCACGAGGCCGAACCACACCGCCAGCTCCAGCAGGCGCCAGGCCAGGGACTTGGGCGCACGGCGCGGGCCGACGAGGAACAGCCGGTCGTTGACGAACGGCAGGTTGGCACCCACCGCGGCGGCCAGCAGCACCAGCCAGACCGAGGCCGAGGCGCTCACGCGGCCATCACCCCGCCAGCGCCTGGCTGATGGCCTGCGTGCACCACGCCATCAGGCCACCCGGCAGCAGGCCCAGCACCAGCACGGCCAGGCCGTTGAGCGACATCATCGCGCGGGCGTCGCCGCTGGCCGTGATCGGGGCGGCCGCGTCCGCCGGCGCGTCGAAGTACATCACCTTGACGACGCGCAGGTAGTAGAAGGCACCGATCAGCGACAGCAGCACCGCCGCGATCGCCAGCCCGATGTACAGCGGCTGGGCGGTGGCCACCAGCGCCTGCAACACGGCCAGCTTGGCGTAGAAGCCGACCGCCGGCGGCACGCCGGCCAGCGAGAACATGAAGATCGCCATCACCGCGGCATACCAGGGGCTGCGCTGGTTCAGGCCCTTCAGGTCGGCGATCTCGTCGGACTCGAAGCCCTCGCGTGCCAGCAGCGCCACCAGGCCGAAGGTGCCCAGCGTGGTCAGCACGTAGGTGACGGTGTAGAACAGCGCCGAGCTGTAGGCGTTGGTCGCGGCTTCGGGGTCGTCCGGCATCACCCCGCAGGCCAGGCCCAGCAGCACGAAGCCCATCTGGCCGATGGTCGAGTACGCCAGCATGCGCTTCAGGTTGGTCTGCGCGATCGCGACCAGGTTGCCGATCACCAGCGAGGCCACGGCCAGCACGATCAGCATCTGCTGCCAGTCGACCGCCAGCGCCGCCATGCCCTCGACCAGCAGGCGGAACGCCATCGCGAAGCCGGCCAGCTGCGGTGCGCCGGAGATCAGCAGCGTCACGGCGGTCGGCGCGCCCTGGTAGACGTCGGGCACCCACATGTGGAACGGCACCGCGGCGAGCTTGAACGCCAAGCCGGCCACGACGAACACCACGCCGAAGACCAGCACCTCGTTCTTCATGCCGCCCGCGCCGATGGCCTGCAGCACCGTGCCCAGCTCCAGCGAGCCGGTGGCGCCGTACATCATCGACAGGCCGTACAGCAGGAAGCCGCTGGCCAGCGCGCCGAGCACGAAGTACTTCATCGCCGCCTCGGTGGCCGGGATGTCGTCGCGGCGCAGCGCCACCAGGGCATACAGCGACAGCGACATCAGTTCCAGGCCGAGGTAGATGGTCAGGAAGTTGTTCGCCGAGATCAGCACCATGATGCCCAGCAGCGAGAACAGGCTGAGCGTGAACAGCTCCCCCTTGAGCATGCCGCGGTCGGCCGCGTACGGGCGGGCGTAGACCAGCGACACCAAGGTCGCGATGGTGGCGCACAGCTCCAGCATGTTGCCCATCGGGTCGCTGACCACCATGCCCTGCATGCCGTAGACGGTGACGCCGTCGGTCACGTAGGACAGCTGCAGTGCCCCCAGGACCACGAGCGACAGCAGCGTCAGCACGTAGGTCGGGGTGCGGCGGGGATCGGTGACGAAGAGGTCCACCAGCGCGACCACGCAGGTCAGCACCAGCAGCAGGATCTCGGGATAGATGGCAAGCCAGTTCATGTCGTTCATTGCGGTGGCCTCGTCGTCAGGGAAGCTTGGTCTGGGCCACGTGCTGCAGCAGGTCGACCACCGAGTGGTGCATCACGTCGGTGAAGGGTTTGGGATACAGGCCCATCCAGAGCACTGCGATCGCCAGCACCGCGAGCATGAAGAACTCGCGCTTGTTCAGGTCGGCGAGCTCGCGCACGTTGTCGTTGGCCACCGGGCCGAAGTAGACGCGCTTGACCATCCACAGCGTGTAGGCCGCACCGAAGATCAGGGTCGTCGCGGCCAGCGCGCCGAGCCAGAAGTTCACCTTCACGGTGCCGAGGATCACCATCCACTCGCCGACGAAGCCGGCCGTGCCCGGCAGGCCGCAGTTGGCCATCGCGAACAGCACGGCGAAGGCCGCGAACTTCGGCATGGTGTTGACCACCCCGCCATAAGCGGCGATCTCGCGCGAGTGCACGCGGTCGTACAGCACGCCGATGCACAGGAACATCGCGCCCGAGACGAAGCCGTGGGCGATCATCTGCACGATGGCGCCGGAGACGGCCAGCTCGTTGAACATGAAGAAGCCCAGGGTCACGAAGCCCATGTGCGCGACCGACGAGTAGGCCACCAGCTTCTTCATGTCCTGCTGCACCAGCGCGACCAGGCCGATGTAGACCACGGCGACCAGCGACAGCGCGACCATCAGCCAAGTCAGCTCGCGCGCGGCGTCAGGCACGATGGGCAGCGAGAAGCGCAGGAAGCCGTAGGCACCCAGCTTCAGCATGATGGCAGCCAGCACCACCGAGCCGCCGGTCGGCGCCTCGACGTGGGCATCCGGCAGCCAGGTGTGCACCGGCCACATCGGCACCTTGACCGCGAAGGCCAGGAAGAACGCCAGGAACACCAGCGTCTGCGCCGTCATCGGCAGCGGCAACTGGTGCCATTCGAGGATGTCGAAGCTGCCGGACTGGTAATACAGGTAGGCCAACGCCACCAGCATCAGCAGCGAGCCAAGCAGCGTGTACAGGAAGAACTTGAACGCCGCGTAGACCCGGCGCGGGCCGCCCCAGATGCCGATGATGATGTACATCGGGATCAGCGTGGCCTCGAAGAAGACGTAGAACAGCAGGCCGTCCAGCGCGGAGAACACGCCGATCATCAGGCCCGAAAGGAGCAGGAACGCGCCCATGTACTGGTTGACGCGCTCGGTGATCACCTCCCAGCCGGCGATCACGACGATCACCGTGATGAAGGCGGTCAGCAGCACGAACCAGACCGAGATGCCGTCCACGCCCAGCTTGTAGTGGACGTTGAAGCGCTCGATCCACACCGCATCCTCGACGAACTGCATCGCCGAGGTGGCGGCATTGAAGTCGCTGATCAGCGGCAGCGTGACGAACAGGCCCAGCAGCGAGCCGATCAGGGCCAGCCAGCGCACCGCGTTGGCATGTTGATCGCGGCCCAGGGCCAGGAGCACGACCCCGAAAAAGACGGGGGTCCAGATCGCGAGGCTCAGGAGACTCATGTGTCGTTACCTCGCTTCAGGCGCCGGTGATGCCACGCAGGAAGCCCTGCAGGTACGGCCACAGTTGCCACGTCATCAACACGAAGATGCCGATGATCATCACGAGGGCATAGTGATAGATGTAACCCGACTGGAACAGGCGCACCACCGAGGCGCCCCAGCCGACCAGCTTGGCGGAGCCGTTGATCACGAGGCCGTCGATCAGGCCGGCATCGCCGCCCTTCCACAGCCCCCGCCCGATCAGGCGCGCGCCAGCGGCGATGACGTTCTCGTTGATCCAGTCCATGTAGTACTTGTTCTCCATGATGCGCACCAGGAAGCCCAGGCGCTGGCGCAGCATCGCCGGGATGCCCGGCCTGACCATGTAGAACACGTACGCCACCACCACGCCGGCCAGCGCCAGCCAGAACGGCGGCAGCGTCAGGCCGTGCAGCGCCATCGCCACCGCACCATGGAAGTGCTCGGCCAGCTCGGCCATCGCCGGGTGCCTGGCGGTGTCGACGAAGATGGCGTCCTTCAGGAAGTCGCCGTACAGCATCGGCTGGATGGTCAGGAAGCCGATCACCACGGACGGCACCGCCAGCAGCAGCAGCGGCGCGGTGACGACCCACGGCGACTCGTGGGGCTCGTGGTGTTCGTCATCGTGGCCGTGCGCATGGTCGTCCTCGGGCGGGAACGGCTTGTGGCGGAAGCGCTCCTCGCCGTGGAAGACCAGGAAGTACATGCGGAACGAGTAGAACGCCGTCACGAACACGCCGACCACCACCGCGAAGTAGGCGAAGCCCGCGCCCGGGAGCTGGCTCGCATGGACCGCCTCGATGATCGAGTCCTTCGAGTAGAAGCCCGAGAAGAACGGCGTGCCGATCAACGCCAGCGAGCCGATCAGCGAGGTGATCCAAGTCAGCGGCATGTACTTGCGCAGCCCGCCCATGTTGCGGATGTCCTGGTCGTGGTGCATGCCGATGATCACCGAGCCCGCGGCCAGGAACAGCAGCGCCTTGAAGAACGCGTGCGTCATCAGGTGGAACACCGCCACCGAGTAGGCCGACACGCCCAGCGCCACCGTCATGTAGCCCAGCTGCGACAGCGTCGAGTACGCGACGACGCGCTTGATGTCGTTCTGGATGATGCCGAGGAAGCCCATGAACAGCGCCGTGATCGCGCCGATCACCAGCACGAAGTTCAGTGCGGTGTCCGACAGCTCGAACAGCGGCGACATGCGCGCGACCATGAAGATGCCCGCGGTCACCATGGTCGCCGCGTGGATCAGCGCCGAGATCGGGGTCGGGCCCTCCATCGAGTCAGGCAGCCACACGTGCAGCGGAAACTGGGCCGACTTGCCCATCGCGCCGATGAACAGGCAGATGCAGGTCACCGTGACCAGCATCCAGTCGGTGCCCGGGAAGGTCAGCGCGGCCAGCTCGCCGGCCTTGGCGAAGGTTTCGGTGTAGTTCAGCGTGCCGGCGTAGGCGACGATCAGGCCGATGCCGAGGATGAAGCCGAAGTCACCCACCCGGTTGACCAGGAAGGCCTTGAGGTTCGCGAAGATCGCCGAGGGCTTCTTGAACCAGAAGCCGATCAGCAGGTACGACACCAGGCCCACCGCCTCCCAGCCGAAGAACAACTGCAGGAAGTTGTTGCTCATCACGAGCATCAACATCGAGAAGGTGAACAGCGAGATGTAGGAGAAGAAGCGCTGGTAGCCCGGGTCGTCCTCCATGTAGCCGATGGTATAGATGTGCACCATCAGCGACACGAAGGTCACCACGCACATCATCATGGCCGACAGGCCGTCGATCATGAAGCCGACTTCCATCTTCAGGTCGCCGACGACCATCCATTCGTAGACGGTCTCGTTGAAGCGCGCCCCGTCGACGGCCACCGCCTTCAGCACCATGGCCGACAGCACGAAGGCGACGAAGACCCCGAGGATGGTGATCGCATGCGCGCCGCGGCGTCCGACGTACTTGCCGAACAGGCCCGCCACGATGGCGCCCACCAGCGGCGCCACCGGCACCGCGACCAGCATGTTCTGTGAGAGCTGACTCATTGTTCTGACGGGTTAGCCTTTGAGGGTGTCGAGCTCGACCACATCGATGGAGGAGCGGCTGCGGAACAGCGCGACGAGGATCGCCAGACCGATGGCCGACTCGGCGGCGGCCACCGTCAGGATGAAGAACACGAACACCTGGCCGGCCATGTCACCCAGGTAATGGGAGAAGGCCACGAAGTTCAGGTTGACCGCCAGCAGCATCAGCTCGATGCACATCAGCAGCACGATCAGGTTCTTGCGGTTCATGAAGATGCCGATCACCGACATCGCGAACAGGACCGCGCCCAGCGACAGGTAGTGTCCGAGGGTGAGGGTCATGCCTGGCCTCCCGTGGGGGTCTGGTTGTCTGCCGGCGCGACCGCGCGCTGCACTTCAGGCTGCATCGAGACGATGCGCAGTCGATCCGCCTTCTTGACCTTGACCTGCCGGGACGGGTCGACGTAGCGCGAGTCCTTGCGCTTGCGCATCGTCAGCGCGATGGCCGAGACGATGCCCACCAGCAGGATCACCGCCGCGATCTGCAGCGGGTACAGGTAGTTCGTGTACATCTCGATGCCCAGCAGCTTGCTGTTGCCCAGCTCGACCTGCTCGGAGGTGGGCGCCGGCGCCTCGGCGACATCGAAGCCACCCAGCAGCACGACCGCCATCTCGACCGCGATCACCAGGCCGATGATGCCGGCCAGCGGGAAGTGCTTCCAGAAGCCTTGCCGCAGCGCGTCGGTGTTGAAGTCCAGCATCATCACGACGAACAGGAACAGCACCATCACGGCGCCGACGTAGACGAGCACCAGGGAGATGGCGAGGAACTCGGCCTTCAGCAGCATCCACACGCAGGCGGCGTTGAAGAAGGCCAGCACCAGGAAGAGCGCCGCATGCACGGTGCTGCGGGCGGTGATCACGCGAAACGCTGCGAACAGCAGGATCGCGGAGAACACGTAAAAGAGCGCGGTCGTGGTTTCCATGTCTTTCTCGGGTTGCAGGCCGCTTCCGGGAAGCAGCCCCGTCGCGTGGGAGCAGGCGCCTTACCGGTACTTGGCGTCCGCCTCCTTGCTGGCCGCAATCTCCTTCTCGTATCGGTCGCCGATGGCCAGCAGCATCTCCTTGGTGAAGTAGAGATCGCCGCGCTTCTCGCCGTGGTACTCGAAGATGTTGGTTTCGACGATGGAGTCGACCGGGCAGCTTTCCTCGCAGAAGCCGCAGAAGATGCACTTGGTCAGGTCGATGTCGTAGCGCGTGGTACGACGGCTGCCGTCCTCGCGCACCTGCGACTCGATCGTGATCGCCATGGCCGGGCACACCGCCTCGCACAGCTTGCAGGCGATGCAGCGCTCCTCGCCGTTCTCGTAGCGGCGCAGCGCGTGCAGGCCGCGGAAGCGCGGCGACAGCGGGGTCTTCTCTTCCGGGTACTGCACGGTGATGTGCGGCGACAGGAAGTGGCGCCCGGTCAGGGCCAGACCCTTGAACAGCTCCGTGAGCATGAAGCTGTTGAGGAAGTCCTTGATGGAAGCGACAGCGGACATGGTCATTTACCTCTCGGTGTCCGGGCTCAGTTCCAGATGTTCCAGGACGACTGGATCCACAGGCCGACCAGCACCAGCCACACCAGCGTCACCGGGATGAAGATCTTCCAGCCCAGGCGCATGATCTGGTCGTAGCGGAAGCGCGGGAAGGTCGAGCGCACCCACAGGAACAGCGTGACGACGACGAAGGTCTTGATGCCCAGCCAGATCCAGCCGGGGATGAAGTCCAGGAAGGCAAACGGAGGCAGCCAGCCGCCCAGGAACATCAGCGAGGCGATCGCCGACACCAGGATCATGTTGGCGTACTCGGCCAGGAAGAACATCGCGAACGACATGCCCGAGTACTCGATCATGTGGCCGGCCACGATCTCGGACTCGCCTTCGACCACGTCGAACGGGTGGCGGTTGGTCTCGGCGATGCCCGAGATGACGTAGACCACGAAGATGGGCAGCAGCGGCAGCCAGTTCCAGGACAGGAAGTTCAGGCCCATTTCGGCGAAGCGGCCGGCGGCCTGCCCCATCACGATCTCGGTGATGTTCAGGCTGCCCGAGACCATCAGCACGACCACGAAGGCGAAGCCCATCGCGATCTCGTACGACACCATCTGCGCCGAGGCGCGCAGCGCGCCGAGGAAGGCGTACTTGGAGTTCGACGACCAGCCGGCGATGATGATGCCGTACACCTCCAGCGAGGTGATCGCCATCAGGAACAGCAGGCCGGCGTTGATGTTGGACAGCGCGACCTCGGGGCCGAACGGGATCACGACCCAGGCCACCAGCGCCGGCATGATGGTCATGATCGGCGCCAGGTAGAACAGGCCCTTGTTGGCCGCGGTCGGGGCGATGATCTCCTTGAAGATCAGCTTCACCGCGTCCGCGATCGGCTGCAGCAGGCCGGCCGGGCCGACGCGGTTGGGGCCGGGGCGCACCTGGGTCCAGCCGATGGCCTTGCGCTCCCACAGCGTCAGGTAGGCCACGCAGATCATCAGCGGCAACACCAGCGCAACGATCTTGATCAGCGTCCAGACGACCGGCCAGAAGCCGCCCAGGGTCGATTCGCCGAAGGTGTTCAGGGTCTCGAGCATGCTTGCGCGTCCTTCGTCAGGCCTTGGTCACTTCGATCGCGCCGAACATGGCGCCCAGCCCGCTGGTCGCGGGATGGCCGGCCGGCACCCGCACGCAGTTGGCAGGCAGCCCCGGCTCCAGGCGCGCGGGCAGCAACGCGACCGCCTTGCCCTGCACCAGGCGCACCGGTTCGCCGTCCTTCAGGCCCAGCCGTTCCCACAGTGCGGCCGGCAGCCCGGCGACCGGCGGGCGCGCGTCGCGCGTGAGCTGCAGCGAACGCGCCCGACGCACGATCGGGTCGGTCGAGTAGATCGGCACTTCGGCGATGCGCTCGATGCCGCCCGGCGCGGCCGCCGGCTGCACCGCCACGTCGCAACGGTTGCTCAGGCGCGCCGGCAGCTGGGCCAGGTCGCCCAGTGCACGCGCCTTGACCTCTTCGGAGGTCTCGAAGTCGAAGCCCTGCAGGCCCAGCATGCTGCCCAGCACGCGCAGCACCTTCCAGGCCGGACGCGCCTCGCCCAGCGGCTTGACCACGCCGTAGAAGCTCTGCGCGCGGCCTTCGGCGTTGACGAACGTCCCGGAGGTTTCGGAGAACGGCGCGATCGGCAGCAGCACGTCGGCGTACTCGACGGCGCGGGTGCGGAACGCGCTCAGCGCGACCACCATCTCGGCCCCCTGCAGGGCGGCCAGCGCCGCGTTCGGGTCGGCCGCGTCCAGCTCGGGCTCGACGTTGAGCAGCAGGTAGGCCTTGAGCGACTGGCTCAGCATCTGGGCGGCGTTCAGCCCGCCCTGCTGCGGCAGCGCACCGACCAGCTGGGCGCCGACCGAGTTCGCGGCCTCGCCCAGGTAGCCGACCGAGGCGCCGGTCTGTTCGGCGATCCAGCCCGCCACCGCGAGCAGCGCGCTCGCCTGCGGATGTTGCGCGGCGGCGTTGCCCAGCAGCACGGCCTTGCGCTCGCCCGACAGCAGCGAGCGGGCCACCGCCACGGCGGCCTCCGTGGCTTGGCCGGCCACCGGGGCGGTCACGCCCTTCTCGGCCGCAACCGCAGCGGCAATGTCGGCCAGCGCCTGCAGCCAGCCGCTCGGGGCGACCGTGATGCGCGAGGCGATCGGCATCAGCCAGTCGTCCTCGACCGCATGCAGCGCGTGGATGCGGGCGCCGTGGCGCGCCGCCTGGCGCAGGCGCGCGGCGAACAGCGGGTGGTCCTTGCGCAGGAAGGAGCCGACCACCAGCGCGCCCTGCAGCGTCGACAGGCCGGCGATGGGCATGCCCAGCCAGCGGGCGCCCTCGCCCGTCGTGAAGTCGGCGTGGCGCAGGCGGTGGTCGACGTTGTCGCTGCCGAGCCCGCGCACCAGCTGCGCGAGCAGGTACAGCTCCTCGGCGGTGCTGTGGGCCGAGCCCAGAGCACCGATGGCCTGGGCCCCATGCTCGGACTGGATCTGCTTCAGGCCGTTGGCCACGTATTCGAGCGCGGTCTGCCAGTCGACGACCTTCCACTGGCCGCCCTGCTTGATCATCGGGGCGGTCAGGCGCTCGTCGCTGTTGAGCGCCTCGTACGAGAAGCGGTCACGGTCGGCCAGCCAGCACTCGTTGACCTCCTCGTTCTCGTACGGCAGCACGCGCATCACCTTGTTGCCCTTGACCTGCACGATCAGGTTGGCACCGGTGGAGTCATGCGGGCTGACCGACTTGCGGCGCGACAGCTCCCAGGTCCGGGCCGAATAGCGGAACGGCTTGCTCGTCAGGGCGCCGACCGGGCACAGGTCGATCATGTTGCCCGACAGCTCGGAGTCGATGGTCTCGTTCAGGAAGGTCGTGATCTCGGAGTGCTCGCCCCGGTTGATCATGCCCAGCTCCATCTGGCCGGCGATCTCCTGCCCGAAGCGCACGCAGCGCGTGCAGTGGATGCAGCGCGTCATCTCGGCCATCGAGACCAGCGGGCTGACCTCCTTGGGCATCACGACGCGCTTTTCCTCGGTGTAGCGCGAGGACGAGCCACCATAGCCGACGGCCAGGTCCTGCAGCTGGCATTCGCCGCCCTGGTCGCAGATCGGGCAGTCCAGCGGGTGGTTGATCAGCAGGAACTCCATCACCGCCTGCTGTGCCTTGACCGCCTTGTCGCTGCGGGTGCGCACGACCATGCCTTGCGTCACCGGCGTGGCGCAGGCGGGCATGGGCTTGGGCGCCTTCTCGACGTCGACCAGGCACATGCGGCAGTTGGCCGCGATGGAGAGCTTCTTGTGGTAGCAGAAGTGCGGGATGAAGGTGCCGGCCTTCTCGGCGGCATGCATCACCATGCTGCCTTCCGGCACTTCGACCTTCTGACCGTCCAGTTCGATTTCAACCATGGTGTCTCTTTCGCCGGCCGTCAGACGTAGGCCGGAACCATGCAGGACTTGTGTTCGACGTGGTGCTCGAACTCGTGGCGGAAATGCTTGAGCATCGCCCGCACCGGCATCGCCGCCGCGTCACCCAGCGCGCAGATGGTGCGCCCCTGGATGTTGTCGGCCACGGAGTTGAGCAGATCCAGGTCCTCGGGACGGCCACGGCCGTTCTCGATGCGCTCGACCATGCGCCACAGCCAGCCGGTGCCTTCGCGGCACGGGGTGCACTGGCCGCAGGACTCGTGCATGTAGAAGTAGGACAGTCGCAGCAGCGACTTGACCATGCAGCGGGTGTCGTCCATCACGATGACCGCGCCCGAGCCGAGCATCGAGCCCGCCTTGGCGATGGCGTCGTAGTCCATCGTCAGGTCCATCATGATGTCGGCCGGCAGCACCGGCGCCGACGAACCGCCCGGGATCACGGCCTTGAGCTGGCGCCCCTTGCGCACCCCGCCGGCCAGTTCCAGCAGCTTGGAGAACGGCGTGCCCAGCGGGATCTCGTAGTTGCCGGGACGCTCGACGTCGCCGACCACCGAGAAGATCTTGGTGCCGCCGGCGTTGGGCTTGCCGATGGCGAGATACGCCTCGCCGCCGTTGCGGATGATCCAGGGCACCGCGGCGAAGGTCTCGGTGTTGTTGATGGTGGTCGGCTTGCCGTACAGGCCGAAGCTGGCCGGGAACGGCGGCTTGAAGCGAGGCTGCCCCTTCTTGCCTTCCAGCGATTCGAGCAGCGCGGTTTCCTCGCCGCAGATGTAGGCCCCGAAGCCGTGGTGCGCGTGCAGCTGGAAGCTGAAGTCGCTGCCCAGGATGTTGTTGCCGAGGTAGCCCGCTGCGCGCGCTTCCTCGATGGCTTCCTCGAAGCGCTCGTAGACCTCGAAGATCTCGCCGTGGATGTAGTTGTAGCCCACGGTGATGCCCATCGCGTAGGCCGCGATGATCATGCCCTCGATGACGATGTGCGGGTTGTAGCGCAGGATGTCGCGGTCCTTGCAGGTTCCCGGCTCGCCCTCGTCGGAGTTGCAGACCAGGTACTTCTGCCCGGGGAACTGGCGCGGCATGAAGCTCCACTTCAGCCCGGTCGGGAAGCCTGCACCGCCACGGCCGCGCAACGCGGAGGCCTTGACCTCGACGATGACCTGGTCGGGCGTCATGCCCTGGCCGCCGTCCTTGCCGAGGATCTTGCGCAGCGCCTGGTAGCCGCCGCGGGCCTCGTAGTCCTTCAGGCGCCAGTTGCTGCCGTCGAGGCCGGCATAGATCTGCGGCTCGATGTGGCGCCCGTGGAAGCAGGTCTCGGCACCGGTGGCCTGGAATCTGGAGAGATCCAGCATCACTTCACCCCTTGCTTGGCAGCGGCACGCAGCGTCTCGACCAGTTCGTCGAGGCGCTCGTTGCTCATGAAGCTGCACATCTGGCGGTCGTTGACCAGCATCACCGGCGCGTCGGCGCAGGCGCCCAGGCATTCGCACTCGGCCACCGTGAACAGGCCGTCCGGCGTGGTGCCGCCCAGCTCGACGCCCAGCTTCTGCGCCAGGTACTCGGCCGCCTTCTTGCCGTCGCGCAGCTGGCACGGCAGGTTGGTGCAGACGTTCAGCTTGAACTTGCCGACCGGCTGCTGGTTGTACATGTTGTAGAACGTCACGACCTCGTGCACCGCGATCGGCGGCATGCCGAGGTAGTCGGCGACCTCCTTCTCGGCCTCCGGAGAGACCCAGCCCTGCTCCTGCTGCACGATGGACAGGCAGGCCATCACGGCCGACTGCTTCTGGTCGGGCGGGTACTTGGCGACCTCGCGGGCGAAGCGCTGCTTGGTGGCTTCAGAGATCATCGGTCAATCTCTCCGAACACGATATCCATGGTGCCGATCACGGCCACGGCATCGGCGATCATGTGGCCGCGCGACATCTCGTCCATCGCGGCAAGGTGGGCAAAGCCCGGGGCGCGGATCTTCAGGCGGTACGGCTTGTTCGCGCCGTCGCTGACCAGGTAGATGCCGAACTCGCCCTTCGGGTGCTCGACGGCTGCGTAGGCCTCACCTTCGGGCACGTGGAAGCCCTCGGTGAAGAGCTTGAAGTGGTGGATCAGCTCTTCCATGCTGGACTTCATCTCCAGTCGCGACGGCGGCGCCACCTTGTGGTTGTCGGTGATGACCGGACCAGGGTTCTTGCGCAGCCAGTCGACGCACTGCTTGATGATGCGGTTGGACTGGCGCATCTCCTCGACGCGCACCAGGTAACGGTCATAGCAGTCGCCGTTGGTGCCGACCGGCACGTCGAACTCGACGCGGTCGTAGACGTCGTACGGCTGCTTCTTGCGCAGGTCCCAGGCGATGCCCGAGCCGCGCAGCATCGGGCCGGTGAAGCCGAGGTTGAGGGCACGCTCGGGCGACACCACGCCGATGCCCACCGTGCGCTGCTTCCAGATGCGGTTGTCGGTCAGCAGCGTCTCGTACTCGTCGACGTGCTTGGGGAAACGGTTGGTGAAGTCCTCGATGAAGTCGAGCAGCGAGCCCTGGCGGTTCTCGTTGAGCTTGGCCACCACCTTCGGGCTGCGCACCTTCGAGGGCTTGTACTGCGGCATGCTGTCCGGCAGGTCGCGGTACACGCCGCCCGGACGGAAGTACGCCGCGTGCATGCGCGCGCCGGAGACCGCTTCGTACATGTCGAACAGGTCCTCGCGCTCGCGGAAGCAGTAGATGAGCATGTTCATCGCGCCGCAGTCCAGACCGTGCGCGCCCAGCCACAGCAGGTGGTTCAGCAGGCGGGTGATCTCGGCGAACATCACGCGGATGTACTGCGCGCGGATCGGCACCTCGATGCCCAGCAGCTTCTCGATCGCCAGGCAGTAGGCGTGCTCGTTGCACATCATGGACACGTAGTCGAGACGGTCCATGTACGGCAGCGACTGGATGAAGGTCTTGGACTCGGCCAGCTTCTCGGTGGCGCGGTGCAGCAGGCCGATGTGGGGGTCGGCACGCTGGATGACTTCGCCGTCGAGCTCGAGCACGAGGCGCAGCACGCCGTGCGCAGCCGGGTGCTGCGGGCCGAAGTTCAGGGTGTAGTTCTTGATTTCCGCCATTTCACTCTTCCATGGCACTCGGCCCGGCCGCCCGCGCCGCGCCCGCCTCGCCGACAGCGGCCCGGCCGTCACGACCGGGTGACGGATGCCGCTTCGAGGAACACGCCGCAGCGCGCAGGGACCGGTCCATCATCAGTGCAGGCCGCCGTAGTTTTCTTCGCGGATGATGCGCGGCGTGATCTCGCGCGGCTCGATCGTGACCGGCTGGTAGATCACGCGCCGTTGCTCCGCGTCGTAGCGCATTTCCACGTGGCCGCTGAGCGGGAAATCCTTGCGGAACGGGTGACCGATGAAGCCGTAGTCGGTCAGGATGCGGCGCAGGTCCAGGTGGCCTTCGAAGACGATGCCGAACAGGTCGAAGGCCTCGCGCTCGAACCAGTTGGCCGAGTTCCAGATCTCGTGGACCGACGGCACCATGGGCAGGTCGTCGTCCGGGCAGAACACCTTCAGGCGCAGGCGCCAGTTGTGGGTGATCGACAGCAGGTGCACGACGACGCAGAAACGCGGCCCTTCGTAGCGGCCGTCGCCATAGGTGGAGTAGTCCACGCCGCACAGGTCGATCAGCTGCTCGAAGCGCAGCTCGGGCGCATCGCGCAGCGTGCGGGCGACCTCGAGGTAATCGGCCGCGCCGACCGTGAGGGTCAGCTCGCCGCGGTCGGCGACAAGGCGCTTGACCTTGGCGCCCAGCACCGTCTCAAGCGCGTTCTGGAGGGTTTGGATCTTGCTCATGAGGCGGGCCATGCGTCAGCGGGCGATGGTGTTCTCGCGCCGGATCTTGCTCTGCAGCTGCAGGATGCCGTACAGCAGGGCCTCGGCGGTCGGCGGGCAGCCGGGGACGTAGACGTCGACCGGCACGATGCGGTCGCAGCCGCGCACCACCGAGTAGCTGTAGTGGTAGTAGCCGCCGCCGTTGGCGCACGAGCCCATCGACAGCACCCAGCGCGGCTCGGGCATCTGGTCGTACACCTTGCGCAGCGCCGGCGCCATCTTGTTGCACAGCGTGCCGGCCACGATCATCAGGTCGGACTGGCGCGGGCTCGGCCGGAACAGCATGCCGAAGCGGTCGATGTCGTAGCGGGCCGCGCCGGCGTGCATCATCTCCACGGCGCAGCAGGCCAGGCCGAAGGTCATCGGCCACAGCGAGCCGGTCTTCGACCAGTTGATCAGCTTGTCGGCCGTGGTGGTGATGAAGCCTTCCTTGAGGACGCCTTCGATACTCATAGCGGAACTCCTCGGATCATTCCCAGTCCAGGGCACCCTTCTTCCACTCGTAGACGAAGCCCACGACCAGGATGCCCAGGAAAATCATCATGGCCCAGAAGCCGACCGGACCGATCTCCCGCAAGGCGATCGCCCATGGGAAGAGGAAGGCGATTTCGAGATCGAACAGGATGAACAGGATGGCCACGAGGTAATAGCGCACGTCGAACTTCATGCGCGCGTCTTCAAAGGCCTCGAAGCCGCATTCGTAGGGGGAGTTCTTCTCGGGGTCGGGCTTGCGGGGGCCCAGCAGGTAGCCCAGCGCCTGGGGAGCGATGCCGACTGCGACGCCGACCAGGATGAAGAGGATGACGGGGAGGTACTGGTCGAGGCTCATCATGGCTCTTGTACGCGTGGCTCGCTGCTCGAGGTTGGCTGCGCGAAAGATTTCAGAGATCCGGCTCAACTCACCAGAGGCAAAAATAAGGCGCGCTGTGATCAGCACGCCCACTTTCCTCTGCGGTTGCCCCTACAGACCACACTCTCAGGGCGCCCGATGCGGCACCGGATGACCACCGCATCGATTGAATTCTTGGTGCCGACGGCGAGACTCGAACTCGCACAGCTTTCGCCACTACCCCCTCAAGATAGCGTGTCTACCAATTTCACCACGTCGGCCGAAGATCACTTGCGTGTCCCGGTTGGCCCAGCCAGCAGCCTCTGCTGAAGGCCTCTGCCCAGGCCCAGGGCTTTGCGCCGATTGCAAAGTGGCTGTTCAGCACCTCGTTGCAACCGACAGCCTTGTATTCTATCCCGAAAGCGTGCCCCTCTCAATGGAGGCGCAGCGTTCGAGAATGAATCACTGCGCCGGGATCTGCGCGGCGCCGGACGCCTCGGGCGCCGGGGCCGGCGCGGGCTCGAGGCCCGGGATCTGGTCGGCACCGCCGGCCGGCTGCCCGGAGGACGGGGCGGTGACCGGCGCGGCGCGCTCGAGCACGCTGCCGTCATCCGCCTCGACCGGACGGGCGTTGGACAGGTAGGCCAGCGCCAGCGTGCAGGCGAAGAAGATGGTGGCGCACACCGCGGTGGTGCGCGACAGGAAGTTGGCACTGCCGGTGGCGCCGAACAGGCTGCCGGAGGCGCCGCTGCCGAACGAGGCCCCCATGTCCGCGCCCTTGCCGTGCTGGATCAGCACGAGCCCGATCATGACCAGCGCCGCCAGCAACTGCACGACGAGGATCAAGGTGGTCATCAACTGCATAGAAGTTCTCCAGGGTATCGGTGCGGCGCGCCTTACAGGGCCGCGCGGCAGATGGCGACGAAGTCCGCCGCCTTCAGGGAGGCCCCGCCGATCAGGCCTCCGTCGATGTCGGGTTGCGCGAACAGCGCCGCCGCGTTGTCGGGCTTGACGCTGCCGCCGTACAGGATGCGCATCGCGCCGGCATGCTCGGTCGCCGCGGCCAGCTGCTTGCGCAGCACGGCGTGCACCTCCTGTGCCTGCTCGGGCGTGGCCGTCTTGCCGGTGCCAATGGCCCAGACCGGCTCGTAGGCCACCACGGCCTGCGGGATGCACTGGCCCAGGGTGTGGATCACCGCCGACAGCTGGCGCTTGACCACCGCCTCGGTCTGGCCGGCTTCACGCTCGGCCAGCGTCTCGCCGACGCAGACGATGGGCACCAGCCCCTTGCCGATCACCATCTTCGCCTTGTCGGCCACCAGCTGGTCGCTCTCGCCATGGTAGGCGCGGCGCTCGGAGTGGCCCACGATCACGTAGCGGCACCCGACGTCGGCCAGCATCGCGGCCGACACCTCGCCGGTGTAGGCGCCCTGCTCATGCGCCGAGCAGTCCTGCGCGCCCAGCCCGATGTGGCTGCCCTGCAAGGCCAGCAGGCAGGTGGAGAGATAGGGGAAAGGCACGCACACGGCGGCCTCGCAAACGAAGGGCTCCGCCGCCCGGATGCCGGCCAGCAGTTCGGCGTTGGTCGCCAGGCTGCCATGCATCTTCCAGTTGCCGACGACCAGTTTGCGACGCATCTCGTAAGTCTCCGTTCCTGCTCAAAAAGCTGCAAATTCTAAGAGCAAGCGAGCCGCTCACCACTGCAGCACGATCTTGCCGATGTGCTGGCTGGTCTCCATCAGCGCGTGCGCCTGTGCCGCCTCGCGGGCGGCGAAGGTGCGGAACAGCACCGGCCGGATCCGCCGCTCGGCCAGCAGCGGCCAGACCTTCTCCCGCAGCTGGCGCGCGATCGCCGCCTTGAAGGCGACCGGGCGCGGCCGCAGGGTCGAGCCGGTGATGGTCAACCGGCGCCGCATCAGCGCGCCGAAATCGACCTCGGCCCGGCTGCCGCCCAGCTGCGCGATGATCACCAGCCGGCCGTCCTCGGCCAGGCAGTCCAGCTCGCGCGGCACGTAGCTGCCGCACACCATGTCCAGGATCACGTCCACGCCGCGCCCGCCCGTCAGCCGCTTGGCCTCGGCGGCGAAGTCCTGGGTGCGGTAGTTGATGGCGTGGTCCGCGCCGAGCCGTACGCAGGCCGCACACTTCTCGTCGCTGCCCGCCGTGGCCAGCACGGTCGCGCCGAACGCCTTGCCCAGCTGGATCGCGGTCACGCCGATGCCGCTGCTGCCGCCCTGCACCAGCAGGGTCTCGCCGGCGGCCAGCCGCCCGCGGTCGAACACGTTCGACCAGACGGTGAAGAAGGTCTCCGGCAGGCCGGCGGCCTCGGTATCGCTCCAGCCGTCCGGCACCGGCAGGCACTGGGCCACCGGCGCGACGCACAGCTCGGCATAACCGCCGCCCTGGACCAGGGCGCAGACCCGGTCGCCCGCCTTGAAGCCGGCGTCGGCCATCGCGGCGGCATCGCCGCCGACGATCTCGCCGGCCACTTCCAGCCCGGGCAGGTCCGAGGCCCCGGGCGGCACCGGGTACAGCCCCTTGCGCTGCAGCACGTCGGGGCGGTTCACCCCCGAAGCGCGCACCCGGATCAGCACCTCTCCGGCGCCGGGCACCGGGTCGGGCCGCTCGCACGGACGCAGCACCTCGGGCGGGCCATACTGGGTGATTTCGATCGCGTGCATGGCGGATGGATGTGAGGTCGGATGCAGACGGGCCGGCCCCCGCTGCACGCGGGGCGCCGGCCCGTGCGGATCACTGCTGTTGCTGCTGTTGCTGCTGCGCCTGCTGGTCGGCCGACGCCGCCCCGCCGTTGCCGTTGCGGTCCTGCAGCGCCTTCATCGACAGCTTGACGCGGCCCTTCTCGTCGGTCTCGAGCACCTTGACGCGCACGACCTGCCCTTCCTGCAGGTAGTCGGTGACCTTGGCCACGCGCTCGTGGGCGATCTGGCTGATGTGCAGCAGGCCGTCCTTGCCGGGCAGCAGGTTCACCAGCGCACCGAACTCCAGGATCTTGGTGACCGGGCCTTCGTAGACCTTGCCCACCTCGACCTCGGCGGTGATCTCCTCGATGCGCTTCCTGGCCAGCTCGGCCCGGTCGGCATCGGTGGAGGCGATGGTGATGGTGCCGTCTTCGGCGATGTCGATCGTCGTGCCGGTTTCCTCGGTCAGCGCGCGGATCGTCGCGCCACCCTTGCCGATCACGTCGCGGATCTTCTCCGGATTGATCTTCATCGTGTACAGGCGCGGCGCGAACTGCGAGATCTCGGCCTTGGCGCCGCCCATCGCTTCCTGCATCTTGCCCAGGATGTGCATGCGCGCTTCCTTGGCCTGTGCCAGCGCGACCTGCATGATCTCCTTGGTGATGCCCTGGATCTTGATGTCCATCTGCAGGGCGGTCACGCCGGCGGTGGTGCCGGCCACCTTGAAGTCCATGTCGCCCAGGTGGTCCTCGTCACCCAGGATGTCGGTCAGCACCGCGAAGCGGTTGCCTTCCTTGATCAGGCCCATCGCGATGCCGGCCACGTGCGCCTTCAGCGGCACGCCGGCGTCCATCAGCGCCAGGCAGCCGCCGCAGACGGAGGCCATCGACGACGAACCGTTGGATTCGGTGATCTCCGACACCACGCGGATCGCGTAGGCGAACTCGTCCTTGGGCGGCAGCACCGGGATCAGCGCGCGCTTGGCCAAGCGACCGTGGCCGATCTCGCGGCGCTTCGGGCTGCCGACGCGGCCGGTTTCGCCGGTGGCGAACGGCGGCATGTTGTAGTGCAGCATGAAGCGGTCGGTGAACTCGCCCGACAGCGCGTCGATGATCTGCGCGTCACGCTCGGTGCCCAGCGTCGCGACGACCAGGGCCTGGGTCTCGCCGCGGGTGAACAGCGCCGAACCGTGGGTGCGCGGCAGCACGCCGGTGCGGATCTCGATCGGGCGCACGGTGCGGGTGTCGCGGCCGTCGATGCGCGGCTCGCCCGCCAGGATCTGGCTGCGCACGATGCGCGCCTCGATGTCGAACAGCAGGCCGTCGACCTTGACCTCGTCGAACTCCACGCCCTCGGCGGCCAGGGCTTCCTTGACCTCCGCGTAGGCCTGGCGCAGCGCCTGGGTGCGCGACTGCTTGGAGCGGATCTGGTAGGCCGCGCGCAGCTTGTCCTCGGCCAGCGCGTTGACCTTGGCGATGAAGGCCTCGTCCTTGGGCGGGGGCTGCCAGTCCCATTCCGGCTTGCCGGCCTCGCGCACCAGCTCGTTGATGGCGGCGATCGCGACCTTGCCCTGCTCGTGGCCGAACACCACGGCGCCCAGCATCACGTCCTCGGGCAGCTGGTCGGCCTCGGACTCGACCATCAGCACGGCCGCTTCGGTGCCGGCAACCACCAGGTCCAGGCGCGACTGCGCCAGCTGGCTCTTGCCCGGGTTCAGCACGTACTCGCCGTTGATGTAGCCGACGCGCGCCGCACCGATCGGGCCGTTGAACGGGATGCCCGAGACGGCCAGCGCCGCGCTCGAGGCGATCATCGCGGCGATGTCCGCTTCGACCTCGGGGTTCAGCGACAGCACGTGGACGACCACCTGCACCTCGTTGAAGAAGCCGTCCGGGAACAGCGGGCGGATCGGGCGGTCGATCAGGCGCGAGGTCAGCGTCTCGTGCTCGCTCGGGCGGCCTTCACGCTTGAAGAAGCTGCCCGGGATCTTGCCGGCCGCGTAGGTCTTCTCGATGTAGTCGACCGTCAGCGGGAAGAAGTCCTGGCCCGGCTTCGGGTTCTTGGCGGCCACCACCGTGGCCAGCACGACGGTGTCCTCGATGTTGACCAGCACCGCGCCGGTGGCCTGGCGGGCGATCTCGCCGGTTTCCATGATGACCTTGTGGGGGCCCCACTGGAAGGTCTTGGTGACTTTGTTGAACATGCTCATGGGTTGTCTCCAGTCTGGGGCGCGCACTGAGGCGGCGCACCGGTTGCCGGAGTCAAAACGCTGGAGCGGAGTGCCATTCCAGCAGGGCTCGCATGCAAGCCTTGTTGGAATGACACAGCAACCCCATTCAGTCGCCTCGACTCCAAAATGGACGAAGAGCCTGTACTGGCTGGTCCAGACAGGCTCCTCTTCTCACGACGCCGCTCCTGCCATCCCGCAAAGGACTGTGACCTGCCCCATCGGGGCCCGGCACCGCAGTGCCGCAACCCCTTGCGGGAACCCTGCCACGCCCTGGGCGAGGCTTGCGGGAGCGGTTGCCAACTTGGCTTACTTGCGCAGACCCAGCTTCTGGATCAGCGCGGTGTAGCGGTCGGCGTCCTTGTTCTTCAGGTAGGCCAGCAGGCGCTTGCGACGGTTGACCATGCGCAGCAGGCCGCGACGACCGTGGTGGTCCTTCTTGTGCTGCTGGAAGTGCGGGGTCAGCTCGTTGATGCGGGCAGTCAGCAGGGCCACCTGCACTTCGGGCGAACCGGTGTCGGCCGGGCCGCGCGCGTTCGCCTTGATGATTTCGGCGGTGTTGATATCAGCGATGGACATCTTTCGGATTTCCTGGGAAGTGAAACCGCCCCGCGGGAATCGTTCCGCATGCGGGAGACGGTCTCGTTGCCACTTGCGGTCGCAGGTGAAACCGACCCGCGCCGTGCCTTGTCTTGCCGCACGGGAAACGCCGTTCCAGCCCTTTCCGGGCGGCAAAACTGGTTGATTATACGGGAGTTCCAGCCCGCCCGTTCAGGGCCGCTCCATCCGGCAGGCGTGGGGCAGCTCGGTCTGCGCCGCCGGGACGTGGCGCACCGTGCGGAAGCCGAAGCCCGAACCCTCGTTGTCGAAGCGGGTGCCGGCCTCGCCCGCGCGCCGCATCTCGCTGACGTACAGCGGCTGGATGAACTGGTGGTCCGCCGCGCGCATCACCCCTTCGTGCAGGCCGCCGAGCGTGCCGCCGTCGAAGCGCGCGCCTTCCAGCGCCCGCGCCACCGCGACCGCGTCGGTGCTGCCGGCGCGCTCGATGGCCGCGACCAGCATCTCGATCATCGCCTGCATGCGGGCGTGGACGTAGTCGTCCTCGGGCCGTGGGAAACGCTGGCGGAACGCCGCGTAGAACGCGTCCGAGGCCGGCGTGCCGACGTTCGGGTGCCATTCGGCCACCGCCAGCACCCGCCCCACCCCGGCCTCGCCGATCGCCGCCGGCGCGCCCAGCGCGTTGCCGTAAAAGGTGTAGAACTTCGCGTCCAGCCCGGCCTCGCGCGCGGCCTTGATCATCAGCGTCAGGTCGTTGCCCCAGTTGCCCGTGACCACCGCCTGCGCGCCGGCGGCCTTGATCTTGGCCACGTACGGCAGGAAGTCCTTGATGCGGCCGATCGGGTGCAGTTCCTCGCCGACCACCTGCAGGTCCGGGCGCCGCTGCGCCAGCATCTCGCGCGCCTTGCGCACCACATGCTGGCCGAAGCTGTAGTCCTGCCCGATCAGGTAGACCTTGCTGACCGTCCGGTCGGCGGCCAGCACGTCCATCAGCGCGGCCAGGCGCATGTCGGCATGGGCGTCGAAGCGGAAGTGCCAGAAGCTGCAGCGCTCGTTGGTCAGGCTCGGCTCCACCGCCGAGTAGTTCAGGAACAGCGCGCGGCGCTGCGGCGAGCGCTGGTTGTGCTTGTTGAGCGCATCGATCAGCGCGGCAGCGACGGCCGAGCTGTTGCCCTGCAGCACGAAACCGATGCCCTGGTCCATCGCCGACTTGAACATCGCCAGCGCCTCCTCGGTCGTGCCCTTGCTGTCGAAACGCACGATCTCCAGCGGCCGGCGCCCGCCAGGCAGGTTCACGCCGCCGCGGGCGTTGACGCGCTCGGCGGCCCACACCAGGTTGCGGTGCACTGCCTCGCCGGCGTTGGCGAAGCTGCCCGACAGCCCCTCGATCAGGGCGAGGCGAATGGGTTGCTGCGCACCGGCCGCGCAGGCCAGCAGCAGACCGACGCACAGGACGAACAGGTGACGAACGAAGCTCATGGAGGGTGTCATGTTGGATGAGGCAACGCGCCAGGCCAGGACCGGGTCGCGCCTGGGGCGCGCCATGCCCCTGCGCCAGCGGCCCGGCCGGTCGATGCGCGCGATCACGGGGTCAGGCCGAGGCGGCGGCCGACACGCTGGCCAGGTCCCAGCGCGGCTTCACGTCGAAGGCGTAATCGTGCACCGCCTGGCTGCAGCCGGCCTGCAGCCGCATCGCGGCCGCCAGCGCGATCATCGCGCCGTTGTCGGTGCACAGCGCCAGTTCCGGGTAGTGCACGCGCACGCCGCGGCGTGTGCAGGCACGGTCGAGCTGCTCGCGCAGCAGCCGGTTGGCGCCGACGCCGCCGGCGACCACCAGCCGCCTGAGCCCGGTCTGCTTCAGTGCCGCCAGCGACTTCTTCACCAGCACCTCGACGATGGCCGCCTGGGTGGCTGCCGCCAGGTTGGCGCGGTCCTGCTCGCAGACGTTGGTGCCGAGCTTGCGCACCTGGGTCAGCACCGCGGTCTTCAACCCGGCGAAGGAGAAGTCGAGGTTGCCGCTGTGCAGCAGCGGCCGCGGCAGGTCGAATGCGGTCGGGTCGCCGAACTCGGCCAGGCGCGACAGCTGCGGGCCGCCCGGGTAGCCCAGGCCGAGCAGCTTGGCCGACTTGTCGAAGGCCTCGCCGGCCGCGTCGTCGACCGTCTCGCCCAGCAGCTCGTACGCGGCCACGCCGTCGACCCGCATCAGCTGGGTGTGGCCGCCCGAGACCAGCAGCGCGACGAACGGGAACTCGGGCGGATCGGCCGACAGGAAGGGCGACAGCAGGTGCCCTTCCAGGTGGTGCACGCCCAGCACCGGCTTGCCCAGCGCGGCGGCCAGCGCACAGGCCGCGCCGGCGCCGACCAGCAGCGCCCCGCCCAGCCCCGGCCCTCGGGTGTAGGCGATGACGTCGATGTCGGCCAGCGCATGGCCGGCCTGTTCCAGCACCTGGCGCGTCAGCGGCAGCACGCGGCGGATGTGGTCGCGCGAGGCGAGCTCCGGCACCACGCCGCCGTAGGCCTGGTGCATGTCGATCTGGCTGTGCAGCGCGTGTGCCAGCAGGCGCGGCACGCCGGCCTCCTGCGTCTTGACGAGCGCAACGCCGGTTTCATCGCAGGAGGATTCGATACCGAGGACGAACATCCCGGCAGTGTATCGCCCGCCCTGTGCCCGGACGGGACGCACGGTCGCCGGTGCGATCTGCGGACCCGCACCGCGTTCTCCTGCGCCAGCTCAGAGTCCGGGCGAATTTGCATCCTAATGTGACAGCAGCTAGCGTTTTGTCACATCTCGAATCCAGGGTTTGTACCAAAGTACGCCCGTTTCCCCTTTGCAGGCGATCCGCCCCCCGGTAGGCTGCGGGTCCCCATGAATGGAATAACTACACGAGGTGCACGAACACCCGGAGTCGTTGGAGCCATGAAGGAATACAAGCTCTCTGGCTGGCCCGAGCTGCCGGCAAGCTACCAGCGCACCGCCTACCAGCGGATGCTGCACCAGATGTCGCAAGGCTTTGTTCCCCTCGGCCAGCTGCTGCGTGTCAGCGGGCTGGGCCGCGACGCGGTCCGACGTTTCCTCGCCTACCTGCAGGCCAGCGGCGTGCTGGTCGAGCGCGAGCACGCCCAGACGCCGCGCACCCTGCTGGTGATGGACTGGATCCGCCGCACGCTGGGCGGCACCGGCCCGCGCCGCCAGGCCTGACCGCGCTCCTGCCCCCTGCACGACGCCGGCCCTCGAGGCCGGCGTTTTCGTTGGCCGCGCTGGCCTGGATGTTGCTGCCCCCACCGGCATGGCCCCGACTCCTGCATCATCTTTGCGCATCGTCATCGTCGCGCCCGAGACCCTCAATCCGGACCCGTCGGATGTCGAAGCCGGATGGGAGGCCGAGCGCTCGCGCAGCCTGCGCATCGGCCTGCTGCAAGGCGGCTACGACGTCGTCGCGGTGCTGCCGGCCGACGTCTTCCTGCCCGACCGCCTGGCGCAGATCCAGCCGGACATGATCATCGTCGACGCCGAAAGCCAGGCGCGCGACACGCTGGAACACGTGGTGGTGGCCACCCGCGACGCGCGGCGCCCCATCGTGCTGTTCACCGACGACGACGACACCTCGCATGTCAAGGACGCGATCGCCGCGGGCGTGACGGTCTACGTCGTGGCGGGCCTCGCGCCCGAGCGCATCAAGCCGGTGCTCGACGTCGCGCTGGCGCGTTTCCAGCACGAGGAAGCACTGCGCCGCGAACTGGCCAAGACGCGCACCCAGCTGCAGGACCGCAAGCTCGTCGAGCGCGCCAAGGGCATCCTGATGAAGCGCTACGGCTGCGACGAGCAGCAGGCCTACGAACGGCTGCGCAAGGCCGCGATGGACAAGGGCCTGCGCATCGCCGAGGTGGCCCAGCGGCTGATCGACGTCGCCGACGTGATCGGCTGAATGCCGCACCCGCATGGTGCCGCAGCGCACCGATTGCGGGCCGAAAACGGCACCGGCGCCCCGTTGGCGCTGGCACAGGGGTTGCAAGAGTCAGCGCGGGTATCAATGGCGATTCCCGCAGGAACTGCAGGTGCCGCACCGATCGCTGCATCTGCGCCGGGACGAAGGCGTCCTCACCGTACCGCCCTTGCGAGCGGTCCGCGTGTGGACGCCTTTTCTGTTTTTTGCGATGAACACAAGGGTCGAGATGAACGACAACTCCTCGCTGAAAGCCGCGCTGAGCCGGCGCACCGTGCTGAAAGCCACCGCTGCCGCGGCCGCCGGCGCCGGCGGCATGGTCCCGGGCCTGCAAAGCGCCGTCTGGGCCCAGGGCTCGGACAAGCCCGAGAAGGAAGAAGTGCGCATCGGCTTCATCCCGCTGACCGACTGCGCCTCGGTGGTGATGGCCTCGGTGCTGGGCTTTGACAGGAAGTACGGCGTGAAGATCGTGCCGACCAAGGAGACCTCCTGGGCCGGCGTGCGCGACAAGCTGGTCAACGGCGAGCTGGACATGGCGCACGTGCTGTACGGCCTGATCTACGGCGTGCACCTCGGCGTCAGCGGGCCGAAGAAGGACATGGCGGTGCTGATGAGCCTGAACAACAACGGCCAGGCCATCACGCTGTCGAAGAAGCTGGCCGACAAGGGTGCGGTCGACGGTGCCTCGCTGGCCAAGGTGATGGCCGCCGACCGGCGCGACTACACCTTCGCGCAGACCTTCCCCACCGGCACGCACGCGATGTGGCTGTACTACTGGTTGGCCTCGGCAGGGATCAACCCGTTCAAGGACGCCAAGGTCATCACCGTGCCGCCGCCGCAGATGGTCGCCAACATGCGCGTGGGCAACATGGACGGCTTCTGCGTGGGCGAGCCGTGGAACCACCGCGCCATCATGGACGGCATCGGCATCACCGCCGTGACGTCGCAGGAAGTGTGGAAGGACCATCCCGAGAAGACGCTCGGCACGACGGCGGACTTCGTCAGGAAGTACCCCAACACCTGCCGCGCCGTCATCGCCGCGGTGCTCGAGGCGAGCAAGTGGATCGACGCCGGCCTGCAGAACAAGCTGAAGATGGCCGAGACGGTGGCGGCCAAGTCCTACATCAACACCAGCGTCGATGCGATCAACCAGCGCATCCTGGGCCGCTACCAGAACGGCCTGGGCAAGACCTGGGACGATCCCAACCACATGAAGTTCTTCAACGACGGGGCGGTCAACTTCCCTTACCTGAGCGACGGCATGTGGTTCCTCACGCAGCACAAGCGCTGGGGCCTGATCAAGGAGCACCCGGACTACCTGGCCGTGGCCAGGCAGGTCAACCAGATCGACCTCTACAAGGAGGCCGCCGCAGCCGCCAAGGTCAGCGTCCCGACGCAGGTGATGCGCAGCAGCAAGCTGATCGACGGCGTGGTCTGGGACGGCAAGGACCCCGCGAAGTACGCCGACGGCTTCAAGGTCAAGGTCGGCTGATCCCGTTGCCCCACTGAAAGGACCCACCATGGTGAGCGCCGTCTTCCATCCGTCGGTCGCGGAGCACCGCGCCCAGGCCCCTGCCGCCACCCCGGCCGCGGCGACCGCCGCCCCTGCGGCGGCCGTCGCTGCCCCGCCCCGTCCGGCCGCGATGCCGGACTGGCGCGGGCTGGCGCTGAAGGTGCTGCCGCCGCTGTTCGGCATCGCGCTGCTGGTCGCGATCTGGGCCGTGGCCACCGCCGGCAGCAGCAGCTTTCCGACGCCGGCCGCGACCTTCGATTCCGCCGTCGAGGTGTTCAGCGATCCGTTCTATCGCAACGGCCCGAACGACCAGGGCATCGGCTGGAACGTACTGAACTCCCTGCAGCGCGTGGCGCTGGGCTTCGGCCTCGCGGCGCTGGCGGGGATTCCGCTGGGCTTCATGATCGGGCGCTTCGCGGTGCTCAACCGCATGCTCACGCCTCTGATCAGCCTGCTGCGGCCGGTCTCGCCGCTGGCCTGGCTGCCGATCGGCCTGCTGGTGTTCCAGTCCGCCAACCCGGCGGCCATCTGGACCATCTTCATCTGCTCGATCTGGCCGATGATCATCAACACCGCGGTGGGCGTGCAGCGCGTGCCGCAGGACTACCTCAACGTCGCCAGGGTGCTGAACCTCAGCGAATGGAAGGTCATCACGCGCATCCTGTTCCCCGCGGTGCTGCCCTACATGCTGACCGGGGTGCGCCTGTCGGTGGGCACGGCCTGGCTCGTGATCGTCGCCGCCGAGATGCTGACCGGCGGCATCGGCATCGGCTTCTGGGTGTGGGACGAGTGGAACAACCTCAACGTGCACCACATCCTGATCGCGATCTTCGTGATCGGCATCGTCGGCCTGCTGCTCGAACAGGCCCTGGTGCTGGTGGCGCGACGCTTCAGCTTCGAGGACTGAGGGAGCAACGACATGAGCCGGCATTTCATCGACGTGCAGGACGCCGGGATGGTGTTCCACACGCGCAAGGGACGCTTCCACGCGCTGCGCGACATCCACCTCGGCATCGAGCAGGGCGAGTTCGTCGCGCTGATCGGCCACTCGGGCTGCGGCAAGTCCACGCTGCTCAACCTGATCGCCGGGCTGCTGAAGCCCACCTCGGGCGTGCTGCTGTGCGACAACCGCGAGATCGACGCCCCCGGGCCGGAACGCGCGGTGGTGTTCCAGAACCACTCGCTGCTGCCGTGGCTGACCTGCTACGAGAACGTTTACCTCGCGGTCGAGCGCGTGTTCGGGCGTCGCGAGACCCGCGCCCAGCTGCGCGCGCGCACCGAGGCGGCGCTGCAGCTGGTCGGCATGGGGCACGCGATGGCCAAGCGGCCGCACGAGGTCTCGGGGGGCATGAAGCAGCGCGTGGGCATTGCCCGCGCGCTTGCGATGGAACCCAAGGTGCTGCTGATGGACGAACCCTTCGGCGCGCTCGATGCGCTGACGCGCGCCCACCTGCAGGACGAGCTGCTGAAGATCGTCGCCGCGACGCGCAGCACCGTGGTGATGGTCACGCACGACGTGGACGAGGCGGTGCTGCTGTCGGACCGCATCGTGATGATGACCAACGGCCCGGCGGCCACGATCGGCGAGATCCTGCGCGTGGACCTGCCGCGCCCGCGCGACCGCGTCGCGCTGGCCGAGGACCCGCGCTACATCGCCTGCCGCAAGCAGGTGCTGGATTTCCTCTACACCCGCCACGGCCAGGCCGCCGCGGCCCTGGCCGCATGAGAACCCCCGGGGCTGGCACGCCGCTTGCGTAAGGTACAGCGCACGCCACCCGGCGGTTTGCTCCTTGTCTCCTCAGGGCGTCTGCCCCTTCGCGGGCCTTTGCGCTTCACGGCGCAAAGGCCGCTTTTTTTGCCTCAGGCCCGGGCGCGCCGGGTGGCCAGGCTCCAGATCAGTGCACCAGCGACGATCATGGGCACGCACAACCATTGCCCCATGCTCATGTTCAGTGCAAGCAGGCCGAGGAAGCTGTCGGGCTCGCGGAAGTACTCGGCGATGAAGCGGAACACGCCGTAGCCGACCAGAAAGGCCCCCGAGACCTGGCCCGTGGCGCGCGGCCTGCGTGCGTACAGCCACAGCAGCACGAACAGCAGCAGCCCCTCGAGCAGGAACTGGTAGAGCTGCGACGGATGGCGCGGCTGCATCGAGCCGCTGTGCGGGAACACCATCGCCCAGGGCAGTTCGGGACTGGCGAAGCGCCCCCACAGCTCGCCGTTGATGAAGTTGCCGATGCGCCCGGCCGCCAGCCCCGTCGGCACGCAGGGCGCGACGAAGTCCATCACCTGCCAGAACGGCTTGCCGCGCGAGCGCGCGAACCATGCCATCGCGGCGATCACGCCGAGCAGCCCGCCATGGAAGCTCATGCCGCCGCGCCAGACCATGAAGATCTCCAGCGGGTGGCCCAGGTAGTAGCCCGGCTTGTAGAACAGGCAGTAGCCGAGGCGCCCGCCCACGATCACGCCCATGATGCCGATGAACAGCATGTCCTCGACGTCCTTGCGCGACCAGGCTGCCGCCCCGGTGAGCGAGCGGTACGGCTCGTGCCGGAGCCGGCGCGTGGCGAGGAAGTAGAACAGCCCGAAGGCGACGAGGTAGGTCAGGCCGTACCAGTGGATGGCCACCGGGCCCAGCTGCAGGGCCACGGGATCGATCTGGGGGTAGGTCAGCATAGGCGCCCATTGTGCCCGCGGCAGGGCAGGCGCTGAGCCCTCAGCCGCCCACCAGCTCGCGCACGAAGCCGACGAAGCGCGCCAGCGCCGGCGAGGTGGGTCCGGCCGGCCAGACCAGGCTGGTCTCGCACACCGGCAGCACCGTGCCGTGGCGGCCGGCGCCGCGCAGCTCCCGGCCCGAGCGGTACACCACCCCGGCGCGGCGGAACTGGGTCACGCTCTCGGGCACCCAGGCCACGCCGATGCCGCCGGCCACCAGGTTGACGATGGTCTGCATCTGGATCGCCTCCTGCGCGACCTGCGCCGCGCAGCCGGCCTGCGCGTACAGCGCCATCACCGCGTCGTACAGCGAGGGCACGATGCGGCGCGGGAAGATCACCAGCGGCTCGGCGAGCACCTGCGCGAGCGCCGGCCGCGGCGCCTGCGCGAGCGGATGCCGCGCCGGCAGTGCCAGCACCATCGGCTCGGTCGCCACCGGCAGGCGCGCCAGCCCGGCCGGCGCCGAGCCGGGCGTGTGCAGCATCAGGCCGGCGTCGATCTCGCTGCGCGCGAAGGCGCCCAGCTGCACGTCGCCGGTGGCTTCCACCAGCTCCAGCGCCACGCCCGGGCTGTGCGCGCGGAACGCCCGCACCCAGGCAGGCACCTGCTCGAAGCCGGCAGTCGAGACGAACGCCAGCCGCACCCGCCCCACCTCGCCGGCCGCGGCCGCGCGGGCGCGCGCCGGCAGCGCCTGGGCCTGGGCCAGCAGCGCGCGCACCTCCGGCACCAGCGCCTCGCCGGCCGGCGTGAGCGCGACGCGGCGGCGCGTGCGGTCGAACAGCCGCACCCCCAGCGTGCGTTCCAGCCGGGCGATGGCCTGCGTCAGCGGCGGCTGGGTCATCGCCAGGCGCTGCGCGGCGCGGCCGAAGTGCAGCTCCTCGGCCACGGCCAGGAACTGGCGCCAGACGCGCAGGTCGATGCTGTCCTCACTCATTCGTCCAGCATATCAACAAGCGCTCGAAATAACATTGGAAGGAATGAGAGAGCGGCGCGACAATCGCCCATTCCCACGATCTTCCACCTCCCGAAGAGCAAGCGAGCAGACGATGGACACCAAGACGATCCGGATCAACCGCCGCAGCGCCAACATCACCGAAGGGAAGTCGCGCGCTTCCAACCGTTCGATGTTCTACGCGCTGGGCTACAAGGAAGACGACTTCAGCAAGCCGATGGTCGGCGTGGCCAACGGTCACAGCACCATCACGCCCTGCAACGCCGGCCTGCAGAAGCTGGTCGACGCGGCGGTGGCCGGCATCCAGGAAGCGGGCGGCAACGCCCAGGTGTTCGGCACCCCCACCATCTCCGACGGCATGGCGATGGGCACCGAGGGCATGAAGTACTCGCTGGTCAGCCGCGAGGTGATCGCCGACTGCATCGAGACCTGCGTGCAGGGCCAGTGGATGGACGGCGTGCTGGTGGTCGGCGGCTGCGACAAGAACATGCCGGGCGGCATGATGGGCATCCTGCGCGCCAACGTGCCGGCCATCTACGTCTACGGCGGCACCATCCTGCCGGGCAAGTGGCGCGGCCAGGACCTGAACATCGTCAGCGTCTTCGAGGCGGTGGGCCAGAACGCCGCCGGCAAGATCAGCGACGAGGAACTCAAGGAGATCGAGCAGCACGCCATCCCCGGCACCGGCTCGTGCGGCGGCATGTACACCGCCAACACCATGTCCAGCGCCTTCGAGGCCCTGGGCATGAGCCTGCCCTATTCCTCGACGATGGCCAATCCGCACGACGAGAAGCAGAACTCGGCCCGCGAATCGGCCAAGGTGCTGCTGGAGGCGATCAAGAAGGACCTCAAGCCGCGCGACATCGTCACCAAGAAGGCGATCGAGAACGCCGTCTCCGTCATCATGGCCACCGGCGGCTCGACCAACGCGGTGCTGCACTTCCTGGCCATCGCGCACGCGGCGGGCGTGGACTGGACCATCGACGACTTCGAGCGCATCCGCAAGCGCGTGCCGGTGATCTGCGACCTCAAGCCCAGCGGCAAGTACCTGGCCGTGGACCTGCACCGCGCCGGCGGCATCCCGCAGGTCATGAAGATCCTGCTCAACGCCGGCCTGCTGCACGGTGACTGCATCACGATCACCGGCAAGACCATCGCCGAGACGCTGGCCGACGTGCCCGACCAGCCGCCGGTGGACCAGGACGTGATCCGCCCGATCGACAAGCCGCTGTACAAGGAAGGCCACCTGGCGATCCTGAAGGGCAACCTGTCGCCCGAGGGCGCGGTCGCGAAGATCACCGGCCTGAAGAACCCGGTCATCACCGGCCCGGCGCGCGTGTTCAACGACGAGCAGTCGGCGCTGCAGGCCATCCTGGACGGCAAGATCAAGCCGGGCGACGTGATGGTGCTGCGCTACCTGGGCCCGAAGGGCGGCCCGGGCATGCCGGAGATGCTGGCGCCCACCGGCGCGCTGATCGGCGCGGGCCTGGGCGAGAGCGTGGGCCTGATCACCGACGGGCGCTTCTCGGGCGGCACCTGGGGCATGGTGGTCGGCCACGTCGCACCGGAAGCGGCCGAGGGTGGCACGATCGCGCTGGTGGAAGAAGGCGACTCGATCACCATCGACGCCCACCAGCTGCTGCTGCAGCTCAACGTCAGCGACGAGGAGATCGCCCGCCGCCGTGCGGCCTGGACGCCGCCTGCGCCGCGCTACACCCGCGGCGTGCTGGCCAAGTTCGCGAAGAACGCCTCCAGCGCGAGCTGCGGTGCGGTGCTCGACAAGTTCGAGTGAACGTGCACGGGGTGGCGCGCCCCGGCATGCAAAAGGCGGCCCGCGCGGCCGCCTTTTTTCATGGTCGGAGCCTGCGCGGCCTCAGCGGCGCTTGCGCTCCTGCAGGCCCAGCGCGACGATGTTCTTGCGGCGGCGCTCCTGCTTGCGCTCTTCCATCTTCTCCATCTGCTTGCGTTTGGTGTAGCCGGTCTTGTCCGCCCACCACCACCAGACCATCGCGCACGGGAACGGCCAGAGCACCCCGAGCCAAGACCATTCCCCGACCGGCCCGAGCTCGGCGAGCTTGAGCAGGATCAGGAACACCCCGATCACGACGAACCACATGCTGCGTTTCTCCTGCAACTTTGCTGCACCCTCTGCACGGCTGCGGCCACGCCCCGGCGCGTAGAATGCACGCGCAGAATGTAGCTGATTCCCCACGTTCACCGAAAGGACATGATGAAACACGCCCTCGCTCTCGCTGCCGCCCTCGGTGCGCTCGCCGCGGGCCCCGCGCTGGCGAACCAGCAGCTCGCCCAGCAGAAGAACTGCCTGATCTGCCACAACGTCGACAAGCGCGTGGTCGGCCCCTCCTTCAAGGAAATTGCCGCCAAGTACGCGGGCCAGAAGGATGCCGTGGACAAGCTGGCCCAGAAGGTGATCAAGGGCGGCTCGGGCGTGTGGGGCCAGGCCCCGATGCCGGCCAACCCGCAGGTCAGCGAAGCCGAAGCCAAGACCCTGGTGCAGTGGATCCTCACGCAGAAGTGAGCTGAGCGCCTCGTGCGCCTGCTTGCCAGCCCGCAACGGCCCCGGCCCTTGCGGGCTTCGTCTTTTCAGTGCCGGCGCAGCATCGCGGGAATCCAGCCGCGCAGGCTGCTCAGGAAGGCCAACCCCTCGGCCCGCGCCAGGTCCTCGACGCGCACCACCGCCTCGGCCAGGCGCCCGTCGCGCAGCGCCTCGGCGCGCGCCACGCCACCCAGCAGGCCGCAACGCAGCGGCGGCGTGACCCATCGGCCGTCCAGCCGCACCGCGACGTTGCCGCGCGTGAATTCCGTCACTTCGCCCTCGGCATTCCACAGCAGCGTGTCGAACACCGCCGGGTCGTCCGGTGCATGCACCTCGTAGTGCTCGCGCCGCGTGGTCTTGTAGCGCAGGAAGTCCGGCAGCGCCGCCCGCACCGGCTCGCGCGCCAGCTGCACCGTCACCCGCCCGGGGACAGCGGCCGCCATCGGATGTGCCTCGGCCTGCGCCGCTCCGGCCGCATCGAGCAGCAGGCGCACGCGCCACGGCCCCTGCGGATGCGCGGCCGCCAGCGCCTGCAGGGCGCCGCGCACGCGCGCCTCGTCCCAGGGGTAACCGAAATGCACCGCGGCAGCGGCCATGCGCTGCAGGTGCAGCGCCTCGGCGCGGAAGCGGCCGTCCTCCAGCCGCAGCGTCTCGACCAGCCGGAACGGCTGGCGCGCCAGTTCGAGGAAGCGGCGCTTGCCGCCCCACTCGGCCCACTCGCCGTCCGTGCCCGCGTCGGCCGTGATGCCGCTGCCGATGCCGCACTGCGCCTGGCCGTCCTGCAGCACCACGGTGCGGATCGGCACGTTGAAGGTGGCCGAGCCGTCCGGGCGCAGCACGCCGACCGCGCCGCAGTAGACGCCGCGCGGCGCGCGCTCCAGTGCGCGGATCCAGTGCATCGCCCGCACCTTGGGCGCACCGGTCACCGACCCGCAGGGAAACAGCGCCGCGAAGACGTCGCGCAGCGTCGTGCCCGGGCGGGTCTCGGCCATCACGTCGGAGGTCATCTGCCACACCGTCGGCAGCGCCTGCGTGTGGAACAGCCGCGGCACCCGCACCGAGAACGGCCGCGCGATGCGCGAGAGGTCGTTGCGGATCAGGTCCACGATCATCAGGTTCTCGGCGCGCTCCTTCTCGGTCGTGCGCAGTGCCTCGGCGCGCGCCCGGTCTTCCTCGGGCGTGGCGCCGCGCAGCGCCGTGCCCTTCATCGGGCGGCACAGCAGGCGGCCGTCGCGCCAGTCGAAGAACAGTTCCGGCGAGACCGACAGCACCTGCAGCTCGCCCGTGTCGAGGAACGCCGCATAGCCCTCGGGCTGGGTGCGGTGCAGCGCGCGGAACAGCTCCAGCGCTGCCCCGGCATGGGGACTGCGCACCGCTGCGGTGTAGTTGACCTGGTAGACCTCGCCGTCGGCGATGGCCTGGTGGATGCGGGCCAGCGCGGCATCGAACCCGGCCCGACCGATCGACGCCTCCCACTGCAGTGGCGGGTACGCGGGCGCCAGGCCGTCCGGCCAGGGCGCGGCGTCGTCGAACGCGGCGAACCAGGCCAGCGGGCCGCAGGACGGATGCACCTCGAACGCCGCATCGAACGCAGGCGCCGCCTCGTAGGCCACGAAGCCCACGCACCAGCGGCCCGCCGCCGCGGCCTGCTGCGCCGCCTCCAGCACCGCGGGCACCTCGGCGGCGGTGCGTGCCGTCCAGGCCTGCTCCGGCGTGCCGAACGCCAGGCGCGTGCGCGTCCCCGATCCGTGCGGATCGATGAAGTCGATCAGGGCGCTCGGGGCAGGCATCGCGGCATCGTGGTGGCTGGGCCAGGCCGGCAGTCTATATGCGCCGCGGCCGGCTACGCCCCGCTCGCGCCGGGATGCACGCGGGCGCTCCCCTGCGGCACGGCGCTGCCGCGCCCCTCCTCGATCGCGGTGCGCGAGACCACGCGCAGCGTCAGGCTGAACGCGACGGACACCAGCACCAGCCCGACCACCAGGCCGATCCAGAACCCGTAGACCTGCAGCGGCTCGCCGCCCGGCAGGCCGACGTAGCCCAGCCAGGCGCCCAGCGGGATCCCGACGCCCCAGAACGCCACCAGCATCATCAGCATCGGCACGAAGGTGACCTTGTAGCCGCGCAGCGCGCCGATCGCGCAGACCTGGGTGGCGTCGAAGAACTGCCACAGGGCCGCGAACAGCAGCAGCGTGGCGGCCAGCTGGCGCACCGCCGTGTCGTTGCTGTACAGCTCGGTGATCAGGTGACGACCGGCGACGATGGGGCCGATCGCGGTGGCCGCGATCAGCAGGCCCAGGCCGATGCCGGTCCATGCGACGAAGCGGGCCCCGCGCGGATCGCCCGCCCCGAGCCGGTGGCCGACGCGGATCGACAGCGCCGAGGACAGCCCCATCGGCAGCATGAAGATCAGCGCCGAAAAGTTCAGCGCCACCTGGTGCGCGGCGATCTGCACCGCCCCGAACCGGCCCACCAGCACCGCGATGCCGGAGAACGCCGCCACCTCGGCGAGCCCGGCGCCGCCCATCGGCAGCCCGATGCGCAGCAGCTGCTTCTGGCCGCGCCAGGTCGGCCAGGACCAGCCGTCCCACAGGTAGTACGGCTTGTAGATGCGCCCGCGCGCGGTCCAGATCACGAGGCCGACCAGCCCCACCCACATGCTGATGCCGGTGGCCCAGCCACAGCCCGCGCCCCCCATCGCCGGCATGCCGAGGTGGCCGTAGATCAGCACCCAGTTGAGGAAGGTGTTGACCACCAGCCCGACGAAGGCCAGCACCATCAGCGGCCGGGGGTGGTTGATGCTGGCCGAATAGAACCCGATCGCGCGGAACACCAGCGCCGCCGGCATCCCCAGCGCCACGCCCCAGAGGTACCACGCCGTCCCCGCCGCGATCGGCGGCTCGATGCCGGCCGCCAGCAGCAGCGGCTGCACCAGCGGCAGCAACGCGAACGGCAGCAGGCTGCCGAAGGCGGCCAGCCACACGCCTTCGCGCGTGTCGGCCACGATGCCGGCCCGGTCGCCCGCGCCGTAGTGATGCGCGACCACCGGGCTGACCGCCTGCACCACGCTCATCAGGCCGATGAACACCGGCATCCACAGCGCCACGCCCAGCCCGACGATGGCCTGCTCCGCCGCGCCGGCGTGTCCCGACATGACCGTGTCGGTCAGGCCCATGAGCACGTAGGCGACCTGCGACAGCACGATCGGGGTGGCCAGCCGCACGAGGGCGCGGCTTTCGGCCAGGAAGGCGGAGAAGGAACGGGACATGGCGGGGCCGGCGGGAAAACCGGTGAGGGTACCGCGGATTGGCGGCAATGGGCGAATGGCCCCGGGATGGCGGGCGTCGTCGGGGGGCCGCGGGAGCCGCGGGCAGCGGAGGGAGGTTCGCAGGCGTCCGAACGCTCGAAATCCGGGGCGGCCTGCGCTCGAAGCGATGCGCAACGCCCCACCGCCGCCGGATGTGCCGACGGCCCTTGCGGGCCGACTGGATCAGCGGGACTGGGTGATGACGCCCCCGGGGCCGGGTTCTGGTGTTCGCTCACATCGCTGAAGCGACATGAGCGAACCCCGTCCCCGCGACCGGGGCCGCGCCCCGGGGCCTCGGGGGTCGCGTGGATCGGTCGGACCACGCACAGCGCTGCCCCGCGGGCCGGGTTCTGGTGTTCGCTCACATCGCTGGCGCGACGTGAGCGAACCCCGTCCCCCGCGATCGGGGCTGCGCCCCGGGGCCTCGCGGGCCGCGTGGATCGGTTGGACCAGGCACAGCGCTGCCCCGCGGGCCGGGTTCTGGTGTTCGCTCACATCGCTGGCGCGACGTGAGCGAACCCCGTCCCCCGCGATCGGGGCTGCGCCCCGGGGCCTCGCGGCTCCCTTGATCAGTTGGACTGGGCCAACTGCTCGAGGATCGCGGGGTTCTCCAGCGTGGAGGTGTCCTGGGTGATCTGCTCGCCGCGGGCGATCGAGCGCAGCAGGCGACGCATGATCTTGCCCGAGCGGGTCTTGGGCAGGTTGTCGCCGAAGCGGATGTCCTTGGGCTTGGCGATCGGGCCGATCTCCTTCGCGACCCAGGCGCGCAGTTCATCGGCGATCTTCTTCGCCTCCTCGCCGGTCGGGCGCGGACGCTTGAGCACCACGAAGGCGCAGATCGCCTCGCCGGTGGTTTCGTCCGGACGGCCCACCACCGCGGCTTCGGCGACCAGCTCGGTGCAGGACACCAGCGCGGACTCGATCTCCATCGTGCCCATGCGGTGCCCCGAGACGTTCAGCACGTCGTCGATGCGGCCGGTGATCGTGAAGTAGCCGGTGTTGGCGTCGCGCACCGCGCCGTCGCCGGCGAGGTAGTAGCGGCCCTGGAAGTCGGCCGGGTAGTAGCTCTTCTTGAAGCGCTCCGGGTCGCCCCAGATCGTGCGGATCATGCTGGGCCACGGCTTCTTGATCACCAGCACGCCACCCTGCCCGTTCGGCACGTCGGCACCGGTCTCGTCAACCACCGCGGCCATGATGCCCGGGAATGGCAGCGTGCAGGAGCCGGGCACCAGCGGGGTGGCGCCGGGCAGCGGGGTGATCATGTGCGCACCGGTCTCGGTCTGCCACCAGGTGTCCACGATCGGGCAGCGGCTGCCGCCGACGTTCCGGTAGTACCACTCCCAGGCCGCCGGGTTGATCGGCTCGCCCACCGAGCCGAGGATGCGCAGCGACGACAGGTCGTAGTTGCGCGGATGGGTCGCCGGGTTGGCCTCGGCCGCCTTGATCAGCGAGCGGATCGCGGTCGGCGCGGTGTAGAAGATCGTGACCTTGTGCTGCTGGATCATCTTCCAGAAGCGGCCGGCATCCGGCCAGGTCGGCACGCCCTCGAAGACGATCTGCGTCGCGCCGTTGGCCAGCGGTCCGTAGGCGATGTAGGTGTGGCCGGTGACCCAGCCGATGTCGGCCGTGCACCAGAACACATCCTCGGGCTTGAGGTCGAAGGTCCACTTGGTGCTCAGCGCCGCCTGCAGCAGGTAGCCGCCGCTGGAGTGCTGCACGCCCTTGGGCTTGCCGGTCGAGCCGGAGGTGTAGAGCAGGAACAGCGGGTGCTCGGCATCGACCCACTCGGGCTCGCAGGTGGTCGCCTGCTTGGCAAGCACCTCGTGCAGCCAGACGTCACGCGCGTTCCAGGCGATGTTGCCGCCGGTGCGGCGGTACACCAGCACGTTGCGCACGGTGTCGCAGCCGCCCATGCCCAGGGCCTCGTCAACGATGGCCTTCAGCGGCAGCTGCTTGCCGCCACGCATCTGCTCGTCGGCCGTGATGACCAGCACCGCGCCGGCGTCCTGGATGCGGTCGCGCAGCGACTGCGCCGAGAACCCGCCGAACACCACCGAGTGCGTCGCGCCGATGCGCGCGCAGGCCTGCATCGCGACCACGCCCTCGACCGACATCGGCATGTAGATGACGACGCGGTCGCCCTTCTTGACGCCCAGCTCGCGCAGCCCGTTGGCCATGCGGCAGGTCTTCTCGAGCAGCTCGCGGTAGGTGACGCGGGTCACCTGGCCGTCGTCGCTTTCGAAGATGATCGCGACCTTGTCGCCGCGGCCCTGCTCGACGTTGCGGTCCAGGCAGTTGTACGAGACGTTGAGGAGGCCGTCCTCGAACCACTTGAAGAACGGTGCGTTGCTGTCGTTGAGGACCTTGGTGAAGGGCTGCTTCCAGGTCACGAATTCCTTGGCCAGTCGGGCCCAGTAGCCTTCGTAATCGGCCTCGGCCTCCTCGCAGAGCTTGCGATAGGCCTCCATGCCGGATACATGAGCTGCCTTCACCGTCGCGTCGGACGGCACGTAGAGCTGGTTTGCCTGCTCACTGGTCGACATGAGCGTCTCCTTTTATATGTGGATAGTTCGACGAAACTGGCCCGGAAATCGCGCCGCACCATAAGGCGATGCTCTTACAAACGCCTTACTCTGCCTCAAATGACCGGCCTCCGGGGAGAGCGATATTCTGACAATAAAATCCGCAGCATCCGGACTATCCCTGAGTCCGTTTCGCAGTCCCCTCCCGATGACCCCGATTCCCGATCCGCGTACTGCCCGGTTGCGTCCGTTGCCGAACCTGATTTTTGCCAGCCGTTGGCTGCAGTTGCCGCTGTATCTCGGCCTGATCGTGGCGCAATGCGTCTACGTCTTCCATTTCTGGGTGGAACTGGTGCACCTGATCGAGGCCGCGTTCGGCAACCAGCATGCGCTGGACCAGCTGGTGCGCGGCATCGGCTACCGCAGCGACGCGCCGGTGACCCAGCTCAACGAGACCATCATCATGCTGGTCGTGCTGGCGCTGATCGACGTGGTGATGATCTCCAACCTGTTGATCATGGTGATCGTCGGCGGCTACGAGACCTTCGTCTCGCGCATGCGGCTGGAAGGCCACCCCGACCAGCCGGAATGGCTCAGCCACGTCAACGCCTCGGTGCTGAAGGTCAAGCTGGCCACCGCGATCATCGGCATCTCGTCGATCCACCTGCTCAAGACCTTCATCAACGCCGGCAACTACGAGCTGAAGGTGCTGCAGTGGCAGACCCTGATCCACGTCGTGTTCCTGCTCTCGGCGCTGGCGATCGCGCTGACCGACCGGCTGCTGGCCCCGCCGGCGCACGACTGAGGCGCCAGGCCCGCGCAGCGCCCCCGCTGCCATGCGGCGGGCGCTGCGGCTGAGATAATCGCAGCCGCCCCCGCAACCCACCGCACTTCAAGACCATGACCACCACGATCAAGTACGACGACCTCGTCGAAAGCGTCGCTGCGGCCCTGCAGTACATCAGCTACTACCACCCGGCCGACTACATCCAGCACCTGGCGCGCGCCTACGAGCGCGAGGAATCGCCGGCGGCCAAGGATGCCATCGCGCAGATCCTGACGAACTCGAAGATGTGCGCCGAAGGCAAGCGCCCGATCTGCCAGGACACCGGCATCGTCAACGTGTTCCTGAAGATCGGCATGGACGTGCGCTGGGAAGGCTTCTCCGGCTCGATCGCCGACGCGATCAACGAAGGCGTGCGCCGCGGCTACCTGAACCCGGACAACAAGCTGCGCGCCTCGGTCCTGGCCGACCCGCAGTTCGAGCGCAAGAACACCAGGGACAACACGCCCGCGGTGATCCACATGGAGGTGGTGCCGGGCGACAAGGTCGACGTGATCGTCGCGGCCAAGGGCGGCGGCTCGGAGAACAAGTCCAAGTTCGTGATGATGAACCCGAGCGACAACCTGGTCGACTGGGTGCTCAAGACCGTGCCGACCATGGGCGCGGGCTGGTGCCCGCCCGGGATGCTGGGCATCGGCATCGGCGGCACGGCCGAGAAGGCCATGCTGCTGGCCAAGGAAGCGCTGATGGAAGACATCGACATGTACGAGCTCCAGCAGCGCGGCCCGCAGAACAAGCTGGAAGAACTGCGCCTGGAGCTGTACGAGAAGGTCAACGCGCTGGGCATCGGCGCGCAGGGCCTGGGCGGCCTGACCACGGTGCTGGACGTCAAGATCAAGATGTACCCGACGCACGCCGCGTCCAAGCCGGTGGCCATGATCCCGAACTGCGCGGCCACCCGCCACGCGCACTTCGTGCTCGACGGCTCCGGCCCGGCGTATCTGGAGCCGCCGAGCCTGGACCTGTGGCCCGACGTCAGCTGGGCGCCGGACTACAACAAGAGCCGCCGCGTCAACCTCGACACGCTGACGAAGGAGGAAGTCGCCAGCTGGAAGCCGGGCGAGACGCTGCTGCTGTCGGGCAAGATGCTGACCGGCCGCGACGCCGCCCACAAGCGCATCCAGGACATGCTGGCCAAGGGCGAGAAGCTGCCGGTGGACTTCACCAACCGCGTGATCTACTACGTCGGCCCGGTCGATCCGGTACGCGACGAGGTGGTCGGCCCGGCCGGCCCGACGACCGCCACCCGCATGGACAAGTTCACCGAGATGATGCTGAGCCAGACCGGCCTGATCGCGATGATCGGCAAGGCCGAGCGCGGCCCGGTGGCGATCGAGGCGATCAAGAAGCACAAGAGCGCCTACCTGATGGCCGTCGGCGGCGCCGCCTACCTGGTCTCCAAGGCGATCAAGTCGGCCCGCGTGGTCGGCTTCGAGGACCTGGGCATGGAGGCGATCTACGAGTTCGAGGTCAAGGACATGCCGGTCACCGTCGCGGTGGACGCGGGCGGCACCTCCGCCCACGTCACCGGCCCGCGCGAATGGCAGGCCCGCATCGGCAAGATTCCGGTCGCGACCGCCTGAGCGCCCCTGGCCTGGCCATGAAGCAAGCCGCCCCTCGGGGCGGCTTTTTCGTGGCGCGAGAGCACGCGCCCTAGACGTCGGCCAGCACGCGCACGTGCGCGGCCACGCTGCGCGCCAGCGCGTCGAGGTGGTAGCCGCCCTCCAGGCAGGAGACGATGCGCCCCTTGGCGTGGCGCTCGGCCACGTCCTTCACCCGGCGCGTGATCCACTCGTAGTCGGCCTCGACCAGCCCGAGCTGGCCCAGGTCGTCCTCTCGGTGCGCGTCGAAGCCCGCAGAGATGAAGATCATCTCGGGCTTGAAACGCTCCAGCCGCGGGATCCACAGCGCCTCGACCAGCTCGCGGATTTCCATGCCGCGGGTGTAGGCCGGCACCGGCAGGTTGACCATGTTGTCGGCCGGCGCCTCGGTGCCGCTGAACGGGTACAGCGGGTGCTGGAAGAAGCTGACCATCAGCACCCGCTCGTCGCCGGCGAAGATGTCCTCGGTGCCGTTGCCGTGGTGCACGTCGAAGTCGACGATGGCCACGCGCTTGAGCCGGCGCACGTTGAGCGCGTGGCGCGCAGCCACCGCGACGTTGTTGAAGAAGCAGAAGCCCATCGCCTGCGAGCGCGTCGCATGGTGCCCGGGTGGGCGCACGGCGCAGAAGGCATTCTCGATCTCGCGGTCGATCACCGCGTCGGTGGCTGCCACCGCGGCCCCGGCGGCGCGCAGCGCCGCCTGCCAGGTGTGCGGGCACACCACCGTGTCCATGTCGATGGTGCGGCGCTCGCCGCTTTGCGCCACCTGCTCCATCAGGTCCTTCATCGTGGCCACGTAGGCGGCGCTGTGGGCCAGCTCCAGGTCGCGCAGCCCGGCCAGCGGTGCCTCGCGTTTTTCCAGCCCGAGCTCGATGCCGGTGGCCAGCAGGTAGTCCTCGATGACGTCCAGGCGCTCAGGGCATTCAGGATGACCGGCGCCCATGTCGTGGCGGCGGCAATCAGGATGGCTGTAGTAGCCGGTGGCCATGTGATTTTGTCCCCGTGTCGTGGCGCGGAATTCGGGTAATGTGCTCGGCCATGAGCCACCCGGATACCCACATGCTTCATGCACAGCTGCAACGGCTGCTGGATCAGATTAACACGATCATCGTCGGCAAGCGCACCCAGGTCGAGGACTGCGTGGCCTGCCTGCTGGCCGGCGGCCACCTGCTGATCGAGGACGTGCCGGGCGTGGGCAAGACCACCCTGGCCCATGCACTGGCAGTGTCGCTGGGCCTGCGCTTCTCGCGCGTGCAGTTCACCGCCGACCTGATGCCCTCGGACCTGGTCGGGGTGAGCGTCTACGAGCGCGGCCAGGAATCCTTCGTGTTCCACCCGGGGCCGATCTTCTCGCAGGTGCTGCTGGCCGACGAGATCAACCGCGCCGGCCCCAAGACGCAGAGCGCGCTGCTGGAGGCGATGGAGGAACACCAGGTCAGCGTCGAGGGCGAGACCCGGCCGCTGCCGCAGCCGTTCTTCGTGATCGCCACCCAGAACCCGGCCGACCAGCTCGGCACCTACGCCCTGCCCGAGTCGCAGCTGGACCGCTTCCTGATGTGCATCACGCTCGGCTACCCGGACCGGGCCTCCGAGCGCGAGCTGCTGGCCGGCCAGGACCGCCGCGCCGCGGTGCACCAGCTGCCGGCCGTGATGTCGCCGGCCGAGCTGATGACCATGCAGCAGGCGGTGCGCCAGGTGCATGCCGCCGACCCGCTGCTCGACTACCTGCAGGACCTGATCGCCGCGACCCGCTCCGGCCAGTGGTTCGTCGAGGGGCTCAGCCCGCGCGCCGGCATCGCGGTGCTGCGCGCGGCCAAGGCGCGCGCCTTCATCGCGCGGCGCGACTACGTGGCGCCCGACGACATCCAGGCCGTGCTGCCGCAGACCATCGCGCACCGCCTGGTGCCGGTGGCCGGCAGCGGGCGCGGCCGGGTCGAGCAGGTGCGGGCGATGGTCGAGGCGGTGCCGCTGCCGTGAGCACCGCCGCAGCCGCCGCACGCCCCGGCGCGCGCCGCCGCCCGGCCGGCCGGTTGCACCAGCGCCTGCGCGCCTGGTGGCACCAGCGCCTGCCGGCCAGCGACACGCTGGTGCTGACGCAGCACAACGTCTACATCCTGCCGACCCGGCCGGGCCTGCTGTTCGCAGCCACGCTGGTGGTGCTGCTGGTCGCCTCGATCAACTACCAGCTCAACCTGGGCTACCTGCTGACCTTCCTGCTGGCCGGCGCCGGGGTGGCCGGCATGTACGTCACCCACAGCACGCTGCGCGGGCTGACGCTGCACCTGAAGCCGCCGGCGGCGGTGTTCGCCGACCAGGCTGCGCTGCTGGAGGTCGCGCTGACCAACGAGGCACGCCGCGAGCGCTACGGCATCGGCCTGCGTGTCCTGCCCGAGCCGGGCGAGGCCCCCCCGCCGGGCTGGGCCTGGACCGACGTGCCGGCGCAGGCGCAGGCGGTCGCGCACGTGAGCTTCCAGCCGCAACGGCGCGGCTGGCATGCAGTGCCGATGCTGACCGCCGAGACGCGCTTCCCGCTCGGGATCTTCCGCGTCTGGACGCTGTGGCGCCCGGCCTCGCGGCTGCTGGTCTACCCGGCCCCCGAGAGCTTCCCCCCGCCGCTGCCGGCACCGCTGCCGCACCCGGGCCAGGGGCAGCCGCTGCGCCAGGGCGAAGGCGGCGAGACCGACGGCGTGCGCGCGTACCGGCGCGGCGACCCGCTCAAGCACGTGGTGTGGAAGAAGGTGGCCAAGACCGGCGAGCTGGTCAGCCGCGAGACCGGTGGCGCGGCGCTCCGCGAGCTGTGGCTGGACTATCTTCACACCGGCGCCCAGGGTGCCGAGCAGCGCCTGTCGCGCCTGGCCGCCTGGGTGCTGGCGGCCGAGCAGGCAGGCCTGCGCTACGGCCTGCGCCTGCCCGGCGTGCCGGAGCTGCTGCCCGACCACGGCGAGGCGCACAAGCGCCGTTGCCTGGAACAACTGGCCCTGTACCGATGACGACCGCCCTTGCCTCCCGTACCGGCACGACGCCGCGCCTGGCGGCCTGGCGACACCTGCCGCGCGAGACGCGCGACACGCTGTTCCTGCTCGGCGTGATCGCCTGGGTCATCGCGCCGCACGCCGCTCACCTGCCCTGGTGGTGCACCGCACTCGCCGCAGTGGTGCTGCTCTGGCGCGCCCGGCTGGCCCTGACCGGCGCGCCGCTGCCCGGGCGCTGGGTGCTGGGGGCGCTGCTGCTGGCCGCGGTGGCCGCCACCTTGGTCACGCACCGCACGCTGTTCGGCAAGGAAGCCGGCGTGACGCTGGTGGTGGTGCTGATGGCGCTCAAGACGCTGGAGCTGCGCGCGCGGCGCGATGCCTTCGTGGTGTTCTTCCTCGGCTTCTTCCTGGTGCTGACCAACTTCCTCTATTCCCAGTCACTGCCGCTGGCGCTGGCGATGGTGCTGGCCGTGTGGGGCCTGCTGACCGCGCTGGTGGTCTCGCAGATGCCGGTCGGGCAACCCTCGCTGGCCAAGGCCGCCGCGCTGTCTGCACGCCTGTGCCTGTTCGGTGCGCCGGTGATGGTCGCGCTGTTCGTGCTGTTCCCGCGCTTCGCGCCGCTGTGGGGCTTGCCGACCGACGCGCACGCCGGGCGCACCGGGCTGTCGAACATGATGGAGATGGGCTCGGTGGCCGAGCTGGCGCTGGACGACAGCATCGCGATGCGGGTCAAGTTCGACGGCCCCGCCCCGCCGCCGCAGGCGCTGTACTTCCGCGGGCCGGTGCTCGCCGAGTTCGACGGGCGGCACTGGCGCCCCCTGCCCTACCGCGGCTGGCCGCGCAGCCAGCGCGCCGACGGCAACCTGCAGCTCGGCACGCAGGCCTTCCGCTACTCGCTGACCATCGAGCCGACCCGCATCGCCTCGCTGCCGCTGCTCGAGGTCACGCCGGAGGTCCCCAGGCTCGGCGAGATCCTCCCGCGCATGCGCGAGGACCTGGAATGGGTCACCGGCCAGCCGCTGCGCGAACGGCAGCGCCTCGAGGCCACGGCCTACACCGGCTTCCGCCACGGGCCGGTGGCCTGGACGGCCGGGCTGCGCGACTACCTGCAGCTGCCCGAGGGCTACAACCCGCGCACGCTGGCCTGGGCGCAGGCCCTGCGGCAACAGCTCCCCGATGCCGATGCCCGCCGGCTGGCGCAGGCGGTGTTCGCCCACATCCGCACCCAGGGCTACGCCTACACGCTGGCGCCCGGCCGCTACGGCGACGAGCAGGGCCGCCATGCCATCGACGAGTTCTGGCTGGACCGCAAGCAGGGCTTCTGCGAGCACTTCGCCGCCGCCTTCGTCGTCGTGATGCGCGCGATGGGGGTGCCGGCGCGCATCGTCACCGGCTACCAGGGCGCCGAGTACAACCCGGTCGACGGCTACCACCTGGTGCGCCACGCCTATGCCCACGCCTGGGCCGAGTACTGGCAGCCCGGCGCCGGCTGGGTGCGCGCCGACCCGACCGGCGCCGTCGCGCCCGAGCGCATCCGCATGGCGCTCGACCTGGGGCCGGCCACGGGGGTGGTCGCCGCGACGCTGAGCACGGTCAATCCCGAACTGTGGCGGCGGCTGCGCAACCACTGGGACGCGGTCAACAACGCCTGGAACCAGTGGGTGCTGAACTACTCGCGCGGCACGCAGTTCGAGCTGCTGCGCCACCTCGGCTTCGACGCGCCCGGCTGGCAGGACCTGGTGGTGCTGCTGCTCGGCCTGGTCGCCGCGGCGGCGTCCGCGGGCGCCGCCTGGGCCTGGTGGGAACGCCACCGGCAGGACCCGTGGGTGCAGGCCTACCGGCGCATGCAGGCGCAGCTGGCCGCCGCCGGCCTGCCCAGCGGACCGCACGTGCCGCCGCGCACGCTGGCCGCGCAGGCACGCGCGCGCTGGGGCGAGCAGGCCGCCCGCGTCGCCGAGCTGCTGTCGCGCATGGAAGCGCTGCGTTACGCACCGGCCGCGGGGGCAACGCCCCGCTCCTCTACACTGGCGCGCTCACTGGCGCGCGAGCTGCGCCGCGCCGTCCTCGAGCTTCGACATGCCCCACACCCTTGATTCCTTCCGCCGGCGCCTGTGCATCCTGGGCGCCGGCCTGCTGGTCGGGACGGCCATGCCCGGCACCGTCCTGGCCCAGGCGACCGAACCACCCGACAGCTTCGTCTACGGCGAACGCGACGACGTGATGGCCTTCGCGCTGGAGGTCGCGCAACGCCAGAACCTCGATCCCGGCTGGGTGCGCCGCACGCTGGCGCAGGCGCGCTACCTGCCGTCGGTGGCGCGGCTGATCATGCCGCCGCCGGCCGGCACCGCGAAGAACTGGGCCGCCTACCGTGCCCGCTTCGTCGAACCGCGCCGCCTGCGCGCCGGCCTCGAGTTCCGCAAGGCCCACGCGAAGTGGCTGGCGCAGGCCGAGGAGATGTACGGGGTGCCGCCGGAGATCGTGGTCGGCATCGTCGGGGTCGAGACGCTGTACGGCCGGCACATGGGCAGCTTCCGCGTGCTCGACGCGCTGGCCACGCTGGGCTTCGACTTCCCCAGCGGGCGCAGCGACCGCAGCGCCTTCTTCCGCGCCGAGCTGGAGCAGTTCCTGCTGCTGTGCCACAGCGAGGGGCACGACCCCCTGGAGCTGCGCGGCTCGTACGCCGGCGCGATGGGCATGCCGCAGTTCATGCCCAGCAGCTGGAACCGGTACGCGGTGGACTTCGACGGCGACGGCCGCGTCGACCTGCACCGCAGCCCGGCCGACGTGATCGGCAGCGTGGCCCATTACCTTGCCGAACACGGCTGGCAGCGCGGCGAGCCGACCCACTTCGAGGTCGCCGCCCCGGTCGACACCGCCGACCGCGCCTACCTGCTGCAGCCGGACATCGTGCCGAGCTTCACCGCCGAGGAGTTCGCCGCGCGCGGTGCGAGCCTGTCGGAAGAGGGGCGAGGCTACGGCGGCCTGCTGGCGCTGGTCGAGCTGCAGAACGGCGGTGCCGCGCCGAGCTACGCCGCCGGCACCGGCAACTTCTACGCGATCACGCGCTACAACTGGTCCAGCTACTATGCGATGGCGGTCATCGACCTGGGCCGCGCGGTCGAGGCACTGTACGGCTCGCGCGCGGTCTCGAGCGCACGCTGAGGTTCAGGCGGCCACCGGGACCAGGAAGTCGCGGCTGATGCCCGTGCCCAGGTCGTTGACGCGGTCGAGGAACTGCGTCAGGAACGCGTGCAGGCCGGTGGCGAGGATCTCGTCGATGCGGCCGTACTTGAGGTCCGCCTGCAGGCGCCCGGCGCGCCGCTGGGTCTCGCCGGACTGCTCGTTGGCCACCGCCGCGAGGTTGTGCACCACCTCGTTGACGCAGGCCATCAGCGAGCGCGGCATGTCCGGGCGCAGGATCAGCAGCTCGGCCACCTTCTCCGGCTGCAGCACGGTGCGGTAGACCTTGCGGTAGACCTCGAAGCCCGAGACCGAGCGCAGCACCGCGGACCAGTAGTAGAAGTCGAACTCCACGTCCTTCTCGCGCGGGCCGGTGCTGCCGAAGAACTCGTCGCTGACGCCGTGGAACTTCACGTCCAGCAGGCGGGCGGTGTTGTCGGCGCGCTCGAGGAAGGTGCCGATGCGCAGGAAGTGGAAGGCCTCGTCCTGCAGCATGGTGCCCAGCGTCACGCCGCGCGACAGGTGCGAGCGGAACTTCACCCATTCGAAGCACTCGCCCGGGTCGCGCAGGAAACGGTTGCCGTCGAACTGCCGGTGGAACTCCAGCCAGGTCTGGTTCTGTGTCTCCCACACCTCGGTGGTCAGGGCGCCGCGCACCGCCCGGGCGTTCTCGCGCGCCGCGCGCAGGCAGCTCGCGATGCTCGACGGGTTGCTCTCGTCGCGCACCATGTAGTCCATCACCTCGCGCGCCGAGAAGCCCCGGTAGCGGCGCGCGAAGTCCTCGGTCAGGTCACTGATGCCCAGCAGGCTGCGCCAGCCCTGCTCGGCCATCTCGGCCGAATGGGGCAGCAGGCTCATCTGGTAGTTCACGTCGAGCATGCGCGCGGTGTTCTCCGCACGCTCCATGTACCGGGCCATCCAGAACAGGTGATCCGCGGTGCGTGACAACATGGCCGGCCTCCTTCTTCACTCCTCGAGCACCCACGTGTCCTTCGTCCCGCCGCCCTGGCTGCTGTTGACCACCAGCGACCCATCCTTGAGCGCCACCCGCGTCAGCCCCCCGGGCACCATCTGCACCGTGCGCCCGCTCAGCACGAAGGGCCGCAGGTCTATGTGCCGCGGCGCGATGCCGGACTCCACGAAGGTCGGGCAGGTCGACAGCGACAGCGTCGGCTGCGCAATGTAGTTGCCCGGCTGCGCGACAAGCCGCTCGCGGAAGGCCTCGATCTCTTCCTTCGTCGCCGCCGGGCCCACCAGCATCCCGTAGCCGCCCGCCCCGTGCACCTCCTTGACCACCAGCTCCGGCAGGTGCGCCAGCACGTACTTCAGGTCCTCCTCGCGCCGGCACACCCAGGTGGGCACGTTGTCGAGCAGCGGCCTCTCCCCCAGGTAGAACTCGATCATCTGCGGCACGTACGGGTAGATGGACTTGTCGTCCGCGATGCCCGTGCCGATGGCATTGGCCAGCGTCACGTTGCCCGCCCGGTACACCGACAGCAGCCCCGCGCAGCCCAGCACCGAGTCGGCCCGGAACGCCAGCGGGTCGAGGAAGTCGTCGTCCACGCGCCGGTAGATGACGTCCACCCGCTTCGGCCCCTGGGTGGTGCGCATGTAGATGAACTGGTCCTTGACGAACAGGTCCTGCCCCTCCACCAGCTCCACGCCCATCTGCTGCGCCAGGAACGCGTGCTCGAAGTACGCGGAGTTGTACATGCCCGGCGTGAGCACGACCACGACGGGATCGTTGACGCTGGGCGGGGCCACCGCCCGCAGCGACTCCAGCAGCAGGTCGGGGTAATGCGCCACCGGCGCGACGCGGTATTCGCTGAACAGCTCCGGAAACAGCCGCATGGTCATCCTGCGGTTCTCCAGCATGTAGCTCACCCCGCTGGGCACCCGCAGGTTGTCCTCGAGCACGTAGTAGGTGCCGCTGCCGTCCGCGTTGGCCGCGCGCACGATGTCGATGCCGGCAACGTGCGCGTACACGCCCCCGGGCACCTCCAGCCCCAGCATCTCGGCGCGGAACTGCCCGTTGCCGCACACCTGCTCGGCCGGCACCACCCCGGCCTTGATGATCTCCTGCTCGTGGTAGACGTCGTGGATGAAGCGGTTGAGCGCCGTCACGCGCTGCGCCAGCCCGCGCTCGAGCACCTGCCACTCGTGCGCCGGGATGATGCGCGGGATCAGGTCGAACGGGATCAGCCGCTCGGTGCCCGCCCCGTCCTCGTCCTGCGCCCCGTACACCGCAAACGTGATGCCCACCCGCCGGAAGATCACCTCGGCTTCCTCTCGCCGCGAGCGCATCACGTCCCGCGGTTGCCTGGCCAGCCACCGGTCGTACACCCGGTAGTGCTCCCGCACCACCGCGCTGCTGGCGTGCATCTCGTCGTAGGTCGGGGTCATGGGGCCTCCACCGGCTGGCTGCCTCCTTGCAAGGCGGGGTTCACGCCCCCATGGTGCCAGTATCGGCGCCGCAGGTCACGCTCGCAGACCCCATCCCCCTCAAACCAGCGGTAGGCACCGCAGGCCGGGCTTGCGACGACCTCGATGCCGCGCTCGGCATAGCGCGCCAGCACCGGCGCGGCCGGATGCCCGAAGCGGTTGCGGTAGCCGGCCTGGATCACCGCCACGCGCGGCGCGACCGCGTCGAGGAAACCCGCCGAGCTGGAGGTCTTGCTGCCGTGGTGCGGCACGAGCAGCAGGTCGGCACGCAGCCGCCCGGCCTGTTCGACCACCAGGCGCGCTTCCTCGCGCCGCTCGATGTCGCCGGTCAGCAGCGCCGCGTGGCCGCCGCCGCTGACCTTCAGCACGCAGGAGACCTGGTTGGGCTTGAGCGGCGGCGAGTGCTCGTCAGGGCCGGGATGCAGCATCTCGAAGTGCACGCCGTCCCATGTCCACGACGGCGACGCCGCACAGTGCACCGCATCCGCACGGCCCTGCAGCAGCGGATGCCCCGCCTCCAGCGAGCTGGTCACCTGGGCCTCGGGGTAGGCCTGCAGCACCGCGCGGGCGCCGCCGACATGGTCGACGTCGCGGTGCGACAGCACCAGCCGGTCGATGCGCCGCTCCCCGAGCGCGCGCAGCAAGGGCAGCAGCACCCGCTGGCCGGCATCGCTGTCGGGCGAGTACTGCGGGCCGGCGTCGTACAGCAGGGTGTGGCGGGCGGTGCGCACCAGCACCGCGGTGCCCTGCCCGACGTCCACCGCCAGCAGCTCGAAGCTCCCCGCCGGCGGCCGCGGCGGCGCGGGCCAGGCCAGCGGCAGCAGCAGCGGCAGGGCCAGCAGGCGCACGCGCCACGGCAGGGGCAGCACCACCAGCACCCCGCCGGCCACGGCCGCCGCCACCGCCCAGCCGGGACCGGCTGCGGTCAGCCACAGCGCGGCCGGCCAGCCGGCCATGGCCTGCAGCAGCGCGCCCAATCCCTCGACGCAGGCGGCGCCCAGGGTCCACAGCGGCGGCGCCAACACGCCGAGCAGGCCCAGCGGCGTGATCGCCAGCGTCACCAGCGGGATCGCGACCAGGTTGGCGAGCAGCCCCACCAGCGAGACCTGGTGGAAGAAGGCCATGGTCAGCGGGGCCAGTCCCACGGTGGCCACCAGCTGGGTGCGCAGCATGCCGCGCACGCTGGCCCACGCCTGCCCGCGCAGGCGCCGCCACAGGCTGGCGCCGGCATCGACGCGCCAGGTCGCGGCGACCACCTGGTCGGCATCGGTGGCCATCAGCAGCGCCACCGCCACGAAGGACAGCCAGAAGCCCGGCTGCAGCAGCGCCCAGGGATCGCACAGCGTGACCACCGCGGCGGTCGCGCACAGCACCGCCGGCCAGGGCCACTGGCGGCCCGCCTGCGCCAGCAGCGTGACCGCGCCCAGCATCAGCACCGTGCGCTGCGCCGGTACACCCCAGCCGGCAAACACGGCATAGGCCGCTGCCAGCGCCAGTCCGCCCCAGCGCGCGGCCACCGGCGCCGGCAGCGCGAGCATCAGGCGGGCGCTGCACCGCCACAGCCGCCGCAGCACGGCCGCGGCCAGCCAGGCGAACATCGTGACGTGCAGGCCGCTGATCGCCATCAGGTGCGCGACGCCGGTGATGCGGAACACCTCCCAGTCATCGCGGTCGATCGCTGCCTGGTCGCCGGTGACCAGCGCCGCCAGCACGCCCGCGGCGCGCTCGTCGTCGACCTGCGCGTGGATCGCGTCGCGCACCGCCTGGCGCCACCGCTCGACCGGATGGCCCACCGCGGCATCGAGCAAGCGCGGTGGGGCCGCACCGGTGTCGCGCACGTAGCCGGTCGCGCCGATGCCCTGCTCGAACAGCCACAGCTCGTAGTCGAAGCCGTGCGGGTTGAGGTTGCCGTGTGGCTGCCGCAGGCGCACGCGCAGCTGCCAGCGTTGCCCGGCCTTCAGCTCGACCGGCGGTCGCCCCTGCGCCGGGCCGCCTTCGCGCCAGCCGGTGTACCAGCCGAGCAGCACCTCGCGCGGCACCGGGACCGGGCCGTGCGTGTCATGCGCCGACTCGATTGCGAAGCGGAAGCGGATGCCCGAAGGCTGCACGCGCGGCATGGCCGCGACCACGCCGACCACGTCGAGGTCGACGCCTTCCAGCGCGGGAGCAAGCCGCTCGGCCAGCCGCTGCTGCGCCTGCCAGCCGGCCCCGCCCCAGCCGAGCGCCAGCGCGGCCAGCAGGGCCGCCGGCACATGCCGCCGCGGCCGCCACCAGGCGAGCACGGCCAGCAGCGCGACGGCCGCCAGCGCCGCCAGCGCATAGCCCACCCCCGCCCACAGCGCGCGCTCCTGCAGCTGCAGGGCTGCGCCGAGCACGATGCCCAGCGACACGACCCAGGCCGCCGGGCCCGATCCGGCCTCCTCCCTCACCCTGGTCTCTCCCTGATCGGACGCCAAGTGTAGGATTGCCGGTCAACCGTCCATACCCCTCAGAGGAGCGATACACGATGTCCGTCTACGACCAACTCAAGGCCCTGAACATCGAGCTGCCGCCGGTCGCCACGCCCGCGGCCGCCTATGTCCCGTTCGTGCGCACCGGCAACCTGGTGTTCCTGTCGGGACACATCGCGCGCAAGGACGGCAGGCCCTGGGTCGGTCAGCTGGGCAAGGACCTGGGCACGGCCGACGGCCAGGCCGCCGCGCGCGCGATCGCGATCGACCTGCTGGGCACGCTGCAGGCCGCCGTCGGCGACCTGAACAAGGTGCGCCGCATCGTCAAGGTGATGAGCCTGGTCAACAGCACGCCGGACTACACCGAGCAGCACCTGGTGACGAACGGCGCCTCGGAGCTGTTCGTGCAGGTGTTCGGCGACAAGGGCGCGCACGCCCGCAGCGCCTTCGGCGTCGCGCAGATCCCGCTCGGCGCCTGCGTCGAGATCGAGCTGATCGCCGAGGTCGAGTGACCCGGCCGCAACGATCCAGCGTGGAGTGACCTTGCGCCTGACCCGCAACGCCCTGCTCGGCTTCACCTGCCTCGCGAGCTTCGCCGCGGTCGCCGCGGCCCTGCTCTCGCAGTACCAGTTCGGGATGCTGCCCTGCCCGTGGTGCATCCTGCAGCGCTTCCTGTTCGTCATGCTCGGCGTCGTCGCCGGCCTGGCCTGGCTGCTGCCGTGGCGCGGCCTCAAGGCGGCGCTGGCCGGGCTGGCGGTGCTGCTGACCGGCGCCGGCCTGGCCGCCGCGCTGTGGCAGCACTTCGTCGCGGCGCGCTCGGAATCGTGCGCGCTCACCTTTGCCGACCGCGTCGTGGCCGCGCTGCACCTGGAAAGCCTGGCGCCGAAGCTGTTCGCGATCCAGGCCTCCTGCGCGGATGCCGCGGTGTCGCTGCTCGGCCTGCCCTACGAGGCGTGGAGCGGCGCGCTGTTCGCCGTGCTGGGCCTGGCCTGCCTGGCCGCCGCGCTGCGGCGCTGACCGCCGGCCGCGTCGCCCCTGGGCGGCCAGGGTTGTTACGGCCCGGGCCGCACGCAGCGCTAGGCTGGGGTGCCCCACCTGCGCGAAAGGCCCGAGATGCCCCCCTGGTTCACGTTCTGGACGCACGTCGCGGACATCGCGTTCGGCACGCCCGAAGTGATGCACCGGCGGCTGTCGATGATGGGGCAGCCCGGCCCCTGGCCGCTGGCCACCGTGCTCGAATCGCAGCGCATGGTGTGGGAGAAGGCGCTGGCGGCTTGGCAGACCGGCGTGGTGCTGTGCACTGCCGCCTGGCCCGCGCTGTGGCTCGGGGCCGCCCGGCCGCAGGCGACGCTCGAGGCGGTGCGCCTGGCCAACCGGGCCATGCTGCCCTACAGCCGCGCCGTCAACGCCAACGTCAGGCGCCTGCGCAAGGCGCGCCGGCGCTGACCGGCTTCGGGTCCCCTCAGGCCGGCAGTACGCGCTGCGCCTGCTTCATGCCCAGCTCGGTGGCCTTGCCCTTGCGGGCGCGTTTGCCGGCGTGGGCGGCCAGCGCCGCACCGCGCAGCGTCTCGGACTTGGGCTTGCCGCCGCGGCCGACGCCCTCCACGACCAGCGCCTCGGCGAACACCGCCACCGACACCAGCGGGTCCTTGGCGTCCACGTCCATCAGCGTCAGGCCGCGTCCGCCGTTGGACTGCAGCTTGAGCTCCTCCAGCCCGAACACCAGCAGCCGGCCGCTGTACGACAGGCAGGCCACCTTGGACCCGGCGCCGACGCGCGCCGGCGCGAGCAGCCGGGCGCCCTCGTCCAGCGTCAGGAAGCCCTTGCCGCCCTTCTGGCGCGAGACCATGTCGCCGATGCGCGCCAGCAGGCCGTAGCCCGCGGTGTTGGCCAGCAGCAGGGTCGTGTCTGCCGGGCCGGCGTGGTAGTGCACCAGCTGCGTGCCGGACTCCAGCTCGATCATCGTCGTGACCGGCTGGCCGTCGCCGCGCGCCCCCGGCAGCGCCGAGACGGGCACGCTGTAGACGCGCCCGTTGCTGCCGAACACCAGCAGCGTGTCGACGGTGCGGCACTCGAAGGTGCCGTACAACCCATCGCCCGCCTTGAACGCGAAGCTGGCCGCGTCGTGGCCATGGCCCTGGCGCGCCCGCACCCAGCCCTTCTGGCTGACCACCACGGTGACCGGCTCGTCGATCACCTTGACCTCGGCCACCGCGCGCTTTTCCTCCTGGATGAGGGTGCGACGCTCGTCACCGAACTGCCTGGCGTCCGCCTCGATCTCCTTGATGACGGTGCGGCGCAGGCTGGCCGGGCTGTTGAGGATGTCCTCGAGCTTCTCCTGCTCGGCGCGCAGCTCCTTCAGTTCCTGCTCGATCTTGATCGCCTCCAGCCGCGCCAGTTGCCGCAGGCGGATTTCCAGGATGTCCTCGGCCTGCCGGTCGGTGAGCCGGAAGCGCTCGATCAGCGCCGGCTTGGGCTCGTCCGCGTTGCGGATGATGCGGATCACCTCGTCGATGTTGAGCAGCACCAGCTGCCGGCCCTCGAGCACGTGGATGCGGTCCAGCACCTTGTCGAGGCGATATCGCGTGCGGCGCTGCACCGTGGCCAGGCGGAACTGGATCCATTCGGTGAGGATCTGGCGCAGCGACTTCTGCGTCGGCCTGCCGTCGCCGCCGACCACGGTCAGGTTGATCGGCACCGAGCTTTCCAGGCTGGTGTGGGCCAGCAGCGTGTTGACCAGCTCCTGCTGGTCGACGCGGCTGGTCTTGGGCTCGAACACCAGGCGCACGGGCGACTCCTTGCTCGACTCGTCGCGCACGGTGTCGAGCACGCTGAGCACGGTGGCCTTGAGCTGCTGCTGCTCGGCGGTCAGCGTCTTCTTGCCGGCCTTGACCTTGGGGTTGGTCAGTTCCTCGATTTCCTCGAGCACCTTCTGCGCGCTGGTGCCGGGCGGCAGCTCGGTGACCACCAGCTGCCACTGGCCGCGCGCCAGGTCCTCGATCTTCCAGCGCGCGCGCACCTTCACGCTGCCGCGCCCGCTGGCGTAGGCCTCGCGGATGTCGGCCGCGCTGCTGATGATCTGGCCACCGCCCGGGAAGTCGGGTCCCGGCAGCAACGCATGCAGCTCGTCGTCGGAGAGCTTCTCGTTGCGGATCAGCGCCACCGTGGCGGCCGCGACCTCGCGCAGGTTGTGGCTCGGCACCTCGGTCGCCAGGCCCACCGCGATGCCGCTCGCGCCATTGAGCAGCACGAAGGGCAGGCGCGCGGGCAGCTGGCGCGGCTCCTGGAACGAGCCGTCGTAGTTCGGCACGAAGTCCACCGTGCCCTCGTCGATCTCGTCGAGCAGCAGCCGCGCGATCGGGGCCAGGCGCGCCTCGGTGTAGCGCATCGCGGCCGCCCCGTCGCCGTCGCGCGAGCCGAAGTTGCCCTGCCCGTCGATCAGCGGATAGCGCTGCGAGAAATCCTGCGCCATGCGCACCAGCGCGTCGTAGGCCGCCTGGTCCCCGTGCGGGTGGTATTTGCCGAGCACGTCGCCGACCACGCGGGCGCTCTTGACCGGCTTGGCGCCGTTGGGCCCGGTGTAGGCCAGCCCCATGCGCTCCATCGTGAACAGGATGCGCCGCTGCACCGGCTTCTGGCCGTCGGTCACGTCGGGCAGCGCGCGGCCCTTGACCACCGACAGCGCGTACTCCAGGTAGGCGCGCTCGGCGTAGTGGGCGAGCGTGATGTCGTCGCCCTCGCCGCCGATGGTGCCTTCGAACAGGTCGATCGTCTCTTGCGTCATGTTTCAGTCCGGTGTTGCTCGCCTTCAGGCGTCCTCCAGGCTCGCACGGCGGCGCTCGGCGTATTCGCGGTCGAGCAGCGACATCACCACCAGCGATTCGTAGCCGCCCTCGGTGCGCACGCATTCGCGCAGCCGCCCTTCCTCGACGAAGCCTTCCTTGTCGTACAGGGCCTTGGCGCGCACGTTGTGCACCTTCACGTCCAGCCAGAAGCGGTGCGCGCCGAGGTCCTCGAAGGCGATCTTCTTGAGCAGCCGCAGGCAGGCGCGTCCCAGGCCCTCGCCCTTGCGCTGGATCACCATGCGCTTGAGCTCGATGGAGCGGTGCGGGCTGCGGCAGCCCACCAGGATCACGAAGCCGGCCGGCTCGGCGCTGTCGCCCGCCTCGACGATGAAGTGCCGGAAATCCGGGAAGCGCACCGCGGCCTCGTGCTGGGTGCGCTCCCACGGGGTGATGGCGGGCCGGTTGACGGGATCGTTCTCGACCGTGAGCACGTAGTCCAGGTCGTCGACCAGCGTCGGCCGCAGCCGGATGCGGGCGTTGCCGATCATGCCGGCGCCGTCAGATGTCGACCTCCACGGCATCGCCGTGGAGTTCCATCAGTTCGCGGCGCGCGGCCGCCTCGCCCTTGCCCATCAGCTTGGCCAGCTGCTGCTCGGTGCGCGCGAAGTCCAGCTTGCCGTAGCCGACCTGCAGCAGCCGGCGCGTGTCCGGGTTCAGCGTGGTCTCCCACAGCTGCTCGGCGCTCATCTCGCCCAGGCCCTTGAAGCGGCTGATGGTCCAGGAGCCTTCGCGGCAGCCCTCCTTGCGCAGCTTGTCCAGCGTGGCGGTGAGCTCGCCCTCGTCGAGCGCATAGATCTTGGCCGCCGGCTTCTTGCCGCGCGCCGGCGCGTCGATGCGGAACAGCGGCGGCTTGGCGATGTAGACGTGGCCGCGCTCGATCAGCTTGGGGAAGTGCCGGAAGAAGAGCGTCAGCAGCAGCACCTGGATGTGCGAGCCGTCGACGTCGGCGTCCGAGAGGATGCAGATCTTGCCGTAGCGCAGCCCGGAGAGGTCCGGCTCGTCGTTCGGCCCGTGCGGGTCGACGCCGATCGCCACCGCGATGTCATGGATCTCGTTGTTGGCGAACAGCCGGTCGCGCTCGACCTCCCAGGCGTTGAGCACCTTGCCGCGCAGCGGCAGGACGGCCTGGGTCTCCTTGTCGCGGCCCATCTTGGCACTGCCGCCGGCCGAGTCGCCTTCGACCAGGAACACCTCGTTGACCGAGATGTCGCGGCTCTCGCAGTCGGTCAGCTTGCCGGGCAGCACCGCCACGCCCGAGCCCTTCTTCTTCTCGACCTTCTGGCCGGCGCGCTGGCGCGCCTGGGCCTGCTTGATGACCAGCTCGGCGAGCCGCTTGCCGACCTCGACATGCTGGTTCAGCCACAGCTCCATCGCCGGCCTCACGTAGGTCGACACCAGGCGCAGCGCGTCGCGGCTGTTCAGGCGCTCCTTGGTCTGGCCCTGGAACTGCGGGTCCAGCACCTTGGCCGAGAGCACGAAGCTGGCGCGCGAGAACACGTCCTCGGGCATCAGCTTGACGCCCTTGGGCAGCAGCGAGTGCAGCTCGATGAACCCCTTGACCGCACCGAACATGCCGTCCTTCAGGCCCGCCTCGTGCGTGCCGCCGGCCACCGTCGGGATCAGGTTGACGTAGCTCTCGCGCACCGGCGAACCGTCCTCGGTGAAGGCCACGCACCAGGCCGCGCCCTCGCCTTCGGCGAAGTTCTCGGTCTCGCCCTCCTCGGCGTAGTGCTCGCCCTCGAACAGCGGGATCACCGGGTCGGCCGACAGGGTCTGCATCAGGTAGTCGCGCAGGCCGCCCTTGTAGAGCCAGGTCTGGGTCTCGCCGCTCCTCTCCCAGGTCAGCGTCACCTCGACGCCGGGCATCAGCACCGCCTTGCTGCGCAGCAGGTGCACCAGCTCGTGCCTGGGCAGGTCGGCGCTCTCGAAATACTTCGCATCCGGCCACACCCGCACCGTGGTGCCGGACCTGCGGTCGCCCGGGTCGGCCTTGCGCTTCTTCAGCGGCTCGACCACGTCGCCGCCGCTGAACACCATGCTGGCGACCTGGCCATCGCGCCAGACCGACACTTCCAGGCGCTTGGACAGTGCGTTGGTCACGCTCACGCCCACGCCGTGCAGGCCGCCGGAGAAGCTGTAGGCGCCGCCTGCGCCCTTGTCGAACTTGCCGCCGGCGTGCAGCCGGGTGAACACGATCTCGACCACCGGCACCTTTTCCTCGGGGTGCAGGCCCACCGGGATGCCGCGGCCGTCGTCCTCGACGCTGACGGAGCCGTCGGTGTGCACCGTCACCGCGATGCGCCGCCCGTAGCCGGCCAGCGCCTCGTCGGCGGCGTTGTCGATCACCTCCTGCACGATGTGCAGCGGGTTGTCGGTACGGGTGTACATGCCCGGGCGCTGCTTGACCGGTTCCAGGCCCTTCAGCACGCGGATCGACGCCTCGCCGTAGCCGGCGTCGCGTTTCGAACTCGGTTTGGTCGCCATGGCGGCGGATTCTAGGCGCCTCGTCGGCCGCTCCGTCGCCCCCGTTCCGGCAAAACAGTGCAGGTTTCGCTACAGTCACCGCATCATGCAGTCCTCCCCCCCTCCCAAGCTCTCGATGGTCCAGGTGCTGGTGTGCAGCGCCCTGATCGTCACCCTGTCGATGGGCATCCGTCACGGTTTCGGCCTGTGGCTGCAGCCGATCACGATGGACCGCGGCTGGAACCGCGAAACCTTCGCCTTCGCGATGGCGGTGCAGAACCTGATGTGGGGCGTGGCCGGTCCGTTCGCCGGCATGCTGGCCGACCGTTTCGGGGCATTCCGGGTGCTGATCGTCGGCACGCTGCTGTACGCCGGCGGCCTGGTGCTGATGGCGCTGGCGACTTCCGGACTGGCATTCACCGGCAGCGCCGGGGTGCTGATCGGCATGGCGCAGGCCGGCACCACCTACGCGATCATCTACGGCGTCATCGGGCGCAACGTCGCGCCGGAGAAGCGCTCCTGGGCCATGGGGGTGGCGGCAGCCGCCGGCTCGTTCGGGCAGTTCCTGATGGTGCCGGTGGAGAACTGGCTGATCGGCGGCTTCGGCTGGCAGAACGCGCTGTTCATCCTGGGCTGCCTGGCGCTGGCGATCATCCCGCTGTCCTGGGGGCTGAAGGAGCCCAAGGTCGCGGCCGCGGCCGGGGGAGTGCAACAGAGCATCGGCCAGGCGCTGCGCGAGGCCTTCACCTACCCGAGCTTCCAGCTGCTGACGGCCGGCTACTTCGTCTGCGGCTTCCAGGTGGTGTTCATCGGCGTGCACATGCCCAGCTACCTGAAGGACCAGGGCCTGGCACCGGAGGTCGCCACCTACGCGCTGGCCCTGATCGGCCTGTTCAACGTGTTCGGCACCTACATCGCCGGCGTGCTCGGACAGCGGCTGCAGAAGCGCCACATCCTCGCGAGCATCTATTTCCTGCGCTCGGTGGCGATCGTGATCTTCCTGTTCGTCCCGCTGTCGCCGGCCAGCGTCTACGTCTTCTCGTCCGTCATCGGCCTGCTGTGGCTGTCCACCGTGCCGCCGACCAACGCGGTGGTCGCGCAGATCTTCGGGGTGCGCTACCTCTCGATGCTGGGCGGCTTCGTGTTCCTGTCGCACCAGATCGGCTCGTTCCTGGGCGTGTGGCTGGGCGGCAAGCTGTACGACAGCACCGGCAGCTACGACGTGGTCTGGTGGCTGGCCGTGGCGCTGGGCGTGTTCGCCGCGCTGGTGAATCTCCCCGTGCGGGAAAGCGCCATTTCGCGTCCGGCGCAGGCCGCGGCATGATGGCAGGCCATGGACACGCCCCGCTCCACCCCGTTGTGGCTGCGCGCCCTGCTGTGGGCGCTGGCGCTGGCGGCGCTGGCTGCCGTCTTCATGTGGTACCAGCAGCCCGACCTGATGGTCGAGATCGCCAACCAGATCTGGAGTTGCTTCTGAGCCTGCCCGCCCGTTCCGTCGCGGCACGCCCGTGCCGCCCTGCCGCCTGCCCCGGGGCAAGCGCCCTGCGCGGAGGCCGGCGATGAGCGCCCCGATCCCCCACGCCAGCCAGGCGCCCTCGCCCTGGGTGCAGCGCTACGGCCACCTGGTCCCGGCCGGCGCCACCGTGCTGGACGTGGCGTGCGGCGCGGGCCGGCACGTGCGCTGGTTCGCCGCGCGCGGTTGCCGCGTCACCGCGCTGGACCGCGACGCCGCCGCCGTCGCGCCGCTCGCGGACTGCGCCGAGGTCGTCGTGGCCGACATCGAGCAGGGCCCCTGGCCGCTCGGCGAGCGCCGTTTCGACGCGGTGGTCGTCACCAACTACCTGTGGCGGCGGCTGCTGCCCCTGCTGGTCGAGCGGGTCGCCCCGGGCGGCGTGCTGATCTACGAGACCTTCGCGGTCGGCAACGAAACGGTCGGCCGGCCGTCGCGGCCGGATTTCCTGCTGCGTCCGGGCGAGCTGCTGCAGGCGGTCCAGGGCCGGCTGCGCCCGGTGGCCTACGAGGACGGATTCCTCGACGCGCCGCCGCGCTACGTGCAGCGCCTGGTCGCGGTCCACGAGCGGGCGGACGTCGCCGCGCCCCGTTACCGGCTGCCCGGATGAGCCTCCGGGCACGAGTAAAATCCCCAGATTCCAAGGAACCAGGACCCATGACTCCGATTGTTGGCAGCATCGTCGCGCTCGTGACGCCGATGCACGAAGACGGCAGTGTCGACTACGACACCCTGCGCGCACTGATCGACTGGCACATCGCCGAAGGCACCAACTGCATCGGCGTGGTCGGCACGACCGGCGAGTCGCCGACGGTCACCGTCGAGGAGCAGGCGGAGATCATCCGCGCCGCGGTGGAACACGCCAAGGGCCGCGTGCCGATCATGGCCGGCGCCGGCGCCAACTCCACCGCCGAGGCCATCGAGCTGTCGCGCTACGCCAAGCAGGTCGGCGCGGACTGCACGCTGCAGGTGGTGCCCTACTACAACAAGCCCACCCAGGAAGGCCAGTACCAGCACTTCCGCACCATCGCCGAGAAGGTCGACATCCCGATGGTGCTGTACAACGTGCCGGGCCGCACCTCGGCCGACCTGCAGCACGACACCGTGCTGCGCCTGGCGCAGGTGCCGGGCATCGTCGGCATCAAGGAAGCCACCGGCAACATCGAGCGTGCGGCCTGGCTGATCAAGCAGGCCCCCAAGGGCTTCTCGATCTATTCCGGTGACGACGCGACCGCGGTCGCCCTCATGCTGCTCGGCGGCCATGGCAACGTCAGCGTCACCGCCAACGTGGCCCCGCGCGCGATGAGCGAGCTGTGCCGCGCCGCCCTGGCCGGCGACGCCAAGCGCGCCGCCGAGCTGCACCTGCAGCTGCTGCCGCTGCACAAGCTGCTGTTCGTCGAACCGAACCCGATTCCCGTGAAATGGGCGCTGGCCCGCATGGGCAGGATCGGCGGCGCACTGCGCCTGCCGCTGGTGCCGCTGTCCGCCCCCCACCACGCCGCGCTGGAACAAGCCCTGCGCGAAGCGAATCTGATCTGAGCGCCGCGCGCGGCGGCCTGGCAGGCACGGCCGCGCCGGCATCCCCTCAGCTCGAAACGGAGATGTCTTCTGTGAATGCGCCCCTGTACCGGCTGGCAGCACCCGCGACCCGGCTGACTGCGCTGGCCCTTGCCGCCGCGCTGGCCGGCTGCTCGTCCCTCGGTTCCATGCTCGAGGGCGACAAGGTCGATTACCGCTCCGGCGGCGCCAAGACGGCGCGTCTGGAAGTGCCGCCCGACCTCACCCAGCTGGCCCGTGACCCGCGCTACCAGGTGCCCGGCAGCGGCTCGGTCAGCGCGACCGTTTACCAGCAGCAGGTCGCCGCCGCGCCGGCGGCCGCCGCGGCCACCCCGGTGGCGCCGGACGCGGTCGGCGACGTGCGCATCGAACGCGCCGGCAACCAGCGCTGGCTGGTCACCTCGCAGACGCCCGAGCAGCTCTGGCCGCAGCTGAAGGAGTTCTGGGAGGAACTCGGCTTCAACCTGACGACCGACTCGCAGGACACCGGCGTCATGGAGACCGACTGGGCCGAGAACCGCGCCAAGCTGCCGATGGACATCATCCGCCGCACGGTCGGCCGGGTGCTGGACTCGCTCTACTCCACCGGCGAGATGGACCGCTTCCGCACGCGCGTCGAGCGCACCGCGGGCGGCACCGAGATCTTCATCAGCCACCGGCGGATGGAAGAGGTCTACACCAACCAGCTGCAGGACCAGACCCGCTGGCAACCCGCGCCGGCCGATCCGGAACTGGAAGCGCAGATCCTGGCCCGCCTGATGGTCAAGCTGGGCGCGGCCAAGGAAACCAAGGACGCCGAAGCCGCCGTGGCGGCGGCCCCGGCCGCACCCGAGCGAGCCCGCGTCGTCTCGGCCGATGGCCAGCCTGCGGTGCAGGTGGACGACGGCTTCGACCGCGCCTGGCGGCGCGTCGGCCTGTCGCTGGACCGCGCCGGCTTCACGGTCGAGGACCGCGACCGCGCCCAAGGCCTGTACTTCGTCCGCTACGTCCAGCCCTCGCCCGAGGACGGCCGCCGTGAACCAGGCCTGCTGACGCGCTGGTTCGGCATCGGCGGCAAGGCCGAGGACATCGCCCCGGCGCGCTACCGCATCGCCGTGCGCGGCGACGGCGAGCAGCGCACCCTCGTGTCGGTGCAGAACGCCCAGGGCGCGCCCGAGACCGGAGCCGTGGCGCAGCGCATCGTCCAGCTGCTGGCCGAAGACCTCAAGCGCTGACCTCCCCCGCTGCCGGCCGATGATCCGCTTCTGCAGCCTGGGCAGCGGCAGCACCGGCAACGCCACGCTGATCGAGGCCAGCAGCGGCACCGGCCCGGCCACCCGGCTGCTGGTGGACTGCGGCTTCTCGCTGCGCGAGCTCGAAGCCCGGCTGGCCCGCGCCGGCGTGGCCGCCACCGAGCTGTCCGGCGTGTTCATCACCCACGAGCACGGCGACCACGTCGGCTGCGCGCTGACCCTGACGCGCCGCCACCGCGTGCCGCTCTACACCAGCCGCGGCACCTGGCAGGCGATCGGCGCGCCCGAGGAGGCCGGCCTTCCGGTGCATTTCGTGCACGACGGCCTGCCCGTCGATCTGGGCGAGCTGGCCATCACGCCCTACACCGTGCCGCATGACGCGCGCGAGCCGCTGCAGCTGACCTGCACCGACGGCGACGCCAAGCTCGGGCTGCTCACCGATGCCGGCTGTGCCACCGCGCACCTGCTGGCGCAGCTGCAGGCCTGCACTGCGCTGCTGCTGGAATGCAACCACGACCTGCAGATGCTGCAGGCCTCGCGCTACCCGGCCTCGCTGAAGGCGCGCATCGCCGGGCGCCTGGGGCACCTGTCCAACGACACGGCCGCGCAGATCCTGGCCGCCTGCGGCCATGACGGCCTGCGCCACGTCGTGGCCGCGCACCTGAGCGAGCAGAACAACACCCCGGCGCAGGCAGCCCGGGCGCTGGCGACGGCGCTGGATTGCGCGGCGGACGAGATCGTGGTCGCCGGGCCGCTCGACGGTTTTTCCTGGCTGCGCGCCTGATAATCCGCTTAACGTTCGTAACAAAAAGGCAACAAAAAAGCCGCCCGCAGGCGGCTTTTCACGAGTGGCCTCGAACCGATCAGTTGGAGGCGGGCTCTTCGGCGGCCGGAGCAGCGTCGGAAGCGGCTTCCTCGGCGGGCTGTGCGGCTTCGGCCGGCTGCTCGCCAGCGGGCTGCTCGGCCGGTTGCTCGGCCGGCTGCTCGGCAGGTTGTTCCGCGGGAGCCGGAGCCGGGGCCTCGACGGCCGGAGCAGGAGCCGGTTCTTCCTTCTTGCCGCAGGCGGCCAGGGCCATGGCGGCAGCGATCACGGACGTCAACAGAAGCGACTTGTTCATTCCTTATTCCTCAGTAAGTTTTTTCGACCAATCACCGGTGTTCGGCAGAACCCTGATGAACTGAGTCCCAGCCGAGCGCAAAATGTTCAGTTTCACGTGACCATTTCCACGCTAATCGAAAATTATATCCCCGGGAAAACCAGAATTCACAGCCCAAGTGTGTAGACAGGAAACGCATCGGTGCCTTGGTGCCACAGCTCGTCCAGCGCCTCGGCGGCCCTGAGCATCGACGCGGCCCGGTTCTCCGCCACCCCGCGGTACAGCCGGTCATCCAGCAACCGCACCCCGTGCAACCCCGGTGCGAGCCACGCACGCGGCACCTGCTCGGGGCGCAGGTTCTCGATCGACCGGCACTCGACGATGTGCGCCCAGTCACGGCGCCAGTTCACCCAGCGCGCATGCCGCCGCACGATCTCGTCGAAGTGGAGCGCCAGCACCCGCAGCCGCCGGTGGCTGTGCGCCCAGCGCGCGAGGCTGTCCACCACCGCCCGCTCGCCCAGCGGCCAGTCGGCGTAGTCGACGTCGCACAACCAGATCTCGCGGGCCCCCTGCGTGGCCGCCAGCTCGAAGGCGGCACGCAGCTCGTCCTGGAACTGTGAACGCGACTCGAACCGACGGTAGACGTCGGTGCCGGAAGTGGGGTCCATGGTCAGCTCCTTCAGGAGGGGTCCAGGGCGTGCAGCCAGCCGTCATCGGCCCACTGCTCGAGCAGCTGGCGCGCGCCGTCGCTCAGGCGGGCCACCTCGGCCGCGCCGAGCTCGCGGCGGTCCGCCAGCCGGCGCATCAGCACCGCGTCGCGCCCGCCGGCACGATACGACTCGCCGTTGATGAACACGTGACGCGCGTCATACATCATGCGGGTGCGCCGGTCCAGGCGCACGCCGCCGGAGAGGTCCGCCGCCTCCCGCGCTGCGGCACCGTCGAACCAGACATGCGGCTTGGGCTCGGTCAGGTACTCGCCCAGCGCGCAGTCCAGCGCCGTGCGGTCGCCCAGCAGCCGTGCAATGGCCCGCTCGGCATGGTCGCGCAGCGGCGGCGGGATCAGCCCGGGCGTCCCGGTGGCCGGCTGGCCGGGATCCCGGTACAGCACCTCGTCCTCCTCCTGCGCTTCCAGCATGCGCACGAGCACCTCGCGCGCCAGCTCGCTGCGGCGCGGCGAGCGGAAGCCCACCGAGTAGGTCATGCACTCGCCCTCGGCGATGCCGTCGTGCGCCCAGCGCGGCGGCAGGTACAGCATGTCGCCCGGCTCGAGCACCCATTCCTCCTCGGGCTCGAAGTTGGCGAGGATCTTCAGTGGCACGCCGGGCACCAGCTGCGGGTCGTCCAGCCGGCCGATGCGCCAGCGCCGCCGGCCGTGCACCTGCAGCAGGAACACATCGTAGGTATCGAAGTGCGGGCCGACGCCGCCGCCGTCGGTGGCGTAGGAGATCATCAGGTCGTCCAGCCTCGCGTCCGGCACGAAGCGGAACTGCTGCATCAGCGCGTGCACCGCGTCCACCTGCAGGTCCACGCCCTGCACCAGCACCGTCCAGCCCGGACGCGACAGCGGTGGCAGCGCGCGGCGCGGCAACGGCCCGTGGCGCAGCGTCCAGCCGCGCTCGCCGTGCACGATCAGGCGGGATTCGACGTCGTCGCGCCCGGCCAGCTCGAAGAGCTCGGCGCGCGACACCAGCGGCTCGAGGCCCGGGACGGCCTGGCGGATCAGCAGGGGTTTCTTGTGCCAGTGGCGACGCATGAACTGCGCGGGAGTCAGACCCCCGAGCAGGGAAAGCTTCTTGTCGATGTCCATGAAGGCATTGTGCGATGATTGCCTGATGTTGATCGCGAATCCTTGCGTCGTCAGCCTCACCTGGCGACTCGAAGACACCCTGGGCCGCCTGATCGACGAGCTCACCGAGCCGGTCGAGTTCTTCTACGGCGGAGACGACCTGCTGGCCAAGGTCGAGGAAGTGCTGGAAGGCCAGACCGTCGGCTTCGAAGCCCGCCTGCACCTCGAACCCGAACACGCCTTCGGCGACTACCGCCCCGAACTCGTGTTCTTCGAGGAGCGCCGCATCTTCCCGGAACACATCGAGCCGGGCATGCAGTTCGACGGCGTGCCCGAGGGCGCCACCACCCAGGGCATGCCCAACGACGTGATCTACACGGTCACCGAGGTCTACGACAGCCACGTGGTGCTCGACGGCAACCATCCGCTGGCCGGCATCGCGCTGCGCCTGCTGCTCAAGGTGCGCGACGTGCGCGAAGCCACCCCCGAGGAGATCACCAACCGCTCGGTCGGCCAGCCGGTCTTCACCGTGCTGAACAGCGCGCCGCCCGGCACCTCGGTGCACTGACCGGCACCCGCGGCCGGTCCCGCACCGGTCGCAGCGACATCAGCCCCCCGCCCCGCCGCAGCCCGCTGCGCCCCGCGCGGCGGTTCCTTTTCCCGGAGTTGCCGACATGCCGAGTACGCCGCGTGCTCGCCCCGAGCTCTATGCCCTGAGCGCCGCCATCCTGAACGGCACGCTCGGTTCGTGGAACCGCCTTGCGTTCCGGGGCGGGGCCTCGTACCACGAGATCGCGTTCCTGAAGTGCTTCTTCGCCTTCCTGGTCGTGCTCGCGCTGTGCGCCGTCGATCCCGGCCGGCGGCGGCAGGTCGTGGCGCTGCGCCACCAGGCGCCGCGGCTGGCGGTGCTGGCCTTCCTCGGCATGTTCAGCCTGTACTACCTGGAAACCTGGGCCTTCAAGGAGGCCAGCATCCCGCTGGCGTCGTTCCTCACCTATGCGGCCGGCGGGGTCACGATCCTGCTGTCGGCCCTGTGCCTGGGAGAACGCATCGGGCTGTTCCGCGCGCTGGCCTTCGGGCTGATCGTCGGCGGCGTCTGGATGATCTTTTCGCACGAGGCGGATGTCTCGGGCAGCCCGCTGGGCATCGCGCTGGCGCTGCTGGCCGGCCTCGGCTACGCGCTGTTCATCTTCGTCTCCAAGCTGTGGCGCATGGGCAGCGGGCTGGCGCACCTGGCATGGTTGTTCGGGCTGGGCAGCCTGTACCTGCTGGTGCCGGTGCTGCTCGAGGGCTTCTCCTGGCCCGGCCTGCAGGCCGGGGCCGCGATCGCCGGGATGGTGCTGCTGCCGACCATCGGCGGCTTCTACTTCACGACCCGCGCGGTGCACACCGGCCCAGCCAGCAGCGTGCAGATCATCGAGACCAGCGACCCGCTGTTCGCCACGCTGTTTGCCTTCGCGCTGTTCGGCGACCGCCTCACCCCCGCAGGCTGGGCCGGCGCGGCCTGCATCATGGCCGGCCTGCTGCTGGCGCTCAGGCGCGTGCCCTCAGCGCTGCCCCGCCCGGCGCACGGCTGAGGCGCGCCGCGCGCGCTCAGAGCCGCCCGGTGCTGCCGAAGCCGCCTTCGCCGCGCGCGGTGGTGGTGGAGAAGTTGTCGACGAACTGCAGGCCCACCTGCACCACCGGCTGGAACATCAGCTGGGCGATGCGCTCGCCCGGCTCGATGGTGAAGGGCTGCTCGCCGTCATTGGCCAGGATCACGCCGATCTCGCCGTGGTAGTCGGCGTCGATCACGCCGATGCCCTGCGCGACGCGGATGCCGTGCTTGAGCGACAGGCCCGAGCGCGACGCGACGATCGCGACCAGCCCCGGGTCCATCATGTTGATCGCCAGGCCCGTCTTGACCAGCGCGCGCTGGCCGGGCGCCAGCACCAGCGGCTCCTCCAGGCAGGCGCGCAGGTCCATCGCGGCGGCGCCGTCGGTGGCATAGGTCGGCAGCGGGATGCGGGTGCCCAGCAGCGGGTTGACGATGCGGGCCTCGATGCGTCGGAGCATGGAACGGGTCTTCTTCAGGCAGAGTGGGGAGCGATGCGCGCGGCGATCTCGCGCACCAGTTCGCGCGCCAGCGTGAGCTTGTCCGCGGTGGAGCCGTCGGCCGGCAGCGGGCGGTGCCCCTGCGCGTCGACGATCAGCAGGGCGTTGTCGTCGCGGCCGAAGGTGGCCGGGCCCAGGTTGCCGACGACCAGCGGCACCTTCTTGCGCTCCAGCTTGGCGCGCGCGTGGGCGAGCAGGTTCTCGCTCTCGGCGGCGAAGCCGACGCAGTACGGGCGGTCGGGCAGCGCCGCGACGGTGGCGAGGATGTCCGGGTTCTCGACCAGCTCGAAGGTCGGCGCGAGCTTCTTGCCTTCCTTCTTGATCTTGTGTTCGGACAGCGTCGCCGGCCGCCAGTCGGCCACCGCGGCGGTGGCGACGAACACGTCGTGCTGCGGCGCGCGCGGCAGCACCGCCTCCAGCATCTGCCGGGCGCTGCGCACGTCCACGCGCGTGACGCCGCGCGGCGTGGGCAGCGCCACCGGGCCGGCCACCAGCGTGACCTCGGCGCCGGCCTCGCGTGCCGCGCGCGCGATCGCGAAGCCCATCTTGCCACTGGACAGGTTGGTGATGCCGCGCACCGGGTCGATCGCCTCGAAGGTCGGCCCGGCCGTGACCAGCACGCGCTTGCCCGCCAGCGCCTTGGGCTGGAAGGCCGCGACGATCTCCTCGAACAGGTCGGCCGGCTCCAGCATGCGGCCGTCGCCGACCTCGCCGCAGGCCTGGTCGCCCCGGTCCGGGCCCAGCACGATCGCGCCGTCGGCGATCACCTGCGCGACGTTGCGTTGCGTGGCCGGGTGCGCCCACATCTCGCGGTTCATCGCCGGGGCGACCAGCAGCGGGCAGCGCCCCTCGGCTGCACCCCAGGGCCGCGCCAGGCAGGTCAGGCTCAGCAGGTCGTCCGCGCGGCCGTGCGCCAGCCTCGCGATGCAGTCGGCGCTGGCCGGCGCGATCACGATGGCGTCGGCCCCGCGCGTCAGGTTGATGTGCGCCATGTTGTTGGGCTCGCGCGCATCCCACTGGTCGGTGTAGACCGGGTGGCCCGACAGCGCCTGCATCGTCACCGGGGTGATGAACTGCTGCGCCGCCTCGGTCATCACCACCTGCACGCTGGCGCCCGCCTTGGTCAGCAGGCGCACCAGCTCGGCGCTCTTGTAGCAGGCGATTCCTCCGCTCAGGCCGAGCACGATGCGCCGGCCCTGCAGCTCCAGCCCGCAGCTCATCGCGCCTCGCGGCAGGCGGGGTGACGCTGCCCGCGGCACGGGGCGACGGGGACCGGAAGACGACGGCGCGATGGAGTCATGGCACTTCCCTTCGGGGCAAGACGAAAAGTTCGCCGGATTATCGCGGCAGACCGGACGCCGGCTCGTCGACGAGCGGTTGCCACAAGTCCTGCGCACGCAGTCCCCCGGGGCACTGGAGCGCCCCGGTCGAGGGCTTCGTGCGGCAGCCCGGCCGGCCAGGGACGCACCATCGCCTGCGGCGGCCCTGCCCGGGCGGCACGGCGCCCTCCGGCGGCCGGCAGCAGCGCGCGGCGCACGCGGGAGGCGACAGGAACACGGGACCGGGACATCGCTGGCAGCGAGGCAGGGGCAACGGTCGATTATCGGCAGCCGGCCCGGCCGGCAGGGGGAACCGCCGCGGCATCCGCCTGCGGCACAGGGAAATCCGAGTGAATCACCTGGTCATTCTGTAATTTCAGAATTTCTTGAAATTTCAGACTATACTTGATGCAACGCAATTCCAGGAGTCTTCCGTGAGCACGTTGTCGCCGCTCGTCCGCAGCTTCGTGTCGCACTTCGGCGAGATGGGCAGCCGCTGGGGCATCAACCGCACCGTCGGCCAGATCTATGCGCTGATCTTCGTCTCCCCCGAACCGCTCAACGCCGAGCAGATCGCCGAGCAGCTGGAGTTCTCGCGCTCCAACGTCAGCATGGGGCTGAAGGAGCTGCAGGCCTGGCGTCTGGTGCGGCTGCGGCACCTGCCGGGCGACCGGCGCGAGTATTTCGAGGCCCCCACCGACGCGTGGGAAATCTTCCGCACGCTGGCCGAGGAACGGCGCCGGCGCGAGATCGAGCCGACGCTGTCGATGCTGCGCAACGCGCTGCTGGAGACCCCCTCCACCGAGGAAGACCGCATCGCGCAGGAGCGCATGAAGGGCATGCACGACCTGATCGAGCTGATGCTCACCTGGTTCGACGACGTGCAGCGCCTGGACGCCCAGACCCTGTCGCAGCTGATGCGCATGGGCTCCAAGGTGCAGAAGGTGCTCGAGTTCACCGGCAAGGTGAAGGCCCTGCCCGGCGGCAAGGTGCATTGAGGAGGCCGCCATGGACGCCCTGTTGCTGGCCCGCATCCAGTTCGCGGCCAACATCACCTTCCACATCCTGTTCCCGACCATCAGCATCGCGCTGGGCTGGACCCTGCTGTTCTTCCGCTGGCGCTGGCTGCGGACCCAGGCCACCGGCTGGCTCACCGCGTACCGCTTCTGGACCAAGGTCTTCGCGCTGACCTTCGCGCTCGGCGTGGTCTCGGGCATCACGATGAGCTTCCAGTTCGGCACCAACTGGCCGGGCTTCATGGAGCGCGCCGGCAACATCGCCGGCCCGCTGCTCGGCTACGAGGTGCTGACCGCGTTCTTCCTCGAGGCCACCTTCCTCGGCGTGATGCTGTTCGGCCACGGCAAGGTCTCCGAGCGCATGCACCTGATCGCGACCTTCCTGGTGGCCTTCGGCACCACGCTGTCGGCGTTCTGGATCCTGAGCCTGAACTCCTGGATGCAGACGCCTGCCGGCTACGAGCTGGTCAACGGGGAGGTGCACGTGCGCTCGTGGGTCGAGGCGGTGTTCAACCCCTCGTTCCCGTACCGGCTCGCGCACATGCTGCTCGCCTCGGGGCTGACGGTGGCATTCCTGGTGGCCGGCGTGAGTGCCTGGCAGGTGCTGCGCGGCACGGCCAACCGTTCCACGCCGCTGGCGCTGCGCACCGGCCTGACGCTGGGCGCGGTGCTGATCCCGCTGCAGATCCTGGCCGGCGACCTGCACGGGCTGAACACGCTCGAACACCAGCCGCAGAAGATCGCCGCGATGGAAGGCATCTGGCAGACCGAACGCGGTGCCCCGCTGCTGCTGTTCGCGGTGCCCGACGAGGCCGAGCGGGCCAACCACTACGCGGTCGCCATCCCGCGCGGCGCGAGCTGGATCCTGACCCACCGCAGTGACGGCGAGCTCAAGGGGCTGGACGAGTTCCCCGGCGAGCATCCCCCCGTGGCGCCGCTGTTCTATGGCTTTCGCGTGATGGTCGGCGTCGGCGTGCTGATGCTCGCGGTCAGCTGGACGGGCTGGTGGATCGCCCGCCGCCGCGGCTGGGTGGCCGAGCGGCTGCCGCGGCCCCTGCTGTGGTCGCTGGCGGCGATGAGCTTCTCCGGCTGGGTGGCCACGGTCGCCGGCTGGTACGTCACCGAGATCGGCCGCCAGCCCTACATCGTGTTCGGCGTGCTGCGCACCGCCGAGGTCGCCTCCACGGTGCCTCCGCCGATGATCGGGCTGACGCTCGCCGCGTACCTGGTCGTCTATGCCGTGCTGATCGTCGCCTACGTCGGGGTGCTGCGCTACCTGGCCGAAAAACCCGAGGAAGCCTTGCTGCCCGACGCCCCTCGTGCCGGTGCCCGTACGGCCGTGGCAGCCGCCCAAAGGAGCCCCGCATGAACGCCGAAACGCTGCTGCCCGTGATCTTCATGGCCGTCATGGGCCTGGCCCTGCTGGCCTACGTGGTGCTCGACGGCTACGACCTCGGCGTGGGGATGCTGATGCACCGCGCCAACGACGCCGAGAAGGACACCATGGTCGCCTCGATCGGCCCGTTCTGGGACGCCAACGAAACCTGGCTGGTGCTCGGTGTCGGCCTGCTGCTGATCGCCTTCCCCAAGGCCCAGGGCGTGGTGCTGACCGCGCTGTACCTGCCCACCGCGGCAATGCTGATCGGGCTGATCCTGCGCGGCGTCGCGTTCGACTTCCGCGTCAAGGCGCGCGCGCACCACAAGCCGCTGTGGGACCGCGCCTTCATGGCCGGCTCGGCGATCGCCGCGCTGGCGCAGGGCTGGATGCTGGGGCGCTACGTCACCGGCTTTGCCGACGGGGCGCTGGCCACGGGGTTCGCCGCCGCGATCGCGCTGACCCTGCCGGCGGCCTACGTGATGCTCGGTGCCACCTGGCTGGTCATGAAGACCGACGGCGCACTCCAGGCCAAGGCGGTGCGCTGGGCCAAGCTGGCCTGGGCGCCGATGGTGGCCGGCATCGTGCTGATCTCGCTGGCCACGCCGCTGGTCAGCGCCACGGTGCGCGAGCGCTGGTTCAGCATGCCCGGCATCATCGCGCTGCTGCCGATCCCGCTGACCACCGCCGTCGCGCTGGTGGCCGCGCGCCTGCTGCTGAACTCCTCGCGCATCCTCGGCAAGGACTGCTGGGCGCCGTTCGCGCTGGTCGTCGGGGTGTTCGTGCTGAGCTTCTTCGGCCTGGCCTACAGCCTGTACCCGTACGTCGTGATGGACCGCATCACGATCTGGCAGGCCGCCAGCGCTCCCGCCTCGCTGGCAGTGATCCTGATCGGCACGGCGATCTCGGTGCCGGCCATCATCGTCTACACGGTGTTCGCCTACCGGGTGTTCTGGGGCAAGACCGGCGAGCTGCGCTACGCGTGAACGGAATATGGCCCCGCGGGGCCTTATTCCTTGCCGTCAACGTGCCGGCATGCCGTCCGGGTCGTAGCGCGACGTGCGCGCCACCGGGGCGAGGTGGAAGGCCTGCACGCCGGGCTGTTCGGTCAGGGTGGTGACGGCGTCGATGCCGAAGTCCTGGTAGCCGCCGGCGCGGCGGTAGCGCCACTGCAGCTGGCGGCGCCAGGTGCCACCGCGCTCGATGTGCCGCTCCAGCGTCTTCTCCAGCCGCCCGGTGCGGCCGGCCAGCTCGCCCAGGGCGCGCAACAGCGCCTGGTGGGTGGCCGGGCCCACGGCGCCCTCGGCCCAGACGATGCAGCGCCCGCCGGACATGGCCACGAGGTAGACCGGCGCGGCATTGCCCGGCATCAGGAACACCGAGCCGGCGCGCCCGTCGAGCAGGGTCTGTGCCTCGGACGACAGCGGATCGCGCGGCAGGTAGCCTTCGGAGATCGCCCAGTCGACCACCGCGGTCAGGTCGCCCTCGTGGGCGATGCAGCCCTCCACGAAGGCGCGTGCCACCGCCTCCGGAGCGGGCGGCGCGATGGCGTAGACCACGCCCGGCGGCTGGTCGAGCGTGCGTGCCTGGATCACGCCGGGCGGCGACACCGGCTGGGTCTGCGCCACGGGTTCGGAGTCCTGCGCGGCCGCCGCGGCCATCCAGGCCGCCGCCAGCGCCGCCGACAGTCGCCGGATCGCGCCCACGGGTCGCCCTCCGGTCAGAGCCGCTCGGCGACCCAGCCCTGCACCGACGCCAGGGCCGCGCCGAGCTTCGATGCATCGGTGCCGCCGGCCATCGCCATGTCGGGCTTGCCGCCGCCCTTGCCGCCCACCTGCTGGGCGACGAAGTTGACCAGCTCGCCGGCCTTGACCTGGCCGGTGCGGTCGCTCGTGACGCCGGCGGCCAGCTGCACCTTGCCGCCGTCGACCGAGGCCAGCACGATGGCCGCGCTCTTGAGCTTGTCCTTGAGCTTGTCCATGGTCTCGCGCAGGGTCTTGGCGTCGGCGCCTTCCAGCGTGGCGGCCAGCACCTTGACGCCCTTGACCTCGACGGCCTGGCTGACCAGCTCGTCGCCCTGGGCCGACGCCAGCTTGCCCTTGAGCGCGGCGACTTCCTTCTCCAGGCTGCGCACCTGCTCGAGCACCTGCGAGAGGCGCGCGGCCAGCTCCGAAGGCGCGGCCTTGAGCGCGCCGGCGGCCTGGGTGACGGTGGATTCGAGCGACTGCAGGTAGGCCAGCGCGTTGTCGCCGGTCACCGCCTCGACGCGGCGGATGCCCGCGGCGACGCCGCTTTCGGCGACGATCTTGAACAGGCCGATGTCGCCGGTGCGGCGCACGTGCGTGCCACCGCACAGCTCGCGGCTGGAGCCGATGTCGAGCACGCGCACCACGTCGCCGTACTTCTCGCCGAACAGCATCATCGCGCCCAGCTTCTGGGCTTCCTCGATCGGCATCACGCGCGCCTGGGTGTCGGCATTGGCCAGGATCTCGGCGTTGACCAGCGCCTCGATGCGGCGGATCTGCTCGTCGGTCAGCGGCGCGTTGTGCGAGAAGTCGAAGCGGGTGCGCTCGGGCGTCACCAGCGAGCCCTTCTGCTGCACGTGCGAGCCGAGCACCTCGCGCAGCGCCTTGTGCATCAGGTGGGTCGCGCTGTGGTTGCGCATCGTGCGGGCGCGCTTCTCGCCGTCGACGCGCGCGTTGATGGTGTCGCCGACCTTGATCTCGCCCTCGACCACGCGGCCGTGGTGGCCGTACACGTCGGCCTGGATCTTCTGGGTGTCCTCGACCAAGAAGCGGCTGGTGTTGTTGCGCAGCTCGCCAGTGTCGCCCACCTGGCCGCCCGACTCGGCGTAGAAGGGGGTGTGGTCGAGCACGATCACGGCATCGTCGCCGGCGCGCGCGGACGTCGCCGCGGTGCCGTCGACGTACACCGCGACCACCTTGCAGCCTTCATGCACCAGCGCGTCGTAGCCGTGGAAGGTGGTCGGCACGCCGCTGTACTCCAGGCCCTGCGCCATCTTGAACTTGCCGGCCGCGCGCGCCTGCTCGCGCTGGCGCGCCATCGCGGCGTCGAAGCCGGCCGCATCCACCGTCACGCCGCGCTCGCGGCAGACGTCGGCGGTCAGGTCCAGCGGGAAGCCGTAGGTGTCGTGCAGCTTGAACGCGGTCTCGCCGTCCAGCTCGGTCTTGCCCGACCGGGCCAGCGCGGCCAGCGCCGACTCCAGGATCTCCATGCCGTTGGCGATGGTCTGGAAGAAGCGCTCCTCTTCCTGCTTCAGCACCTCGGTGATGCGCTCCTGCTGCTGGCGCAGCTCGGGGTAGGCGTCACCCATCTCGCGCACCAGCGCCGCCACCAGCTTGTGGAAGAACGGCGTGCGCGCGCCCAGCTTGTAGCCGTGGCGGATCGCGCGGCGGCAGATGCGGCGCAGCACGTAGCCGCGGCCCTCGTTGCCGGGGATGACGCCGTCGGCCACGGTGAACGAGCAGGCGCGGATGTGGTCGGCGATGACCTTCAGCGACGGCGAGGCCGGATCGACGCCCTGCGCGCCGGAGGACTCGACCGCCTGGCGCGCCGCGGCCAGCAGGTTCACGAACAGGTCGATCTCGTAGTTCGAGTGCACGCCCTGCAGCACCGCCGCGACCCGCTCCAGGCCCATGCCGGTGTCGACGCTGGGCTTGGGCAGCGGGTGCATCTGGCCGTCTTCGGTGCGATTGAACTGCATGAAGACGAGGTTCCAGATCTCGATGTAGCGGTCGCCGTCCTCGTCCGGGCTGCCCGGGGGGCCGCCGGCCACTTCCGGGCCGTGGTCGTAGAAGATCTCGGTGCACGGGCCGCAGGGGCCGGTGTCGCCCATCATCCAGAAGTTGTCCGAGGCGTAGCGCGCCCCCTTGTTGTCGCCGATGCGCACGATGCGCTCGACCGGCACGCCCACCTCCTTGCTCCAGATCTCGTAGGCCTCGTCGTCCTCGGCGTAGACGGTCACCCACAGGCGCTCGGGCGGCAGCTTGAAGTGGCGGGTCAGCAGCTCCCAGGCGTAGGTGATCGCGTCCTTCTTGAAGTAGTCGCCGAAGCTGAAGTTGCCCAGCATCTCGAAGAAGGTGTGGTGCCGCGCGGTGTAGCCGACGTTCTCCAGGTCGTTGTGCTTGCCGCCGGCGCGGATGCACTTCTGCGCCGTGGTCGCACGGCTGTAGGGCCGCTTGTCGAAGCCGAGGAACACGTCCTTGAACTGGTTCATCCCGGCGTTGGTGAACAGCAGGGTCGGGTCGTCCCCCGGCACCACCGGGCTGGATGCGACGATCTGGTGGCCCTTGGACTCGAAGAACTTCAGGAACGTCTGGCGGATCTCGGCGGCTTTCATCCGGATGTCTTTCTGGCTCGCGCGCCCTGCCCTGGTCGCAGAAGCGGCATGAATGCTGGCTTTGACGAAGGAAGCTTTCCAGCTCTGGCGAAGCTTTCCATTATAGGTGGGGTGCCTGCGGAAGACCCGGCCGGCAAGGCGGTGGCACGCAGGCGACAGGTGCCGCCCGGCGCCGCCCTTTATGATGGTTTTCACGCTTTTTTCCGTCCTGCATCCCGCCGAGGAGCCCGCGAACATGGACATGAAGACCTCCCCGCTGGCCAGCCTGAAAGACCCTGGCCTGCTCAAGACCGACGCGCTGATCAACGGCGCCTGGGTGGCCGGCACCCGGCGCTTTGCCGTGCACGACCCGGCCACCGGGCTGAAGCTGGCCGAGGTGGCCAACCTGGGGGCGGCCGAGGCCGAACAGGCGATCGCCGACGCCGACCGGGCCTGGGCCGGCTGGCGCGCGCAGACCGCCAAGGCGCGCGCGGCGATCCTGATGAAGTGGTTCCACCTGCTGCGCGAGCACGCCGAGGACCTGGCGCGCATCATGACCGCCGAGCAGGGCAAGCCGCTGGCCGAGGCCCGCGGCGAGGTCGCCTACGCGGCCAGCTTCATCGAGTGGTTCGCCGAGGAGGCCAAGCGCGTCTACGGCGAGACCATCCCGACCACCGACCCGAACAAGCGCTACGTCGTCATCAAGCAGCCGATCGGCGTGTGCGCGGCGATCACGCCGTGGAACTTCCCGATCGCGATGATCACCCGCAAGGTCGCCCCGGCGCTGGCCGCCGGCTGCCCGGTGGTGATCAAGCCGGCCGAGCAGACGCCGCTGTCGGCGCTGGCCACGGCCGAGCTGGCGGTGCGTGCCGGCATCCCGCCCGGGGTGCTGAACGTGGTCACGGCCGACGCCGAAGGCTCGGTCGAGGTCGGGAAGGTCATGTGCGCCAGCGACACCGTGCGGCACCTGTCGTTCACCGGCTCGACCGAGGTCGGCCGCATCCTGATGCAGCAGTGCGCGCCGACCATCAAGAAGCTGTCGCTGGAGCTGGGCGGCAACGCGCCCTTCATCGTGTTCGACGACGCCGACCTCGACAGCGCGGTCGAGGGCGCGATGCAGAGCAAGTACCGCAACGCCGGGCAGACCTGCGTCTGCGCCAACCGCATCTATGCCCAGGACGGCATCTACGAGGCGTTCGTCGCGAAGCTGGCCGAGAAGGCCAAGGCCTTGCGCGTGGGCAACGGCTTCGAGGACGGCGTGCAGCAGGGCCCGCTGATCGACGACAACGCGATCGCCAAGGTCGAGCGCCACGTGGCCGATGCCGTCGGCAAGGGCGCGCGCGTGCTCACCGGCGGCAAGCGCCTGCAGGGCCGCTTCTTCGAGCCCACCGTGCTGGCCGACGTGACGCCCGACATGCTGTGCTCGCGCGAGGAGACCTTCGGCCCGGTGGCCCCGGTGATCCGCTTCAGGACCGAGGAGGAAGTGATCGCGCTGGCCAACGACACCGAGTTCGGGCTGGCGAGCTACTTCTACAGCCGCGACATCGGTCGCATCTTCCGCGTCGGCGAGGCGCTCGAGTACGGCATGGTCGGGATCAACACCGGACTGGTCGCGGTGGCCGAGGTGCCGTTCGGCGGCGTCAAGCAGTCCGGCCTGGGCCGCGAGGGTTCGCACCACGGCATGGACGACTACGTCGAGATCAAGTACCTGTGCCTGGGCGACATCCAGAAGTGAGCCCCGGGGGCGCCGCGCTGCGCCCCTGCCCTCAGCCCTGGCGCCGCAGGCCCTGGCGCGGCGCCTCGAACAGCGCCTCGAGCGGATAGCGCGGGCCGTGCAGCATCATGCGCACCGCCAGCTGCGCCTTCTGCGCCTCGCTCAGTTCCGTGCCGAGGTAGCGCATCGAGCGGCGCTCGACCCACACATAGCCATGCGCGTAGCGACGCGTCAGCGCCTGCCACAGGCGCCCCGCGGCCGGCGACTGGCGTGCACTGCTGACCAGGCACACGCCGCTGTCCAGCGCGCAGCCATACACCCAGCTGGCCAGCCCGAAGCCGCGGTAGGCGCGCCGCAGCTTCGCGTGCGGCACCTCCACCGCCGCGCTGCTGCGCCGCGGCCGCGAGGACTGGAACGAGAACACGCCCACGACGCTGTCCAGCCGCGCGTCCTTCAGGTAGACGAAGCGGTGCTCCGGCGTCTCGCGCGCGAGCCAGCTGACGTCGCAGACGATGGTCGGCCGCCACGCGTCCCCGGCCAGCAGCCCGGCTTCGAGCAGGCGGGCCTGCGCGTCGCGCAGGTCGCGCTCGACCATCGCGTCGGTGTAATGGACGTCAAACCTCATGGGACAGCGGGTACCAGATGCCGCTGAGCAGCGCGGCCGGGCGTCGCGGGCAGGTGACGCGCCCGCTGTGTTCCCAGTCGGCCTCGCGGGCGCTCAGCCCCGCGTAGATGCCGTAGCCCTCGCCGGCGCGCACTTCGCCGCCGGCCAGCAGGCTCTCGCCCACCTGGATCGCGCGCCCGCCGATCACGTCGCCGGTGGCCTTGATGCCCCAGCCGACCACCAGCGCCTCGCGGCACACCAGCGAGCCCTTGCACAGCACGCCGTGGCCAACGCGCAGGCTGCGCGCGACCTCGCTGTCCTCGCCCAGGTACAGGCCCTTGGCCGCCTCGACGTGGCCGCCCGCCTGCAGCCCGCCGCCGACATGCGCCTGGTCCGCGACGACCAGGTCGCCGGCCAGCTCCAGCGACGCGGCCACGCGCAGCGAGCCACCGCAGTGCAGCGACGCCGCGCGCACCGACATGCCGGCCTTCAACGCGGCGCAGCGGATCTCGCCTGCGGCCTGCACCGCACCGCCGCACTCGAGCGCCTCGCGCACGTGCAGCTCGCCGCCGCAGCGCACGCCACCGCCCGCGAGCAAGCGGCCGCCGACGCAGATCGTCCCGGTGACGTCGACGTTGCCCCTGACGCGCACCGTGCCGGGGAACACCAGCGTGTCGTCGTACAGCTCGTCGACGTCGAGCACGTCGTCGGTCGGGCCGAACTGCGAGAGCAGCCACACCGCGTCACCCGGCCGGCCGTCCTCGACCAGGGCCTGCATGAGTTCCAGGTATGACGCGTCATGCCGGCCGCTGCGCAGGTACCAGCGGTAGCCGGCCGCGCAGGGGCGCTTGGCGCGGATCAGATCGGGCGAGATGTCCATCGTGACCTCACTGGCCAGGCAGCGGCGCACGCTTCGCGCCGCTGCAGGGGTATCGTCAACACGTCGGCCCCGGCGCTGCGCAGCAGGTGGCGCAGGCGGGCCGCAGGAAACGGGCGGCGCCAGCTGAACGGCAGCCTCCCGGGCACGATCAGCAGCTGCGGCCGCAGCCGCGCCGCATGGCCGCGCAGGGCCTCGAAGAAGTCGCCGGCGGTACGCTGGTGCACGCGCACCGCCCCGTCGGGCAGGCGCGCCGCGCGCCGCACGCGCGCCTCGAGGCGCTCGCGCCGCGCGCGCAGGTGGTCGAGCAGGGCCGACAGCGACAGGCCCGCCAGCTGCATCGCCTTGAGCTCGGCCTCGTCGACCAGCTGCAGCACGCACAGCTCGCGCAGCGACGCCACGCGCAACGCGGCCTCGACGTCGAGCGCCCCGCCCTGCGCCGGCAACACCATCAACGCGCGCTGCGGCGCAGGCCGGCCGTCCTGCACGCGCCCGTGCAGCACCGGGCAGGTCGCCGCCGCCGCGAACGCCGCAGCGCGTTCCAGCGTCGCCGGCGCTCCGACAACCACCAGGGCCAGTGCGTCGCCGGTCGTCGCCGGCGTGCGTGCGGCGTCGACCACCTGCAGCTCGCAGCCCAGGGCCTGCGCCAGCTGCCGGCCCCGGACCACCGCCTGCCGCCCGTGCGGCGGCGCGGCCCACGCCAGGATGCGTGCCATCTCGTTCCTCCCGTCGGATGCGGACCGGAACGCGGGCCCGTTGCCGGGCCCGCGCCGTTCCTCACACGGCGTAGTCGCCGGCCGATTCGGGCTGGTAGACCATGCGCAGCACCTTGGCCGAGTGCTCGCGCTGGTCCGGCCCGGTCCAGGTGATGACCTGGCCGACGCGCGCACCGAGCAGGCTCAGGCCCAGCGGCGTGAGCACCGAGATGCAGCCGCTGTCGGGGTCGGCTTCGGAGGGGTAGACGAGGCAGAGGTTGATCTCGCCAATGCCGGGCCGCTCGACGATGACGCGCGAGCGCATCGTCACGATGTCGGGGTCGACCTGGGTGGCATCGACCACCCGGGCGAAGTCGAGCAGCTCGCGCGCGGTCTCGGCCAAGCCGGCCGGCAGGCTCGCCGCGAAGCGCGGCTTGAACAGCAGCGAGGACAATCGGGCGTGGTCCAGCCCGGTGAGAAGACGCTCTTGCGCCAGCACTTCCATGTCGCACTCCAGCAAGCGGGAACGATGGCCGCAATGGGCCAGGGGCGCTATGGATGCCCGGCGACCTGGAGAGAGAGTTAGCGCTGCGGGTGGGGATGGTCGCCGGGCTCAGGGATGTGCGGCGAGCACGGGAGCCTGGGTGGCGACACGCGCGCGCGAAGGCGCGCACCACCAGCCGCGCGCCTGCACCTGGACGGGCAGCGCCTGCATGGGCAGGAAGGACAGCGGGTGGTTCGACATGGCCGCCAGTGTAGGCAAGCCCCACCGGCGGGGCAAGCCGGGCGGCTCAATAAGCTTGCGCGGCAGTGCGGATTGGGCGCGGGGTCAGGACAGGCGCGCCCACAGCGCCAGGCCCCAGACCAGGCCGCACAGCACCAGCGCCACCAGCACCGCGGCGCTGCCCAGGTCCTTGGCGCGCTTGGACAGCTCGTGGTGCTCGTAGGAGATGCGGTCGATGGCCGCCTCCAGCCCCGAGTTGAGCAGCTCGACGATCAGCACCAGCAGCAGCGAGCCGAGCAGCAGCACGAGCTCCTTCCAGTCACCCGCCAGCCAGCACGCCAGCGGCGCGAGCACCAGCGCGGCCAGCACCTCCTGGCGGAACGCGCTCTCGTCCCGGAATGCCACCTTCAGCCCGGCCATCGAATGGCCCAGCGCATGGACGAGGCGAGGCAGGCCGACGCGGCCCTTGTGGGGATTGACGACGCTCATAGTGCACTGCGCTCCTGCCGGCAGGGGCTGACCAGGTCCCGGTCCGCGACGTAGCGCGTGGTCTCGACGCGCAGCAGCCCCAGCATCGAATGGAACAGGTGGTCGTGGCTCGCGGGCTGGCTGGCGCGCCGGCGCAGGCAGGCCTCGTCCAGGCCCTGCCAGCCGCGCACGCCGCTGCCGCCCAGCCACCAGATCATCGGCACGGCCAGCTGCTCCCGTGGCGCGATGGCGTACGGCATGCCGTGCAGGTACAGCCCCTTCTCGCCCAGCGACTCGCCGTGGTCGGACACGTAGATCATGCCGACGTCGTAGCGCGCTTCCTGCGCGGCCAGCATGTCGATGACCGAGGCGATCAGGTGGTCGGTGTAGAGGATGGCGTTGTCGTAGGCGTTGACGATCTCGTCGCGGCTGCAGTCGCGCAGCTCCACCTTGGTGCACTCGGGCTGGAAGCGGGCGAACTCGCGGGGATAGCGCTTCGCGTACGCCGGGCCGTGGTTGCCCAGCTGGTGCAGCACGACGACGGTATCGCGCGGCGGCGCGCCTTCGGCGACCTGGATCAGCTTGCCCAGCTCCTCGACCAGCAGGCCGTCGAGGCAGCGGCTGCCCTCGCACAGCGGCGAGACGATCCGCTCGTCGCTGAACCGGCGGTACTCGACGCCCGTGCACACCCGCTTGCAGCCGCTCTGGTTGTCGAGCCAGACCACGCGCATGCCCACGCGCGCCAGCAGCTGGACCAGCGACTCGCTGGCACGTGCGCGCGCCTTGCTGTAGCCGGCACGCCCCAGCGAGGAGAACATGCACGGCAGCGACACCTCGGTGGAGGTGCCGCAGGCCTCGGTCTGCGGGAAGTTGATGACCGGGCGCTTCGCAAGCTCGGGGTTGGTCTCGCGCTCGTAGCCGTTGAGCGAGAAGTTCATCGCGCGCGCCGTCTCCCCGACGATCAGCACGAGCAGCCGGGGCTTCTGGTCCGGCGCGGGGTCGGCCAGGCGCGCCGGCGCCAGCGGCTCGGGCGTGCGGGTCGCCTCGCGCAGGTCCTCGACCAGCACGCGCGCCGTCGAATAGACCACGTTGCCCGGCGAGATCCGGTAGCGCAGCTCCTTCTGGTTGCGCATCGTCGACGAGAAGTCCTGGAAGCCGAGCAGCAGCGCGGCCACGCCGACGGCACTGACGCCCAGCAGCGCCATCGCCCGTGCCCCCAGCGCCTGGCGCCAGGGCCGCTCGCGCAGCGGCACGCGCCAGATGAGCGCGGCCACGACCAGCGCGACCGCGACGTTGGCCAGCAGCCAGGGCGAAATCAGCTCGGACGCCTCGGCGACGTCGGTGCGCAGCGTGTTGCGCAGCATCGGCGGATCGAGCACCACGCCGTACTGCCGCATCATGTGCTGCGCCACCGCGGTGACCACCACCAGCAGGACGAGCAACGGCCGCACCGTCCGGCGGGTGCCCAGCAGCAGCAGCGGCACCACGTGCAGCCAGGCGATCGCCAGCGCCGCAGCCACGGTGAACTTCCACGTGGATGCCTCGGCGAAGCTGCGCCCGGCGAGCGTGGCGTGCCAGAACGGCAGGTTGCCGAAGATCACCAGCAGCGCGACCACGACGAGCACGAGGCGCTCGACGGACCAGGCGGTCGGTGCGGTGGCGGGGGGGTTCCGGGAATTCCAGTCTGCTTTGCTTGCGCGACCTTGCAACAACCAACTCATCGACGACGTACTACCAGGCAGAGTTCGCGGGCAAGGATCGCTGCGGGGTCGCCAGGGTCATGCCCAGGCCCCATCGCCAGGCCGACTGCAGCCGCTCGGGGAGGAGAAAGGAGGGGAGGAAAAGGCAGGAAGAAACTCGGGCGGCGGACCTTTGTGCCAAAAAAGATCGCTGAAGGCGGTACTGCTGGCAAGCCTCAGCGGCGGCCCGCGCTAAGCAGGGTCGTCAGGACGCTGCGGCGTCGCCCAGGAGAAGCAACGCTGCAACGGCCCGGGAAACCTCTGGAGCGGGTGAAGGGAATCGAACCCTCGTATCAAGCTTGGGAAGCTGGCGTTCTACCATTGAACTACACCCGCATGCGGCGGCAATTATAGAGACGGGCACAATGCGCGTCCATGGCACAAGAGCACGAAAAAACCCCGAACGAGGCCGCCGCCGCGCCGGCCCGAGTCGAGCATCCGCGCACGATCCGCAGCTACGTGATGCGGGCCGGTCGCACCACCGAAGGCCAGGCCCGCGCGCTCGCGACGCTGGGGCCGCGCTTCATCCTGCCCTACCGCGAAGCGCCGCTCGATTTCGCCGCCGTCTTCGGTCGCCAGGCCCCGGTGATCCTGGAGATCGGCTTCGGCATGGGCGATGCCACCGCGCACATTGCCGCGCTGCAGCCGCAGCATGACTTCATCGGCTGCGAGGTCCACGAACCGGGTGTGGGCGCCCTGCTCAAGCACATCGGCGAGCAGGGGCTCACCAACCTGCGCATCGTGCAGCACGACGCGGTCGAGGTGCTGCAGCACATGATCCCGCCCGCCTCGCTGGCCGGCGTGCACATCTTCTTCCCCGACCCCTGGCACAAGAAGCGCCACCACAAGCGCCGGCTGATCCAGCCGCCCTTCGTCGCGCAGCTGGTCACGCGCCTGGCACCGGGCGGCTACCTGCACTGCGCGACCGACTGGGAGCCCTACGCCCAGCAGATGCTGGAGGTGCTGTCAGCCTGCCCCGAGCTGCAGAACACCGCAGCCGGCTTCGCGCCGCGGCCGGCGTACCGGCCGCAGACCAAGTTCGAGAAGCGCGGCCTGCGTCTCGGCCACGGGGTGTGGGACCTGGTGTTCCGGCGCGTCTGACCCGGCGCGGGCCGGCTCAGCCCTGCCCGTGCCACTCGATCCAGCCGGTCCAGGCGGTCAGCAGGATCAGCGCACCGAACACCAGCCGGTACCACGCGAACGGCACGAAGTCGTGGCTGGAGACATAGCGGATCAGCCAGCGGATGCACAGCAGGGCACTGACGAACGACAGCACGGTGCCGACCGTGAACATCGGCACGTCGCCCCAGCTGAGCAGGTCGCGCTGCTTCCACAGCGAGTAGACGCCTGCGCCGGTCAGCGTGGGAATGCCGAGGAAGAAGCTGAACTCGGTGGCGGCCTTGCGCGAGAAGCCCAGCACGATGGCGCCCATGATGGTCGCGCCCGAGCGGCTGGTGCCGGGGATCAGCGCGAAGCACTGCAGCAGCCCGACCTTCAGGGCATCCAGCGCGGTCATGTCGTCGACGGTCTCGACGCGCGCCAGGCGTGCGCCTTCCAGGTCGCGCTCGCCGTACAGGTGCCGGTGCCGGCGCTCGATCCACAGGATGACGAAGCCGCCGGCGATCAGGGCGACCGCCACCGGCACCGGGTAGAACAGGTGCTCCTTGATCCAGCCGCCGAACAGCAGCCCGACGGCCACCGCCGGCAGGAAGGCGATCACCACGTTGGCCGCGAAGCGCCGCGCCCGCAGGTCATGGCCGATGCCCCGCACGGTGGCGGCCAGCCGCGCGCGGTACTCCCAGACCACCGCCAGCATGGCGCCGGTCTGGATCGCGATGTCGAACACCTTGACGGTGTCGCCGGTGAAGTCGAGCAGCGAGGACGCGAGGATCAGGTGGCCGGTGGAGGAAATGGGCAGGAACTCGGTGAGTCCTTCGACGATGCCCATCACGGCAGCCTTCAACAGCAGAACGATGTCCAAACCGACCCCTCTCGTGCAAGACGCGGGCATGATACCGAGCGGTCGGCGCCAGACCGTTGCGCTTCGCAACCGCCCGCCCGGGTAGGGGGGTCGCCCCGCCCGGGGCTTGACAGCCGCTTCCTTGACCCGTTCGCCCCCCGGAGATACATTACTGACCAGTCAGTCATTTATTTCCCCATGTTGTCCACCTCCCCTGCTCCCGCGCCCGCCGAACCGGGGCCGTCGCGCCGCCGGCGCAAGGAAGCCCGTCCGCAGGAGCTGCTGGATGCAGCGCTGGACCTGTTCGTCGAGAAGGGCTTTGCCGCCACCAAGATGGACGACGTCGCCGCGCGGGCAGGCGTCTCCAAGGGCACGGTCTACCTGTACTTCCCGAGCAAGGAAGAACTGCTCAAGGCGGTGATCCGCCACAACCTGACGCTGACGATCTCGCAGGTCGACGACCTGGTCGACCAGTTCGAGGGCTCCACCGCCGACCTGATGCGCCTGGCCGCGGCCACCTGGTGGGAGCAGGTCGGCGCCACGCAGGCGTCCGGCATCTTCAAGCTGATCATCACCGAGGTGCGCAACTTCCCCGACCTGGCCGCCTTCTATGCGCAGGAAGTCATCGAGCCGGGCGAGCGCCTGCTGGTGCGCCTGCTGCAGCGCGGCGTGGACCGCGGCGAGTTCCGCACCACCCCGAACCCGCTGGACACGGCGCATTCGCTGATCTTTCCGCTGCTGATGCTGTGCCTGCACAAGCACTCGATCGGCGCCTGCCCCTCGGCGGACGCCATCGTGCACGATCCGCGGCGCTTCATCGACAATCACCTCGACCTGATGCTGCAGGGCCTCTTGGCACGCACCGCCTGACCCGCCCCCCTCGCCGCAGCCCCCATGACCACGGAGACAAGACCTTGAAACGCGCGTTGAAATGGGCGTTGCCCCTGCTGCTGATCCTGCTGCTGGCGCTGCTGGTCGGGCGCGGCCTGTCGGCCCGCAAGGCCGAGCAGGTCCAGGCGGCGGTGCCGCGCGCCCAGCCGACGCTGGACCTCGCCGCGACCGACGTGATCGAGGTGCAAAGGCAATCGCTGGTGCGCACGCTGGCGATCTCCGGCGAGGTCAAGGCGGTGCAGACGGCGGTGGTCAAGGCCAAGGTCGCCGCCGAGGTGCGCGAGCTGAGCGTGCGCGAGGGCGACACCGTCCGCGCCGGGCAGGTGCTGGGCCGCCTGGACGACACCGAATACGCCGCGCGGCTGCGCCAGGCGCGCGAGCAGGCGGCTTCGGCGCAGGCGCAGCTGGACATCGCCGAGCGCACGCTGGCCAACAACCGCGCACTGGTCGAGCAGGGCTTCATCTCGAAGAACGCCCTGGACACCTCGGTCTCCAACGCCGCGGCGGCACGCGCGTCGCTGCTGGCCGCGCAGGCGAACATCGACCTGGCGCGCAAGGCCATGGAGGACACGGTGCTGCGCGCACCGATCGCCGGGCAGGTCGCCCAGCGCCTGGTGCAGCCGGGCGAGCGCGTCGCCGTGGACACCAAGCTGCTCGAGGTGGTGGACCTGTCCGAGATCGAGCTGGCCGCGGCGCTCGCGCCCGAGGACGTCGGTGCGGTGCGCATCGGGCAGCAGGCCCTGCTGAAGGTCGACGGCCTGGCCGAGCCGGTGCGCGCCAGGGTGGCGCGCATCAACCCCGGCACCCAGCCCGGCACGCGCGCGGTGATGGTCTATTTCGCGGTCGAGGCGCACCCGGACCTGCGCCACGGGCTGTTCGCGACCGGCACGCTGGAGCTGGAACGCCAGGAAGCGGTCGCGATCCCCGAATCGGCAGTACGGCTGGACCAGCCCCTGCCCTACGTGCTCGTGGTGGCCGACGGGCGCGTCTTGCAGCGGCCGGTCACGCTGGGCGCGCGCGGCTCCACCGAGGCCGGCGGCCCGCCGCTGGTGATCGTGACCGAAGGCCTGCAGGCGGGCGAGCGCATCCTGGCCGGCAGCGTCGGCCTGGTGCGCGACGGCACCCCGGTCAAGCTGACGGCCGTGGCGCCGGCCTCCAGCCACTGACGCGCGGCACCGGCCATGTGGTTCACCCGCGTCTCGATCGCCAACCCCGTGCTCGCCACGATGGTGATGCTCGCCTTCGTGGTCCTCGGGGTGTTCTCGTACCAGCGGCTCAAGGTCGACCAGTTCCCGGACATCGAGTTCCCGATCGTCGTGGTGCAGGTCGACTACCCCGGCGCCTCGCCGGAGATCGTCGAGACCGAGGTCAGCAAGAAGATCGAGGAGGCGGTCAACTCGATCGCCGGCATCAACGAGCTGTACTCGCGCTCCTATGACGGCAGCTCGGTGGTCATCATCCAGTTCAACCTCGATGTCGACGGCCGCAAGGCCGCCGAGGACGTGCGCGAGAAGATCGCCGCGATCCGCCCGACGCTGCGCGACGAGGTCGAGGAGCCGCGCGTGCTGCGCTTCGACCCGGCCTCGCGCCCGATCTACACGCTGGCGCTGACGTCCCCCGACGGCTCGCGCAGCCCGGTGGACCTGACCACCTACGCCGACCAGGTGGTCAAGAAGCGGCTCGAGAACGTGCGCGGCGTCGGCTCGGTGACGCTGGTGGGCGGCGTCAAGCGCGAGATCAACATCTACCTGCGCCCCGACGCGATGGAGGCGCTGGGCGTCAGCGTCGACCAGGTCATCAGCGCGGTGCGCACCGAGAACCAGGACCTGCCTGCCGGCGCGCTGCGCTCGCTCGAGAGCGAGCGCGTGGTGCAGGTCACCGGGCGCCTGCAGCGGCCCGAGGACTTCAAGCAGATCGTCGTCGCGCGCAAGGTGGCCAACGGCAGCATCGTGCCGGTGAAGCTGTGGCAGGTCGCCGACGTGGTCGACGGCCCGCAGGAGCTCGAGAGCCTGGCGCTCTACAACGGCCAGCGCACGCTGGCACTGGACGTGCTCAAGGCCCAGGGCGAGAACACCATCGACGTGGTCGACGGCCTGAACGCCGTGGTCGAGGCGTTGCGGCCCGAACTGCCGCCCGGCATGGCGGTCGAGGTGGTGCGCGACAACGCGCGCCCGATCCGCGTCGCGGTCCAGAACGTGCGCCAGACGCTGATCGAGGGCGCGGTGCTGACGGTGCTGATCGTCTTCCTGTTCCTCAACTCGTGGCGCTCGACGGTCATCACCGGCCTGACCCTGCCGATCGCGCTGATCGGCACCTTCCTGTTCATGTACTGGTTCGGCTTCTCGATCAACATGATCACGCTGATGGCGCTGAGCCTGTGCGTGGGCCTGCTGATCGACGACGCCATCGTCGTGCGCGAGAACATCGTGCGCCATGCCCAGATGGGCAAGGATGCGCGCCAGGCGGCGCTGGACGGCACGCAGGAGATCGGACTGGCGGTGCTGGCCACCACGCTGTCCATCGTCGCGGTGTTCCTGCCTATCGGCTTCATGGGCGGCATCATCGGCCGCTTCTTCCACCAGTTCGGCATCACCATCGTCGCGGCGGTGCTGATCTCGATGTTCGTCAGCTTCACGCTGGACCCGATGCTCTCCAGCGTCTGGCACGACCCGGCGGTGCACGGCGGCAGCGGCGGCAAGCCGGCATCGCTGTACGACCGCACGCTGGGGCGGCTGACCGCCGCGGTGGACCGCTTCTCGCACTGGCTGGGCGAGGTCTACCAGCACATCCTCGGCTGGTCGCTGAAGCACAAGGCCGCCACGCTCGGCATCGCGCTCGCCACCCTGGTGGCCAGCTTCGCGCTGGTTCCGGTGCTGGGCACCGAGTTCGTGCCCAAGGCCGACTTCTCGGAGACCACCGTCAGCTTCTACACGCCGGCCGGCTCGTCGATCGAGGTCACCGAGGCCAAGGCGCGCCAGGTCGACGCCATCCTGCGCGAGTACCCCGAGGTGCGCTACACGCTGATGACGATCAACACCGGTGCCGCCCAGGGGAAGAACTACGCGACCGCCTACGTGCGCCTGGTCGACCGCGACCAGCGCACGCGCGACGTGGACCGCATGTCGGTGGAGCTGCGCGAGCGCCTGGCGCGCGTGCCGGGCATCACGGTCACCCACGTCGGCCTGCTCGACCCGGTGGGCGGGCAGAAACCCATCTCGCTGTCGATCCAGGGCACCGACCTGCAGGAGCTGCAGCGCCTGACCCGCGACCTGCTCGCCCGGCTGCGCGAGATCCCCGGGCTGGTCGACATCGACACCTCCATGAAGGACGACAAGCCGACGGTGGACGTCAACGTCCGCCGCGAGGCGGCCGCCGACCTGGGCTTGGGCGTGGGCAGCATCACCGCGACGCTGCGCGCGCTGGTGGCGGGCGAGACCACCGGCAACTGGCGCGCTGCCGACGACCAGAGCTACGACGTCAAGGTGCGGCTGCGCCCCGACTCGCGCCAGGCCCTGGCCGACATCGCGCGCCTGGGCCTGACGGTGCCGGCGGCCGACGGCAGCACGCGCATCGTGCGGCTGTCGCAGGTGGCCGACGTGGTGCCCTCCTCCGGGCCGACGCAGATCAACCGGCGCGACCTCAGCCGCGAGGTCGAGATCACCGCGAACGTCTCGGGCCGCTCGCTCGGCGAGGTCTCGGCCGACATCCGCCGCGTGCTGGCGGAACAGGCCTTCCCGCCCGGCTACCGCTCGCGCTTCGGCGGCTCCACCAAGGACATGCAGGAATCGTTCGGCTACGCGCTGTCGGCGCTGGCGCTGGCGGTGATCTTCATCTACATGATCCTCGCCTCGCAGTTCAAGAGCTTCCTGCAGCCCATCGCGCTGATGTCCTCGCTGCCGCTGACGCTGATCGGCGTGGTGCTGATCCTGCTGCTGTTCCGCTCCTCGCTGAACCTGTTCTCGATCATCGGCGTGATCATGCTGATGGGCCTGGTGACCAAGAACGCGATCCTGCTGGTCGACTTCGCCAACCGCGCCCGCGAAGGCCACAGCGCCGAGGGGCTGGACGGGCGGCAACTCGACCGCGAGGCGGCCCTGCTGATGGCCGCCCGGGTGCGCCTGCGTCCGATCATGATGACGACGCTGGCGATGGTGTTCGGCATGGTGCCGCTGGCCTTCGCGCTGACCGAAGGCTCGGAGCAGCGCGCGCCGATGGGCCAGGCGGTGATCGGCGGGGTGATCACCTCGTCGCTGCTGACCCTGGTCGTGGTGCCGGTCGTCTACTGCTACCTGGACGACCTGGGCACCTGGCTCAAGCGCAAGCTCGGGGGCCGCGGGGCGCCTGCCGCACAGGTTCTGACAGGTGAGGCGAAATAAAATGCTCGTTTTCCCTTCCTGCTCCCATCCTCCAGGACGGTCCACATGATGAACATCGAAAAAGCTCGCTTCAACATGATCGAACAGCAGATCCGCCCCTGGGAGGTGCTGGATCAGTCGGTGCTGTCGCTGCTGGCTGCGGTCAAGCGCGAGGAGTTCGTCCCTGCGGCCTACCGCTCGATGGCCTTCATGGACCTGTGCGTGCCGCTGGCCGACGGCGGCTCGCAGGGCCGCTGCATGCTGGAACCCAAGGTCGAGGCCCGCATCCTGCAGGAACTGCACGTGCAGCCGCACGAGAAGGTGCTCGAGATCGGCGCCGGCTCGGGCTACATGGCCGCCCTGCTGGGCCGCAAGGCGCAGCGCGTGCTGACGCTGGAGATCGACGCCGAGCTGGCGAGGATGGCCACCGACAACCTCAAGCGCGCCGGCATCGGCAACGTCGAGGTGCGCCATGCCGACGGCTCGCGCGGGCCACAGGCCGACGGCCCGTTCGACGTCATCGTCGCCTCCGGCTCGGTGGCCACCGTGCCGCAGGTGCTGCTGGACCAGCTCAAGGTCGGCGGCCGCCTGGCGGCCATCGTCGGGACGGAACCGATCATGCGCGCGGTGGTCGTCACCCGCGTGGACGAGCACGCCTTCCGCACCGTCGAGATCTTCGACACGGTCGCGCCGCGGCTGCTCGGCTTCGAAGAGCCGCCCAAGTTCAAGTTCTGATGCACCGCCCCCGACCCGTCCCCCACGTGGGCTCCGCCGGGGGCACCCTCCTCCTGGCATTCCCGCCTGCGGCGCCCGGCCTGCGCGGCCCCGCCCGCCGCGGCGATGCCTGCCGCCGACAGCCCTGAGACGAACGAGGTCCACGATGCTGCGCCAGCTCACCGCTCACGAGGTCCGGGACCTGCTCGCCACGGCTGCCGGCGACGACGCGCCGCAGCTGCTGGACGTGCGCGAACCCTGGGAGGTGGCTGTCGCGGCCATCGATCCCGGCCGCGCCACCGCCCTGCACATCCCGATGCAGGAGATCCCCGCGCGGCAGTCCGAGATCGATCCCGAGCGCACCGTCGTCTGCGTCTGTCACCACGGCATGCGCAGCCTGCATGTGGCGCACTACCTTGCACGGCAGGGCTACGACGACGTCGTCAACCTGCACGGCGGCATCGACGCCTGGTCGCAGCAGGTCGACCCCGGCGTGCCGCGATACTGAGTTCCGCCCGTCCCGAGACCTCCGCGAAATGCAACAACAAGGAAGCACCATGTTCGAGCGCGTCCAACCGCCCTCCTCCCGTCCCGCCCGCCCATGGTCGAGCCGCGTGATGCGGTCCGTGGCAGGGGGCCTCGTCGCCCTGCTGGCAGCCGGTGCGGTGCAGGCGCAGAGCCTGCTGGAGGTCTACAACGCGGCGCGCAACTACGACGCCACCTACCTGGCCGCGCGCGCCGAGGCCGAGTCGGCCCAGTACGCCGCCGAGCAGGCCTATGCGCTGCGCCGCCCGAGCGTCGGGCTGTCCGCCGGTATCAGCCGCAGCGAGACCGATCCGCCGGTGGGCAACGACCGCGAGACCACCACCCGCCAGGCCGCGCTGCAGGCCACCCAGCCGCTCTTCAACCGCGCCAACGGCGTCAGCATCGAGCAGGCCGAGCGTGCGCTGGAGATCGCCCGCGCCCGGCTGGAGACCGCCGAGCAGGACCTGATCGTGCGCGTCGCGCAGGCCTACTTCAACGTGCTCGCCGCGCGCGACACGCTGGCTTCGGCGCAGGCCAACAAGGCGGCCATCTCCGAACAGCTGGCCTCGGCCAAGCGCAACTTCGAGGTCGGCACCGCGACCATCACCGACACCCGCGAGGCGCAGGCCCGCTTCGACCTGGCCACCGCGCAGGAGATCGCGGCGCAGAACAACCTGGAGATCGCCCAGGCGGCGCTGAACCAGCTGGTCGGCCGCAACGACGTCGACCCGCGCCCGCTGGCCGCGCCGGTCTCGCTGCCCTCGCTGGCGGCCGGCACCGAACAGGACTGGGTGCAGCGCAGCGAGAACGCACCCGGCGTGCGCCAGGCCGCGCTCGCCCTGCAGATCGCCGAGCTGGAGACCGAAAAGGCCCGCGCCGGGCACCTGCCCACGCTGGACCTGGTCGGCGAGGTAGGTCGCAGCAGCGTGACCAGCAACAACCCCCAGCAGCCCTCGGGCCACTACGGCAGCACCAGCGTCGGCGTGCAGCTGCGCCTGCCGCTGTTCGCCGGCTTCGCGGTGCAGAACCGCGTGCGCGAGACCCTGGCCCTGGAAGAAAAGTCCCGCAACGAGCTGGACGCGGCGCGCCGCCAGGTGGCGCTGGCCACGCGCCAGGCGTACTCCAGCGTGCAGTCGGGCCTGGCCCAGGTGCGCGCGCTGGAAGCGGCCGAAGCGTCGAGCAAGCTGGCGCTGGAAGCCACCCAGCTCGGCTACAAGGTCGGCGTGCGCGTGAACCTGGACGTGCTCAACGCCCAGACCCAGCTGTTCAACACGCAAAGCGAGCTGGCCCAGGCGCGCTACAACGTGCTGGTCGGCAGCCTGCGCCTGCGCCAGGCCGCCGGCGTCCTGGCCCCGGACGACCTCGCGCCGATCAACGCGCTGCTGGCGCCCTGAGGCGCGGCGCGACCAGCGCCGCGATGCGCTGCGCCATCGTGCGCGCGGCGCCGCGGTGGGCGGTGGCGAAAGCGACCGCCTGCCGCGACATTGCCTCGCGCTCGGCAGGTGCAGCCACCAGCGCGCAGGCCAGCGGCACCGCTTGCTCCAGGTCCGCCACCCGGCGCGCCGCCCCCGCCTCCAGCGACAGCTCGGCCGCCTCGGCAAAGTTGAAGGTGTGCGGGCCCATCACCACGGGGCAGCCGCAGGCGGCCGCCTCGATCAGGTTCTGGCCGCCCAGCGGCGCGAAGCTGCCGCCCAGCAGGGCCACGTCGGCCGCCGCGTAGTAGGCCGGCATCTCCCCGATCGAGTCGCCCAGCCAGACGTCCGCGTCCGCGGACGGCGGGGCGGTCTCGCTGCGCCGTGCAAGCCGCAGGCCGGCCGCACGCACCTGCTGCGCCACCTCGTCGAAGCGTTGCGGATGCCGCGGCACCAGCAGCAGCAGCGGCCGCGGCGCAGACCGCACCTGCCAGGCCGCGAGCAACGGCGCCTCCTCCCCTTCGCGGGTGCTGGCCGCCAGCACCACCGCCCGCTCGCCCAGCGCGGCGCGCCACCGGCGGCCGCGCTCGAGCAGCTCGGGCGCGGGGCTCATGTCGAACTTCAGGTTGCCGCAGACCTCGACCTGCGCGGCGCCGGCCGCGCGCAGCCGTGCGGCATCGCCCGGCGTCTGCGCCAGCACGAGGTCGATCGCCTCGACGGCCGGGCGCATCAGCGCGGCGAGCCGCTGCCCGCGGCGCAGGCTCTTCTCGCTCAGCCGCGCATTGGCCAGCACCATCGGCACGCCGGCCGCGCGCGCGGCGTGCAGCAGGTTGGGCCAGACCTCGGTTTCCATCAGCACGCCGACCGCCGGCCGGAACTGCGCGAAGAAGCGCCGCACCGCCGCCGGCGTGTCGTACGGCAGCCAGGTCTGCACGTCGCCGGGCTGCAGCAGGGCCTGCCCGGCCTCGCGGCCGGTGGCCGTGCCATGGGTCAGCAGCAGCCGCATGCCGGGCAGCTGCTCGCGCAGCGCGGCCACCAGGCTGGCGGCCGCGCGCGTCTCGCCCAGCGAGACCCCGTGCACCCAGACCCAGCCCTGCGAGGGCGGCTGCGGGTAACGGCCCAGCCGTTCGGCGATCGCATGGCGGTACGGCGGCTCCTCCCGCCCGCGCCACCACAGCTTGAGCAGGTAGGCTGGCGTCAGCAGCGACAGCAGCAGGGAATAGGCGTGACGGGCCACGCCGTGGCGCACCGCGCTCAAGCGGGACCTCCGGCGCGCCAGGGCGCAAGGAAAGCGGCCACGACGGGGCCGCGCACGGGCATCGGGAAACGGGAAAGCACGGCGCGATTGTCCACGAAACCGCCCCGCGGTCCGCGGCCTGCCGGGCCGCTTCAGTGGGCGCTGGCGCCCACCTGTGCGTCGGGCTTGACCGCACGCAGCGCGGCCAGGAACTGCATCTCGATGCGCTCCAGCGCCGCCTGGGTGTGCCCTTCGAAGCGCAGCACCAGCACCGGCGTCGTGTTGGACGCACGCACCAGCCCGAAACCGTCGTCGTACTCGGCACGGATGCCGTCGATCGTGACGATCTCCTTCGCCCCTTCGAAGCGCGCGCCCTGCTCCACGCGCCGGCGCAGTTCCTCGATCACCCGGTGGTGCTCCCCCTCGGCGCAGGGGACGTTGAGTTCGGGCGTGCTGAAGCTGGTCGGCAGCGCGTCGAGCACCGCGCTCGCGTCGGCGTGGCGCGATAGGATCTCGAGCAGGCGTGCCGCGGTGTAGGTCGCGTCGTCGAAGCCGTACCAGCGCTCCTGGAAGAAGATGTGCCCGCTCATCTCCCCGGCGACCGGCGCACCGGTCTCCTTGAGCTTGGCCTTGACCAGCGAGTGCCCGGTCTTCCACATCAGCGGCACGCCGCCGGCCTCGCGGATCACCGAGGCCAGGCGCTGGGTGCACTTGACGTCGTAGATCACCGTCGCCCCCGGATGGCGCGCCAGGATGTCCTGCGCGAACAGCATCAGCTGGCGGTCGGGGTAGATGATGTTGCCGTCGCGCGTGACCACGCCGAGGCGGTCGCCGTCGCCGTCGAAGGCCAGGCCCAGTTCGGCGCCGCTGTCCTTGACGGTGCGGATGAGCTCGGCCAGGTTCTCCGGCTTGGACGGGTCCGGGTGGTGGTTGGGGAAGTCGCCGTCGACCTCGGAGTACAGCTCGATCACCTCGCAGCCCAGCGCGCGCAGGATGCCGGGCGCCGAGGCACCGGGGATGCCGTTGCCCGAGTCGACGACGACCTTCATCGGGCGCGCCAGCTTCACGTCGCCGGTGATGCGGTCGCTGTATTCCTGCAGCACGTCGAGCCGGGTCAGCCCGCCCGCGCCGCTGGCGTAGTCCTCGCGCTCGATGCGCTGGCGCAGCGCCTGGATCTCCTCACCGTGGATCGCGCGGCCGGCCAGCACCATCTTGAAGCCGTTGTAGTCCTTCGGGTTGTGGCTGCCGGTCACCTGGATGCCGCAGCGGCAGCGGGTCGCCGCCACGTAGTAGGTCATCGGCGTGGTCACGGCCCCGAGCTCGATGACGTCGACGCCGGTGCTGCGCAAGCCGCGGATCAGCGCAGCCGCCAGCGCCGGGCCGGACAGCCGGCCGTCCCGGCCCACCGCCACCGTCGTTTCGCCGGCCGCGCGGGCCTCGGTGCCGAAGGCACGTCCGAGGTGTTCGGCGACGGTTTCGTCCAGCGTCTGCCCGACGATGCCGCGTACGTCGTAAGCCTTGAAGATCGATGCAGTGACTTTCACGACTGAGTGTTCCCCTGAATCTGTTGCGGTTGACCGTGGGGCATTGTAGGGAGCGCCTGCGCGCTCCTTGTGTCTGCAACGGTTACCGTCCCCGCGCGGCGGCACCGCCTGGCCACATGTCCGGAAACGGCGAGTCCGGCGTGCCCCGGTGCCGATAATGCACCCATGCTCGACGCTGACGCCGCCTACCTGGCCCTGAAGGCTCGCGATGCGCGTTTCGACGGCATGCTGTTCGTCGGGGTCACCTCCACGGGCGTGTATTGCCGGCCGATCTGCCGCGTGCGCACGCCGCGACGCGAGAACTGCCGGTTCTTCGCGAGCGCGGCCCAGGCGGAAGCGGCACGGTTCCGCCCCTGCCTCAAGTGCCGGCCCGAGATCGCCCCCGGCCGCACCGAGCCCTGGACCGTCATGGACGCCTCGCGCACCCTGGCGCAGCAGGCCGCGCACTGGCTCGACCAGCATGCCGCCTCGGGCGGCAAGGCCAGCGTCGAGACGCTGGCGCGCACGCTGGGCATCACGGACCGGCACCTGCGCCGGATCTTCGTCGCCGAACACGGCGTGACGCCGCTGCAATACCTGCTGACGCGCCGCCTGCTGCTGGCCAAGCAGCTGCTGACCGACACCGACCTGCCGGTCACCCAGGTGGCGCTGGCGGCGGGCTTCACGAGCCTGCGCCGCTTCAACGCCGCCTTCGTCGAGCGGTACCGCCTCAATCCCAGCACGCTGCGACGGCGCAGCGGGCCGCGCGCCTCGTCCGCCGACGCCCTCACGCTGCATCTCGCGTTCCGCGAGCCCTATGATCGCGGGGCCATGCTGCGCTTCCTGTCGCAGCGCGCGATCCCGGGCGTCGAATCGGTCGGGGACACGACGATCCGCCGTTCGCTGCGCCTGCGCTGCGACGACCGCGAGCTGCACGGCTGGCTGCAGGTGCAGTTCGTCGCGCAGCGGCCGCTGGTGCGCGTCGATCTCGCGCCGCAGTTCGCGCCGGCCAGTGCGACGCTGATCCGCGCCGTCCGGCGCTGGCTCGACCTGGACGCCGTGCCGGATGCGATCGACCTCGCGCTGCGCGACCTGCCCGGATCCGGCATCCGACTGCCGGGCGCGCTCGACGCCTTCGAGCTGGCGGTACGCGCCGTGCTGGGCCAGCAGGTGACGGTCGCGGCCGCGCGCACGCTGGCCACCCGGCTGGCGCAGGCCTGGGGCGAGCCGGTGGCCACGCCGTGGGCGGCCGAGGTGAGCCGACTGTTCCCTGCAGCGCGCCAGCTCGCCGCACTGCAGCCGGCGGACCTGGGTGCGCTCGGCATCGTGCGCCAGCGCGCTGCCGCCATCATCGCGCTGGCCCGGCAGTGGGACGCGCTGCAGGCCCGGTTGCACGCCGGCGAGCCCGCCTCCGCGCTGATCGCCGCGCTCGAGGCCGTGCCCGGCATCGGCCCCTGGACCGCGCACTACATCGCGATGCGCGCGCTCGCATGGCCCGACGCCTTCCCGCCCGGCGACGTGGCCGTGCTCAAGGCCATGAACTGCAGCGCCCGCGAGGCCGAGGCGCGCGCGCAGGCGTGGCGGCCGTGGCGCTCCTACGCGGTGCTGCGGCTGTGGCACGCGCTGGCCCAACCCATTTCCCTTGGGAGTCCGTCCCGATGAACCCATCCCGCCATATCGCACAGCACCGCATCGCCTCGCCGCTCGGCGAGATCCTGCTGGCCCGCACGGAACGCGGGCTGGCCGGCCTCTGGTTTGCCGGCCAGAAAGACCATCCTGGCACCCTGGCCGTCCCGCAGGACGGCGGCGACCCGTTGTTCGCCGACGTGGAACGGCAGCTCGACGAATACTGGCGCGGCCAGCGGCGCGAGTTCGAGGTGCCGCTCGACCTGCACGGGACACCGTTCCAGCGCACCGTCTGGGACGCGCTGCTGCGCGTGCCGTATGGTGTCACCTGGACCTACCGGCGCATCGCCGAGCAGCTCGGCAGCCTGACGGCCACCCGGGCCGTGGGGGCCGCCGTCGGCCGCAACCCGGTGTCCATCATCGTGCCCTGCCACCGCGTCATCGGCAGCAGCGGCAGCCTGACCGGCTACGCCGGGGGACTGGAACGCAAGATCGAACTGCTGCGCCTGGAAGGCGTGCTGGCCCTCTGAACGCATGAAACCCCGCGACCTGCTCGAACTCCTGCTGCTGGCCTCCATCTGGGGCTCGTCCTTCCTGTTCATGCGCATCGGCGCCGGGGAATTCGGCCCGGTCGCGCTGGCGGCCCTGCGCGTGGCCGGCGCCAGCCTGCTGCTGGTGCCGCTGCTCGCGCTGTACGGTCAGCTGCACCTGCTGCGCCGGCACGCCGCGCACCTGGCCGTCGCCGGACTGTTCAGCAGCGGCCTGCCCTTCCTGTGCTTCAGCTATGCGGCCCTGTCGATCACCGCCGGACTGTCGTCGATCTTCAATGCCACCACCCCGCTCTTCGGCGCGCTGGTGGCCTGGGTGTGGCTGAAGGACCGCCCCACCCCGTGGCGCATGGTCGGGCTGGCGATCGGCTTCGCCGGGGTGCTGGGCCTGGCGTGGGACAAGGCCAGCTTCAAGGCCGGCGCCACCTCGACCGCTGGGCGGTGCTCGCCTGCCTGGCCGCGACCTTCTGCTACGGACTGTCGGCCAGCTACGTGAAGCGCCACCTCACGGGCGTGCCCTCGCTGGTCGTGGCCACGGGCACCCAGGTGGCCGCGGCGCTGTTCCTCGCGGTGCCCGCCGCCATCTGGTGGCCCGCCGAGACGCCGTCGGCGCGCTCCTGGGGTGCGACGCTGGCGCTCGCGCTGCTGTGCACCGGCGTGGCCTACATCATGTTCTTCCGGCTCATCGCGCGCATCGGCCCGGCCAACGCCATCTCGGTCACCTTCCTCGTGCCGGCCTTCGCGGTGCTGTGGGGCTGGGTGTTCCTCGCCGAACGCGTGACTCTCGCGATGCTGCTCGGCAGCGCAGTGATCCTGCTCGGCACCGCGCTGGCCACCGGGCTGCTGCCGCGCCCGCGGCAGGCCAAGGCCGTCGCGGCACCGGCCAGGCAGTGAGACACGCACGGACCATCGCACCATGCCTTCCCTACGCAAGCACAAGCTGCGCATCCCGGCACCGAAGCCGCGCAACCCGCTGGTCGCCCCGGCGGCCCGGCGCAAGGCCGGCAAGCATCGCAAGAGCCGCTCCGGCGAGCGGCAACAAGGCAAGCGGGAGCTGGCGAAGGTGCTACGCGAGCGCTGATCAGCACACCTCGCGCAGCACCCGCTGGTCGATCCACGGGTGGTGACTCGCCCCCACGTGGCTCAGGACGAGCACCTGGCGCCGCGCCGTCCACTGCACCGGGTCGATCGCCGGTTCGGGCACGGCGCGGGTAGCCCATGACCCGGTCGAACGTGCCGGAAACGCCTCGCCGTCACGCGGCGGCCGCCGCGCCCCCCGTGGTGCCCACCCGCATGCAGCGTGACGTGCACCGGCCTGTCGGCCAGGCCGAGCGAACGGCACGACGCCCGCGCCTGCCCGGCGATGCGATCCGCCTCGGTCGCGTCGGGGAGCTGCACGAAGAACAGCATGTCGCCCACCGCGCCGTGGGACGTGTCCACTTCGTCGAGTCGCCACCCGCCCGATGGCAGGCAGCCCGAAACCGGCAGGCCCGGTGGTGAAGACGGCGGTCCGGCGTGGCGCGCATGGTGCCTGATGCGTTCGGTGCAAGCCCGGCGGCGAAAAACGCACCACTGAAAATGAAAAAGCCGTTGCACCTGATCGATGCAACGGCTTCCATAAGTTGGCGGAGTGGACGGGACTCGAACCCGCGACCCCCGGCGTGACAGGCCGGTATTCTAACCGACTGAACTACCACTCCGCGTCGGTAGCGGGTTTCTCGCGTCTCCGCGACAAGCACCGCCAAACTTGGCGTCCCCTAGGGGATTCGAACCCCTGTTACAACCGTGAAAGGGTCGTGTCCTAGGCCTCTAGACGAAGGGGACAGAAATCTTCGTCCACTTGAACTGCGCGCCACCTTTTTTGGTGGAGGTAAGCGGGATCGAACCGCTGACCTCTTGCATGCCATGCAAGCGCTCTCCCAGCTGAGCTATACCCCCAACGTTTCGTTCGGGCCGAAAGCGCTTCGCATCAGTGTCGCCACTCTTGCGCTTCGCTTTCGTTTGTCGCGCCGTTCAAGCGAGAACGAGAGTATATACCGATGTTGTTCAGCGTTGCAAGCGTTCCAGCACAATTTTTTTATCGAACAGTTCCAGCACCGCGTCGATGGACGGCGTCTGGGCGCGACCGCACACCAGCACGCGCACCGGAATGGCCAGCTGCGGCATCTTCAGGCCGTGCGCCGCAATGGTTTCCTTGATGGCCTGCTGGATCGCGGCCTTGTTCCACTCGATGGTCGCGAACTTCTCGCGCAGCGCCGCCAGCGCCGGGCGCACCGCGTCGGTCACGTGCTGCGCGAGGTCGGCCTCGGCCGGCTGCACCGGCGCGAAGTACATCGCCAGCCACTCGGCGATCTCGACCGTGGTCGAGCAGCGGTCCTTGAACAGCCCCACCATGCGCGCGAGGCGCTCGTCGGGCTGGACCTGCAGGCCGCGCTTGCCGAGCTGCTCGGCCACCAGCGGCGCGAGCCTGGCGTCGTCGGTCATCTTCAGGTGCTGGGCGTTGACCCAGCGCAGCTTGGCCTCGTCGAACTGGCCGGCGCTCTTGCCCAGGTGGTCCAGGTCGAACCACTGCAGGAACTGCTCGCGCGTGAAGATCTCGTCGTCGCCGTGGCTCCAGCCCAGGCGCGCGAGGTAGTTGACCACCGCGTCGGCGAGGAACCCCTCGTCGCGGTACTGCGTGACGGGCTTGGCGCCGTTGCGCTTGCTCATCTTCTCGCCCTGCTCGTTCAGCACGGTGGGCAGGTGCGCGTACACCGGCGGCTCCTTGCCGAGCGCACGGAAGATGTTGATCTGGCGCGGCGTGTTGTTGACGTGGTCGTCGCCACGGATCACGTGCGTGATGCCCATGTCCATGTCGTCGACGACCACGCAGAAGTTGTAGGTCGGCGTGCCGTCCTGGCGCGCGATCACCAGGTCGTCGAGCTCGTCGTTGCTGATCTCGATGCGGCCCTTGACCTTGTCGTCCCACACCACCGAGCCGCCGATCGGGTTCTTGAAGCGGATCACCGGCTGCACGCCATCCGGGACGGGCGGCAGCACCTTGCCCGGCTCGGGACGCCAGGTGCCGTCGTAGCGCGGCTTCTGCTTGGCCGCCATCTGGCGCTCGCGCAGCGCATCCAGCTCGGCCTGGGTCATGTAGCAGCGGTACGCCAGCCCCTGCTCCAGCATCTGCGCGATGACCTCCTTGTAGCGGTCCATGCGCTGCATCTGGTAGTACGGCCCCTCGTCATGGTCCAGGCCCAGCCACTTCATGCCTTCGAGGATCACGTCCACCGCGGCCTGCGTCGAGCGCTCCTGGTCGGTGTCCTCGATGCGCAGGATGAACACGCCGTTGTTGGCGCGGGCGAACGCCCAGGGGTACAGCGCCGAGCGGATGTTGCCCAGGTGGATGAAGCCGGTCGGCGACGGAGCGAAACGGGTGCGTACTTGTGTCATGCGATCGGATCCAGGCCGCGTGCGAGGTCGGCCTTCAGGTCTTCGACGTCTTCCAGGCCCACCGCGACGCGGATGAGGCCCTGCGTGATGCCGGCCGCCTGGCGCTGGTCCTCGGTGAGGCGACCGTGCGAGGTGCTGGCCGGGTGGGTGATCGTGGTCTTGGTGTCGCCCAGGTTCGCGGTGATCGAGCAGATCTTCGTCGCGTCGATCACGGCGAACGCGTTCTGGCGCGCCCGCGCCGGGCCGCCCTCGGCCTGGCCGCGCACGATGAACGACACCACTGCACCGCCCGCGCTCTGCTGGCGGCGTGCAAGTGCATGCTGCGGGTGCGACGGCAACCACGGGTGGTAGACGCGCTCCACCGCCGGGTGCGACTCGAGCCACTGCGCCAGCTGCAGCGCGCGCTCGCTTTGGGCCTGCATGCGGATCGACAGCGTCTCCATGCCCTTGAGCACGACCCAGGCGTTGAACGGCGACAGCGACATGCCGGCGCTGCGCATCAGCGGCACGAACTTGTCGTTGACCAGCGCCTCGCTGCCGCACAGCGCGCCGGCGACGACGCGGCCCTGCCCGTCCAGGTACTTGGTGCCCGAATGCACGATCAGGTCAGCACCGAGCTTGGCGGGCTGCTGCAGCGCGGGCGAGCAGAAGCAGTTGTCGACCGCGAGCAGCGCACCGGCATCGTGGGCGATGTCGGCCAGCGCGGCGATGTCGCAGACCTCGGTCAGCGGGTTGCTCGGGGTCTCGGCAAACAGCAGCCTGGTGTTCGGCCGCACCGCCTTGCGCCAGGCGTCCAGGTCGGTCTGCGACACGAAGGTGGTCTCGACGCCGAACTTGCCGAACTCGCCGCCGAACAGCTTGATGGTCGAGCCGAACACGCTCTGCGAGCAGATCACGTGGTCGCCCGCCTTCAGCAGGCTCATCGCCAGCAGCAGGATGGCCGCCATGCCGCTCGAGGTGCCGATGCAGGCCTCGGTGCCTTCCAGCGCCGCCAGGCGCCGCTCCATCATCATCACCGTCGGGTTGCTGAAGCGGGTGTAGACGAAGGCCTCTTCCTCGTTGGCGAAGCGCGCCGCGGCGGTGGCCGCGTCGGGGTGCACGAAGCTGCTGGTCAGGAACAGCGCCTCGGAGTTCTCGCCCCAGGGGGTGTGCGGCAGGCCCTCGCGCACCGCCAGCGTGTCCAGCCGCAGGTCGGGCGGCAGCCCGGTGCGCGGAATCTTCTTGTCGGTCATGGCCGCGCCCCCTTCACTGCTCGCTGGTGTTGTGCAGGGTCAGGCGGCTGCGCTGGGTGTCTTCCTCGTCGCCCTGCGCGGCGCGCTGCGTCGCGATGGCCGCGAAGTCCTCGGCCGAGACGTCACCCGTGATGTAGCAGCCGTCGAAGCAGGAGGCCTCGAACCCGTCGATCGCGGGGTTGAGCGCGCCGACCGCGCGCTTCATCGCCGCGACGTCCTGGTAGATCAGCGCGTCGGCGCCGATGAACTCGCGGATCTCCTCGATGCTGCGGTTGTGCGCGATCAGCTCGCTCTTGGTCGGCATGTCGATGCCGTACACGTTGGGATAGCGCACCGGCGGCGCGGCGGAAGCCATGTAGACCTTGCGGGCGCCGGCTTCGCGCGCCATCTGCACGATCTCCTTGGAGGTCGTGCCGCGCACGATGGAGTCGTCGACCAGCAGCACGTTGCGGCCCTTGAACTCCTGCGCGATCGCGTTGAGCTTCTGGCGCACCGACTTCTTGCGCACCGCCTGGCCGGGCATGATGAAGGTGCGGCCCACGTAGCGGTTCTTCACGAAGCCCTCGCGGTAGGGCTTGCCGATCTTCTGCGCCAGCTGCATCGCCGACGGGCGGCTCGACTCGGGGATCGGGATCACCACGTCGATCTCGCTGGGCGGCATGGTCGAGATGACACGCTGGGCCAGCGTCTCGCCCATGTTGAGGCGCGCCTGGTAGACCGAGATGCCGTCGATCACCGAGTCGGGACGCGCCAGGTAGACGAACTCGAACATGCACGGATGCAGCGAGGCCTGCTCGGCGCACTGGCGCGCATGCACGTTGCCGTCCAGGTCGATGAACAGCGCCTCGCCCGGCGCGACGTCGCGCACGAAGCGGTGGCCGGTGCCTTCGAGCGCCACCGACTCGCTGGCGACCATGACCTCCTTGCCGCCTTCGATCTCCATCTCGCCGTAGCACAGCGGACGGATGCCGTTGGGGTCGCGGAACGCGAGCAGCCCGTAGCCCGCGATCAGGCAGACCACCGCGTACGAGCCCTTGATGCGGCGGTGCACGGCGCTGACCGCCTTGAAGATCTCGTCCTCAGTCAGCGGCAGGTCGCGCGCGGCACGTTCCAGCTCGTGCGCCAGCACGTTGAGCAGCACCTCGGAGTCGCTCTCGGTGTTGATGTGGCGCCGGTCGATCGCGAACAGCTCCTGGCGCAGCGCGTGCGCGTTGGTCAGGTTGCCGTTGTGCACCAGCACCAGGCCGAACGGCGCGTTCACGTAGAAGGGCTGCGCCTCTTCCTCGCTGTAGGCGTTGCCGGCCGTCGGGTAGCGCACCTGGCCCAGGCCCACCGAGCCGGGCAGCGCCCGCATGTTGCGGGTGCGGAAGACGTCGCGCACCATGCCGCGGGCCTTGTGCATGAAGAACTTCCGGTCCACCGCGGTGACGATGCCCGCCGCGTCCTGGCCGCGGTGCTGCAGCAGCAGCAGCGCGTCATAGATCAACTGGTTCACCGGCGCCTTGGAAATGACGCCTACGATGCCGCACATAAACTCACCTTCCGTCTTGCGCCACCCGTCAGGGTAGCCGCTGCGCCAACTCTGCCGGCATCAGGGGCTTCAGGCCCGAGAGCACGTCCTGCAGCATGGCCGCTCCATGCGATGCCCGCCACGCGTCGCTGCGCGCCAGTGGCGTCCAGGCCACCAAGGTGGCCACGACCAGTGCGATCAGCACGCCCCGCACCAGTCCGAATCCTGCGCCGAACACGCGGTCGGCCGTGCTCAGCACGCTGGCCCGCACCAGCTTCTTGACCAGCCATGCCCCCAGCGCCCACACGAACAGCGTGCCGACGAACACCAGCGCGAAGGTCGCGACATGGTTGAGCGTCGAGCCCGGCACGCCGACCGGCACGTCCGGCGCCAGTTGCGGGGTCATCCACTGGGCGACGATGTACGCCACCACCCAGCCGGCCACCGACATGACCTCGAACATCAGGCCACGCACGATGCCCACCACCATGGACACCAGCAGCAGCGCCAGCAGCGCCAGATCGACCCAGCCGATGGACATGGTTCACAGCGTCAGGACCGCGCCCGGCAGCCCCGCCGCCTTGAGTTTCGCCAGGGCCCGCTCGGCCTCTTCCCGGCTCGCATAGGGACCGACGCGCACGCGGATGCGCTTGCCGTTGCTGGTCTCCACCACCTGGGTATAGGTCTTGAGGCCGATCTTTTCGACCTTCTGCCGCACGTCGCGCGCGCTGCCGGTCTCGCTGTAGGCGCCGACCTGCACGACGAAGCGGCTGCCGGCCGCGGCCGCCGAGGTGGAGGGGGGCGCGTCCCGGCCTTCCAGCAAGGCCTGGGCGCGGGCGGCCTCGGTCGCGGAGGAACGCGCCGGCGCTGCAGGCTTGGCCGGCGTCGCCGCGGCCGCCGGGGCCTGCGGCCGGGATTCGGCGCGCGGCGCGGGTGGGGCGGGTTCGGGCTGGCGCGGCTGCGGCCGCACCGTCTCCGGCTGGGGCGGCGCGGGCACTTCGACCGGTGGCGTCACCGGCGCGGTGGCCACCTCGAGGCCGGCATCAGCCGGCGATTCCTCGATGATGACCGGCCCGCCGCTGCTGCGTGCGGGGGCAGGCGCCGGCAGGGCCAGGGGCGCCGCGCCGTCGCGCTGCGGGATCTCGATGGGCAGGTCGACCGGGATGGGACGAGGCTGGGTCTCGAAGATGATCGGGAAGCCGATCACCGCGATCCCGACCAGCACCGCCGCGCCGATCAGGCGATGGCGGGCGCGCACACGCGCCTGCTCGACCGTTTCGGGGGCCGACACCGCCTTGGGCGAGTCCGCCGCAGAACGCTTGAAGAAGGAAAGCAGACCCATGCGTCGAAGAATTGGCTCTGAGGCCGTGGGGGAGGCAGCCCGGGCTCTACGGCAGTACGGTGATGGACGACTCAGCCGACGTGCTTGGCTGCCAGCCGGGGCAGGCCCTGCTCCAGCACGCCGCCCACCGTATAGAACGAACCGAAGACCAGGATTCTATCAGTGGGGTCTGCCTCTTCGAGGGCAGCCCGCAGGGCCTCCACGGGGTCCGCATGGCAGGACACGCCGGCCTGCGGCGCCGGCGCCGGCAGCCCGGGCGCGAGCTCGCGCCACTGCGCGGCCAGGGTGGCCGCCGCCGCTGCGCGCGGCGTGGGCAGGTCGGTGAAATGCCAGGCATCGACCAGCGGTGCCATGCGGCGCAGGATGGCCGCGGTGTCCTTGTCGGCCATCGCGCCGAACACCGCATGGGTGCGCGGGAAGAAGCCCATCTGGTCCAGGTTCTGCGCCAGCGCCGCGACGGCGTGCGGGTTGTGCGCCACGTCCAGCACCAGCGTCGGCTGCCCGGGCACGATCTGGAAGCGCCCCGGCAGCTCCACCACCGCCAGGCCGTTGCGCACCGCCTGCGCCGTCACCGGCAGGCGGTCGCGCACCGCCTCCAGCGCGGCCAGCACGCCCGAGGCGTTGAGCAGCTGGTTGGTACCGCGCAGCGCCGGATAGGCCAGCCCCGTGTAGCGCTTCTGGCGCCCGGCCCAGGACCACTGCTGCCAGGTGCCGGTGCCGCTTTGCTGGCCGGCGTAGTTGAAGTCGCGCCCGAAGCGCCACAGGTCGGCGCCGATGGCCTCGGCATGGCGCACGACGCTCTCGGGCGGCACCGGGTCGCTGACCACCACCGGCCGCCCGGGACGCATGATGCCGGCCTTCTCGCGCCCGATCGCCTCGCGGTCCGGCCCCAGGAAGTCCATGTGGTCCAGGTCGATGCTGGTGATGATGGCGCAGTCGGTGTCCACCGCGTTGACCGCGTCGAGCCGGCCGCCCAGGCCGACTTCCAGCACCACGGCGTCGAGGGCGCGCGCGGCCAGCAGGCTCAGGATCGCCAGCGTCGTGAACTCGAAGTAGGTCAGCGCCGCGCCCTGCCGCGCCTGCTCCACCGCCTCGAAGTGCGGCAGCAGGTCCTGCGCCTGCACCGGCTGGCCGTCGATGCGGCAGCGCTCCTCGAAATGCACCAGGTGCGGCGAGGTGTAGACGCCGACGCGGTAGCCCGCGGCGATCAGGACGGCTTCCAGCATCGCGCAGGTCGAGCCCTTGCCGTTGGTGCCGGCCACCGTGAACACCGGGCCGCCGAAGCGCAGCGGCAGGCGCTGCGCCACCGCCTGCACGCGCTCGAGCGTGAGGTCGATGGTCGAGGGATGCAGGCGCTCGCAATGGGCCAGCCAGGCCTCCAGCGTCACAGGCGGGGATGAGGATGACAGCGGCATGATGGGGGATGGTAGAGCAGCCGCGCCGGCAACGCCGGCGCCCAACGAGAAGGGCCGGCATCGAGCCGGCCCTTTGCGGTGCAGGAAGACCCGCGATCAGGCGACCGCGTCGGCCGGCTGGCGCTGCAGCATCGCCAGCGCGCGCGCCACGGTCTGGCGCAGCTCGCGGCGGTCGACGATCATGTCGAGCGCCCCCTTCTGCAGCAGGAACTCCGCACGCTGGAAGCCTTCGGGCAGCTTCTCGCGCACGGTGTTCTCGATCACGCGCGGGCCGGCAAAGCCGATCAGCGCCTTGGGCTCGGCGATCACGATGTCGCCCATGAAGGCGAAGCTGGCCGACACGCCGCCCATGGTCGGGTCGGTCAGCACGCTGATGTAGGGCAGCTTGGCCTTGGCCAGGCGCGTCAGCGCCGCGTTGGTCTTGGCCATCTGCATCAGGCTCAGCAGCCCTTCCTGCATGCGCGCGCCGCCCGTGGCGGTGAAGCAGATGAACGGCGTCTTCTGCTCGAGGGCGGTCTCGACGCCACGCACGAAGCGCTCGCCGACCACCGAGCCCATCGAGCCGCCCATGAAGTCGAACTCGAAGCAGGCCGCCACCACGGGGATGCTGTGCACCGCCCCGCCCATCACCACCAGCGCGTCGGTCTCGCCGGTGGCTTCCAGCGCGTCCTTCAGGCGGTCGGGGTACTTCTTGCTGTCCTTGAACTTCAGCGCGTCGACCGGCAGCACTTCCTGGCCGATCTCGTAACGCCCTTCCGGATCGAGGAACTGGTCCAGGCGCGCGCGCGCGCTGATGCGGTGGTGGTGCGAGCACTTGGGGCAGACATAGGCGTTCTGCTCCAGGTCGGTCTTGTAGAGCACCGATTCGCACGACGGGCACTTGATCCACAGGCCCTCGGGCACCGAGCGGCGTTCGGCGGGATCGGTCTGCTGGATCTTGTTCGGCAGCAGTTTGTCTAGCCAACTCATGCGTCAACTCCTATCACAGGGTGTCGAGGGCCGCGCGGATCTCCGCGATGAAGCGCCCCCCGGCGTCCGCCACGCGCTCGGGCGGTTGTTCTTCGAGCAATTGCACCAGGCGCGAGCCGATCACGACCGCGTCCGCCACCGCGGCCACGGCCCTGGCGCTGTCGGCATCGCGGATGCCGAAGCCCACGCCCACCGGCACTTTCACGTGCGCCTTGATGCGCGGCACCATCTCCGCCACGGCCCGGGTGTCGAGGTGGCCGGCACCCGTCACGCCCTTGAGGGAGACATAGTAAACGTACCCGCTGGCAATGCGGCCCACCTCGCGGATGCGCTGTTCGGTGGAGGTCGGCGCGAGAAGGAAGATCGGATCCAGGCCGTGTCCGGCCAGCGCGCGGGCGAACTCCTCGCACTCTTCCGGCGGATAGTCGACCACCAGCACGCCGTCCACGCCCGCGGCCTGCGCGGCCCGCACGAAGGCGCCCGGCCCGTGGCGCTGGTCGTAGCGCTCGATCGGGTTGGCGTAGCCCATCAGCACCACCGGCGTCGCGTCGTCCTGCGCGCGGAACTCGCGCACGTCGTCGAGCACCTTGGCCAGCCCCACGCCCTGCGCGAGCGCGCGCTCGGCGGCCTTCTGGATCACCGGGCCGTCGGCCATCGGATCGGAGAACGGCACGCCCAGCTCGATCACGTCGGCGCCGTTGCGCGCCAGCGCGAGCATCACCTCGACGGTCCGCTGCGGGAACGGGTCGCCGGCGGTCAGGTACGGGATCAGCGCCTTGCGGCCGGCCGCCTGCAGGCGGGCAAAGGTCTGCGCGATGCGGCTCATTGCGCACCTCCGCCCGGCATCGCCTCGGGCAGGCCCACGCCCGACAGGCTGGCCACGGTACCGATGTCCTTGTCGCCCCGGCCCGACAGGCACACCAGGATGGACTGGTCGCTGCGCATGGTCTTCGCCAGCTTCATGGCATGGGCCACGGCATGGCTGGACTCCAGCGCCGGGATGATGCCTTCGGTGCGGCACAGGTAGTGGAACGCCGCCAGCGCCTCGTCGTCGGTGATGCCGACGTACTCGGCCCGGCCGGTGTCCTTGAGCCAGGCGTGCTCGGGGCCGACGCCCGGGTAGTCCAGCCCGGCCGACACCGAATGCGTCTCCAGGATCTGGCCGTCGTCGTCCTGCAGCAGGTAGGTGCGGTTGCCGTGCAGCACGCCGGGCGAGCCACGGCTGATGCTGGCCGCGTGCCTGCCCGAGTCGAGCCCCTGCCCTGCGGCCTCCACGCCGATCAGGCGCGTGCCCTCGTGCGGGATGTAGGGGTAGAAGATGCCCATCGCGTTGCTGCCGCCACCCACGCAGGCAACCACGGCATCCGGCTGGCGGCCGGTCATCTCGGGCATCTGCGTGAGGCATTCCTCGCCGATCACGCTCTGGAAGTCGCGCACCATCATCGGGTACGGGTGCGGGCCCGCCACCGTGCCGATGATGTAGAAGGTGTTCTCGACGTTGGTGACCCAGTCGCGCAGCGCCTCGTTGAGCGCGTCCTTCAGCGTCTTCGAGCCGCTTTCGACCGGCACCACCTTGGCGCCCAGCAGGTGCATGCGGTAGACGTTGGGCGACTGGCGCTTGACGTCCTCGCTGCCCATGTAGACCACGCACTCCAGCCCGTAGCGCGCGCAGATGGTCGCGGTGGCCACCCCGTGCTGGCCGGCGCCGGTCTCGGCGATCACGCGCGGCTTGCCCATGCGGCGCGCCAGCAGCGCCTGGCCGATGGTGTTGTTGACCTTGTGCGCGCCGGTGTGGTTGAGGTCCTCGCGCTTGAGGTAGATCTGTGCGCCGCCCAGCTCGCGGCTCATGCGCGCGGCGTGGTAGACCGGGCTCGGCCGGCCCACGTAGTGCGCCAGCTCGTTGCGGAACTCGGCGATGAACTCGGGATCGTTGCGGTACTTCTCGTACGCCGCCTTGAGCTCGTCCAGCGCGTGGACCAGGGTTTCGGCGACGAACGAGCCGCCGTACGGCCCGAAATGCCCGCGGGCGTCGGGTTGCTGATAGGGATGCATGACTTCAGGTCGAAAAGGGGTGCCAGTCAGGTCCCGGCGGCGTCTGCGATGCGGGCATCGGCCTCGCGCACGGCTTCGCAGAACTGGTGGATCGCCACGGCATCCTTGATGCCCTTGGCGCTTTCCACACCGGAACTCACGTCAACGGCCCAGGGCCGCACCTGAAGAATTCCAGCGGTCACGTTTGCAGGCGTCAACCCACCAGACAAAACGACTGGACAGGGCACGCTTGGTGGTATGAGTGACCAATCGAATACCTTTCCGCCGCCACCATAACCCTCGACATGCGCGTCCAGCAACAGCGCGGACGCGGTGGCGAACCGAGCGGCAAAGTTTAGCAAATCGAAACCCGGGGCCATCCGGGCCGCCCGCAGGTAGGGGCGCCCGTGGCGCTCGCAGTCGGCCGGGGACTCGTCGCCGTGGAACTGCAGCAGCAGGTGCGGGATCGCCGTGCAGGCGGCCTGCACCTGCTCCGGCGTGGCGTTGACGAACAGGCCCACCGGCGTGACGAACGGCGGCAGCCGGCGCGCCAGCTCGGCCGCGCGCTCGAGGCGCACGTGGCGCGGGCTGCGTTCGTAGAAGACGAATCCGACCGCATCGGCCCCGGCCTCCACCGCGGCGTCGATGTCGGCCTCGCGGGTGAGGCCGCAGATCTTGATCCGTGTACGTTGCGAAGACGTGCGCATGGTCAGGGTAGCCAGTCCAGGGCAGCGTTGACTTCGGGCAGGCCAAAGGCGGGGTCGTAGCGCGGGCCGACGAAATACAGCCCATCCGGGGCGAAGGTCGGCGCCGCCCGGCGACGGTCGCGGCTGTCCAGCACCTCCTGCACCCATTCCGGTCGCTGGTTGCCGGCGCCCACCGCCACCAGGCAGCCCATCAGGTTGCGCACCATGTGGTGCAGGAAGGCCGAGGCCTCGAACTCGAACCGCCAGTATGCCCCCTGCCGGCGGATCGTGATCTCGCGCAGGACCTTGACCGGGGACTTGGCCTGGCATTCCGACGAGCGGAATGCCGAGAAGTCGTGCTCGCCGATCAGGTAGGCCGCCGCCGCGCGCATCGCCTCGACATCCAGCGGCCGGAACACCCAGCCCGCGAACCCGGTCTCCAGTGCCGGCCGCACCGGCGATTCCCGCAGCAGGTAGACGTAGCGCCGTCCCAGCGCACTGTTGCGGGCGTGGAAATGGTCCGGCACCGGTTGGCACCATTGCACCGCGATGTCCGCAGGCAGGTAGGTGTTGGTGCCACGCACCCAGGAGAACGGTTCGCGCTGCAGTTCGGTGTCGAAGTGCACGACCTGGTTCAGGCCATGCACGCCGGCATCGGTGCGGCCGGCGCAAATGGTACGAACGCCCTGGCCGGCAAAGCGGCGCAGGGCGGATTCGAGGTGGTCCTGGACGGTCCCGCCGCCGGGCTGGCTCTGCCAGCCCTTGTAGGCGGTCCCCCGGTAGGTGATGCCGAGCGCGATCCTCAAGGCGTGTCCGGCCTCGGGCACAGCATGCCGTACCGACTCATGCGAGTTCGGCGAGCATGGTCTGCGCCTTCGCTTTCAAGGCTCCGCTCGATTTGCTGACGACTTCCTGCAGCAGTTCGCGTGCCCCTTCACGGTCGCCGATCTGGCGGAACTCCTCGGCCAGCTCCAGCTTGCGCGCGAGCGGATCACCCGCGTCGCCGTCGCCCAGGTCCAGGTCAGGCAGCTCGTCCAGCACGCCCGGCTGGCTCGGGCCGCCGAAGTCACGCGCCGCGTCCTTGACGCCGTCCAGGTCCAGGGAGATGTCGCCCAGGTCGAACTCCAGCGTGTTCGACGGCTGCGCGTCGGCGGTGGCGGGCGCGGCCGCGGCGACCTCCGGCAGGTCGAAGGACATGTTCAGGTCCTGCACGCCGGCCGAGGCCGCGGCCGGCGCCGGGTCCGCCGACTCCGACAGCGAGAAGTCCAGCGACTCGACGGCCGGCGCCTCGGCCACCGGCGCAGGCGCCAGCGGCTTGGTGACCTCCGGGTCCGCCAGCGGCGTGACCGCCGGGGTGTCGGGCAGCGGCAGGTCCAGATCCAGGTCGACGCTGGCCACCGGGGGCTCCTCGAACTTCGAGGGCGTCGGCATGATCGACTGCGGCATCGTGCTCGCCCCGAGCGGCTCGGCCTTGCCGGGGGCCGCCTGGGCCTCGGCCGGCGCACCACCCGGCTTGTACAGCGGGTTCTCCGGATCGATCTGCTGTCCCAGTTCCTGCGCCTTGGCCCAGTCTTCACCCTCGCCGCCGGTCAGGCCGTACAGCTGGGTGGCCAGCAGTTCGAAGCCCTTCGTGTCGCGGCGCTTGGCGTAGACCTCGAGCAGCTTGGTGCGGATGGCCAGGCGCTCCGGATTGGCGCGCATGGCTTCCTTGAGGATTTCCTCGGCCTGCAGGTCGCGACCGTAGGCCAGGTAGACGTCAGCCTCGGCCACCGGGTCCACATCGCCGATCGCATCCAGCTGGCTCAGGGAGTAGCTCAGCGACGACGGCGCCCCGGACGCATCCTTGGTGTCGATGCGCTGGCCGCCACTGGCGCCGAAGAAGGAATCAGGCTGCAGGCGGCTTTCGAGGAAGGACGTTTCGCCGCTGTCCTTCTTCGACCTGCTGCGCATGCGGTACAGGCCGAAGCCCAGCAGCAGCGCGACCAGGCCCCCGGCTGCGGGCAGCAGCAGCGGGTTGTCCAGCAGCTCGTCGACGAAGCTCGGCTCGGGTCGGGCCGCCACGGGCGGCTTCGGCGCCGGCGCGGCGGCAGGCGCAGTTGCGCTGGCCACCTCGGCGGCTTCCGGTGCGGACGCCGCCTCGGCCACCGTGGCGGTGGTGTCTTCGGCGCTGGCAGGCGCCTCGGCCACGGCCGCGGCTTCAGCCTGCGGCGCGGCGGAGGCCGGCTCGGCCGCCGCGACGGGCTCGGGCGGCGTCACGCCCGCCGGCGCGGCCACGGGCACCTGCACGCCCGGCAGGGCGGGCGACGCGGCCGGGGCCGGCGCCGCAGCGGCCGGCGCGGACGCCGCAGCCGACGGCGAGATCTGCTGCAGTTCCTGCAGGTTGCGCGACAGCTCGGCCACGCGCGATTCCACCTCGCGACGCTCGCGTTCGCGGGCAATCTGGTCTTCCTGCGAGGGCGTGGCAGCCCCCTGGGCGGCGACCGCCCCCTTGCTCAGCGTCAGGCGATCGGGCGAGCCGGCAGCCGCGGCCTTGCGGTCCTCGACCGAGGCCTCGACGCGGCCGGACGCCTCGCGACCCGGACCGCCAGCGCCGGCATCCTGCACGGCGCCGGCCAGGCGCTGGCGGTAGGCGGCAAAGTCGGCGCTCTGCGCCTGGATGATCTGGCGCGCCTCGCTCTGCGACACCGAGCGGGCTTCTTCCTCGCCCGGGACGTTCAGCACGACACCGGCCTTGAGCCGGTTCATGTTGTCACCGATGAAGGCATGCGGGTTGGCGCGGTACAGCGAGACCAGCATCTGGTCCAGCGAGACGCCGGGGCGCTGCACGCGCGAGGCGATCCCATACAGCGTGTCGCCACGGCGCACGGCGTATTCGTCGACCGCGTCGGCCGCCGACGGGGCGGGTTCGCTGCGGCTGGCCTGGCGGCGCTCGGCCGGCGCAGGCGACGCAGCCGGTGCCGGGGCCCGCGCCACGGGCGGCGCGCTGGGCACGGTGGTGCGCGGCGCCGGCGACGCCGCGGCGGGCGCGCCCGAGGACATCGCGGGCGGCACCTGGGGAGCCGCAGCCTGGCGCGTGACCGGCGGGTCGAGCAGCAGCGTGTATTCGCGCACCAGCCGGCCGGAGGCCCAGGACAGCTCAAGGATCACGTCGACGAACGGCTCCTGGATGACCCGTTCGCTCTGGATGCGCAGGTAGGGACGACCGTCCGGCCGGCGCTCCAGCGTGACCTGCGCGCCGGGCAGCGCGCTGTTGTACTCGACGCCCGCGGCACGGTACGCGTCAGGACCGGCGATGCGGGCACGGAAATTGGCCTCCTCCTCGGGGGTGAGGCTCGTGACGTCAATCTCGGCACGAAGTTGCTCGCCAAGCGCGGATTGCACGGTCAGCCGGCCGAGACCGAGCGCGGCGGCATTACCCACCGCGAGGTACATGGCGGCGGCGGCAACTCCGGACAGAGCGAAACGCCCTACGGATCGTGTATTTCGTTTCAAGGCGTCTCCCAGTGGATCAAACAGCCCACCCTGCGTGGCCTTCATTTCGGTGAGGATAGTTCACGGCCCCCCCTCAGGGAATTGCAGAAATCACAATAACATCAAGCAGATACACTGACAAGCTCATGCAATTGCTGACATTCCCATGGCAATGAAGGCGTTGTAACAAGCCGTGAGATGTGGCCTGTTCACAACGCCTTCACCTGGGCAACGGCGCGAACGCGTTACGCCTCGAGCAGGATGCGCAGCATGCGGCGCAGCGGCTCGGCCGCCCCCCACAACAGCTGGTCGCCGATCGTGAAGGCGCCCAGGTACTCCGGCCCCATCGCCAGCTTGCGCAGGCGGCCGACGGGGATCGTCAGCGTGCCGGTCACCGCCACCGGGGTCAGGTCGCGCATCGTGTCCTCGCGGGTGTTGGGCACCAGCTTCACCCAGGCGTTGTCATTGGCGATCATCGCCTCGATGTCGGCCAGCGGCACGTCCTTCTTCAGCTTGAAGGTCAGCGCCTGGCTGTGGCAGCGCATCGCGCCGATGCGCACGCAGAAGCCGTCCACCGGGATCGCGGCAGCCGCGTCCAGGCCCAGGATCTTGTTGGTCTCTGCGCCGCCCTTCCATTCCTCGCGGCTGACGCCACCACCGAGGTCCTTGTCGATCCAGGGAATCAGCGAGCCGCCCAGGGGCACGCCGAAGTTGGCGGTCTCGTCGGCGCTCATCGCGCGCTGGCGGCCGATGATCTTGCGGTCGATCTCGAGGATGGCGCTCTTGGGATCGTCCAGCAGGTCGCGCACCTCGGCGTTCAGCGTGCCGAACTGCTTCAGCAGCTCGCGCATGTGCTGGGCGCCGCCGCCGGAGGCGGCCTGGTAGGTCATCGAGGTCATCCACTCGACCAGACCGGCCTTGTACAGCGCGCCCACGCCCATCAGCATGCAGCTGACGGTGCAGTTGCCGCCGATCCAGTTGCGACCGCCGTTGGCCAGCGCGTTCTTGATGACCGGCAGGTTGACCGGGTCCAGCACGATCACCGCGTCATCCTTCATGCGCAGCGTCGAGGCGGCGTCGATCCAGTGGCCCTTCCAGCCGGCGGCGCGCAGCTTGGGGAACACCTCGGTGGTGTAGTCCCCGCCCTGGGCGGTGATGATGATGTCGCAGCGCTTGAGCTCGTCGATGTCGAACGCGTCCTTCAGGACAGTCTCGTTCTTCGCCATCGCCGGCGCCTTGCCGCCCGCGTTGCTGGTGCTGAAGAACACCGGCTCGATGAGGGCAAAGTCGTTTTCCTGCTGCATGCGGTCCATCAGCACGGAGCCGACCATGCCGCGCCAGCCCACCAGTCCAACCAAAGTCGTAGCCATTTCTCTCGATCCTGTAACAGTCTTGCTCTTGGCGCCGGCCCCGTCGTGCGGGCCGGCCTGCGGGGTGAGAAGGCGGCCATGCCGCCTGCCGGTCCTCAGCCCTGGGCTTTGAGGCGGGCGACCACGGCGTCGCCCATCTCCTTCGTCCCGACCTTCGTCGTGCCTTCGCTGTAAATATCGGCGGTCCGCAGGTTCTGCGCCAGGACATCCTTCACTGCCGCCTCGATGCGCCGGGCGGCCTCTTCCTGGTCCAGGCTGTAGCGCAGCATCATCGCCGCGCTGAGGATGGTCGCCAGCGGGTTGGCCACGCCCTGGCCGGCGATGTCCGGCGCCGAACCGTGGCTGGGTTCGTACAGGCCCTGCTTGCGCTCGTTCAGCGAGGCCGAGGGCAGCATGCCGATCGAGCCGGTCAGCATCGCAGCCTCGTCGCTCAGGATGTCGCCGAACATGTTGCCGGTGACGATCACGTCGAACTTCTTCGGCGCGCGCACCAGCTGCATCGCCGCGTTGTCGACGTACATGTGCTCCAGCTCGACGTCCGGGTACTGGGCGTGCACCTCGGTCACCACGTCCTTCCAGAACTGGAAGGTCTCCAGCACGTTGGCCTTGTCGACGCTGGTGACCTTGCGGTTGCGCTTGCGCGCGGCCTGGAAGGCCACGTGGGCGATGCGCTCGATCTCCGGACGGGTGTAGCGCATCGTGTCGAAGGCTTCCGGCTGGCCCGCGAACGCGCCGTCCGGTGCCTCGCGGCGGCCGCGCGGCTGGCCGAAGTAGATGTCGCCGGTCAGCTCGCGGATGATCAGGATGTCCAGCCCCGCCACCAGCTCGGGCTTCAGGCTCGAGGCATGGGTCAGCTGCTCGTAGCAGATCGCCGGACGGAAGTTGGCGAACAGGCCCAGCTCCTTGCGCAGCCCCAGGATGGCCTGCTCCGGCCGCAGCTTGCGCTCGAGCTTGTCGTACTTCCAGTCGCCCACCGCGCCGAACAGCACGGCATCGGCCTCCTTGGCCAGCTTGAGGGTCGACTCCGGCAGCGGATGCCCGTGGGCCTCGTAGGCGGCGCCACCCACGAGCGCTTCTTCCATCTCGAACTTCAGGTCCAGCGCGCGGAGCACCTTCACGGCCTCGGCCACGATCTCGACGCCGATGCCGTCACCCGGCAGAACTGCGATCTTCATCTTTTCCTTTCCCGGCCCGGCGGCTCCGTTCTCCCGCCGCGCCATCCTTGCTGCCCGGCGCCACCGGGCGCCGGTCGGTCCCATCAGGGCGCGCCTCCGGCACCGGAGGCGGCCGTCGTGCTTACAGAATGCTGTTGTTCAGCCAGGGCTTGCTGGCCAGGCGCTCGGCCTCGTAGGCCTTGATCTTGTCGGCATGGCGCAGGGTCAGGCCGATGTCGTCCAGCCCGTTGAGCAGACAGTACTTGCGGAAGGGCTGCACGTCGAAGGGCAGCTCGGTGCCGTCGGGCTTGACGACCACCTGGCGCTCCAGGTCGATGGTCAGCTCGTAGCCGACGAACGCATAGACCTCGTCGAACAGCTTCGCGACCTCGTGCTCGGGCAGCACGATGGGCAGCAGCCCGTTCTTGAAGCAGTTGTTGAAGAAGATGTCGGCGAAGCTGGGCGCGATCAGCGCGCGGAAGCCGTACTGCTGGATCGCCCAGGGCGCGTGCTCGCGGCTGGAGCCGCAGCCGAAGTTCTTGCGCGCCAGCAGGATGGAGGCGCCCTTGTAGCGCGGCTGGTTCAGCACGAAGTCCGGGTTCGGCTTGCGCTGCGACTCGGGCACGCCGGGCTGGCCCGGCTGGTCCAGGTAGCGCCACTCGTCGAACAGGTTGGGCCCGAAGCCGGTGCGCTTGATGGACTTCAGGAACTGCTTCGGGATGATCGCGTCGGTGTCGACGTTCTCGCGGTCCATCGGGGCCACCAGCCCCTTGTGCACTCGAAATGCTTCCATGGTGTGTCTCTCGTGAGGGCCACCCGGCCCGTCGTTACTTGCGGCGGGCCGCGTCCTCGATCTTTTCGCCGGCCTTCTGGATGTCCTTGCCCAGCCCTTCGAAGGTGTTGCAGCCCGCCAGCAGCGCCAGCGCAGCCATCAGCGTCGCGATGCGTTTCATGGCCCTCTCCTTCGTCCTTGCCCTGTCCCTTCCGCTCAGGCGATGCGGCGCACGTCGACGAAATGCCCTTCCATCGCCGCCGCAGCCGCCATCGCCGGGCTGACGAGGTGGGTGCGGCCGCCGGCGCCCTGGCGGCCTTCGAAGTTGCGGTTGGACGTCGAGGCGCAGCGCTCGCCCGGCTCGAGCCGGTCGGCGTTCATCGCCAGGCACATCGAGCAGCCGGGTTCGCGCCACTCGAAGCCGGCCGCCTTGAAGACCTGGTCCAGGCCCTCGCGCTCGGCCTGTTCCTTCACCAGGCCCGAGCCCGGCACGACCATCGCCAGCTTGACGTTGGAGGCGATGCGCCCGCCGATGCGACGCACGACGTTGGCGGCCTCGCGCAGGTCCTCGATGCGCGAATTGGTGCACGAGCCGATGAACACCTTGTCGACGAAGATGTCGCTCATCGGCTTGTTGGGCTCCAGCGCCATGTACTGCAGCGCGCGCTCCATCGCGGCGCGCTTGACCGGGTCCTTTTCCTTGTCGGGATCGGGCACGCGGTCCTCGATCGAGGCCACCATCTCGGGCGAGGTGCCCCAGGTGACCTGCGGTCGGATCTGCGAGGCGTCCAGCTCGACCACCGCGTCCCAGTGCGCGTCGGGATCGGAATGCAGGGTGCGCCAGTAGGCCACGGCCTGGTCCCATTCCACGCCCTTGGGCGAGAACGGGCGGCCCTTGACGTATTCGATCGTGGTGTCGTCCACCGCCACCAGGCCGGCACGGGCGCCCGCCTCGATGGCCATGTTGCACACCGTCATGCGGCCTTCCATGCTGAGCGCGCGGATCGCGCTGCCGGCGAATTCGATGGTGTAGCCGGTGCCGCCGGCGGTGCCGATCTTGCCGATGATGGCCAGCACGATGTCCTTGGCGCTGCAGCCGCGCGGCAGCTGGCCCTCGACCTTGACCAGCATGTTCTTGGCCTTCTTGGCCAGCAACGTCTGGGTGGCCAGCACGTGCTCGACCTCGCTGGTGCCGATGCCGTGCGCCAGCGCGCCGAAGGCGCCGTGGGTGGAGGTGTGCGAGTCGCCGCAGACCACGGTCATGCCGGGCAGCGTGGCACCCTGCTCCGGGCCGATCACGTGCACGATGCCCTGGCGCTTGTCGTTCATCTTGAACTGCGTGATGCCGTGGCGGTCGCAGTTGCGGTCCAGCGTCTCCACCTGCAGCCGGGAGATCGGGTCGGCGATGCCCTGGGAACGGTCGGTCGTCGGCACGTTGTGGTCGCTGACAGCCAGGTTGGCCGACAGGCGCCAGACCTTGCGGCCGGCCAGATCCAGGCCCTCGAAGGCCTGCGGGCTCGTCACCTCGTGCACGAGGTGGCGATCGATGTAGAGGACGGCGGTCCCGTCTTCCTCGGTGTGGACGACGTGTTCGTCCCAGATCTTGTCGTAGAGGGTGCGGCCCATGGATGACTCGCCAAATGCAGTTTCGGGGGAGCTCGCGCCAGACGCGAACCGAACCGTTGATTTTAGTTGCTATGCAACAAAAACCCCGGCGCCAGGGCCGGGGTTTGTCGTGGGACGGGATCGGGCCGGGGGCCGGCCCGCCCCCTCAACCGCGCTGGTCGATCGGTTTGACGTCGCGCTTGGCCGCACCGACGTACAGCTGGCGCGGACGGCCGATCTTGTACTCGGGATCGCCGATCATCTCGTTGAGCTGGGCGATCCAGCCCACCGTGCGCGCCAGCGCGAAGATCGCGGTGAACAGGCTCACCGGGATGCCGATGGCGCGCTGCACGATGCCCGAGTAGAAGTCGACGTTCGGGTACAGCTTGCGGGCGACGAAGTATTCGTCTTCCAGGGCGATCTTCTCGAGCTCCATCGCCAGCTTGAACAGCGGGTCGTTCTCCAGGCCCAGCTCGCCCAGCACCTCGTGGCAGGTCTCGCGCATCAGCTTGGCGCGCGGGTCGTAGTTCTTGTAGACGCGGTGGCCGAAGCCCATCAGGCGCACGCCGGAGGACTTGTCCTTGACCTTGCTGATGAACTCGCCGATCTTGGCCACGCCGCCCATGGCCTGGATTTCCTCCAGCATGTTCAGGCAGGCCTCGTTCGCGCCGCCGTGCGCCGGGCCCCACAGGCAGGCCACGCCCGCGGCGATCGCGGCGAACGGGTTGGTGCCCGACGAGCCGCACAGGCGCACGGTCGAGGTCGAGGCGTTCTGCTCGTGGTCGGCGTGCAGGATGAAGATGCGGTCCATCGCGCGCACCAGCACGTCGTTCGGCACGTACTCCTCGCACGGGGTGGCGAACATCATGCGCATGAAGTTCGCCGCGTACGACAGGTCGTTCTTCGGATAGATGTACGGCTGGCCAATCGAGTACTTGTACGCCATCGCCACCAGCGTCGGCAGCTTGGCGATCAGGCGGATCGCGGAGATCTCGCGGTGCTCGGGATTGTTGATGTCGGTGCTGTCGTGATAGAAGGCCGACAGACCGCCCACCAGGCCGGTCAGCACCGCCATCGGGTGCGCGTCGCGACGGAAGCCGCGCAGGAAGAACTGCATCTGCTCGTTGACCATCGTGTGGTTGGTCACGCGAGAGACGAACTCCTTCTTCTGCTGGGCGCTGGGCAGCTCCCCGTACAGCAGCAGGTAGCAGACTTCCAGGAAGTCGCACTGCACGGCCAGCTGCTCAATCGGGTAGCCGCGGTACAGCAGCTCGCCCTTGTCACCGTCGATGTAGGTGATCGTCGAGTTGCACGACGCCGTCGACAGAAAGCCGGGGTCGTACGTGAACTTGCCGGTCTGCGCGTACAGCTTGCGGATGTCGATCACATCCGGGCCGATCGTGCCCTTGTAGATGGGCAGCTCCATGCTCGGGCTGCCATCGGAAAACGAAAGGGTGGCTTTCACGTCTGACGGTGTCATGGCATTTCCTTGGGTTTTCGAAAGTCTTTAGGCCGGTTGGCGCATCATACGGAGAACCTCGCGGACCTCCGGCCGATCGAGTTCGCCTTCCGGTTCCTTGCGAGCCAGCAGCAGGTCCAACAGGTCGTTGTCGGACAGCTCCATCAGGGCCTGCAATCCTCGCGCCTGCCACACCGTCAAGGTGCTTTCGTAGCGGGCGAAGAACCGCGCGATGAACAGGTCGTTCTCGAGCAGGCCGCGCCGGCAGCGCCAGCGCAGCTTGTTCAGCGACTGCCCATCGAGCCGGTCAGTGTCCATGATGGATCTTGCGCAAAGCTGAACGGCTGCCGGCGGATCAAACCGCGCGGCGCACCATCAGTTCCTTGATCTTGCCGATCGCCTTGGTGGGGTTCAGGCCCTTGGGGCAGACGTCGACGCAGTTCATGATGGTGTGGCAACGGAAGAGCCGGTACGGATCCTCCAGATTGTCCAGGCGCTCGTTGGTGGCTTCGTCGCGGCTGTCGGCGATGAAGCGGTAGGCCTGCAGCAGACCCGCCGGGCCGACGAACTTGTCCGGGTTCCACCAGAAGCTCGGGCAGCTGGTCGAGCAGCTGGCGCACAGGATGCATTCGTACAGGCCGTTGAGCTCCTCGCGCTCTTCCGGCGTCTGCAGGCGCTCCTTCTCGGGCGGCGGCGTGTCGTTGATCAGGTACGGCTTGATCGAGTGGTACTGCTTGAAGAACTGCGTCATGTCCACGATCAGGTCGCGGATCACGGGCAGGCCCGGCAGCGGGCGCAGCACGATCTCGTTCGGCAGCGAACGCAGGTTGGTCAGGCAGGCCAGCCCGTTCTTGCCGTTGATGTTCATCGCGTCCGAGCCGCACACGCCTTCGCGGCAGGAACGGCGGAACGACAGGCTGGGATCGACCGCCTTGAGCTTGACCAGGGCGTCCAGCAGCATGCGCTCGTTGCCCTCGAGCTCCAGCTCGATGGTCTGCATGTACGGCTTGGCGTCCTTGTCCGGATCGTAGCGGTAGATCTTGAAGATGCGCTTGGTGGTCATGGCTAGCAGGCTCCTGTGACGCGCTTAGAAGGTACGGACTTTGGGCGGAACGCTGTCCACCGTCAGCGGCTTGAGGTTCACAGGCTTGTAGGTCAGGCTGTTGGTCGCGCTGTGCCACAGGGTGTGCTTCAGCCACTCCTTGTCGTTGCGACCCAGCGGGAACTCCGGATCGTCCGCCCCGCGCTCGTAGTCGTGCACGGTGTGCGCGCCGCGACATTCCTTGCGGGCGGCGGCCGACACCATCGTCGCCTGCGCGGCTTCGATCAGGTTGTCGACTTCCAGCGCCTCCATGCGCGCGGTGTTCCACACCTTGGACTTGTCCTTCAGCGTGATGTTCTTGACGCGCTCGCGGATTTCGGCGATGCGCTGCACGCCCTCGTCCATCAGCTTCTGGGTGCGGAACACGCCGGCGTGCGCCTGCATCGTCGAGCGGATGTCGTTGGCCACGTCCTGGGCATATTCGCCCGAGGTGCTGGCCTCCAGGCGGGCCAGGCGCGACAGCGTGAGTTCGGCAGCGTCCTTGGGCAGCGGCTTGTGGGCCTTGGGTTCGCCCTTGAGGGTCTGGATGATGTGGTCGCCCGCGGCGCGGCCGAACACCACCAGGTCGAGCAGCGAGTTGGTACCCAGGCGGTTGGCGCCGTGCACCGACACGCAGGAGCACTCGCCCACGGCGTACAGGCCGTTGACCGGCACGCGGTAGTCGTCGCCCTTGGGCACCACCACCTGGCCGTTGATGTTGGTCGGGATGCCGCCCATCTGGTAGTGGATGGTCGGCACGACCGGGATCGGCTCCTTGGTGATGTCGACGTTGGCGAAGTTGTGGCCGATCTCGTAGACCGAGGGCAGGCGCTTCATGATGGTCTCGGCGCCCAGGTGGGTCATGTCGAGCACCACGTAGTCCTTGTTGGGACCGCAGCCGCGACCTTCCTTGATCTCCTGGTCCATGCAGCGCGAGACGAAATCGCGCGGCGCCAGGTCCTTCAGCGTCGGGGCATAGCGCTCCATGAAGCGCTCGCCGTTGGCATTGCGCAGGATGGCGCCCTCGCCGCGGCAGCCTTCGGTCAGCAGCACGCCCGCGCCGGCCACGCCGGTCGGGTGGAACTGCCAGAACTCCATGTCCTGCAGCGGCACGCCGGCGCGCGCGGCCATGCCCAGGCCGTCACCGGTGTTGATGAAGGCGTTGGTCGACGCGGCGAAGATGCGGCCGGCGCCGCCCGTGGCCAGCAGCACGACCTTGGCGTGCAGGATGTAGACGTCGCCGGTTTCCAGCTCCAGCGCGGTCACGCCCACCACGTCGCCGTCGGCGTCGCGGATCAGGTCCAGCGCCATCCACTCGACGAAGAAGTTGGTGCGGGCCGCGACGTTGCGCTGGTACAGCGTGTGCAGCAGCGCGTGGCCGGTACGGTCGGCCGCGGCACAGGCACGCTGCACGGGCTTCTCGCCGTAGTTGGCGGTGTGGCCGCCGAACGGGCGCTGGTAGATGGTGCCGTCGGGGTTGCGGTCGAACGGCATGCCGAAGTGCTCGAGCTCGTAGACGACCTTGGGCGCTTCACGGCACATGAACTCGATCGCGTCCTGGTCGCCGAGCCAGTCCGAGCCCTTGACGGTGTCGTAGAAGTGGTAGTGCCAGTTGTCCTCGCTCATGTTGCCCAGCGAGGCGCCGATGCCCCCCTGCGCGGCGACGGTGTGCGAGCGGGTCGGGAAGACCTTGGACAGGACGGCGACGTTCAGACCGGCCTGGGCCAGCTGCAGCGAGGCGCGCATGCCGGAGCCGCCGGCACCGACGATGACGACGTCGAACTTGCGCGTGGGAAGAGAGGTTCCGATTTGCATTTCTTTCACAGCCTCCACAGGACCTGGATCGCCCAGCCGGCACAGCCGACGAGCCAGACGATGGTGACGACCTGCAGCGTGAGCCTTGCGCCCACCGGCTTGACGTAATCCATCCAGATGTCACGCATGCCGACCCAGACGTGGTACAGCAGCGCAACGACGACGGCGAAGGTCAGGAACTTCATCCACTGCTGGGCGAAGATGCCTGCCCACTTGTCGTAGCCGACGATGTCGCCGATCACGTTGCCGTTCTCGTCACGGCGCTTCCAGGGCCAGAAGACCTGGGCCAGCAGGACGATCGTGAACAGCGCCATCAGGACGCCGGTGACGCGCTGGGCGAGCCAGTCACGCAGGCCGTAGTGCGCACCCACCACGAGGCGCTTGGAACCGTAGTTTTTGTTCATCGCGGGATTTACCTGTCGGGATCAGGAGAACAGCTTGACGGCGACAGCGACCGTCAGCACCAGGCTGAGCACCAGCGTGAAGATCGCGGAACTGCGGCCCTGCTGCTTGCTCACGGTGTGGAACACGTCCATCCAGATGTGGCGCAGGCCGGCAATGAAATGGTGGAAATAGGCCCAGGCCAGCGCGAGCACGACCAGCTTGACGAACCAGCCCGGGAAGATCCACACGCCGGCGGAGAAGGCACTGGTGAACTCGCCGTAGGAAATCTCGGAGGTGAGGCTCTTGTCGAACAGCCAGAGAATGAACGGCAGCAGCAGGAACATCAGCAGGCCGCTGGCCCGGTGCAGGATCGACACCCACCCGGCGACCGGCAGACGGTACTTGAGCGCATCGGGCAAGCGCATGGGCCCGGGTCGTTGTTTTGCGATTTCAGGCATATCCAACCTTTTCCGTTTGTAGAGACGGCTGTACCGACGGTGAAACCGGCCGATTTTATGGCAACGCACCTGGGATGCGCCGCGTCACACCTCCGCACACCGCACGATCAGCTCACTTCATTGCGATAAAAATGCTCTGCCGTGTTGTAGAGCCCGCGGCGGAATTCCACCGGGCGGTCCTCGTAGGTCCGCGACAGCCGCTCCACGCTCAGCAGCGGCGTGCCCACGGGCAGCTGCAGCAGCTCGGCCGCGGTGGCATCGGCGGCCACCGCGCGCAGCTTTTCCTCGGCGCGGATCATCCGCACCCCGAATTCGGTCTCGAACAGCGCGTACATCGGCCCGCGGTATTCGCTCAGCCGCTCGGCGGTCAGGCCCTTGAACAGGCCACCGTGCAGCCAGATGTCGTCGAACACCACCGGCTTGCCCTTGAACAGCAGCAGCCGGCGGATCTGCAGCGCCGCGTCGCCGGACTTCAGGTCGAGCGCGCGCGCCACCTCGGCGGGCGCGCGCAGGCGGCGGCAGTCGATGAAGCGGCGCTGCACCGGGCCGGTGTCGCCATCGTCCGGGGTCAGGCGCAGGAAGCGGTATTGCACCTTCTCCTCGGCATGGGTGGCCACAAAGGTGCCCTTGCCCTGCCGGCGTACCAGCAGGTTCTCGGCGGCCAGCTCGTCGATCGCCTTGCGCACCGTGCCCTGACTCACCTTGAAGCGGGCCGCCAGCTCCACCTCGCTCGGGATCGCCTCGCCCGGCTTCCATTCGCCCGCCTGCAGGCTGCGCGTGATCAGCGCCTTGATCTGCTGGTACAGCGGGCTGAACGCCGGGCCGGCCGTCTCGGGGCCGGCAGCGCTCGGGTCGGTCAGGTGGGAGGGAGGCTGGGTCGCCATGGGCGCGATTGCATCACAAGGCCCGGGTGAAGTCCAGAAACTGATGAATGATGTCTTATATAAGACATAAGACTGTTGACAGGAGGGAGACCGGACGCCTAGACTCACCTACACTTCGCGCTGGAGCAGGCGCCTGCGGTCCGGTCATGCGGCGAAGCGGGCGTCTCGACGTTCCATCATCCGCAAAAACGATTCGATTCTGGAGTCTCATCAATGAGCAAGAAACCCGTACGTGTGGCCGTCACCGGCGCGGCAGGTCAGATCGGCTATGCCCTGCTGTTCCGCATCGCTTCCGGCGAAATGCTGGGCAAGGACCAGCCGGTCATCCTGCAACTGCTGGAAATCCCCGACGAGAAGGCCCAGAAGGCCCTCAAGGGCGTGATGATGGAGCTCGAGGACTGCGCCTTCCCGCTGCTGGCCGGCATGGAAGCGCACAGCGACCCGATGACGGGCTTCAAGGACACCGACTACGCCCTGCTGGTGGGCGCCCGTCCGCGCGGCCCCGGCATGGAGCGCAAGGACCTGCTGTCGGCCAATGCCCAGATCTTCACCGCCCAGGGCAAGGCGCTGAACGCCGTGGCCTCTCGCAACGTGAAGGTGCTGGTGGTCGGCAACCCGGCCAACACCAACGCCTACATCGCGATGAAGTCGGCCCCGGACCTGCCGGCCAAGAACTTCACCGCGATGCTGCGCCTGGACCACAACCGGGCCGCCAGCCAGATCGCCGCCAAGACCGGCAAGCCGGTGTCGAGCATCGAGAAGCTGTGCGTGTGGGGCAACCACTCGCCCACGATGTACGCCGACTATCGCTTCGCGACCATCGATGGCCAGTCGGTCAAGGAGCTGATCAACGACGAGGACTGGAACCGCAACGTGTTCCTGCCCACCGTCGGCAAGCGCGGCGCGGCCATCATCGAGGCCCGCGGCCTGTCGTCGGCGGCCTCGGCGGCCAACGCCGCCATCGACCACATGCGTGACTGGGCCCTGGGCACCAACGGCAAGTGGGTCACGATGGGCGTGCCGTCCAACGGCGAATACGGCATCCCGCAGGAAACCATGTTCGGCTTCCCGGTCACCTGCGAAGGCGGCGAGTACAAGATCGTCGAAGGCCTGCCGATCGACGAGTTCAGCCAGGAACGCATCAACATCACGCTGAAGGAACTGCAGGAAGAGCAGGACGGCGTGAAGCACCTGCTGTAAGGCAATCAGGCGACACCGGGGCGCGAGCCCCGGCGCAAGAAGGCCGACAGCCTTGCAGCTGCTCGGCCTTTTTTACGGTCCCGAATTTACGTATACGTCAATTGAGCGCCGCCCCCACCCCCGCCCCGCTGCATCCCCGGCAAGCCTTGTTCGAGGCGGGTGAGGCGTTGCCGGCGCTGCCTGTGTGCGACCACTACGCCGGCGTCGAGGCGCGCATGCGCAAGAGCCTGGCGTTGCAGGCCGAGCTGGGCGAGCGCTACGGCCGCGCGGTGTTCGACGCCACGCTGGACGGCGAGGACGGCGCGCCGGTCGGCGGCGAGCACGAGCACGCGCTGCTGATCGCCGAGCTGGTCAACTCGGCCGACAACCGCTACGACCGCGTCGGCGCCCGGGTGCACCCGGTGCGCCATGCCGCGTTCGACGACGAGGTGCACACGCTGCTGTCGCGCTGCGGGCAGCGCCTGGCGTACCTGATGGTGCCCAAGCCCGGGGACGCGGCCGACGTCGCCGAGGCATGCCGCCGCATCGACGCGATCGCGCGCGACGTCGGGCTGGCCCGGCAGGTGCCGGTGCACGTGCTGGTCGAGACCCACGGCGCGCTGCGCGACGTCTGGCAGATCGCCGCCCACCCGCGCGTGGAGTCGATCTCGTTCGGGCTGATGGACTTCGTCTCGGCCCACCGCGGCGCCATCCCCGCCCACGGCATGAGCGCCGAGGGCCAGTTCCGCCACCCGCTGGTGTTGCGCGCCAAGATCGAGATCGCCGCCGCGGCGCACGCAGCCGGCAAGACGCCCTCGCACTGCGTCGTGACCGAGTTCAACCACCTGGACGCGCTGCGCGCCGCGGCCCGCAAGGCGGCGCGCGAGCTGGCCTACACGCGCATGTGGAGCATCCACCCCAACCAGATCCTGCCGATCGTCGAGGCCTTCGCGCCGGACGAGCAGGACGTCGAGGACGCCGCGGCCATCCTGCTTGCGGCCCAGGCGGCCGGCTGGGGCCCCGTGCGCCACAGGACCCGCGGCAAGGACACGCTGCACGACCGGGCCAGCTACCGCTACTACTGGCACGTGCTCGAACGTGCCCATCGCACCGGACGGCCGTTGCCGCCCGAAGCCCGATCCCACTTCTTCCCGGAGACAGACACCCCATGAGCACCCTCACCCCCGGCGCACGCTTTCGTGAAGCCCTGCGGCAGGAATCGCCGCTGCAGGTCATCGGCGCGATCAACGCCAACCACGCCCTGCTGGCCAAGCGCGCCGGCTACCGGGCGATCTACCTGTCCGGCGGCGGCGTGGCCGCAGGCTCGCTGGGGATGCCGGACCTGGGCATCAACACGCTGGACGACGTGCTGATCGACGTGCGCCGCATCACCGACGTGTGCGACCTGCCGCTGTTGGTCGACATCGACACCGGCTTCGGCCCGAGCGCGTTCAACATCGCGCGCACGGTCAAGAGCCTGATCAAGTTCGGCGCCGCCGCCTGCCACATCGAGGACCAGGTCGGCGCCAAGCGCTGCGGCCACCGCCCGGGCAAGGAGATCGTCTCGGCGCAGGAGATGGCCGACCGCGTCAAGGCCGCGGCGGACGCCAGGACCGATCCCGACTTCTTCCTGATCGCGCGCACCGACGCGATCGCGGTCGAAGGCGTGGACGCGGCGATCGAGCGCGCGATCAAGTGCGTGGAGGCCGGCGCCGACGGCATCTTCGCCGAGGCGGCCTACGACCTGCCGACCTACAAGCGCTTCGTCGAGGCAGTGAAGGTGCCGGTGCTGGCCAACATCACCGAGTTCGGCAAGACCCCGCTGTTCTCGCGCGAGGAACTGGCCAGCGCCGGCGTGGCGATCCAGCTGTTCCCGCTGTCGGCGTTCCGCGCGATGAACAAGGCGGCCGAGACGGTCTACGAGGTGATCCGCCGCGACGGCCACCAGCGCAACGTCGTCGAGATGATGCAGACGCGCGAGGAGCTCTATGACCGCATCGGCTACCACGCCTACGAACAGCACCTGGATGCCCTGTTCGCGGCAAAGAAGTGAGTGGTGAACGTAGTACGCACTGAAGGAGAACCCATGAGCGAGACGACAACTGCTGCGCCCGGCTTCAAGCCGAAGAAGTCCGTGGCCCTGTCGGGCACGGCAGCGGGCAACACGGCCCTGTGCACGGTCGGCCGCACCGGCAACGACCTGCACTACCGGGGCTACGACATCCTGGACGTGGCCGAGGCCTGCGAGTTCGAGGAGATCGCCTACCTGCTGGTGCACGGCAAGCTGCCCAACGTCGCCGAGCTGGCCGCCTACAAGGCCAAGCTGAAGGCCCTGCGCGGCATCCCGGCCGCGGTCAAGGCCGTGCTCGAGCAGCTGCCGCCCTCGGCGCACCCGATGGACGTGATGCGCACCGGCGTCTCGGCGCTGGGTTGCGTCTCACCCGAGAAGGACGACCACAACCACCCCGGCGCGCGCGACATCGCCGACAAGCTGATGGCGAGCCTCGGCTCGATGCTGCTGTACTGGTACCACTACAGCCACAACGGCAAGCGCATCGACGTCGAGACCGACGACGACTCGATCGGCGGTCACTTCCTGCACCTGCTGCACGGCAAGCGCCCCAGCGAGCTGTGGGAACGCGCGATGCACACCTCGCTGATCCTGTACGCCGAGCATGAGTTCAACGCCTCGACCTTCACCGGCCGCGTGATCGCCGGCACCGGCAGCGACATGTACAGCTGCATCGCCGGCGCCATCGGCGCGCTGCGCGGCCCGAAGCACGGCGGCGCCAACGAGGTGGCCTTCGAGATCCAGAAGCGCTACGACAGCCCGGACGAGGCCGAGGCCGACATCCGCCGCCGCGTCGAGAACAAGGAAGTGATCATCGGCTTCGGCCACCCGGTCTACACCGTCAGCGACCCGCGCAACAAGGTCATCAAGGAGGTCGCGCGCCGCCTGTCGCAGGATGCCGGCAACATGAAGATGTTCGACATCGCCGAGCGCCTGGAGACCGTGATGTGGGACATCAAGAAGATGTTCCCCAACCTCGACTGGTTCAGCGCGGTCAGCTACCACATGATGGGCGTGCCGACGAACATGTTCACCCCGCTGTTCGTGATCGCGCGCACCTCCGGCTGGAGCGCGCACATCATCGAGCAGCGCATCGACGGCAAGATCATCCGGCCGAGCGCCAACTACGTCGGCCCGGAAGACCTGAAGTTCGTGCCGCTGAAGGACCGCAAGTAAGCGCCCCGGGAGCGTCGCGGCCCCTGCCTTGGCCGCGACGCATCCGCCCGTGCCCGGTCGGGGCATCGCAGCGGTGCCCCGCCGCCACCGAAGGCATGAGATGACCACGATGAACACTGCCTATCGCAAGCCTCTGCCCGGCACGTCGCTCGACTGGTTCGACGCGCGCGAGGCCGTGGAGGCCCTCCAGCCCGGCGCCTGGGACACCCTGCCCTACACCGCCCGCGTGCACGCGGAAAACCTCGTGCGCCGCTGCGACCCCGCCATCCTGACCGAATGCCTGCAGCAGATCGTGCAGCGCAAGCGCGAGCGCGACTTCCCCTGGTACCCGGCGCGCGTCGTCTGCCATGACATCCTGGGCCAGACCGCGCTGGTGGACCTGGCCGGCCTGCGCGACGCGATCGCCGAGCGCGGCGGCGACCCGGCGCTGGTCAACCCGGTCGTGCCGGTACAGCTGATCGTCGACCACTCGCTGGCCGTGGAATGCGGCGGCGACGACCCGGACGCGTTCGCGAAGAACCGCGCGATCGAGGACCGCCGCAACGACGACCGCTTCCACTTCATCAACTGGACCAAGCTGGCGTTCAAGAACGTCGAGGTGATCCCGCCGGGCAACGGCATCATGCACCAGATCAACCTGGAGAAGATGTCGCCGGTGATCCACGCCGACAACGGCGTGGCCTACCCCGACACCTGCGTCGGCACCGACAGCCACACCCCGCACGTGGACGCGCTGGGCGTGATCGCGGTGGGCGTGGGCGGCCTGGAAGCCGAGAACGTGATGCTCGGCCGCGCCTCGTGGATGCGCCTGCCCGAGATCGTCGGCGTCGAGCTGACCGGCCGGGTCGGCCCGGGCATCACCGCCACCGACGTGGTGCTGTCGCTGACCGAGTTCCTGCGCAAGGAACGCGTGGTCGGCGCCTACCTGGAGTTCTACGGCGAAGGCGCCGAGAGCCTGACCATCGGCGACCGCGCGACCATCTCCAACATGGCGCCCGAGTACGGCGCCACCGCGGCGCTGTTCTACATCGACCAGCAGACCATCGACTACCTGCGCCTGACCGGCCGCGACGAGGAGCAGGTGCGCCTGGTCGAGACCTACGCGAAGACCGCCGGCCTGTGGGCCGACAGCCTGCGCGGCGCGCAGTACGAGCGCGTGCTGAAGTTCGACCTGTCCACCGTCGAGCGCACGCTGGCCGGCCCGTCCAACCCGCACCGCCGCCTGCCGGTGCGTGCGCTGGCCGAGCGCGGCATCGCCGTGGACCTGGACAGGGCGCGCGAACAGGAGGCCCAGGGCCTGCTGCCCGACGGCGCGGTGATCATCGCCGCGATCACCAGCTGCACCAACACCAGCAACCCGCGCAACGTGATCGCCGCCGGCCTGCTGGCGCGCAACGCCAACCGGCTGGGCCTGGTGCGCAAGCCCTGGGTCAAGTCCTCGCTCGCCCCGGGCTCCAAGGCCGTGCAGCTGTACCTGCAGGAAGCCGGCCTGGAGGCCGAGCTGCAGAAGCTCGGCTTCGGCGTGGTCGCCTTCGCCTGCACCACCTGCAACGGCATGAGCGGCGCGCTCGACCCGAAGATCCAGCAGGAGATCATCGACCGCGACCTGTACGCGGTGGCGGTGCTGTCGGGCAACCGCAACTTCGACGGCCGCATCCACCCGTACGCCAAGCAGGCCTTCCTGGCCTCGCCGCCGCTGGTGGTGGCCTACGCGATCGCCGGCACGATCCGCTTCGACATCGAGAAGGACGTGCTGGGCGTGGTCGACGGCAAGGAGATCCGCCTCAAGGACATCTGGCCGAGCGACGAGGAGATCAATGCGGTGGTCAAGGCCGCCGTCAAGCCGGATCACTTCCGCAAGGTCTACATGCCGATGTTCGCCGCGCGTGACGAGCGCAGCGAGCCGGTCAGCCCGCTGTACGAGTGGCGCCCGATGAGCACCTACATCCGCCGCCCGCCCTACTGGGAAGGCGCGCTCGCGGGCGAACGCACGCTGCGCGGCATGCGGCCGCTGGCCATCCTGCCGGACAACATCACGACCGACCACATCTCGCCGTCCAACGCCATCCTGCCCAACTCGGCAGCCGGCGAGTACCTGGCCAAGATGGGCCTGCCGGAGGAGGACTTCAACTCCTACGCGACGCACCGCGGCGACCACCTCACCGCGCAGCGCGCCACCTTCGCCAACCCCAAGCTCTTCAACGAGATGGTGCGCAACGAGGACGGCAGCGTGCGGCAGGGCTCGCTGGCGCGCGTCGAGCCGGACGGCCAGGTGATGCGCATGTGGGAGGCCATCGAAACCTACATGAACCGCAAGCAGCCGCTCATCATCATCGCCGGGGCCGACTACGGCCAGGGCAGCTCGCGCGACTGGGCGGCCAAGGGCGTGCGGCTGGCCGGCGTGGAGGCGATCGTGGCCGAGGGCTTCGAGCGCATCCACCGCACCAACCTGATCGGCATGGGCGTGCTGCCGCTGGAGTTCAAGCCCGGCACCAACCGCAAGACGCTGCAGCTCGACGGCACCGAGACCTATGACGTCATCGGCGAGCGCAAGCCGCGCTGCGACCTGACGCTGGTGATCCACCGCCGCAACGGCGAGACCGTCGAGGTGCCGGTGACCTGCCGCCTCGACACCGCCGAGGAGGTGTCGATCTACGAGGCGGGCGGCGTGCTGCAGCGCTTCGCCCAGGACTTCCTCGAAGCCAACGCCCGATGAAGAAGGACCCCGCCATGGCCCACGTACCCCAGATCCGCATCCCCGCCACCTACATGCGCGGCGGCACGAGCAAGGGCGTGTTCTTCCGCCTGGACGATCTGCCCGAGCGCTGCCGCGTGCCCGGCGAGCCCCGCGACCGGCTGCTGCTGCGCGTCATCGGCAGCCCGGACCCGTACGGCAAGCAGATCGACGGCATGGGCGCGGCCACCTCGAGCACCAGCAAGACGGTGATCGTCTCGAAGAGCACGCAGCCCGGCCATGACGTCGACTACCTGTTCGGCCAGGTGTCGATCGACCAGCCCTTCGTGGACTGGAGCGGCAACTGCGGCAACCTGTCGTCGGCGGTCGGGCCGTTCGCGATCGCGGCCGGCCTGATCGATCCCTCGCGCATCCCGCGCGACGGCCTCTGCACCGTGCGCATCTGGCAGGCCAACATCCGCAAGACCATCATCGCCCACGTGCCCGTCACCGACGGCCAGGTGCAGGAAACCGGCGACTTCGAACTCGACGGGGTCACCTTCCCCGCCGCCGAGGTGCAGCTGGAGTTCCTGGACCCGGCCGACGAGGGCGAAGGCGATGGCGGCGGCGCGATGTTCCCGACCGGGCAGCTGGTCGACGACCTCGAGGTGCCGGGCATCGGCACGCTCAAGGCCACGATGATCAACGCCGGCATCCCGACGATCTTCGTCAACGCGAAGGACATCGGCTACACCGGCACCGAGCTGCAGGAAGCGATCAACGGCGACCCGAAGGCGCTGGCGATGTTCGAGACCATCCGCGCGCACGGCGCGGTGCGCATGGGGCTGATCGGCCATGTCGACGAGGCCGCCAAGCGCCAGCACACGCCCAAGATCGCCTTCGTCGCGCCGCCGGCGGACTACGTCGCCTCCAGCGGCAAGCCGGTCAGGGCGACCGACGTCGACCTGCTGGTGCGCGCGCTGTCGATGGGCAAGCTGCACCATGCGATGATGGGCACGGTGTCGGTGGCGATCGCCACCGCCGCGGCCATCCCCGGCACGCTGGTGAACCTGGCGGCCGGCGGCGGCGAGCGCGAGCAGGTGCGCTTCGGCCACCCGTCCGGGACGCTGCGCGTCGGCGCACAGGCACGGCGCGAGCCGAGCGGCGAGTGGGTGGTCACCAAGGCGGTGATGAGCCGCAGCGCCCGGGTGCTGATGGAGGGCTGGGTGCGCGTGCCCGGCGACGCATTCTGATTCGCAAGTCGCGAAATTTGTCGCGTCCACGCGTCAATCGGCCCTTTGTTACCAAACGCACAGGCTCAGAATCCGGGAACCTTCCCTGACGAGAGAGAGGAGATCGACCGTGGACAAGACCTCGATGCGTGCGGCGAGCGCCCTGATCGCCACCCTGCTGCTGTGCGCGGGCGCCGCCCATGCCCAGAAGGCCCCGGCCAAGAAGGCCGCCGCAGCCCCCGCAGAGGTGCAGGTGGCCGCCGCCACGCCGGAGCAGCTGCACGCGGCGCGGCTGGTGCACATGGGCACCAGCCAGTGCGAGTTCAAGCAGTCGGTGCACATCACCCCGAGCGAGAAGCATCCCGGCTACGTGGACCTGCGCCACGGCAACCGCACCTGGCTGATGAAGCCGGTGCTCTCGCCCACCGGCGCGATGCGCCTGGAGGATGTCCGCGGCGAGGTGCTCTACATCCAGATCGCCAACAAGTCGATGCTGCTGAACATGCGCCAGGGCCAGCGCATGGTCGACGACTGCGTGCACGAGCAGCAGCGCGCCGCCGCGATGGCGGTCAAGGCGGCCCAGGCCGACTGAACGGCCCCGGCGCCTTCCCCGCAAGGGCTGCCTCCGGGCAGCCCTCGTCGTTTCCGGAGTCGGGAATTTTCCCGCAAGTCTTATATAAGACATAAAATACAGGGGCCGCCGGCCTGCATCGGGGCCGGCCGATCATCCTGCGAAAGCCCACACCATGCTCCAAACCTATCGCGAACATGTCGCCGAGCGTGCCGCCCTCGGCATCCCGCCCCTGCCCCTGTCGGCCCAGCAGACCAGCGAGCTGATCGAGCTGATCAAGAACCCGCCGGCCGGCGAGGAGCAGTTCCTGCTGGACCTGCTGACCCACCGCGTGCCGCCGGGCGTGGACGACGCCGCGAAGGTCAAGGCCTCGTTCCTGTCGGCCGTGGCCCACGGCGACCTGCAGGTGGCGCTGATCTCGCGCGCCAAGGCCACCGAGCTGCTCGGCACCATGGTGGGCGGCTACAACGTCAAGCCGCTGATCGACCTGCTGGACGACGCCGAAGTCGGCACCATCGCCGCCGAGGGCCTGAAGAAGACCCTGCTGATGTTCGACTACTTCCACGACGTGGCGGAAAAGGCCAAGGCCGGCAACGCCAACGCCAAGGCCGTGGTGCAGTCCTGGGCCGACGCCGAGTGGTTCACCTCGCGCCCGGCGGTGCCCGAGAAGATCACCGTCACCGTCTTCAAGGTGCCCGGCGAGACCAACACCGACGACCTGTCGCCCGCCCCGGACGCCTGGTCGCGCCCCGACATCCCGCTGCACGCGCTGGCGATGCTGAAGAACGCGCGTCCCGGCGCGCCCTTCCAGCCCGAGGAAGACGGCAAGCGCGGCCCGATCGGCTTCATCGAGGAGCTGAAGAAGAAGGGGCACCAGGTCGCCTACGTCGGTGACGTGGTCGGCACCGGCTCGTCGCGCAAGTCCGCCACCAACAGCGTGATCTGGCACACCGGCCAGGACATCCCCTATGTGCCGAACAAGCGCTTCGGCGGTGTCACGCTGGGCGGCAAGATTGCCCCGATCTTCTTCAACACCCAGGAAGACTCCGGCTCGCTGCCGATCGAGGTCGACGTCTCGAAGCTCGAGATGGGCGACGTGATCGACATCTACCCCTATGCCGGCAAGATCGAGAAGAACGGCGAGGTCGTCGCGACCTTCAAGCTGAAGTCCGACGTGCTGCTCGACGAAGTGCGCGCCGGCGGCCGCATCAACCTGATCATCGGCCGCGGCCTGACCGCCAAGGCGCGCGAGTTCCTGGGCCTGCCCGCCTCCACTGCGTTCCGCCTGCCGGTCGCCCCGCAGGACACCGGCAAGGGCTACACGCTGGCGCAGAAGATGGTCGGCCGCGCCTGCGGCCTGCCCGAAGGCAAGGGCGTGCGCCCGGGCACCTACTGCGAGCCCAGGATGACCACCGTCGGCTCGCAGGACACCACCGGCCCGATGACCCGCGACGAGCTGAAGGACCTGGCCTGCCTGGGCTTCTCGGCCGACCTGGTGATGCAGTCGTTCTGCCACACCGCCGCGTATCCGAAGCCGGTGGACGTGAAGATGCACCGCGAGCTGCCGACGTTCATCAGCACCCGCGGCGGCGTCGCGCTGCGCCCGGGCGACGGCGTGATCCACTCCTGGCTGAACCGCATGCTGCTGCCCGACACCGTCGGCACCGGCGGCGACAGCCACACCCGCTTCCCGATCGGCATCTCGTTCCCGGCCGGCTCGGGCCTGGTGGCCTTCGCCGCGGCCACCGGCGTGATGCCGCTGGACATGCCGGAATCGGTGCTGGTGCGCTTCAAGGGCAAGATGCAGCCCGGCATCACGCTGCGTGACCTGGTGCACGCGATCCCGCTGTACGCGATCAAGCAGGGCCTGCTGACCGTCGAGAAGCAGGGCAAGAAAAACGTGTTCTCCGGCCGCATCCTGGAAATCGAAGGCCTGCCCGACCTGAAGGTCGAACAGGCGTTCGAGCTGTCGGATGCCTCCGCCGAGCGTTCGGCCGCCGGCTGCACGGTGCGCCTGAACAAGGAACCGATCATCGAGTACCTCAACAGCAACATCACGCTGCTGAAGTGGATGATCGCCAACGGCTACCAGGACAAGCGCAGCCTGGAGCGCCGCATCCGTGCGATGGAAGAGTGGCTGGCCAACCCGCAGCTGCTGGAGCCGGACGCGGACGCCGAGTACGCCGCGGTGATCGAGATCGACCTGAACGAGATCAAGGAACCGATCGTCTGCTGCCCGAACGACCCGGACGATGCCAAGACGCTGTCCGAAGTGCAGGGCGCCAAGATCGACGAGGTGTTCATCGGCTCGTGCATGACCAACATCGGCCACTTCCGTGCCGCCTCCAAGCTGCTGGAAGGCAAGCGCGACATCCCGGTCAAGCTGTGGGTGGCGCCGCCGACCAAGATGGACGCGTCCGAGCTGACCAAGGAAGGCCACTACGGCGTGTTCGGCGTCGCCGGTGCGCGCACCGAGATGCCGGGCTGCTCGCTGTGCATGGGCAACCAGGCACAGGTGCGCGAAGGCGCGACCGTGATGTCGACCTCGACCCGCAACTTCCCGAACCGCCTGGGCAAGAACACCAACGTGTACCTGGGCTCGGCCGAGCTGGCGGCGATCTGCTCCAAGCTGGGCCGCATCCCGACGGTCGAGGAGTACCACGCCGAGATGGGCATCATCAACAAGGATGCCGACAAGGTGTACCGCTACATGAACTTCGACCAGATCGAGGAGTTCGCCGAGGTCGCGAAGGAAGTGTCGGTCTGACGCCGGCCCCGACCGCTCGCCTCCAGGCCCGCCCCGTGCGGGCCTTTTCTTTTTGTGCCCCGGGCGATGAAACCAAGGCCGCAGCGGCGGCTCCAACCGGGCATCCGCTGCCTTCGCCCTGCCCCGCCATGCATGCTCCTGCCCGCCTGCGCCGCCGCCTGATCGCCGGCACCGCGGCCGCCATCGCCCTGCCCGCGCTCGTGCACCATGCACGTGCCCAGCCGCGCCTGCGCCCGACGCCGGCGCAGACCGAAGGACCGTACTACCCGGTCGAGCTGCCCGAGGACACCGACTTCGACCTGCTGGTGCGGGGCACGCGGCGCTACACCCGCGGGCAGCCGGCCTGGCTGGACGGCCGGGTGCTCGACACCGCCGGGCGCCCGGTGCGCGGCGCGACGGTCGAGATCTGGCAGTGCGACCACCAGGGCCGCTACCACCACCCGGGCGACGGCGGACGCGCCGATCCGGACTTCCAGGGCTACGGGCGCGTGACGGTGGATGCCCAAGGGCGCTACCGCTTCCGCACCATCCGCCCGGTGCCCTACACCGGCCGCACGCCCCACATCCACGTCAAGGTGCGCCTGGGCCGGCGCGAGCTGCTGACCACGCAGGTGTACGTCGAGGGCGAGCCGGGCAATGCGCGCGACTGGCTGTGGCGCCATCTCGACGAAGACGGCCGGCGCGCCCTGACCGTGCCGTTTCGCCCCGGCGACGGTGCCCTGCAGGCGCACTTCCCGATCGTCGTCGAGGCCTGAGCGCCAGGCGGTCCGCGAGCCGGGCCGCAAGACGCTACGATTCCAGTCTTTGCGGGGCCACCCAGCGCCGCCGCGCCAACAAGAGGATCCTTCCCGTGAACCGTCGCTCCTTCACCCTGACCGCCATGGCCTTGGCCGCCTTCGGGCTGGCCGCCTGCAACGACAAGCCCGCTGCCAGCAGCGCCGCGCCGGCCGAGGCCGCCGCCCCTGTCAAGAAGTCGGCACAGGAAGCCTATGAAGCCGCCCAGCGGGCCGCCGGCTTCAGCGTCGGCCCGGTGATGGCCGCCAACACGGTGTACGTCTTCTTCGACCCGGCCTGCCCGCACTGCGCCCAGTTGTGGGCCAACGCACGCCCGCTGCACAACCAGCTGAAGATGGTGTGGATCCCGCTCGGCTGGCTGCGCCCCTCGTCGGGCCCGCAGAGTGCCACCATCCTCGCGGCCGAAGACCCCGCCGCGGCGATGGAGGAGAACGAGCGCCTGGTGCTCGAGCGCAAGGGCGGCATCACCGCCAACCAGGGCGTGTCCGACGAGATCAAGGACAAGATCAAGGCCAACACCGACCTGTTCAACGAGCTCGGCGCCGAAAGCGTGCCGCTGATCGTCTACCGGCACGCCCAGACCGGCCAGTACGGCATGCACTCGGGCGCGGTCGATGCGGCCACGCTGCGCGCGATGATCGGTCTCTGACGCGCGCAGCGCGCGGCCCGGGGAACGGCCCGGGCCCCGGCGCGTGAGGTGTGGTGCCGTGGCCCTTGTCCCCGGGACGCAAACTGCGACAATGATCCGGACCTGATGGTCCTCCCCCACCCACCCCACGGAGTCCGCCCATGGCAGATGCTGCTCTGAAGAAAGCCTCCAACAAGGGCGCCGCTGCGGCGCACGCGTTCGCCAAGACCCTCAAGACCTTCAAGACCGCCTCCGGCAAGGAGGGCCGCTTCTTCTCCCTGCCCGAGCTGGCCAAGCAGTATCCCAACGTCAGGAAGCTTCCGGTCTCGATCCGCATCGTGCTGGAAAGCGTGCTGCGCAACTGCGACGGCAAGAAGGTCACGCCCGAGCACGTCGAGCAGCTGGCGAACTGGCAGCCCAACGCCGAGCGGGTCGACGAGATCCCCTTCATCGTCGCGCGCGTGGTGCTGCAGGACTTCACCGGCGTGCCGCTGCTGGCCGACTTGGCCGCGATGCGTTCGGTGGCCGACAAGATGGGCAAGAACCCCAAGCTGATCGAGCCGCTGGTGCCGGTGGACCTGGTGGTCGACCACTCGGTGATGATCGACCACTACGGCTCGAAGAAGGCGCTGGACCTGAACATGAAGCTCGAGTTCCAGCGCAACCGCGAGCGCTACGAGTTCATGAAGTGGGGCATGCAGGCGTTCGAGACCTTCGGCGTCGTGCCCCCGGGCTTCGGCATCGTGCACCAGGTCAACCTGGAATACCTGGCGCGCGGCGTGCACCAGCGCGCCGACGGCGTCTACTACCCTGACACGCTGGTCGGCACCGACAGCCACACCACGATGATCAACGGCATCGGCGTGGTCGGCTGGGGCGTGGGCGGCATCGAGGCCGAGGCGGGCATGCTGGGCCAGCCGGTGTACTTCCTGACGCCCGACGTGGTCGGCTTCGAGCTGACCGGGCGGCTGCGCGAGGGCGTCACCGCCACCGACCTGGTGCTCACGATCACCGAGATCCTGCGCCGCGAGAAGGTGGTCGGCAAGTTCGTCGAGTTCTTCGGCGAGGGCACCGCGTCGCTGGCCGTGCCCGACCGCGCGACGATCGGCAACATGGCGCCCGAGTACGGCGCGACCATGGGCTTCTTCCCGGTCGACGAGAAGACGGTCGAGTACTTCCGGGGCACCGGCCGCAGCAAGCGCGAGATCGAGGCCTTCGAGGCCTATTTCCGCGCCCAGGGGCTGTTCGGCGTGCCGCGCGCCGGCGAGATCGCCTACAGCAAGGTGGTGCGCCTGGACCTCGGCACGGTCGCGCCGAGCCTGGCCGGCCCGAAGCGTCCGCAGGACCGCATCGAGATCGGCCACATGAAGTCCACCTTCACCGAGCTGTTCAGCAGGCCCACGGCGGAGAACGGCTTCAACCAGCCGGCCGAGAAGCTGGACCAGGTCTACACGACCGCCAACGGCATCGAGCTGCGCAACGGCGACATCCTGATCGCCGCGATCACCTCCTGCACCAACACCTCCAATCCCGGCGTGATGCTGGCCGCGGGCCTGCTGGCCAAGAAGGCCGTCGAGTACGGGCTCAAGGTCAGGCCGCACATCAAGACCTCGCTCGCCCCGGGCTCGCGCATCGTCACGCAGTACCTGGAGCGCTCGGGGCTGCTGCCCTACCTCGAGAAGCTCGGCTTCAGCCTGGCGGCCTACGGCTGCACGACCTGCATCGGCAACGCCGGCGACCTGGCGCCCGAGCTGAACGAGGCGATCGTCCAGAACGACCTGGTGTGCGCGGCGGTGCTGTCGGGCAACCGCAACTTCGAGGCGCGCATCCACCCCAACCTGAAGGCCAACTTCCTGGCCTCGCCGCCGCTGGTGGTGGCCTATGCGATCGCCGGCAACGTCATGCGCGACCTGATGACCGAGCCGGTCGGCAAGGGCAAGGGCGGGCGCGACGTCTACCTGGGCGACATCTGGCCGAGCAGCGAGGAGATCTATCGCCTGATGAAGCACGCGATGGATCCCAAGGCCTACAAGGAGAACTACGACCAGGTCACGCGCAAGCCCGGCAAGCTGTGGGAGAACATCAAGGGCGTCACCGGCGACACCTACGACTGGCCCACGTCCACCTACATCGCCGAGCCGCCGTTCTTCAAGGACTTCGCGCTCGAGCCGCCTGCCGCGCCCGCCGCGGTCAGGGGCGCGCGCGCGATGGCGCTGTTCGGCGACTCGATCACCACCGACCACATCTCGCCGGCCGGCTCGATCAAGGAGGACTCGCCCGCCGGCCGCTGGCTGAAGGAACACGGCGTGCTCAAGGCCGACTTCAACAGCTACGGCTCGCGCCGCGGCAACCATGAGGTGATGATGCGCGGCACCTTCGCCAACGTGCGCATCAAGAACCTGATGATCCCGCCGCGCGCCGACGGCTCGCGCGAGGAAGGCGGCTGGACGCTGTTCCAGCCCGGTGGCGAGAAGATGTCGATCTACGACGCCGCGATGAAGTACATCGCGCAGGGCACCCCGACCATCGTGTTCGGCGGCGAGGAGTACGGCACCGGCTCGTCGCGCGACTGGGCGGCCAAGGGCACGCAGCTGCTGGGCATCAAGGCCGTGATCGCGCGCAGCTTCGAGCGCATCCACCGCTCCAACCTGGTCGGCATGGGCGTGCTGCCGCTGCAGTTCCTCGGCAACGACTCGTGGGAGTCGCTGGGCATCAAGGGCGACGAGGAGTTCGACATCCTCATCGGCGAGGACATCCGCCCGCAGCAGGACGCGACGCTGGTGATCCGCCGCGCCGACGGCTCCGAACAGCGCGTGACGCTGCGCCTGCGCATCGACACGCCGATCGAGGTCGACTACTACAAGCACGGCGGCATCCTGCCCTACGTGCTGCGCCAGCTGCTCGTCTGAGCCGCCCGGCGTTCCCCGCCAGCGAAGAGGCCGCCCGCAGGCGGCCTCCTCCTTTTGCGTCTGCAGGATGAGGCGACGCGTCAGCCGGCCAGCTTCGCGTAGGCTGCCTCGTCGAAGCCGACCAGCACCTCCGGGCCGGCTTCGACCACCGGGCGCTTGATCACGCTCGGCTGCGCGAGCATCAGCGCCTTGGCGCTGTCCGGGCCGGTCACGCCGGCCTGCACGGCCGGGTCCAGCTTGCGCCAGGTCGTGCCCTGGCGGTTCACCAGCTTCTCCCAGCCACGTGCGGCCATCCAGGCGTCGAGCCGGTCTTCGGGCACGCCCTGCTTCTTGAAGTCGTGGAAGGCGTAGGCCACACCGTGCTCGTCGAGCCAGCGGCGGGCCTTCTTGACGGTGTCGCAGTTGGGGATGCCGTAGAGCTTGATCATCGTCGTGTCAGCGAGGGTTCAGGTCGTTGTCGTTCGCGTCGCAAATCGGGTCGACGTTGTACCCGGTTTCGGTCACCTTGTGGGTGTCGAGGTCCAGGCTGACCTGGAACCACTGGCAGAACGGCGATTCGTAGCGATACGACCAGACCCGCTCGTTGCGGCGCGGAATCAGCATCTCGTGGGACGGCCGACCGATGCGCCGCAGCACCTCCTCGCGGCTGATGCCGCGCGGGATCGCGTTGAACACGGCTTCCGTCAGCACCTGCTGCCAGCGCAGCACCCGGTCCTGCGCGTCGAGGTCGACCATGTAGGTGTGCTTGCCGTACGGCCCGCGGGCGAACTCCAGGCGCCGTGTGCCGTCGGCGAGCCGGTGCTCGCCGGTCGGCCGCCCCATGCGGGCGATCACCTCGTCGGCCGGCATGCCCGGGGTGACGCCGCGCGGCGAATAGCCGGCGCAGCCGGCCAGTGCGGCGCCCAGCGCAAGCGCCGGCAGCCACACGAAGAACAGGCGATGGAACATGGTGGACATGGCAGTCAGGCGGCTGCGGACGGACCGCGTCCGGAGGCCCCATGATCGCCAGCCCGCCGGCCGCGGGCAAGGGCCCGCAGCCAGAGCCCATGCCCGGCGCTCGGGCATCCGTCCTGCCTCAGAGGTCCAGCACCAAGCGCTGCGAACGGGCGCGCGAGCAGCACGCCATCATGCGCCGGTGGCCCTGGCGCTCGGCGCGGCCCAGCACGCTGTCGCGGTGGTCGACCTCGCCTTCGAGCACGCCCACCTCGCAGCTGCCGCACAGGCCCTCCTCGCAGTCGCTCTGCACGTCGACGTTGGACGCGCGCAGCACCTCGAGCAGCGTGCGGTCGGCGGGCACCTCGAGCCTGAGCCCGCTGTTGCGCAGCTCCACCTCGAACGGCCGCTCGCACGAGGGATCCAGGCGTGGTGCGCTGCCCGAGAAGTGCTCGATGCGCAACGCGTCCTCGGGCCAGCCCGCGGCCAGGCGTTCCAGCGCCTCGAGCATGCGCTGCGGCCCGCAGGCGTAGATGCGCGCCTGCGGGTCCGGCGTCGCGAGCAACCCGGCCAGGTCGTTGCGCCGCCCTTCCTCGCTGACGTACAGGTGCAGGCGTTCACCGTGCAGCTCGCGCAGCTCGCGCTCGAACGCGAGGCAGGCACGGCAGCGCACGCTGTAGTGGATCTCGTAGGGAATCCCCAACGCCCGGGCACGCTCGGCCATCGCCATGATCGGCGTGATGCCGATGCCGCCTGCGACGAAGATCAGCCGGCGCGCCTGCTCGTCGAGCCGGAAGTGGTTGCGAGGGCCGCGTGCGCGCAGCACCGTGCCCGGCGTCGCGTGGCGGTGGATCCAGGCCGAGCCGCCGCGGCTGGCCGGATCCAGCTGCACTGCGACGGTCCACTCGGAGGTGTCCGACAGCGGCCCGCACAGCGAGTACTGGCGCGACAGCCCGGTCTCGCCGCACTCGATGTCGATGTGCGCGCCCGGCGCCCACTGCGGCAGCGGCCGGCCATCCGTCGCCGCCAGGCGCAGCCGCACGATCCCTTCGGCCACCGGCTCGGCGGCGCGCACGACCAGCGGGCGCACCTTGTCGCGCGCGTGCGGCGCGCCGATGCGCACCGGATGCCGGCGCTGCAGGATCGACGGGTCGCGCCGCTCGGGGTTGCGCGCCGGGTCCCATTCGACCCACAGGTGCTGCGGGCCGCGGAACGACACGTTGTGCACGTACTCGAAGGTCTGCGGCGCGAGCTTCATGTGCGGCAGCCGGCGGCTCAGCTCCTCGATCATGACCTGCATCTCCATGCGCCCGATGTTCTTGCCCAGGCACTGGTGCGCGCCGAAGCCGAAGGTCAGGTGCTCGGCCGAGTTCTCGCGGCGGATGTCGAACAGGTCGGGGTCGACGAAGTGCGCGCCGTCATGGTTGGCCGACGAGACGACCAGCAGCAGCTTGGACTCCGCCGGCACCGGCACGCCGTCGAGCACCACGTCGCGCGTGGTGCGGCGCCGCCACGAGGCCACCGAGCCGCTGTAGCGCAGGCACTCCTCCACCGCCGGCGAGATCAGCGCCGGGTCCTCGCACAGGTCGCGCCAGGCGGTCGGATGCTGCAGCAGCAGCTTGATCGCGTTGGCCGAGGCGAACGCCGTCGTCTCGTGCGCCGCGACGATGATGGCCATCATCATCGAGTGCAGGTACGAGTCGGTGACGATGTCCGGGTAGAGCTTCTGCTGCCGGATGGAATAACGCATCCAGCCCGGCCCGTCGGGCGTGCGGCGCATCTTCTCGAGCACCTCGCCAGCGAACTGCCAGAACTGCCCGACGGTGTGCGCGATCGACACCTGCTGCTCGGGCGAGGGCCGCCCGAACGCGTTGACGGTGTGCGCGATCGAGAAGCGCCGCATCTTCTCGCGGTCTTCCGCGTCGATGCCAAGGAAGTGCAGCGCGACGGTGAACGGTACCTCCCACAGCAGCTGGTCCACCAGGTCGGCGCGGCCATCGTCGATGAAGCGGTCGACCGCCTTGCGCACCAGCTCGCGCACCATCGGGACATGCCCGGCGAGGTGCTCCGGCGTGAACGGCGCCATCAGCACGCGGCGCCGTGCCATGTGGATCGGCTCGTCCTCGTTGACGAGCGTACGGTTCATCGCGTAGCCGTACTGCTTCAGCACCTGCAGCGCCTCGTCCGAGGTCGGCGACATGCGCTCGAGCACGATCGACGGGCTGAAGGTGACGGGATCGCGGAAGATGTCCTTGATCGTCTGGTAGCGCGTCACCACCCAGTAGCCGAGCCTGGGCGCATAGAAGACCGGCTCCTGCTCGCGTGCCCAGCGCACGAACTCGGCCGGGTCTTCCATGTACGCGTCCTGGAACGGATCGAAGGCCGCGGCGCGCGCGCTCACCGGACAGCCGGTGGGCGCACCGGTCACGGCCTCGTGCGCCACCGGGCAGCGCCCGGCGGGATGGGACTTCAGCTCCATGAACGGCGCTCCGGCAGGCGGTCAGTCCAGCGTGATGTTCAGGTCGCGGATCAGCTTGTGCCAGCGCTGGCTTTCGGTGCGCAGCAGTTCGGCGTACTCGGCAGCCGTGCTGCCCACCGGCTCGACGCCGAACTCCACGAGGCGCTTGTGGACCTCGGGATCCTTGATCGACTCGACCACGCGCTTGTTCAGCGTCGCCACGATGTCGGCCGGGGTCGACGCGGGCGCCACCATGCCCACCAGGGCTGCGGCCTCGACGCTCTTGTAGCCCAGCTCGGCGAAGGTCGGCACGTCGGGCAGCTGCGCCAGGCGGCTGGCATGCGCCACCGCCAGCGGCTTGAGCTTGCCGCTGCGGATGAAGGCGGCGCCGGCAGCGTAGTCGACCATCATCGCCGGCACCTGGCCGCTCACCACGTCGCCCAGCGCCGGCGCAGCACCGCGGTAGGGCACGTGCACCATGGACAGGCCGGCCTCGGTGTTCAGCAGCTCCATGGCCAGGTGGTGCGGGCTGCCCGCGCCGGCCGAGGCAAAGCTCAGCGCCCCCGGCTCGGCCTTGGCCTTGGCGATGAACTCCTTGGCGCTGTTCACCCCGAAGCCCGGGTTGACCACCAGGATCATCGGGAACCGGCCCATCAGCGTGACCGGCGTGAAGTCCTTGGTCGCGTTGTAGGTCAGCGACTTGTACAGCACCGGGTTGAACACCAGCGTGCCGTTGTCGGCCGACAGCACGGTGTAACCGTCACCGGGCGAGCGCGCGACGTCCGAGGCACCGATCGAGGTGTTGCCGCCCGGCTTGTTGTCGATGATCACTGGCTGCCCGATGCGCGCGGCCAGCGCCTGCCCGATGGTGCGGGCCAGGAAGTCCGAGCCGCCGCCGGCAGCGTACGGCACCACCCAGCGCAGCGGCTTGGACGGATAGGCGGCGGCTTGCGCGGAAGCGGCCGAAGGGGCCAGCAGCGGCAGCGCCAGCAGCAGGGCGGACAGGTACTTCTTCATCGCGGCTCCTTTCTCTGATGCGCATCAATTACGCTTTGCGCAATTCTGGTACGCAATGCGTAATCAATGCATACTGGCTTACCCGATGCCTGCGAGCTGCCCGCACCGATGCACCGGCCCGCTAACATCGCGCCAACGTCCCGCCACCTGCCATGCCCCGCCCTGCCACCGCCCCGCCCACCGAAGCCCCCGCCCGCGCGCCGCGCGCGCGTCGCCAGCGCGTGCAGGCCGCCGCCACCGGGGTGGCGGTGCTCAAGGGGCTGTCGCGCCTCGGCGGGCGCGCCAGCCTGACCCGGCTGGCAGCCCACCTGGGCGAAAGCCCGGCCAAGGTGCACCGCTACCTGATCAGCCTGCTCGAGGCAGGGCTGGTGGCACAGGACGCCGTCTCGCAGCACTACTACCTGGGGGCCGAGACCATCCAGCTCGGCATCGCCGCGATGCGCCAGGCCGACCCGCTGCGCGCGGCCGAACCGTCGCTGGCACGTCTGCGCGAGCAGCTGGAAGTGACCTGCTTCGTGGCGGTGATGGGCAACAAGGGTCCGACCATCGTGCGGTTCGAGGAGCCGGCGCTGCCGGTGACGCTGAACGTGCGTGTCGGCTCGGTGCTGTCGCTGCTGTGGTCGGCCACCGGCCGGGTGTTCCTGGCGATGACGCACGACGGCCGGGTCGAGGCGCTGGCACGCGCGGAGCTGGAGGCCGCCAGCGCCGAACAGCGCCGCGGGCTGGACCCGCGCGACCCGATCGGCACGCTGCGCACGCAGGTGCGCGCCGCCGGCGTCGCCACGGTGCGAGACACCTACCTGCCCGGTGTCAGCGCGGTGGCCGCGCCGCTGATCGACTACACCGGCCAGGTGCGCGCGGTGCTGACCGCGCTCGGGGCCACCGGCGGGTTCGACCCGTCGCCGCAGGGCCCGATCGCCCGCACCGTGCGCGAGGAAGCCGAAGCCGTCAGCCGGTCGCTGGGATACCGGCCGCAGGAGGACGCCGCCACCGCCCCGTGATCCGGCACGCAACCGACAGCCTCCCACGGCCGCAAAGCAAAACAGCCACCGTGCGGACGCATCGGTGGCTGTCGAAGAAATCTTGGTGGGCCCTGTAGGATTCGAACCTACGACCTACGGATTAAGAGTCCGCTGCTCTACCAACTGAGCTAAGAGCCCTGCGTTTGCGGGTCAAAGACCCTGTCAAGCGCGAAGAATGCAATTCTAGCATGGACTCCACGCGGATTTGAAGGGGGCACCTCGCAACGCGTGCGAGGTGCGGGCGCAAGCCGTGCCCAAGGCCCTGCCCCGAGGACGCTCCGGGCCCAGCCTGAACAAAGGACGAAGCGGGAGTGCCTGCATCGGCCTCCAAAGGCCCCCCCAAAGCCCCCCAGCGAGGGCGATCAAGTCATCGCCTCACGCCTGGGCGCAAGAAAAGGAAAAGCCCCGAAGGCCTGCATCCACGCAGGCATCCGGGGCTTCTGTTCTGGTGGGTTGTACAGGATTCGAACCTGTGACCAACGGATTAAAAGAACGATCGCACCCCGACGGGGGCGAAGAAAGTCCCGAAAAATCAAGCACTTAGCGAAGGCCAGAAAAGCATGCAACAAGCTGACTCGCCGGATCAAGGACTTAGGGTCCCCCCAAAAGTCCCCCTAGTGAAGCAACCTTCCGAAATCGTCCCGGTGGGGCCGCACGACCATCGGGCTCAGCGCGAGTGGGAGCACTACCAGGTCGCCAAGGGGATTGAGCGGTACCGCCAGACGCTCCAGAAAGTCCACGAGGACGGTCGCGTGACTCGCCGCGGTCTCCAGGACTTGGAGCCCGGCCAGGTGATAGCCAAGGAGCTGATCGGTCCCCTGGTAGAGCGCATCCGCCAGGCCCAGCAGGCTCCGATGGAGAAGATCGGAACCCGGCTGACCCTCTCGGACGCCGAGTGGGGCCTGTCGCTCCTACCGGCCGAGACGCTGGCCGCCGTCACCGTGCTGCATGCCCTGAGCCGGGCCGAGCCCGGTCCCTTCACGGCATGCGCCATCGCCCTGGGCACCAGGGTGCAGCACGAGTGGGAGTACCAGAACTGGAAGGCCGCCGAGGCTGCGGCCGAGAAGGAGCGCAAGCAGAAGGACCCGGAGTCCCAGGTCCCCAACCTGTTCAAGCTCATGCTCGCCCGGAACAACCGGCAGATCAACGAGCGCATCTTCGCCAAGTGGAAGAAGAAAGCGCCGCTGTTCTGCGCGGTCAACTGGACGACGAACCTGCGGGCGCACATCGGCAGCGTCCTGCTGGGCATGCTGGTCGAGAGCAATGCCTGGTTCGAGGTCGTGGTCGAGCGCGTGAACATGCGGCAGACCCGCATCTTCCGCATGACCGAGCTGGGTATGGCCTGGGTCGCCGACCGCCACCAGCAGAACGAGCTGATGCGGCCCTACCTCCTGCCGATGATTTGCGAACCGCTGGACTACGACTACAGCGGCGAAGCGCACCCGCAACTAGCGTAACAGCATGACAGAACCGCCCCGGTCGCCACTGGTGGCCAGCGCGGCGCGAAGGTCATCGTGGGGCCCGACACCGCGGCTTCACTCCTGGAGCGGCGCAAGAAGCTCCAAGAACCCGTGCTTGCGGCCATCCGCGAGCACAACCGCCAGCGCGAAGCTGCTGCCGCTGGCGGCCAGTTCCGTCGCGATCACGCCCCGACCGTGACGCTCGCGGCCTGAACAAGCTGAACAGTACCTGCCTTAAGCCCGGAGTCCCGGGCGTTTCTACTTTCTGACACCTGCTGACAGGAGCTGCCATGCCTGCACTGACCGGAGGCTACCTGACCCTTCGCACCAACGCGGTCAAGGGTCAATTGAATCCCCACACCGCGGCCCTCGACCGACCCCTGACGGGCGCCGCGCTGGAGGCCCTGAACTGGGTCCAGAAGACCCGCTGGAAGATCAACAAGTGGGTCCTCGACGTGGCGCTGCAATGCCGCGACGAGGGTATCCCTGTTGAGGGCCTTCCCCGTCCTGACAACATCCCTCTGCCTGATCCGCTCCCAGAGGACGTGTACGCCGCCCTCCCGAAGGAGGAGCAAGTGAAGCGCCGTCGGCAGATGGAGGAGATTCACAGCAAGAACGCTTCCCTCATGGGTCAGCGAGCGGCGGTCTACCGTCGTCTGTCCCTGGCCGCGGACCTAGCGTCCTTCCCGGCCCTGTGGTTCCCTCACTTCTGCGACTTCCGTGGCCGGCTCTACCCGATTGCCCAGGAGCTGCACCCGCAAGGCGACTCCCTGACCAAGGGACTGCTGACGTTCGCCGAGCCGGTGCGCCTGGGAGCGAATGGTCAGTGGTGGCTGTACGTGGTCCTGGCGAATGCGATGGGGCACGACAAGCTGCCGCTACAGGAGCGTGCCGACTGGACCGACAACAACCTGAACCTGATCCTGGCGACCGCCAAGGACCCGCTGGCCTACATCGACTTCTGGGCGCACGAGGACGTGGACTCCCCCTGGGAGGCCCTTTCCCTTTGCTTTGAAGTAGCGCAACTGTGCGAGTGGGCCGCCCTGGGCAACCGCGTGGAGGACTTCGAGAGCACCGTCCCGGTCCGCCTGGACGCGACGTGCTCGGGTATCCAGCACCTGTCCGCTCTCATGCGCGACGAGGCGTCGGCCCGGTGCGTCAACGTGCTACCGACCGGCAAGCGCGAGGACATCTACTCGGACGTGGCGAACAAGGTCAAGCAGTTCGTGGCCACGGACGCCGCCAAGGGCAACCCCTTGGCCGTCCAGTGGCTGGGCAAGATCGGCCGCAAGACGGTCAAGCGTGCTGTCATGACCACACCCTACGGCGTCACCGAGTCCGGCATCGCCGAGCAGCTTGTCAACGACGGCTTCTGCAACCACTTTCGCGGGGAAGACCGGCGGAAAGCTGCGGCCTACCTGCGCGACTGCATCGTGGGGGCGCTGGACGAGAGCATCGGCCAGCCGCGTCGCGCCATGCAGTACATGCAGGACGTGGCCCGATTCTTGGCGGAGAACAACCTGCCGCTCCAGTGGACCACCCCGGCCGGCTTCACCGTCCGCCAAGCGTACTACGAGACGCACGAGACCCGCGTCGAGACGCTGATCGGAGACGTAAGCCTGCGCCGCGAGAAACCCGAGGCCGGGCTGGTCGTGCGCAAGCAATGCGCCGCGGCCGCTCCAAACGTGGTCCACTCCTTCGACGCCGCGCACCTCTGCCGCACAGCGGTCGCTATGAAGCGCGACGGTGTGCGTGACCTGGCGTTCGTTCATGACTCCTTCGGGACGCACGCCGGCCACACCGACACCCTCTCGCAGCGCCTGCGCGAGGAGTTCGTCGCCATCTACTCCCGGCCCGCCCTGGAGGAGTGGCGCCAGTCGGTCATCGTCCACTCGGGGCGTGACGACATCCCCCCGATCCCCAAGCTGGGCGCCCTGGACGTTTCCAAGGTCCTGGAATCGGAGTTCTTTTTCTCTTAACTAGCGTAACTGCGCTAGTTCATGTTGCACTACGAAAGGAATCTTCAATGAGTCTGCCGATGCGCTACAACACCGCCGAGGAACTGGTCGCCGACTTCGAGGCGGGTGCCGGATTCCGGGTGGTCGGTCTAGTGAGCGGTAACGCATACATCGTCACCGACATCCGCCTGGTGCCGCCCCGCCGCTCCACGGCGGGCTTCGTGGTGGAATCCCGCGCCGGTGCTTACGCATACTTCGACCTGAACGGCGAGGACAGTCTCCACGGTATGCGCCTGGAGAAGATCGCGGAGGCCCCGCAGCAGGCCGCGGTCATCCCGCTGCCCGGGTTCTACGTCGCCCGCTACGCCAAGGACACCGGACTGCCCGAATTCTCGGCACAGCCGAAGCGCCACGACACCTACGAGAAGGCGGCGCGAGAGGCCCAGCGGCTGGCCCAGAAGGTCCCCGGTTACCGCTTCGGTATCTTCGAGAGCCGTGACGAGCGGTACGTCGCGCCGCCGAAGCCCAAGCGCCGGTACCGCCTGGTCTCCTTCCAGCTCCAGGACGGGGACATCGACTCGCGCCTGTACCCGCTGGGCGACTCCTACTCCACGCCGCCCCGCTTCAACGTGGGCGACCCCTTTAAGACCGGGCGCGGCGACGCCACGGTCGTGAGCGTCCACGAGTTCGCCGTGGCGGTGAAGTGAGCATGGAGCACTACTCCAAGCAAGTCGAGCAGGACCTGCTGGTCCTGACCCAGGTCCTGACCGTCTCCTTCGCCGGACTCATCAAGGAGGTCGCCAAGCTGGGCTACGCGGACTCGCAGGGCCAGGCCAGTGACGACGATTTGAGCGGTCCCGCGCACGGGAAGCGTCTGTACTACGCCAGTCTGCTGGCCCTGGCGACGGTCGCGGCCAACCTGCGCGACCTGGCGCAAATCCCGGATGAAGCCTGGGAGGAGGCGAACACGCTCGCGGCCGACCCGAACTCCCTGACCAACACCACCAAGCTGCTGCCGCGTGCCCAGGCGGTCTATGCGGCAGTGATGAACTGACAAGAACCTGAAAGGAATTCTCACCGATGTCGAAAATGAAGACTGTCGAGAAGGGCGTGACCCCGCGGGGCACTTTCCAATGGGCATGGCTGGACAAGCCTGACACCAAGTTCGACAAGTCCAAGTACAAGGTCACCATCATCCTGGAGAAGGGTGTCCCTGAGAACGACGCCTTCGCCAAGAGGCTGAACGACCTGCACAAGGCAGCGAAGGGCAATGCCGAGCACCGTCCGGCAAAGGACGGGGACGCTCTGGCCGAGGACGACGAGAAGAAGGAACGCTTCCGCGGTCACTGGGTCGTCACCTTCAAGACCAAGAACAAGCCCGAGCTGCGCGGCCCTGGCGGCAAGAACGATGTGCTGGCGGTCGCCCCGCGTAGCGGCGACTATGGCCGCGTGGCCTACGCCGTGGCCGAGTCGGGTCAGGGCAGCGCCTACCGTGGCGTGATCCTGTACCTGAACGCTGTGCAGCTCCTGGAGCGCCGCGCCGTCTCCAGCGGCGCCGATATGTTCGAGGACGAGTCGGACGAGTTCGGTCCCGACACCGCGCGTGCCGAGAGCGATCCCGACGTGGACGGAGGCACCGACCCGGACGATGACGCAAGCGACTTCTGAGGCCCGGGTGACGCGGGACGAGGAGACCGGCGAGGTCTCCATCGTCATCAACATCACCCCGCAGCCCACGCCGCGGCCCCGGGTGGCGAAGTTCGGTACCTACTACCCTGCCACCTACAAGGCTTACATCAAGGAGCTGGACGCCATGATCCCGCCGGCCGCTGTGGCCCTGGAGGGCGAGCTGCTGGTGGAGGTGGAGGCCGTGTGCCAGCCGATCAAGAAGTCCAAGTTCACGACGCCGGCTGGCGACGTGGACAACCTGGCGAAGGGCGTGCTGGACATGCTCACGAAAAAAGGGTTCTACGGCGATGACCGTCAGATCGTGGACCTGCACGTCACCAAGCGGTTCCCTCGCGATGACGAGCAGCCGCACTTCCGCATTTCCCTGCTGGAGATCGAATGAACATCAAACTCCTGACCCCACAAGCTGCACGAGTCCTTGAGCACATGCGCAAGACCGGCAGCATCACCAACGTGGAGGCCAACGCCGTCCATCGCGTTCGCTCGGTGTCCCGTCGCATCACCGAAATCTCCCGCGCCCTGGAGGGCAGCGACTACGAAATCCGCCGTGAGTTCAAGCGCGACGTGACGGGGCAGCTCTACGTGCGCTACTTCCTGGTGAAGTCCCGCTGATGGTCTGGTTCTTCACCGCTCTGTCGGTGGTCCTGGCGATGCTGAAGCTGATCGGCATCGAGCCGGTGGCCGCCTGGTCCTGGTGGGCCATCTTCGCCCCGTTCATCGGCTCGCTCGCGCTGGCCGTCAGCGTCGCCGCGATCCTCCTGGTCGCCTTCCTTTGCTTCTACTCGAAAGCTTCGCCATGAGCTACCTGAAATCCTTGTTCTGCCCCACCGTGGACTCGGTGCTGGCGGGCATCAACAACCTGGTCAAGCGTCTGGAGCGGGTCGCCAAGCGTTCCGCCGAGGCCGCTGTCGCTGAGCGCCGCGCCATCGTCTCCGCGCAGAAGCGCGTGGAAGCCCTCGACAACGAGACGTGCCGCGCCCTGGAAACCGCCCAACGCATCCGCGAGACCTTCCGCCTGTGAACCAGCACATCCACCCTGAACTGTCCGACGAGAGCCCCGACCCCAACTTCATCGACTTCAACTCGGACGAGCCGCTGCCGGTGTGCCCCACCCGCAACAACGGGGATGACACCTGCGAAAGCTGCCAATGACCTGAGCGGGTGACCCCCCCCGCTCCCTTCTCCTCAACCTGGGCCGCCACTGCGCGGCCCTTTGTCTTTTCTGGAGCCCCAATGAGCCATCCGAACATCTCCGCACCGATCACTGTCCGCGCCGGCGGCATCACCGCCGTGTATCAGGGCCGCGGTCGCTGGGCTGTCAAGTCCCGCCGCGTGAACGCCAAGACGCTGACTCACGGCGAGCTGCTGGGGTTCCTGCCCGACTACACCCGTCCTCGCCGAAGCAAAGGTGCGAAGTGAGCGAGCGCGACGGTTCCACGCTGCTGCACAAGGGACCGTGCTCGGAGTGCGGGTCCAGCGATGCCTGTGCCGTCTATGACGACGGCCACGCGCATTGTTTTTCGTGCGGCACCCACTTCCGCAACGCTGAAGGGCCCGGAACGCCGCGGGAGCCCGCCAACCCCGAACTGATCCAGGGAGGACGTTATGTCGATCTACCGAAACGCGGACTTCGAGAGGAAACTTGCCGACGCTACGGGTATGTCGTCGCGGACTTCAAGGGCAAGCCTTGCCAAGTCGCGCCGTACCACGACGCCCAAGGTCGCTTGGTTGCTCAAAAGCTCCGCTTCGCCGACAAGTCCTTCATCGTCCGCGGGCGCCTGAAGGAGGCCGGGCTGTTCGGTCAGCACCTTTTCCGCCACGGAGGGAAGATGGTGGTCGTGACCGAGGGCGAGATCGACGCCCTGTCGGTGGCCCAGGCCCTGGCCCTGAAGTGGCCGGCGGTCTCCATCCCGAATGGTGCTCATGGCGCCGTCAAGGCGATCAAGGCGCAACTGGAGTGGCTAGCCTCCTACGACTCCATCATCCTTTGGTTCGACAACGACAAGGCTGGCCGTGATGCAGTAGCTGCGGTGGCCCCGCTGCTGCCCCCGGGCAAGGTGAAGATCGTCACCGCGCCTGGCGACTGCAAGGACGCCAACGACGTACTGACCCGGGTAGGTGTCTCGGAAGTTCAGCGCCTGGTATGGGACGCCCCGACGTACCGCCCGGACGGCATCGTGATGGGCGAGGACATCGAGCTGTCCCGACTCCAGACCATCGAGAAGGGCTGGCAGACTCCCCTACCCGAGCTGAACCGGATGACGGGGGGAATCCATGAGGCCGAGCTGTGGCTGCTGACCGCGGGCTCAGGCATCGGAAAGTCCACGACATCTCGCGAGTGGCTGAAGAAGGCCCTGGAGGACGGTATCCCCTGCGGCGCGGTGTTCCTGGAGGAAAGCAAGGAGACCACGGCCAAGGCCCTGATCGCCCTGGACCAGAACACGCCACTGTCGCGACTGCGCGAGAACCCCTCGATCCTGACGCCGGCCCAGTGGGAGGCGAGCTACCGCAAGCTGATCGCCAACGGGCGGTACTTCGCCTATGACCACTTCGGGTCCGTCGAATCGGACAACCTGATCGCCAAGCTGGAGTACATGGCGGTCTCCTGTGGGGTGAAGCTCTGCTTCCTCGACCACATCTCCATCGCCGTCTCGGGGCTGGACATGGACGAGGGCGAGCGCCGGGCCATTGACATCCTGATGACCCGCCTGCGATCCCTGATCGAGCGCACGCGAATGAGCGTGATCGCGGTATCGCACCTGCGTAAGGTCGGCGGGGACGCCAAGAGCTTCGAGCAGGGCGGTCAGATTGACCTGGACTCGCTGCGCGGCTCGGGCGCCCTGAAGCAACTGTCGGACACCGTGGTCGCCATCGAGCGCGACCAGCAAGCGGAAGACAACGAGGAGAGGGACAAATCCCGGGTCCGCCTCCTGAAGTGTCGGTTCACTGGCATGACCGGGCTGGCGGACGTTCTTCGCTACGACCGCAACACCGGCCGGCAGGTCGTGCTCACCGCGTTCCCCGACTCGGTGGACACCCCGGCCGACAAGGACGATGAAGACCCGCCCTTCTGATCCAAGGCGGCGCCTAGTCACCCTCGCAAAGTACCGAGCCAAGAAGAAGGGCATCCCCTTCGGCATCACCTACGAGGACGTTTATGTCCCCCGCTACTGCCCCGTCCTGGGGATTCCGTTGCGGTCGGGCGTAGGCGTCGCGTGCGACCACTCCCCCACCCTGGACCGGATAGACCCGGACAAGGGCTACGTGCGGGGAAACGTGGTCGTTATTTCCAACCGAGCCAACCGGCTCAAGGGCGACGCGGGCTGGCGTGAGCTGGTCCGCATCGCTGCGTTCTACCAACAACTGGATTCATCGTGAGCAACACCCGCTACGAACTCAAGGTTGACCCCACGGTCGCCTACACCCGGACCATCTTCGTCCCCAACACCGAAAACATTCTGGACGCCGCAGATTTCGCGGTGACCGACGTGGTGCAACGTGCCCGAGCCGCCGGCCGCAAGCCGGTGATGGTTGAGGTCACTGTCCGCGTCGCGCCGTGACCGACGACGGAATCCTGCTGTTCGACATCGAAGGCGACGGGCTGCTGGACACGCTGACGACCTGCTGGGTTCTCTGCATCTCTGGCCCGGACGCCGCGACCGTCGAGGACGTGGACGCCTACACCGACCACGACCCCGCCTTCCCCGCCATTCGCGTGGGGATCGACCGCCTCAAGCGGCATGTCGAGGAGGGCGGCAAGGTAGTCGCGCACAACGGCATCGGCTACGACGCCCAGGCCCTGGAGAAGCTGTACGGCCTGGTACTCAAGCCGTGGGATCACCTGCTGGACACGTTGGTCCTGGGGCGACTGCACAACCCCTCTCGCCCTGGCGGCCACTCCCTGGGCAGCTACGGCGCCGAGTTCGGTGTTCCGAAGGGTGAGCACGACGAATGGGATCGCTACTCCCGAAAGATGCTCGACTACTGCCGGCAGGACGTGGTGGTCCTGGCCGCGCTGTGGCGCAAGCTGAAGGGAGTCATGACCTGGGGCGAGAGCCCTGAGCTGGAGCACCGGGTCGCCCACCTGATCGAGCTGCAACGCGCCAACGGCTTTCGTCTGGACCTGCCCAAGGCCATACAGCGGGCGGCCGAGCTGGACGACGAGTGTCAGCGGTTGCGCCTGAAGCTGAGCGAGGTGTTCCCGCCGATCTATGTGAGCACGGGCACCCGAGTACCGAAGCGTAACCTCAACACGAAGCCGAAGGACGGCTCGGTCGCCATGAGCTACACGGCCGGAGCCCCGTACACGGCCATCAAGCTCCAGGACTTCAACCCCGACTCCGAATTCCACGTCGCTCGCCGGCTCAAGGCGAAGTACGGCTGGGAGGCCCCGCTTACCGAGAAGGGCAACCCGAACATCACCGAGGCCGTGCTGAAGAAGCTGGACTTCCCTGAGGTCTCGCTGCTGCTGGAGTATTTCCGCAAGAACAAGATGTGGACCCAGCTTGCGGCCCCTCCGAAGGGAAGCAGCAAGGGCGGCTGGATTCAGCACGCGAACGAGCGGACCCACCGGGTCCACGGCTACGTGAACTCCAACGGAGCCGTGACTGGCCGCATGACGCACAGCAACCCCAACTCCGCGAACATCGACAAGGAGCTGCGGGACCTGTGGATTCCTGGGGAGGGCTTCCTTCAGGTGGGCACCGACGCTGAGGGCCTGGAGCTGCGCATGCTCGCGCACTACCTGTACCCCTACGACGGTGGCGCCCTGACCCGCGCGTTGCTGGAGGGCGATAAGTCCAAGGGCACCGATGCGCACTCGATGAACCGCAAGAACACCGACCTGTTCTCGCGGGACGGCGCGAAGACCCTGCTGTACGGCTCGCTGTACGGCGCGGGCGACGAGAAGGCCGGCGCAATCTGGGTCGCCGATTGGCGCTCCAGCGGCAAGCCGGAAAGCGAGTGGCCCGCCTGGGCGCTCAACTCGCGCGGGAAGCTGAAGCCGCTGAAAGCGATTGGCAAGGAGGTCAAGCGCCGCCTGATCGACGGTATCGCCGGCTTCGGTCAGCTCATCGAGGACGTGCAGGCCGCCGCCAAGAAGCGCGGATGGCTGCGCGGCCTTGACGGGCGACGCATCCGTGTGCGCTCCCAGCATGCCGCGCTGAACACGCTGCTGCAAGGCGGCGGTGCCGTGGTCATGAAGAAGGCTCTGGAGCTGTACCACCGTCGCGTCACCGAGGAATTTGGCTGGGTCCACGGCAAGCACTTCGGCTACCTCGCCAACGTCCACGACGAGGTGCAGCAGGAGGTGCTACCGGAGCTGGCCGAGACGGCCGGCAAGGAGTTCGCCCTAGCCATCACCCGTGCTGGGGAGCACTTCAACCTGAAGTGTCGCCTGGACGGCGCCTACGACATCGGAACGAACTGGCATGAAACCCACTGAGAAGTTTGCGAAAGAGTACGCGGAGGTCCAAGAGCTTCTGAAACACCACCCCGAGGTGGGCGACTTCACGGTCGTGGGCTCCTCGCGGATTGTCGAGGACCCGCAGGACCTGGATGTCCTGGTGCTGCTGCCGCGACGGCACGGCAACGAGGGGACCTCACTGGCCCGGGATGCCGAGGAGACTGCCCTGGCCGCCTTCGGTCAGGACTGGCAGGCGTGCCGTGAATCCTACGAACTCCTGGGTCACCACTGGTGTGCGCTGCGGCGCGGGCCCATCAACCTGATCGTGACCACCGACCCCGACTGGTTCTCCCGCTTCCGGCGGGCGGACGAAGTGTGCGTCGCGCTGAAGCTGACGAACAAGGCCGACCGCAAGGTGGTCCATCGCATCGTCCGCGACGGCTATGACGCCAAGCTGGCGGTGGCATGTGCAACCGTCGAATCATGACCGCACACAACGACTCCCGCCGGACTGCCCGGCTCAAGCTCCTGTATTTGATCCCCCTGACCCTCCTGGCGTTCGTGCCGTACCTCCTGGCGTGCGCGTGGGGGCTGCTGAGCGAATTGGCGGACGGGGTGCGTAACGCCTGGAACCACGAGTGACCCTCGCCCTGATTGACGGCGACGAGCTGATCCTGAAGGCGGCAGTCATCGGGACCGAGGAAATCGACTGGGACCGGGGAGCCGTGGAGAAGCGCGGTCCTACCTTCAAGGAGGCCCGCAGCACCCTGGAGTCCATGCTGGAGTCCTGGGTGGAGGCCGCAGGCGCGGACGACTACCTGGTGGTCCTGTCGCCGGACGACCGCAAGCTGTTCCGCCGAGGACTGTTCCCGGGCTACAAGGCCGGGCGTGGTGAGAAGCCGGAGCACTTCTGGAAGCTGGTCCGGTACGTCCGCGACGCCCACCCTGTCCGGTCCTTCCCCGGTCTGGAAGCAGACGACACGATGGGGCTTCTGTCGGGGCCCGGGAAGGTCATTGTGTCCTCCGATAAGGACATGAAGACCGTCCCAGGTCCTCTTTACAACCCAATGAAGGGTACCCGCGGCGTCATCTCTGCCCAGCGGGCGGACTTCCAGTGGATGCTCCAGACCCTCACCGGGGACCCCACCGATGGCTTCGAGGGTTGCATCGGCTGCGGCACGGCCGGCGCCCTGGCGGTCCTGGACAAGGCAACCGACCTGGCGGGCTGGTGGCCCCTGGTGGTCGAGCGGTTCTGCAAGCCCAAGACCAAGCGATACGCCGCGTTCCCGCAGGGGGAATCGGACGCCGTACTGCAAGCGCAGCTCGCGCACATCCTGCGGCCCGGGGAGTTCGACCCTGAGAGTGGCCGCGTGACCTATCGACTAGGACGCAAGTCCATCACGTTCAATGCCTATGACCTCGCAAACTGACCGCTCGCACTTGGACTGCGGTGACTGCAAGTACCACGCCCAGGGTTACATGCCGCCGACCTGCCGGAGCTGCATGAACGAGCAGGAGCGCACCGGCCAATGGCTGCCGCTGTTCGACGGCCTCCCAGCGGAGAACCGTCGCCCGACTGAGCAACCCCTGCTGATCGGCCTGGCTGGCCGCGCCCGCAGCGGCAAGAGTACGGTGGCCGGCTACCTGGCTCGCCGGTACGGCTTCATCGAGCTGTCGTTCGCCGCGCCGATTCGCACGTTCGTGGCCGACCTCCTGGACCTCTCGGTCAAGGACCTGGAAGGTCCGGAGAAGGAGAAGGTGGTGGACTGGGTGGGGAAGTCGCCGCGCTACATGATGCAGACCCTGGGCACCGAATGGGGCCGACGGCTGATCGGTGAGGACTTCTGGGTCAAGCGTGTGCTGCGCCGGGTGCGGGAAGTCACCGGCTGCGGTTTCCCGGTGGTCATCTCGGATGTCCGCTTCGACAACGAGGCCGAGGCGATCCGTGCTGCCGGCGGGCACATCCTGCACATCAGTCGTCCGGGCGCCCCGCTGGTGTGCGGCCACGTCAGTGAGGCCGGCGTGACCGCGCATCTGGGCGACTACTCCATCCTGAACAACGGGAGCATCGAGGCTCTGCACAGGCAGGTGGAGCTGGCCGTTCGCTACTTCCGCACCCTGTGATGAGCACCCGTCTCAAGGTCCTGCTGATTGCACTCGCTGCGGCCCTTGCTGCGCTCCTGGTGACCCAGTGGCGATCCTCGCTGATCGAACTGGGACGCATGGAGGAGCGAGCGGCTGCGGCCGAGCGCCTGGCCCAGGAGCGCAAGTACCGCGAAGAAGCGGTAGCGAAAGCCGAGGCCGAGTCCCGGGCCCGCTTCGACCTCAAGCTCGCCGAACTCCAACGAGACCATGACCAAATTCTTCAACGTCTCCAAGCTGAACTACACGATTCTGAGCTTCGCAATGTGCGTCTCACTCGGGAGCTTGCACGGCTGCACGACGCCGCCGCGACCGGCGTGGGAACTGCCCCCGCTACCGGCCCACCTGGCGGCGAAGCCCCAGCCCCTGAAGACGTTGCCGGCCCGACCGGCGCCGACCTACTGATGGTGGCCACGGAGAACTATGCAATCTGTCATCGCACGGCTGCGCAACTGGTGGAGCTGCAAGACTGGTACGAGGCCCTGCGCCTCCGACTCCAAGCGTCCCCCGGTAAGTAGTGGGCGCGGTATCGCCTTGGACTACCCGGACGACTCCGGGCTACCGTCCGGGCTCCCCGCGCCTTCTGCCCTCCGCATCCTGGCCGCACACCTGGCCGCGCAGCTCCCCACCGAGGAGGCGCTGTCGCTGGTCAAGCGTAAGGAGTACCCGCTGATCCATGAACTCGCCGGCTACCACGAAGCCGTCGATGCAATCAACGCGATTGCCGAGCAACTGGAGGAAGCCGCGAGGGAAGCGCAGAAGGCGCAGGGCCTTTCTCTGTGACCTCCGCTCTTTCCTGAAACGGACGGGGTACCCCTATGTGGACCTGTGGCCTGCGTCGATCCTCGGCGCGTGCGTGGTCCGTGTTCTGCGTCGTGGCCGCGAGCTTGCGGCTGCGGTGTGGTTCGAGGACCGCGGTGACGGTATAGCCGCGCTCCACGCGCATGCTGCACCCGCCGTCCGAGGTCGCTGGCTAACGCCGGCCAACCTTCGGTATCTGGCCCGCGAAGCCCGAGCCGCGGGTTTTGTCGCACTCACCGCCGTCCCACTGCCCGAGCACCGGCACTACGCCCTGAGGCTCGGGTTCGAGGAGATGGACGGCGGGCTTTTCCTCCCCCTCTACACCCTCCCCAAGGAGCAATCCAGTGGGTAAGCCCAAAGCTAAGGCGCCGCCGCCTCCGCAGCAGAAGGAGCTACAGGTCGCGCCTATTCTGGAGGACGCCGTAGCGGAAGACGAGGACCCGCAGAAGAAGCGAGTCACCCGTAGCTCCCTGCGGTTCCAGTACCTGACCGAAGCGCCGGCTCAGAAGGGTAGCGGGGTCACCATCGTATGACCCAGGCGTCCCTTCAGGACCGCTACGCCGAACTGACGCCCGAGCGCGACGCGGCTCTGCGCCGCGCCCGCGGCTGCGCGGCGATCACGGTGCCGGCCGTCCTGCCCCCTGAGGGGCACACCTACCAAAACAACCTCCCCGCCAACTACACGAGCTTCGGCGCCCGGTGCGTCACGAACCTGGCGTCAAAGCTGCTATTGGCGCTCCTTCCTCCCGGCGCCTCATCGTTCCGGCTTAACGTCCCGACCAAGCTACTGGTTGAGGCTGGGGCCAACTCCGCGCCTCCCGAGATCGTCCAGGGCTTGGCCCAGGTTGAGAACCTGGTCAACGCCAAGATAGAAGCCCTCGGCTGGCGTCGTCCGACCTTCGTCACCCTGCTGAACCTGATCGTCACGGGGAATCTCTGCGAGTACATCCTGCCGGACGGGCGTCTCAAGCAGTACCGCCTGGACCAGTTCGTGTGCGTCCGCGACTTCGCAGGCGAAGTCCAGGAGATTGTTACCTGCGAGGTGATGAAGGCGCGGTCCCTACCGGAGGCCCTGAAGCACCGCACCCAGAAGCGTCCTGAGGAGGACGTGAAGCTCTACACCCAGTTCAAGCGACTGGACGAGCGTCGCTACGCGATCCGTCAGGACCTGGACGAGTCCGTCGTGCTTCCCGAGGAGCATTACCACGGGATCATGCCGGCGAACGCCCTGACCTGGGACCTGGTGCCCAGCGAGAACTACGGTCGCTCGCACGTCGAGCACAACTACAACGACCTGGAATCGTTGGACAAGGTTGCACAGGGCCTGCGGGAGATCACCGCGATGGCCTCGCGGCATCTGACGTTCGTGCGCCCCAACGCGACCGGCGGCAACCTGCGTAAGCGGATCGCCGAGGCTCGCAATGGCGCGGTGCTGTCGGGCAACATCGAGGACGTAAACACCCTCCAGTTCCAGTCAGCCGGTCAGTATCAGCTTCTCCAGAACCAGGAGGAGGCCCTGAAGCGTGACCTGGCGCAAGCCTTCCTGCTGACCTCCGCCCTGCGGCGAGACGCCGAGCGGGTCACGGCCTACGAAATCCGCATGCTGGTGCAGGAGCTGGAGTCCGCCCTGGGCGGTACCTACTCCTTGCTGGCGTCCACGCTTCAGGCGTGGCGTCTGCGCAAGCTGATCGCGCAGATGCGGTCGCGGCGGGAGCTTCCCGACCTGGGTGACGACGCCGTTGAGATTGTCGTGACGACTGGCCTGGAGGCCCTGGGCCGCGACGAACAGCTCAACCGAGTCCGCGCGTTCCTGGAGTTGATGAACTCGGCGACTCCGTTCACCGACGAGGTGCCCCTGTTCGTGAAGCTGGACGAAGTGCTCACGCCTGGCGCTGTGGCGCTCGGCTTCCCCGCGGCGATCCGAACGAGCGCGGAAGTCGAGGAGATGAAGCGGGCGCAGGCTCAACAACAACTCATGCAGCAGGTGGCGGGCGCCGCCGCAGGGCCGCTTGCCACCGCTGCCGTTCAATCTGAGGTCTGATGACTCAAGTCACCATTCCCGTCCCCGCCCAGGCCGCTGCGTCCACCAGTCAGGGGGCCGCGCCTGGTACCCCCGAGTACAACGCGGCGATGATCGCTCTGTTCGAGGGTCAAGGCGCACCCGCCTCCCAGGCGGCCCAAGCGCCGGCCGCGGCCCCGCAGGGCGACCAGAAACCCGCGGATCAGCCCACCGCGCAGGGTGGGCAGGCTGCGCAGACGCCTCCGGAGAACCCGCAGGGCGACCAGAAGCCGGCCGACCAGAAACCGGGCGAGTCCGAGCAGAAACCCGACGACCAGAAGCCGGACGAGACGCCGAAGCCCAAGACGCTAGGTGACTACCTCGCCACGCCCTACACGGAGTTCGTGGGACAGGACGGCCAGGTGAAGGCTGAGGTCCGCGAGGACCTGAAGACGCGCTTCGGCATCACCGACGAGCAGATCGACGCGCACTTTGCCGCCATGAAGCTGGCGGACGAGCAGTCCGCGCGGTTTACCGAGATGGAGAAGCGCCTGGCCGAGCTGGAGCGCGAGCGCCGCACGGCGGTCCTTCACACCTACGCTGGCGGTCAAGCCCAGTTCGAGGAGCTGATTGCGTGGGGCAACGCCAACCTGACGCCGCAGGAGCGCACGTTCCTGAACGACCAGCTCAATGGTCCGTTCGCGCAACAAGCCATCGAGTTGCTGAAGTTCAAGCGGGGAGCCACGGTCCAGGCTGACCCGCAGATTCACACGCCGACCACGGGCGCTTCGGGCGCCCAGGGAGGCTTCCGCTCGCAAGCGGAATACCTGGCGGCCATCTCCGACCCCCGGTACGAGACTGACCACGCCTACCGTCAGCAGGTCTACAGCCGGCTGGCCGTCTCCGACTTCTAACCCTCCATCAACCAGGCCCCTGCCTCCGGCCCGGCGTGTCGCCTCGGCGCGGTAGGAGGGGGTCTCCTCTTTCCTCCATTCCCTCGGTCCCTCGCGGTTCTCCGCCCCATTCCCACGGGCGGCGCGAGGGGCCTCCACTCCTCTCAATTCGACTTAGCTGCAATGGCTTTTGGTGACCAAAGCACCCCGGTGATTCCGGGCCAAAACAAGGGTACTGGCGACGACCGCGCCCTGTTCCTGAAGATCGCGGGCGGTGAAGTCCTCAAGGCGTTCACCGCCGCCACCATCATGGCGGGCAAGACCCGCGAGCGCACCATCTCCGGTGGCAAGGAAGCGCAATTCCCGCGCACGGGCGTCTCGAAGGCCGAGTACCTGAGCCGCGGCCAGGAGATGCTGGGCAACCCGTACCTGATGGGCGAAGTGACGGTGGGCCTGGATGCCCCGCTGGTGGCCCACCACGACATCTGGGACTTCGACGCCCTGATGGCGCACTTCGACTTCCGCTCGCCCATCGTGAGCGACATGGGCCAGGCCCTGGCCCGCACGTTCGACCAGAACGTGATGCGTGCCATCATCCTGGCCGCTCGCACGCCGCAGCAGCACGCTGCATTCAACGACGGCGGCACCGTGCATCAAAGCGCGGACCTGCTGTCCACGGGCAACATCGACGGCTTCAAGTGGGTTCAGGAGCTGCGCAAGGTTCGCCTGGCGCTCATCAAGAAGAACCTGCCGGCCAACATGCCGCTGTACGGCGTGGTCAGCCCGGACGTGATCGATGCGATCAAGTGGGCGAAGGACCCGAACTCGGGCCAGTACGTCATCCTGGACCGCAACTTCGCTGGCGGCAACGCTGCTGACGTGGCCGGTGTGACCGAGACCGTGCGCGTCGCTGGCATCACCCTGATGGCCTCGACGCTCCTGCCGAACACGGACGAGTCCAGCGCCTCCGACGTGTTCGCCAAGTACCGCGCGGACTACTCGAACACCGCGGGCATCGTCTGGGCGCCGGATGCGGTTGCCACGCTGACCCTCCAGGGTCTGAAGATGGAAACCGCGCGTGACACCCGTCGCCTGTGCGACGTGCTGGTCGCGTCGCGCTTCAACGGTCATGGCACGCTCCGCTCGGAGTTCGCTGTCGAGCTGCGTCGTCCGGCTGCCGGCGGCAACTAATCGTCAACCCCAAGGGGCCACTGCAAACGCGGTGGTCCCTTTTTTTTGCTTGGTTGCAGTCCCCACGGGCTCCTGGTCCGTGAGGAGTGTGCCCACCGACAACGATCATGGCCTACACCAAACTCGAAGCAATCAACGAAATCCTCACCTCCGTAGGCGAGTCCGCTGTTCTCACCTACGGGCAAGGCGCCTCCGACGTGGTGAACGCCGAGACGGTGCTGGACCTGGAGACCCGGGCCGTGCTTTCCACCGGCTGGGAGTGCAACACCGACGAGGACTTTGAGCTGGTCCCGGACTCCGACGGACGCATCGCGGTTCCCGCGGACGCCCTGGTGGTGGACCCCGTGGACCCCTACCAGCGCATCACGATGCGCAAGGGCTACCTCTGGGACAAGGAAAAGCACACCGACGTGATCGGCAAGCCTGTGCGCTGCCGCGTGGTACGCGACATGGCATTCGAGGAGGTCCCATACCACGTCCAACGCCGCATCGTGGCACAGGCGGTCGTCCGCTACCAGAACTCCTACGTGGGTTCCCCGACGCTGGACAAGGCCGCCCAGGCGAACCTCGCTGCGGCTGATGCCCAGGCGCAGGACATCGAGGCTGACGTGGACGACTACAACATCCTGGACAACGTGGACATCGCGTGGCACCGGCGCTGGACGGTGCGGGGGCTGTAATGGACACCCTGTTGCAGCCCCGGATCGGGGCCCTGTACCAAGGGGTCTCGCGCCAGGCCCCGCTCATGCGGGCGCCCAACCAGTTCGAGGACCTGGTGAACTTTCTCCCCGCGGTTGACGTGGGCGGTGCCGTGGACCGTCCCGGGACCGCCCTTGTGCAGTCCCTGGTGAAGGCGAACTACGCCGCGGGCCCGCACCACTTCTTCCGCACGACCGACGGCCGCCGCTGGGTCTTGCTGCGGGGCGCTGCGCCCTCGACCCTGGAGGTCCGCAACTGGGACACCGGGGAGGTCGCCACGCTGAATATGCACCCCAACGTCTGGTCCTACCTGGCCGCGGGCACGGGCGACCTGAAGTTCCTGACCATCTCGGACACGACCCTGATCCTGAATCCAGCGGTGACGGTGACGGCCACCGAGAGTGCCCGTCCTACCCTGACGGTCGCCTACCTGGTGATCCGCTCGGTCTCCTCGGCCAAACAGGCGTTCATCGTATCCCGGGAGGCCGGTCCGTCCGCCACGATGGCCCTGAGTAACGGGAACACTTCCACCCGGGAGACCGTCGCCACCAGCCTGGCGAACGCGATCAACAGCACCTCGGCCCTGGGCCTGGGGGCCAGCACCCTGGGCAATGCGCCGTACATCATCAAGCTCACCGGCTCGGCCGCGGCCATCGAGATGGTCATGGCGCGTAACGACTGGGACGGTGGCGCGGTGACCCTCATCAAGGGCCGCGTGAACTCCACAGCAGACCTTCCGCCGGCGTTCGAGGAGGGCTACCCGATTGCCGTGGACCTGGCGCAGGGCGATCGCAAGTCCACCTTCTACGTCCGCTTCGACCTGGCGAAGAACGCCTGGATCGAGACGAGCTACCTGGCACACGACGCCGCCACGGCCACGCTCAACGCGAGCACCATGCCGCTGCGTCTGCGGCTGTCGGGCGCCAACGAGTTCACCCTGGAGACGTGCCCGTGGAATCCACGGACCCGCGGGGACTCGGACAGTAACCCCCTGCCCTACTTCGTGGGCAAGCGCATCACCGCGCTGGCGCACTGGAAGGGCCGCCTGCTGACCGCGTGCGAGGACACGATCTACACGTCCCAGGCCGACGACTTGTTCAACTTCTGGCGCGAGACGGCTCGCGAGGTCCGTGCTTCGGACCCCGTTAAGCTTCCTGCGGACGCCCCGGGTATCTCGGTGATCCGCCACATCGTCCCGTTCCGCAACAAGCTGATCGTGACATCGGACAACGCCCAGCTCGAAGTCCCGGGCGACCAGCCGTTCAAGCCGGACACGGCGACCATGAGCGTCGCCACCCGGTACAACCTCGACAAGGACTGCACGCCTGTGGTGGTCGGCGACTGCCTGTACTACACGGGCCCGTTCGAGGGACGTGCGGCCCTCTGGGAGTATTACTACGACGACTCGGCAGCCAGCAACACCGCCTTCGACCTGAGCAAGCACGTCCCTGGGTTCATCCCTGGGAAGGTGCGCAAGATCGACGGATCGGCCGAGACCGGGCGGGTGATCGTGTGGACCCCGCAGGCGCCCACGGCGTTGTTTGTCCACACCAGCTACTGGACCAACGGGCGACGCGAGCAGAACGCATGGACCCGCCTGGAGTTCCCGGGCGTCTCGGCCATCTGGGACTTCTGGGTTGACGCGGACCATCTGTGCATCGCCGCGGTGAGCAACACGCGCCTGTGGCTTCTCCAGCTCCCTCTGGAAGCCAACCTGGACGGCGACGTGCGCCTGGACTTCCAGTCCCGTGCCACGAGTGTGGTCTGGGACGCCGAGCGCGTGCGCGTGCCCCTGCCTGCTGGCCTGCACGAGACTGCGGGTCTGGTGTTCGCGGTCCCTGTAGAAGGCGGCTGGTTCGCCGAGTACACCGGGACGGTGGTCATGGTGGGGAGCAACCGCTTCCTGGAAATCCAGGCGCCCCTCGGGGAGACCGAGGGAATCCTAGGGACCCGCTTCCCGCGGTCGTTCACCTTCTCGCCGTTCTATCCGTCCATCGAGGAGCTGCCCACGCCGATGGGACGGCTCCAGGTGCGGCAGGTGGTCCTGGACATGCTCCGCACCGGGGACCTCACGGCCACCCTGAAGCGTAAGGACCGCTCGCCGGACCTGGTGGTCACCCGTTCCCCGCGAGTGCTGGGCGAGCACGCTACGCAGCCCATCGTGGGCGAGAACGTCCAGGTGCGCATCCCCTTCAACTCCCGCGGCGACGCGGCGTCCCTGACGGTCACGGCGACCTCCACGGTCCCCACGGCCATCACGGGGTACACGCTCCTCGCCCGTTACACCAACCCCCTTCGCTGAGGATTCACATGGGAATTTCAGCCGCTGCGGCGGCGTACCTGGCGACAGCGGCCTCTGCCGCTGCCGCGGGTGCTACTGCCTACATGCAGAACAAAGCTCTCGAAGCTGAGGCGAAGGCCGCGGAGGCCAACGCCCGCGAACAGAACCGCGTGATCGAGCAGGAGGCCCTCGCCGCCCAGCAGCAAGCATCCGAGCAGGTCTCGGACCGCATGCGGCAGGCCGCGCGGCAGCTCTCCGAAGCTCGCCTGCTGGCTGCCGAGGGTGGCGGCTCCTTCGCGGCCCGCGCCTACAACATCGGCGTGGCGGCCGACGAGGACGTTTCGCGTATCAGCACGGGTCTGAAGAACACCAACTCGGCGCTGCGCGATGAGGCCAACGCCGTCCGCGTGAGCGTGGACAACGCCAACGCTTCCTTCTCCACCCGAGCCAATGCCCTGCGCGTGCAGTTCCTGTCCGAGGCCGTGGCCGCCGGTGCCGACGCCTACGCGACCAACAAGCGTCGCGCGGCTGAGCTGAAGGTAGCCAAGAACTCGACGCAGGACTACAAGATTCGCTAAGGAGCATTCCACATGAGTGGACAACGTGAAGCCCGCCACGTCAGCGGGCCGGGCTACCGCGCCCCTGACGCGCCCGCTCCGCTGCCCTCTGTAAGTACCGCGCCCTACCGCGCCCGCGCCGCGGAGTACCGCGCGGACCCGCGGGGCCTCACGGCCATCGGTGACGCCCTGAGCCGGTTCTTCAACACCGGAGCCAAGACGATGGACGCCCTGGCCGAGCTGGACCACAAGCAGGAGCTGGTGCGCATCGAGCGTGAGAACAAGGCTCTGGAGAAGAAGGCCATCGCCGACCAGGCGACCGGCCAGTCCCTGGACCCGCGATACGCCGACCGGCAGTCCTATGCGGGTACCTACGCCGCCGCGGCGGCCGAGGAGAGCGCCCGGGGCGCCGTGGAGGCCCTGCGTGAGCAACTGAGCAAGATGCCGCTGGACGGCACGGCCAACCCTCAGCAGATCGCCGAGGACTTCTTCAAGCGCGAGTTCGGCAACGGTACGGGCTCCCAGGACTACGACGCCCAGTGGGTCAACGCCTTCCGACGCCAGGCGGAGCCGCTGGTCGTCCAGTACAACGAGGCCATCTCCAAGACCCTGGAGACGAACGCCCTGGAGACCATTCGGGCCGCGGCGATCAAGGACCTGCTGGACCCGTCCAAGGCGACCCCCGAGCGCGTCACCGAGCTGCACGACCGCGTGCTCACGGTGGCCCGCGGCAACCAGGAGGTGGCCGACAAGCTGTTCGAGGGGGTCGTCGTCCAGGCGTTCATGAACGACGGGAACACCACGGCGATCCTGAACTCCCTGAAGCAGTCCGGCTTCGCTGACCGCAACCCCGACGCCTACCTGCGCCTGTCCGAAATGGCGCATCAGCGGACCAACTCGATCAAGACCTGGCAGGCTGGTGTCGAGGTGGAGAAGTGGCACGCGGACTTCGCCGCGGCTCTCAACGACCCCTCACGGGATCGCGTGGGCACCGTGCTGGAGTTCGCTGCCCGCGCCTGGGACATCGACTCCCGGCACGGCGTCGGTCAGTCCCGCTTCATGTCCACCTTGCTGTCCGCCTGGGACAAGGCGACCAAGGACCAGGCCGAGATCAACGTGATCCTCAAGGCACTCCTGGAGAACCGCCCTGGCTCCCTGGTGGCCGCCGAGGTCGGTGTCGAGATCGGTAAGGTGATGTCCAAGCACTTCGACCCGGCGATCCAGCAGTGGGTGGCGATGAACCCGTCGCTGTTCCCGACGCTGGCGCAGGACGTTGCCGCGGGCAAGCAACTGGACCCGCTGGGCTCCCGTCAGGCGGCCCTGGAGTACGCGGCCCTGGTGAGCGCACCGCAGTTCGTCAGCGCCTCACCCGAGGCCCAGTCCAACACCTACCAGTCGCTCTTTGGCGAGGCGATCATCACGGCGACGGACCCCGAGCGTGCGGCGAACGCGGTCGCTGCCCTGGCGGCCTACGAGGCCCGCGCAGGTTCCGAGCGTGCCCGGAAGATGCTGCGCTCCGACGAGGAGTGGATCATCTACCAGGCGGCGAAGGCGTCCGGCAAGGACTACACCGCATTCTTCGCGCAGCGCCGGGACAACCCTGGCGACACGCAGGACCTCGCGGACACCCAGCGCGGCACGTCCGACTGGGCGAAGCTACTGGGCAAGCCTGACGCTAAGCGGTCGGAGCTGGAGGAGAAGGTCCGCAAGGTCCAGGACAAGGTGTTGCTGAAGTCCACCGGCCGGGACGGCTTCCTGATCGACCCGGACGTACAGATGTCCGAGAGCCTGCGCCGAGAGTTCTCCGGACTCATGTACGACTTCCTCCAGGAGCAGAAGCGGACCGGGGGCTCCCTGGACCTCGACAAGGCAGCGCAGGCCGTCCTGGCGAGCGTCAAGCAGATCGCCATTGCCCTGCCCGGGCAGGATGGTTCCCTGCGGCTGGTTCGCAAACCGCGTCTGCCGGACGGCCAGGGCGAGCTGCGGGACCGCCCCATCTCGGTGCCGGGCGGCGAGGTCTACCTGCCGGTGAAGCTCAAGAACTTCGCCGAGGAGGAGGAGGACCCGCTGGAGACCTACGCCGAGGACATGCGTGCCCTGCGCGACGAGCTGCCTGCGGCGCTCACCGTGGACGGCGTGGAGTTCTCGCCCGACCAGGTGTTCCTGTCGGACCCGGGCGCAACGGGCGTCCCCGGACTGCACTACGTCAGCGTGCCCGGACGCGGGCCGATCACGTTCTACCCCGGCCAGAAGCTCACCCTGCCCCCGAAGGACAACCACGGCGGTATGGAAGTCCGCATGCCAGCCATGCAGAACGTGGAGACGCCTTCGGACCCGGGGCAGTTCCAGGACTTCCTCAAGTCACGCCTGCCGCCGGGCTTCCACCTCATCGCGGAGGGCGTGGGCGGTGAGACGTTCTACCGCCTGGCCTACGGCTTCCGCTTGAAGAAAGACCGCGCCTGGGCCGAGGAGCAACAGCGCCGCCTGCGTGCCCAGTTCGACGCCAACAAGTCGGAGACCCCCGATCAAGCTCAACCCGTTCCGTCCAGCACCGCCTTCGGTATGGGCATTGGTGCTGGCATTCACCCTGGGAGCATTCGTCCTGATGGATTCCCTTCTGCCGACGACCCCTCAGGGGGTCGCTGACCGCGCCATCCAGGCGCAGGTTGACGCCCTGTACGCCAAGGGCGAACTCGCGGTGAACGAGTGGACCCGCAACGCGAAGCCCGCAGCGGGCTGGAACCTCGAAGCCTTCCTGGACTTCCGCTCGCGGGCCACCGCGTCTGTCCCGCAGTTCCCCGGCGCCCAGGTTCGCACTGGCTGGCTCGACACGGCCAAGCCGTTCGTCGCCGAGCACGAGGGCAACGAGCTGCGGGCCTACCACGGCGTCCTGTCGTCGCACCGCAAGGCAGGCAAGAAGTACGCGGAGCCCGGTCACAACTCCATTGAGGAGGTGTCGGTCGGCTACGGCTTCAACCTCCAGCGCAAGGACGCCCGGCACGTCTTCAAGACCGAGCTGGGCCTGAGCGACAAGGAGTTTGACGAGGTGTTCAACGGTCAACGCATGCTGACCCCGGCGCAGGCTGAGAAGCTGTTGATGTTCGGTCTGTACGAGGCAAACGCATACCTCGACCGCTCACTCGGACCGGGCGTGCCCCTGCGCGACCACGAGCGGGCCGCCTTGGTCTCCCTCATCTACAACGCGGGCTACTCCGCGGTCTCCCGCTCGGGCCTTCTGGCCGCCGTGAAGTCCGGGGACCGCGCCGAGGTAGCACGCCGCATCCTGAAGTTCCGCACGGCTGGCGGGGCGCTGACCGAGCGCCGCCGCGGTGAGGCCGCGCTGTTCCTCGGCGCCCAGGCCGAGACGTTCTTCGCTTCCCTGAAATGACGCTCGACGCACGAAGTATCTCCCGCCTGAAGGGGGTCAACCCCCATCTGGTCGCGGTGGTCCAACGGGCCGCCGAAATCAGCCCGGTGAAGTTCATCGTCACCGAGGGCCTGCGTACCAAGGAGCGCCAGGCCCAGCTCAAGGCCGCCGGGGCCTCCACAACCATGAACTCGCGGCACCTCACGGGTCATGCCGTGGACCTCGCCGCTGTCGTGGACGGAGAGGTCCGCTGGGACTGGCCCCTGTACCACAAGCTGGCCGCTGCCATGCAGAAGGCCGCCAACGAGCTGGAGGTCCCCATCGTCTGGGGAGGCTCCTGGAAGTCCTTTCCTGACGGACCCCACTTCGAGCTGGACCGTCGCACTTACCCCGCATAAGCAATGGCCGACCTCACCCCCATCCCTGAACCCATCGTCAACCCCAGCCCCAACACCCGCGTGAACGCCAACCTGGCGAACTACCACGTCCCCGAGCGCGTCCCTGCGCCTGCCGGGCTGGACCCCGACGTGGACGCACCGGACGCGGTGGACGTTGCGAAGGCGTGGTGGCAGCGCGAGACGCTCATCGGCACCCTGAGCCGGCACTACGGCCTCGACTGGGATGACGAGGGTGATCCCCCGGACCTCGCCTGGAATCCCTACTCCTTCTACGCCCGCAACAAGGAGGAGTTCAAGGACCTGGAGGGGTACATCAACCGCGGGGACTTTGACGACGTGTACAGCGAGTCGGCCTTCCGCCGCAAGGCCGAGCTGATCCGCAAGTCCCTGGAGGACCTGGAGACCATCTACCGGGGCGGCTTCCTGGGCACGGTGCTCGGTATGGGGGCCTCGCTGCTGGACGTGACGACGGTCATGCCGGCAGGCATGCTCACCAAGGGGCGTGCCGCGTCCCGCCTGGGCAACGCCCTGCGCATCGGCGCAGCCGCCGGTGCCGACGCTGCCGTGACCGAAGGCGGCCTTCATCTCTGGGACACGACCCGCACAGCGAGTGAGTCCTTCATGAACATCGGGACCGCTGCGTCCCTGGGCGTGGGCCTGGGTTCCCTCATCAAGGGCCTGGACCCGCGCAGCCCGCTCAACCCGGGTCACCCGGACAACCCGCTGCATCCCGAGAACTTCGCCAAGGACAACGAGGTCATCGAGTACCGCCTGGGGCAGCGCCCCGAGGAGGGCGACCGCGTGGGCGGGAAGGACTCGGTGGGCGCGGCCCGTTCCCTGGACGACGGCTTCGCCCAGGGCGAGGGTATCAGCGGAGCGATCCAGCGCGGTGCCGAGAAAGTCCTGGGCAACGGGACGCCGCTCGGACGTATGCGTCACTACGAGGGGCCCGGATTCAAGGCCCTGGCGGCCATCGTGGACCTGGGCGGGCGCATCACCAAGGCCATGACCCGCGGCGAGCCGCTGTCCCCGGACGCCGAGTCCATCCGCCTGATCTACACCCAGCACGCCCGCGGGGTGCAAGAGGACCTGCGCCTGATCTACCGGAGCGCCAACCTAGACGTAGGCGCCTCCCGCGCCCAGTTCGGGAGCCGTTCCCTGCTGAACACGTTCACCCTGGGTCGCGTGGACAACAACCGAGTGCCCAAGGAGATGTTCTTCAATGGCGTCTTCCGCCGGATGTCTGCGACGATGCTGGAGGGCAACGGGTACTCCGGTGCGTCGCATCGGGTCGCCCTGGAGTTCCAGGACGAGCTGAAGGCCCGCGGGTTCTCCGAGCAGGAAGCCGCCAAGGTCTGGGCCCGCGTGGAGGAGGCCGCCGGCCGCATTCACCAGATGTTCGACCGATTCAGCTCGGACGCCGTGAAGGCGGGGCTACTGGACGAGAAGTCCCTGGCGAAGGGCTACGGCCTGCCGATCCTGTACGTCCGCACGGCAATCAACGAGAACCCGCGGGACATGGAGAACCTGGTGATGCGCCTGCTGGCCGACCGCCCGCCCGACGACTGGCTGGAGCAGAACGGCATGCTCCCCTGGGCGCAACTCAAGGAGGACCCCGCGGCCATGAACGCCGCCCTCAAGGAGTGGCGTGGGGAGGCCGAGGAAGCCGCGATGGCCGCCGCGGTGTCGGCCCTGGCTGATGCCGAGACCCGTCTGAAGCGGGTGCAAGACGAGTTCGACCTCATCGCCAACCACGGTCTACCCGAGGCCGAGCGCCAGCGCAAGCACCGCACGGTCGCCGCCATGAAGGCTGCCGTCCGCGCCAGCGAGGCCAACTACTACGGCCGGGCCCTGGGCTACCAGCTCGCGCGAATCGAGAAGGCCGAGGCCCGCCTGGCCGAGATCGCGCGGGACTACCCCGACCTGGAGGCTCTTGCCGACGACGTGGCCGCAGAGTTCGCCAAGACCGGCGAGCAGATCGACACGACCATCGCAGGGTTCCCGACGCTGATCGAGCGCCGCCGCAGCCTCAAGGAGGCGATGCAGGCGCTGTCGGCCGAGCGCAAGGTCGCCAAGAAGGCCGGCGACGAGGTGGCCCTGGAGGTGATCCGCGCCGAGCGCATGAAGCTCCTGGAGGAGCGCAAGGCTGCCACGCAGGAGCTGTACGCGCTGCGCAAGGAGTTGGACGCTGTGGCTCGCGAGCAGCGCAATGCGGCTCGCTGGATGGAGGCGGTCGCCCGCAAGCTGGACGAGGTGCGCAGCGACAAGGACCTGGTACCCGCCGGCCCGGGCGTCCAGCGCGTCCTGGACGAGCACGCGGAGCGCATGCGCCTGCTGCGTGAGAAGGCCCACGAGGCCGAGCAGGTGCGCCAGTGGGCGGTCCACCAGTGGCGCCAGGTCCGCGCGGGTCTCCAAGTGAGTCGCAAGGAACTCCGCGAAGCTCGCAAGGACGCCCGCAAGGCCGCGCGATTGGTCAAGCAACTGCGGGGCTCCACCCCGCTGGTGAAGTACGTCGAGCAACTGGTGAGCAACCTGCGGGGTCAAGAACGGGCTCCTCGCAGCATGCTGCTTGACGCGGTGCCGGAGAACGGTCGCCTGCGCGAGCGCAAGCTGGAATGGACGCCCGAACTGTGGGCCGAGCTAGCTGCCAAGGGATTCGTGGAGACTGACCCGGTGACCCTGGTGGACCGCTACGCGCGGGACATGGGCGGGCGCCTGGCGATCCACAAGGCCCTGGGAGGACGTAGCCGCGAGGACATCCTGCGCGAGGTCCGCGACTACTACGACGACAAGGCTGCCCGGGCAGCGACCGAGGCGGAGAAGACCCGCATCTCCCGCATTCGAGACGAGAACCTGACCGACATCCAGACCACCTGGGACCGCGTGCTGGGTCACTCGGACATCGAAGACGACAACGCGGTGACCTGGTTCGCCGAGAAGCTGCGGCAGCTCGGCTACATCCGCATCGCGGGCGGCATCATCTTCTCGGCGATGGGCGACCTGGCGACAGCCATGTTCGCCGCGCCCGGGTTCGTCCGTGGCTTCCGCACGCAGTCCAAGGCGTACAAGAAGCTGGTGGAGCGAGCCCTGGAAGGCGACGAGAGCGCCCGGGAACTTAGCGCAATCCTGGCCTCGATGGAGACCGGCGCCCACATGGCGACCTCCGTCAACGCCCTGGGCGGTGGCTCGGCCCGCGCGGCGCTCGGCTTCGGCTCGGGCAACGTGCGTAAGGCCACTGAGAAGGTGGACCGGCTCATGAACATGGTGTCGGATCGCGTCAACGTGCTGTCAGGTCTCGCCGGGTTCTCCAACAGCGTCCGTCGGGTCGCCGGTCTGGTGCAGCTCTCCAACATCGCCCGCTGGGTTGCCGACTACGACAACCTGCCTCAGGCGCGGAAGGTGGAGCTGGCGTCGGTGGGCATCGACCGCGGGTCGGCCCTGCGCCTGCACGAGCTGTTCACCAAGTACGGCGAGAAGCACGGGGAGCTGTTCATCCCCGGTACGCCAAAGTGGCTGGCTGAGGAGGATGGTGACGCGATGGCCGAGGTCCTGAACGCGGCCCTAGTGAAGGCGCAGAACCGCGCCAGCTACACCAACGGGTTCGGGAACACTCCGCGGCTGATGGACAAGTGGACCGGCAAGCTGCTGTTCCAGTTCCAGTCCTACGCCTTCCAGTACACCAACAACTTCATCCTGGCCGGCATCCAGCGCGGAGCCGTGACCGGCGAGTGGCTGCGGTTCGCGCACATCGTCGGCATCTCCCTGGCGGCTGGTGTGCTCACGGCGACAGCCCGTGCGCAGCTTCGCGGCGAGGACCCGTTCGAGTGGTCAAACGCGCAATGGGCCAAGGAGGTCGTGGATCGCGCGGGCCTGCTGGGCTGGCTGTCGCCCTACGTGGACGGTATGACCAAGCTGGTGGGGCCCACGGTCAACGAGGTGACCGGCATGACCCTAATCGAGCCCTCCACGCGCTACCGCGAGAACGGCGTCCTGGAGTCCTTCCTGGGCCCCTGGGCGTCCAACCTGAAGCACCTCTCCAGCATGCTGGGCGATGTCGCTCGGCAGGAGTGGGAACCGTTGCGGGAGAAGGCCATGCGGCTTGTACCCCTCAACCAGCAGATCAACGGTCTGCGCTTCATTGTCGAATCCCTTCAAGGAGACTGATTGAGGTCTGAGTTCAACCTGCCGGGTAGTGGCCCCAACTACCCGGTCCTGTGGCCGTATCTCGAACGGTCGCACGTCATTGTCCTGATCGACGGAACCCCTTGGCCCTTCGAGTGGGTCTCCGACACCGAGATTCGCGTGGACTTCGGCGCGGATGGGGTGCCCCCGCCTGGGGCCAAGAAGCTCGAAATCATCCGCGTCACGCCAGACCTTGAGTCCTACGCGGTCATCAAGGACGCCGCGAACCTCGACGCGGACCAGCTCAACCGGATGCGCCGGCAGCTCCTGTACCTCCTGCAAGAGCGGTCCGGAGGTATCGCTGGTTCCGTGGGCAACGCGATCACCGCCGCCAGCTCGCAGATTGAGTCCATCTCGAATGCGCTGGCCGACGTGAACAACGTCCTGGCTACCCTGACGGACAACCTGGCGACCCTGGACGAGCTACGCAGCGAAGTGACAGTGGCGAAGAACGCGGCTACGACGGCACGCGACGCCATCCTGTCGGAGATCGCGGACAACTCGGATCGGTTCACCGTGGTGAACCAGCGCCTGGTGGACCTTGAGTCCGGGGCGGACGAGCTGGGGTCGCGGATCACCTCCGAGGTCCTGGCCCGCTCCACCGAAGACTCTGCCCTGTCGGCGCGGATTGACCAGGCTTACGCCGACTTCCAGACCGCGGACGGCGCCCTGTCGGCAGCGATCCTCGACGTGGACCAGGCCCGGGCGGACGGCGACGCCGCCCTGGCGTCCCGCGTGAGCGCCCTGGAGGCCAGCAGCGGGGGCGTGGACCCCGCGGACTTCGCTCAGGTCCAGGCGCTGGCAGAGGCCACTGCGGACGCCCTGGGCAACGTCCAGGCCCAGCACGTCCTGAAGACGGTCGCGCGGTCGGACGGGAAGCAGGCCGTGGCCGGCATCGGCGTGGCAGCCACCGCGAGCGGGGACGTGGCCCAGTCGGAGATCATCCTGATGGCCGACAAGCTCCTGGTGGTCCCGCCTGGCGCCCCGGACGACCCGCCGAACCCCATCATGGCGATGGGCACCGTCAACGGTCAGCCGACGACGGTATTCGCCGCCAACCGCTTCGGTGACCAAAGCATCGGTGCGTCAGTTCTGGTGGACGGCTCCATCACCACGCGCAAGCTCACGGTGACGGGCTCGAACCTGATTGCCAACAGCGACTTCGCCACGGGGGACCTCACCAACTGGCGCCCCTGGAGCGCCCCCGCCCTCCAGGCGGTCGTCCCGGCGACGGATGCCGACGTTCCCCCCGGGGCCCCTGCGCGGTACGTCTGCCGGTTCAAACTGACTCCCGGGACTACCAGTACCCACATTGCGATCTTCGCGGCGGACAAGGCGTACTCCGACGCGGGCGCGGACAAGGATGGCTTCTCGGTGAAGCCCGGCGAGCAGTATCACGTCTCCATCTACGCGGCGCGATCCGAGGACTACGCGGCGTCCGGCTTCAGCGTGATCGCCTACTTCTACAAGACGGACGGATCGTGGACCACCGCCGCCTCGGTGCTCACTGCGGCCCCATCGGCCCTCTCCAGCTCCACGTGGACTGAGCTGAAGGGCAGCTTCGAGGTCCCCGCGGGCGCCCTTCGCTGCTGGCTGTACGTCCGCAGCACCGACACCACCGCGGGCGGAGTCTACTTCACGAACCTGCGGTGTGCCCGGATGACCGACGGGGACCTGATCGTCCAGGGAGCGGTCAAAGCGGATCACATTGACTCGCGCGGTCTGACCATCAAGGACAACGAGGGCAATGTCATCTTCGGTGCGGGCAATGCCCTGGACTGGTCACGCATCACCGGCCAGCCGAGCGGTATCTACAACTCCAACATCTCCATTGCGGCAGACGGCACGCTGAACGGTGGTGGAGGCGGGAAGGTGACCTACGCCGGCCTGGGCGGCAAGGCGATGGGGTTGATCGACGCGATTACCCCCTCGAACGTCAGCACGTACATCGCCAATGCGGCCATTGGCGTCGCCCAGATCGCCAACGTCCTCCAGTCCACGAACTACGCGGCAGGCTCGGCTGGGTGGAAGATCGACAAGTCGGGCTCGATGGAGATCAACAACCTGACGGCTCGCGGGAACATCACGGCAAACGCTGTGACGGCGAACTCGATCACGGTGAACGGTCTTCAGCCCGGCGCTGCGACGAACGTGGTGGCAGTGGTGGACACGGGTACTGTTACGTCCCCGTCGACCACCTCGACCACAATGCAGTGGTTCACTGTCGTCTCCGCCACCATCACCACGGTGGGCGGAAAGGTGGCGCTGGGCATTGACGTTGACCCGACGTTCTCCCTATCGAAGGTGGCCGGGTCGGTCGGCTCGCTTTTCTGCCGCGCCCGCGTACTAAGGAACGGGTCCCCCATCTACACCGCACGCCAGCGCAGATTCGATTACAGCGACAGTACCGTAGGAACGCAAACGGTGGACTACCCACACGCCCCCGCCATTTTGGTGGATACCCCGTCGGCAGGTACCCATACATACGCCGTCCAGCTCGGCTACCGCTCCAATGGAAGCCCCCACGCAGCATATGCCACTGCCAACGACCGGCGTGGTCTCTCTTGCATGGAGTTCCGTCGATGAGCCTTTATGCTGTCGTAGATTCCCACGGCACCGTCGTTAAGTTGGTGTCTGGCTCCGAGGAGCAGGTCCTGCTGAACGTCGGGGAAGGCGAGGAGGCGATCTTCGACCCCTACCCAGGGGACGCCTATTGGGATCACGAGAACTCCCAGTGGGTCCCCATCCCTCCCCAGCCCTCCCCGGTATATGAGTGGGACCCCTACGAGAAGCAGTGGAAGGACCCGCGGAGCCTCTCCGCTGTGAAGCGCGAGGCGAAGGCCCGCATCACCGCGGCCCGCGATGCCGCGGAGGACGGGTCGCGCTTCGAGTGCGATGGCGCCGTCTACCAGTCGGACCTGCCCCGCATCTCCGGGGCCTCTCTGGGCGCCCTCACCGCCCTACTGAACGGCCAGCCGTTCGCCGTGGACTGGACGCTCGCCGACAACACCGTGAAGACCCTGGACGCCCCGGGAATGCTGCGGGTCGGCTTCGCCCAGTTCGCGCACATCAATGCGCTCCACCAGAAGGCGCGGCAGCTCAAGGCGCAGATCGACGCCGCGACGACCATCGCCGAGGTGGAGGCCATTCAGTGGTCTTTCCCGTGACCAAACGCTACTACTGCACTGGGTTCAAATCCAACACCCACAACCCCTGCTGTAAAGCTCACGACAACGCCTACGGGATCAACGGCCCTCTCACGGGCCGCAAGAAGGCTGACGAAGCCCTCCGTAGGTGCTTCATTTCCAACGGCATGCACCCGGCGCTCGCGTGGGGCGCCTACTTCGCCGTGCGGTGGTTCGGCTGGACCATCTGGTACTGGCACCGCCGTCGTCATCTCCTCAACCTCATCTTCAACTGACCCTCTTTACCCCTAATGAGCAAGAAGTACCTGCACATCCGCGAGAACGTCGTCGTCGCCATCACCCTGCCGGGTGAGTCCTTCATGCAGTACGGCGCCATCGTGGAGGTCCCCTTCGACACCAAGGTGGGCGTGGGCGACGTGTACCCCGAAGGCGCCAAGCGCGAGGCCGCGATCACCGACGTGAACGCGGCCAAGCAGGAGGGCACCGCCGAAGCTCCGAAGCGTAAGAAGGCATAAGCCATGAACGAAGACCTGGGCCTGGGCAAGACCCTGGGCTTGATCGCGGGCGTTGGCGTTCTGGTGGCCCTGGGGAAGCTCCTGGCCTCCGACGAGAAGCTGACCTTCCGTCTGGTCCTGGGCCGCACGCTCCTGAGTGCCGCCCTTGCGGTGGCTGCATGCTCCCTCCTGGCGTTCATCCCGGGGATCAACACCCTGGCCCTGGTCGGCCTATCGACCGCGAGCGCAGTGCTGGGCGAGCAATTCCTGGAGAAGCTGGTGGCAACCAAGGTGGGGAACACGCAGTAACAGATGGGCTACTCCATCCGCCGAGTGGATGGTGCGGCCCACGAGGACACCTTGCGTTCCCTGCACGTCCTCACGTTCCCCTGCGACGAACACGAGGACTACACCGAGGGCTGGTGGTGGCTCGCCTACCTCAATGGCGAGCCCGTCGCGTTCGCCGGTATGCGCTGGGCCGTCTCGGAAGCCGAGGCGGTGTACCTGTCGCGCTGCGGTGTCCTGATCGGGCATCGTGGCAACGGACTCCAACGCCGGTTCCTCGCGGCCCGCCTACGGTACGCCAAGAGCCTGTGGGCTCGCGCAGCCATCACAACCACCTACAACAACCCCGCCTCGGCCAACAACCTGATCCGAGCGGGATTCCGCCTGTACACCCCTGACACCCCCTGGAGTGTCCTGGGAACCAACTACTGGCGTCGTGACTTGACATGACCGAGAAGACCAAGATTCAGGTGATCCGCGAGCGGTTCGAAGAAACCCTTGTGGACATCCTTCGTGGCCGTCCCGTGATCGACAAGGACGGCGTGCTCGCAACCCGTGAAGACGGGACGCCGCTCATCGAGCGGCCCCAGGCCGCAGACCTGAACGTAGTACGCGCCTACCTCAAGGACAGCAACGGCTCGCAGGACGGCAAGGAGCTGCCGAAGACCGGGGAACCCCAAGGCATCCTCAAATCCTTCCTGGAGCACAAGGGGCGTGCCCTTCCGTTCGCTGGGTCGGTCACCCCTCAATGACCTTCTGATGGCGGCCAGTGCGCCGCCTCTCCATCATCCTAGTGATCGTTCAACGACCCTGGTGGTGGGATACGGACGACCCCTACAAGGCCGACCTCCGTAACCTAGTCGCCCTGGTGTGGGACCACCTCAACCTGCCCTCCCCCACACCCGCGCAGTACGAGATCGCCTACTTCCTCCAGTTCGGGTGGGCCGGATACGGTACCACCCCTGACGGCGAGATCGTCCACTGGTATGGGCAGGAACCTGTGGAGCCGGACCGCACCGGCTGGACGCGCCTGTACGAGTACCCAGAGCAGGGCCGCGCGGACATCCTCGAAGCCTTCCGGGGTATCGGGAAGTCCTATCTGACCTCCGTGCTGGTGCTGTGGAAGCTCCTGCGTGATCCCTACAATGAGAAGGTGCTGGTGGTCTCTGCCTCAGGCAGCAAGGCCCAGGAGTTCGTCGCCATGACGAAATCCCTCCTGACCACCATGCCCATCTTCGCCCACCTGGTCCCACGACCCGACCAGCGGGACAAGGCCGACCGCTTCGACGTGAACGGCGCCTCGGTGTCCCAGTCGCCGTCGCTGAAGGCCGCGGGCATCACTGGCCAGATCACCGGCTCCCGTGCGACGCTCATCATTGCGGACGACGTGGAGGTGCTGGACAACGTTCGCACCGAAGAAGCGCGGCAGCGCCTACTGACCAAGCTCAACGAGTTCGACGCAATCAAGGTCACCGGCTGGGCGGAGATCATCATGCTGGGAACTCCTCAGCTCACCGAGACGATCTACAGCCGTCTCGCCAAGGAGCGGGGCTACCTGCCGTGGATTCTCCCGGCTCGCTTCCCGCGTGCGGAGAAGCGCAGCAACTACATCATCCAGCGCGAGGGCCTTCCGCCCTGGGACGCCCTGGCGCCCCGGGCCCGTGCTGCGGATCGCGACCCGTCCCTGGAGTGGAAACCGACCGACCCCGAGCGGTTCAACGAGGACGAGCTGCTGGTGCGCGAGTCGCGTGGTCGTTCGTTCTTCCAGCTCCAGTACATGCTGGACCCGTCCCTGTCGGACGCGGAGCGGTATCCCCTGAAGCTATCCGACCTCATCGTGATGTCCGTGAACTCGACCAAGGCGCCCCTCACGGTGTCCTGGGGACACGCGACGGACGGCAAGAACAAGCGCGAGGACATCCCGAACTCAGGCTTCAGCGGGGACTACTGGCTGGGCCCCATGTTCGTGGACACCGAATGGCGAGAGTACGAGCAATCCGTCCTGTTCGTGGACCCCTCCGGCCGCGGTAAGGATGAGACCGCGTGGGCTGTCGTGAAAACGCTCAACGGCATCCTCTACGTCTGCGAGGTGGGCGGTTACGCCGGGGACCCCGCGGAGGCCATGCGTCGCATCGCCATGTGCGCGAGGCGTCACAACGTCAACGAGATTCTGGTGGAGCCGAACTACGCCGGCGCCGTGTGGATTGCGGCGTTCCAGCCCGTCCTGGCGGCCCTGTGGCCTCCCAAGAACCCCGGGGACGCCGCAGGCTGCGCCGTGATCGAGGCCGAGTGGTCGCGCAACCAGAAGGAAGCCCGCATCATCGACACCTTGGAACCCGTCATGACGCTCCACCGCCTTGTGGTGGACGAGTCGGTGGCGCGGGACGAGGTGCTGATGTACCAGCTCACGCACATCTCCAGGGAGCGCGGCAGCCTGGCCCACGAGGACCGGGTGGACGCCCTGGCCGGTGCGGTCGCACGCTTCACCTCCACGCTGATGCTGGACGTGAACGATGCGGCCAAGGCCCAGCGGGATGCCGAGCTGGAGGCCGAAGTGGAGGCGTTCCTGGAAGGCTTCGTCCCGGAAGCGGCGGTCGGCTACCTATCCGGCCGCACCGTGGACGGCGAGACCTGGTACCAGGTGGACCTGAGGTAGCCCCGGCGGTCCGTGGTAATCCCGGGCTTTCTGGGCGATTTCCTGGGCCTCCGCTAGCCACCTATTCCCCAACCCGCGTTCGCGCCTCCTGGACCGATCCTGGGCCTTCCTGGGGGTTCCCGGGAGACCCCGCGGAGTTCCGAGGAGGCGGCTTGAAATTTCCCTGGGAAATTCGTGAGCATCCCCCCGACCCCGCGCGAAGCCGATTCCCCCCGTGCCCGGGTGCATTTGCGCCGGCAGGTGCCTGGCGGCCCGTGGGGCGGCCTGGGGTGTCGGTGGGCCTGCCTGGGACGGCCTGGGACGGCCTGGGACGGCCTGGGGTGTCGGTGGGCCGGGCACGGTCCCCCCAAAAATTCCCCCCAATGCGCGAAACGGCCGCGCCTGGGCTGCGCCAATGCTGGGGCGGCGTACCTGCAACCATCGGACTAGTAAGACTGCGGCCTAGCTGGTGGGCCTGCCTGGGACGGCCTGGGCTACGGGCTGGCTGGTCCGGCCAATACTGGGGCCGCGCATGCTTGCCTGCCCCTGTTTCTTTTTTCGGACTAGCGCAACGGTCCTAGGGATTGACAAGCGCGGCATTGTCACGCTATAGTTCACCCCATGCCGCGATTGCCGGCGGGTGAGAAAAGCCAGGTGATGCTGGGTTACCGCAGGTAGTTTCGGCGCAGCGTGAAGGTAAGCCCTTAGCCTGAAGGCACGGCCGACAAGTAACGCGACAATCACAAGGGATCGCTGCATAGCGTCACGGTCCCTAGGGGTTGACAAAGTAGCGTGACAGTGCTACAATTCTCCCCAACGAGTCGCAAGACTCCTCGCTCTTTAACAAGGCGCACCCCATGCGTGCCGATGATGGCATGGCGTTAACTGGGCAAGGCTCCCTGCGCATCCTGCGCAAAGCCGGTGAAACCGGGATAAGGCCCTAGGCGGCTGGGTGGCTGCCAGTGCTGGGCCTGCGCCACGCCGGAGGATTCCGCGCATGTACCAATGGGCCGCGTGCGGTCCATTGGCGGCGAAAGAGGCTGCCGACGAAGTGCCTCAACGCAAACCCTTGGAGTATTCAAATGTCCCTGAGACTGGACCAAATCGTGGCCGATATTCGCCGCAACGGTGGAATTACGCTGAACGTCACCACGGGCAAGCCGCGCACCACGGGCTGGGCGGTGTCCCCCTACAAAGACCGAGAGGAAAAGTTCCAGGCCCTGACCATCAACCGGCTTGCGTCCTATCTCTCGCGGCACGGCGTCCTTCTGGCGCAGCCGCATCATTACCTGGGCGCCTGGTTCAATGAGGAGGATGGCTTCACGTATCTCGACGTGTCCATCGTGGTCTCGACGCCTGCCGATGCGCTGGAAGTCGCGACCAAGCACGACCAGCTCGCCGTATTCCACCTGGACACCTGCACCACCATTCCCACGCCTGAACTGCGCCGCAAACTAGCGTGAGAGTGCCAAGGGATGCCGCTAATAGCCTGGCGGCATCACTGGGCACTTTTGCCCGGCATCGCAGGAGAACGAACGATGGACAGAAGAACCCGTAACGACCACTGGGCGCTGGACAGTCGCGCCCGTTCCCAGGCCGAGCTGCGCCTGTTCGCTTTCGGCGGTTGAGGAGGGGAACGCCATGACGACACCGCTTCGCCGCAAGCTGGCCTACCGGGTGCGCCGTGTCGCGCAGCGCCCGTCCGAGCCCTACCGCCCGATTGCCTGGACCGACGGCCGGCGCGTGTTCCTGCCGAAGGAATTCGCGGGGGCGCCGCGCGTGATCTACGTGGCCCGAGTGGAGGTGGCCCGATGAGCGCACGCCTGACCGCCGAGTTCCAAGCCGGGACCTACCGCATCCGCAGTTACGGGAACGGCTGGGCCTATGAAGTCGAGCACGTCGCATCGGGCCGCACGGTCTGGGTGCAGGACGACGACGCCGAGGCCCTGGCCTTCCACTGCGCCTACTTCCACCGGCCGGACCTGCTGGCCGACTACTTCTGAGGGACTGCCATGCCTGACCGCCTTCTGCATATCGCGCACTTCGATGGCCGCAAGCGCAGAGCCTTTGTGTATCGGTGCGGGAGCACCGGCGAATACCGCGTCGAGCTATGGGTCGGCGGCCTGCGCCGCTACGAGGCCGACTACTGGACCGAGGACCACGGGGACGCGCTGCGCACCGCAGCCGCGATGGTCTCCGCCTGACGCCACTTCCAACGATTGCCCAGCGTGCTGGGCATTCGTGGGCAGTGTCGCCTGACAACCTGGAGAACCGAGCATGTACCAAGGCCACCATCCGGACGGATCAAGCATCCAGAAGCACAGCGCCGGCTCGCATTACCCCTACGTCGTGCGCGTGGTGGAGCACACCGCGACCAACCTGGGCGCGGCCGATGTCGTGGACCCGAGCGGGCGCATCGTGGGGACCTTCTTCTACCCGCTGGGCAACAAGGAAAAGCGCCTGGAAGCCTACGGCCGGGCCTTCGCGCAGGCCGAGGAGCTGGCCGAGCGCCGCCGGGATTCCCTCAACTGAGAGCCCAGACCCTAGCCCCTACCCGGGGGCCTGGGCCTGCGCTTTTGCAGGAACCTGGAGAACCACCAATGCAAGGAATCGAGCAAATCCGCCGGGCCGCGAGCGTGTCCCACCTGGTCAACCCCGCCGTGCTGAAGCCGGCCGAGTTCGACGCCTGGGGCGTGCGCGGCGTGAGCCGCGACGGGCATGTGCTGTACCAACCGCACCACACCGAGAACGGCTCGCTCGGCCCGGTCTACCGCACCGCCGCGCAGGCCGCGGCCGCGATCCTCACCCGCCGCGCGACGGGCCGCTGGGAGCGGAACCTGGCGTTCGGCCCCGTCGAGGAGCCGCCGCCCTACCAAGACGACGGCCGTACTCCGAACCTGGGCGCCCTGGAGGGTGCCGAGTACGCCGAAGCCTGACGCAAGAGCTTCAGCCGTGGGGCCTCAGGGGCCCCCGGCGGGCGCTTTTGCCCGGCCACAAGGGCCGTATGACGAGAGGAACGCGACATGAATTTCGACCTGCTGGAGACCCTGCTGTGCGCGGGAAGTGACGAGACAGTGGCGGTGATGGCCGCGGCGGCTGTTGACATGGAGGACCTTGACGCATGACCTACGAAACCGCGAAGACCCTACGCGAGGCCGCGCTGGCCCTGGTTCCGGACGTGATTGCCGCGGGGGAGCGCCTGGGCTACTGGACTCGCGCTGAAGACCAGACGCAAGGCACCCGCGAGTTCCCCTTCTTCTTCGTGCGCGACGCCGAGGGCCTGACCTTCGAGCTGTCGGCCGGTATCTGGGAGTACGCCGGCAAGATCGGCTGCCGCGTGGCCACATTGCGCCGGGATGGCCTGGCGGTCTCACCGCGCGATGTCGTCGCCTACTCCACCAAGCTGCCAATCGCCTACGCTGACCACAAGCGCGGGGCCGAGGCCATCGCCAAGGACCTCTACCGCCGCGTGACGGGCACCGAACAGGCCCGTGACATCGCCGCGAAGGTGCTGAAGGCTCTGGACGCCCGCCTGGAGAACCGCGTGAGCCTGGACCGCCTCACCGAGGCTCTGCGCGGCCTGGGCTTCGAGGTCCACAACATGGACCGTGAGAGTTTCAGCCAGCGCACCCTCTACCACCGCGACCTGGGCCGCGCGACGCTGTGCGCCGGGGGGCGCCTGACTATGGACCACATCGCCCTGAGTACCGCCAACCTGGACCGCCTGGCAACCGTCCTGAACCTGCTGAAGGAGTGTCAATGAACTACCGCAACCCGTTCCGGGGCCTGCCGCAGCCCCAGGCCATGCAGGCCGCCCGGAGCGTCCTGAACGATGTCGTGAAGGCCGGCACCGAGGCCGGCTACTGGGAGCCCATGAAGGACCAGCCGGTTGACCCGGAGCGAGCTTGGGTGCATGACCCTGCTGGCCTGCGCTTCGAGCTGTACGTTTTCCCCACGGGACTGGGCAAGGCCCCGGCCGTCGGCATGACCTTGGCACCTGGAGTTGCGCCAGGGGCCCGCGTGACCCCGCACGAAGCCGCCTGGGACATCCAGGACCGGGAGCAGGAGGTCCCGGACGTGTACGAGAACGCCTCGCACGAGCCCGCGGTGATCGCCCAGCGCCTTCACGAGGCCCTGGTACAGGATGCCTACGCCCGCATGCTCGCCAAGCAGGTCCTGGTCAACCTGGCCGTGATGATCCAGGAGCGGCAGTACCTGACAGAGCAGGCCAAGAAGCTGGCAGAGCTGGGGTTCCAGCGCGACATGATCCTCATCGACCACGACGGCTTCTTTCTGATGATGGACCACCCCGAGCTGGGCCTGGAGGTCAAGGCGGACCTCCACGGGGTGCGCCAGGTGGCCTTCAAGAAGCCTGCCCTGCCGCCGGACATGCTCGGCAAGCTCCTGGAGGCGATCCGCGGATGAGACAAGCACCACCAAGCCCGACTGCTGGCGCTGCGCTCATCGCCGGGAGCTGCCTGGGGACGCCCACGTCCTCTGCATGAACCTGGACGCGACGGTCGCCGACCATCCCAGCGGGGTCCGTAACGGCTGGTTCATCTGGCCTTCAACTTCGACCCGACCTGGCTGCGGTCGTGCGATGGATTTGTCGAGCAACCTGCTAAGGTTGACAGGGACCTGACAGGTCACAACCAGTAACGACCTGATACAGTCGCACCTGACTGGCGCCTCACGGCTCCAGTCCATGCCCTCTGGCACCCCTAGAGGGCATGAGCGGGACCTGTGGCGCACGTAGAATGTGCGTCCCAGCAAGGCGCAGACCACCACAAGCGATGCTGTTCATTCTGCGGGACCCCTCTGGGGCCGTCCGAGCGACCTTTCGGGACCGTCCGAACCCCGAGGAACTGCTTCGCGCGGCCTGGAGACTCCCACCGGGGGACCAGGTGCTCATGGTGGGGCACGAGGATGAAGGCTGGAGCCTTGCGATCCTCCGTGCAGGACGCTTGGTCCCCCTAGAGGAGGCTGGGCTCACCGGTGCTATCCCTGAACGTCTTAGAGGGCCTGTCAAGGAGTCCTTGGTCTCCCTTGCATGGTCTTCTCTGATTGATGAGGGATGGACGCTCCACGAACACCCCTCCTAAGACTCCCCACCCTATCCTGAGGACTTCCTAGGGACTTCCTGGGACTCCCCAGGATTTGCTGTGGCGGGGTAGTGGCGTGGGGTTCCCTAGCCCATCCCCCTCTAAGGATTCCTATACATTACCCTCAGAGTCCTCATCCACCGGGGGAGGCTCGGGAGTGGGGAGGTCGTGGCGATGGACCTGGTGAGCTGTCGTAGGAGAGTGAAGCAATGATAGGATTTATCGCTGCTTGCATTGCGATTGTCCTAGTCATCAAGGCTATATGGGAGCAGTGCGTAAAGTAGGCGTATCTAAGAACGTAACTTAACTCAAGCGAAAGGCGGATCACATGGCGAATGCGCTTTACAACGCGACCGGGAGCACGGCCCGGACGATGCGGAAGCGGGCCGGGGCATGGTTAAAGTCCCTCAGGGAGCAGGCGGGCCTGACCCAACTGGAGATGGCTACCCGACTGGGCTATGCGTACCTGACGATGATCTCCCAGATCGAACGGGGGATCGGTCGTGTGCCGCCTGAAGACTGGCCGACCTGGGCGGAGCTGCTGCGAGTGGACACGCGGGAGTTCGCCCGGCAAATGTTGTACTGGTACGACCCCCACGCGCACTACGCATTGTTTGGGGGCATCCACCCGCACGACGCGGAGAATCTTCCAAGGGAAACCTCGAATGTCAACCGCAGCTTTGAATCTGGACTCGCTAAGACTGGCCGCAAGCCTGGCCGGGTATCAGGTGACTGAGACCGCCCCTGAGGGCGACGTGACTGCCGGGCACTGTGAGCCTTGGCTGATCGCCGTCAAGGGTGACCACGAGCTGCTTCTGGAGGGGAACTGGACGACCAACATGATCACGGTCAAGGACCTGGACGGGCGTCCTCTACTCACGGGCGCCCCGGGCGCCGCCCTCCCCCTCGCGGCGCTGCACTGACCGACACCGGAGAGGAGCCCCGTATGCTGTTCAAACGGAACGGATCGCCCAACTGGTACTACGAGTTCGTGTACAAGGGCAAACGCTACCGCGGCGCCACGGGAACGGCATCGAAGACCGAGGCGCGAGCCATCGTCAACCGCATCCGTCAGCAGGTCGCCGAGGATGTCGCCGCCAAACGCCAGGGTATCAAGCGATGGACGATGGGTCAGCTCGCCGACGCTTGGCTGGCGGCCAGCAAGAACACCCACCGGGACTGGAAGAACAACGAGTCGCGCGTGCGCAAGCTGTTCGGCCGGGCCCTGGTGGACGGGAAGGTCGTGCAGGCCACGTACAAGGACGACCGGGGGCAGGTGCGGCCCCGTTTCGGGCTTTCGCGCGACCTTCCTGTACATGAACTGTCCCATGCGACGCTGCTGGAGCTACGTAACGCACGTGCGCTAGAGGGGAACTCCCCGGCCACGATCAACCGCGAAATGGCCTTGGTGCAGTCCCTGGTCGCCTTCGCCGCAGCAAACGGCGTGGTGACCCCCGCCAAGCCCCTGGTCTTCTCCTCCAAGCGCCAGACCGCGGGCGCCCTGAAATTCAAGGAGTCCAAGGGCAAACTGCGCTGGCTGACCCTGGAGGAGGAGACGGCCCTGCTGGCCGAGCTGGAGCGCAAATACGAGGAGAGCAAGGGCGGCGGCAAGATCGGCAACGTCCTGATCCAGGACCAGATCGACCTCTGCATCTTTCTACTGGACACCGGGGCCCGGTACAACGAGGTCGCCCGGCTGACTCGGGACGTGCTGGACATGGAGCGCGGGGTGGTGAACCTGTACCGCTCCAAGTTCGGCAAGGCGTCCGACCTGAAGATGACCGCCCGCCTGCGACGCATGCTGGAGGCCCGGCTGCAACGCCTGGGCACCCGGCGCTACCTGTTCCCCGCTGGACAGGGACGCAACTGGGCCGACGAGGACATCCCCCGAGGGCATGCCACCCGCGGCATCCAGGCCAGCATCGACGCCGCCGGCCTGAACGATCCCCTGAAGGTCCAGGCGATGGGCCGGGTGACCCCGCACACCTTCCGGGACACCTTCGCCTCGCGCCTGATCCAAAACGGGTTCACCCTGTACGAGGTGCAGGCCCTGCTGGGTCACAGCTCCCCCGCCATGACCCAGAAGTACGCCAAGCTCCTGGTGCTGGACGTGTCGAGCCGCGCCGCCGAGAAGCTGAACGAGCTGCATGGTCAGCGGGCGATCCGCAGCGACGCCGAGACCATCCCCTTCCGCGAGACTCCCCCGGTTAATGACGACCCTAGCGCCGTCACCCGCGTGTCACTCGGGTCCTGGTCAATTCCGGTGGCCCTCCCCTCATGGGGGCTGGGTCCCCCCAAAAGCCCCCCCAATGAGGGTCCCCTCATTAATGGTATCACGCTAGGCGTGACCAAAGAAGAAGCCCAGGAGGCCAGTATTTATGCGGCTTCCAGGGCTTCGGGGATGGTGGGTTGTGGGGGACTCGAACCCTCGACCAACGGATTAAAAGTCCGCTGCTCTACCAGCTGAGCTAACAACCCGAAAGCCCGATATTCTAACCGGTTCCAGCCCGGCCGCTCAAGCCCCGGCCAGGCAACGCAGCACCTCGCCGGCGGCCACCATGCCGAAGGTGGCCGTCACGCTCACCACCGAGCCGTAGCCGTGGCAGTTGAGGCTGCCGTCGAGTTCGCAGCTTTCGGGCGGCCGGGTGATGGTCTCGCGCGAGAACACGCAGGCCAGCCCGATCGGCCCGCTGCGCGGCGCGCCATGCTCCTTGCGCAGGCGCTGGCGCAGCGCGGCCAGCAGCGGGTCGTGCGTGGTCTGCGACAGGTCGGCCACCTCGACCTCCTGCGCGCGCAGCTTCCCGCCCGCCGCGCCCACGGTGACGGCCAGCACGTGCTCGCGCAGCGCCCAGGCGGCGATCGCGAGCTTGGCACGCACCTGGTCGCAGCAGTCGATCACGGCATCGACCGGCCCCGGCAGCAGCGCGGGCCAGTTGGCCGGCTCGACGAACTCCTCCACCGCATGCACGGTGCAACCGGGGTGGATCGCCGCGACACGCTCGCGCAGCGCCTGCACCTTGGCCTGGCCGAGGGTGTGCTCGAGCGCGTGGATCTGGCGGTTGACGTTGGAGACGGCGATGTGGTCGAGGTCGATCAGCACCAGCTCGGCGACACCGCTGCGCGCCAGCGCCTCGGCCGCCCAGGAGCCGACCCCCCCCACGCCGACCACCGCGACGCGCGACGCGCGCAGCCGCTCGTAGCCGGCGCTCCCGTACAGCCGGCGCAGCCCGCCGAAGCGGCGCTCCTCGTCGGCCTGCCAGGACTGGGCGTCGTTCGCGTCCATCGCCGCTTCAGAGCAGCCGCTCCATGCGCCAGCCCTGGTACTTCAGCGCCGCGACGGCGCCGGCCAGGATGGCCGCGAGCGCGAGGAAGCTGGACAGGTTCAGCGTCGAGATGCCCGACAGCCCCTGCCCGATGGTGCAGCCCAGCGCCGTCACGCCCCCCACGCCCATCAGCACGCCGCCGATCAGGTGGTTGGCCATGTCCTCCACGTCACGGAAGCCTTCCCAGCGGAAGCTGCGCGTGGCCATCGCATGCAGCGCCGAGCCGACCACCACGCCGAACACCGAGACGATGCCGACGGTCAGTACGCGGCTGGTGTCGCTGAAATAGAGCAGCCAGTCGATCGTGTAGCTGACCGGCCCGACAAAGCTGAGCGACTCCATGCGCCGCGAGTTGGTGGCGAGGAACGCCTCCTCCAACGTGTCGGGATCCTCGGGGACGTAGCCCAGCACGCCCGACACCCACCACACGCCGACGATCACCGCGCCGATGCCCAGGCCACCGAGCACGGTGTTGCCGGCACGCCCGTCCGGCGTGGCCAGCGCCCAGGCCAGGCAGGCCCCGCCCAGCCCCAGTCCCAGCACCCAGGCGAGCGTGGCCTTGGACCAGCCGGTGGCCGCATTCAGCAGGGTCGGCAGGTCCTGCGCCACGGGCAGCATGGCACTCGCCCGGTCGACGGTGTTGACGCGCAGCACCCCGGTGATGCCGCGCAGCGTGGCATAGGCGCTCAGGCCGAGCACGAGGAACACCACCAGCGACTTGAGGTTGCCGCCGCCGATGCGGATCAGCGTCTTGCTGCCGCAACCGGAGCCCAGCACCATGCCGAAACCGAACAGGAAGCCACCGACCAGGGCCGACAGCCACATCAGGCGCGGCCCGCCGTAGACGGTCTTGGAGGCATCGACCCAGCCGAGGCCGACCATCGCGTTGAACCCGATGATGGCCACGCCGATGGCCATGACCCACATGCGCATGCGGGTCCAGTCGCCCATGTTGACGATGTCGGCCACCGCGCCCATGGTGCAGAAGTGGGTGCGCTGGGCAATCGCGCCAAAGGCAACGGACAGCGCAAAAGCAGCCCAGAGGACCTGGGCTGCGATGGAGGAAAGATCAACGTCCGGCATGGGCCCGGATTGTAGGGGGCCCCTGCCCGGGATGACGGCGCGGGGGGGCGGCGGTCAGCGCAGGGCCACCAGGCGTTCCTTGGCTTCGGCCGCGGCCTCGCTCTGGGGATGGGCCTTGATCAGCTCTTCGAGCGTGCGGCGCGCGCCGGGACGGTCCTTCAGCTCGATCTGGCACATCGCGATCGACAGCATGGCCTCGGGCGCACGCGGATGCGTGGGCGCCAGCGCGACCATGCTGCGGAACGTGGCCATCGCGTTCTTGTAGTCGCGCTTGCCGTACTGGGCGTTGCCGAGCCAGTACAGCACCACCTCGTTGTAGCCGCTGCCCGGATAGCGCCGCTGGAACGACTGGAACGCCTCCGCCGCCTCGGCGAACGCGCCTTTGCGGAACAGGTCGAGCGCGGCTTCGTAGTCGCGCTTTTCCTCCGGCCGCGCGAGGAACTCCTTGCCGTCGACCACGGTCTTCTGCGGCTCGATCTGGCGGATGCGCTCCTCGATGCCTTGCGACAGGTCGGTCTGCCGGCGCTGCATCTCGGCCAGCTGGCGCGCCATCTCCTCGTCCTGCCCGCGCATCTGCGCGATCTCGTTGCGCATCTGCTCGAGCTGGTTGTTCAGTTCCAGCAGGCTGCGGCGCACCATGTCGAGCTGCTCGGCCAGGCGCTGCTGTTCGTTGCGATGCTGTTCGTTGGCCTGCTCGAACTTCTGGCGCAGGTCCAGGATGGCGCGGCGCGCCTCGTCGTCGCCGAACAGCGCGTGAGCCGGCGCCGAGCCGGCGACGGCCAGGGCCAGCAGTGCGGCGCGCACGGTGGCCCCGGACGCCAGGCGGGGAAGGAAGCGGTACATCGTCATCGCATCAACGCAGGTTCAGCTCCGCGCGACGGTTCTTGGCCCAGGCTTCCTCGCCGTAGCCCTGCACCGCAGGACGTTCCTCGCCGTAGCTGACCGCTTCCATCTGGCTGTCGCGCACGCCCAGCAGCGCCAGCGCCTTGCGCACCGCCTCGGCACGCTTCTGGCCCAGGGCCAGGTTGTACTCGCGTCCGCCGCGCTCGTCGGTGTGGCCTTCGATGGTCACGCGACGGTCGGCGTTGCCGCTCAGCGTGCGCGCATAGGAAGCGATGATCGGCTGGTATTCGTCCTTGATGACGTAGCTGTCGAAGTCGAAGTAGACGACCCGGCCGAGCTGGTTGGCGGCGTCTTGCTGGCCGGCCAGGTCGACCGACGACACCTGCGATTGCGCGGCGCGACCGCCCTGCGCCCCGCCGACCTGGTCCACCGGCGTGCCGGTGCGGCTTTCCACCGGGGTTTCGTCGAGTTTCACGCTGGACCCGCAGCCCGCCAGCACCGCGAGCATGCATGCAGCCGCCAGCACGGAAGAGGCAGTGCGAAGTTTCATGACGGATTCTCCTGTGTATGAACGGACGCCCGCCTGGGCCGGCGCCGGAAGCTCAGGCCCGCGCCGGGGCGGGCTGCAACGATGGATCAGACCGATTCAGCGCAGGAAAGGTCCCCAGACGGGCTCGAGGACGTCGCCCCGATTGGACAGCAGAGTGGCTTTGATCTTGCCATCGAGCGTGGTGGTCATCAACACGTTGCGTCCCTGGGAGCGGGTGGCGTAGAGGATCAGCCGGCTGTTCGGCGCGAAGCTCGGGCTTTCGTCGTCGCTGGTCTCGGAGATCGAGGTGACCGTGCCGCTGGCCAGCTCCATCAGCTGCAGCTGAAAGGCGCCCCCGCTGGTGCGGGTGACGTAGGCCATCCAGCGCCCGTCGGGACTGATCGCCGGGCTGATGTTGTAGTTGCCGGTGAAGGTCACGCGCTGGGCCGCGCCGCCCGAGGCCGGCATGCGGTAGATCTGCGGCGAGCCGCCGCGGTCGCTGACGAAGTAGATCTGGCTGCCGTCCGGCGACCAGGCCGGCTCGGTGTCGATGCCCGAGCTGGTGGCCAGGCGGCGCAGGTTGCCGCCGTCGGCGTTGACCGCGTAGATCTGCGACAGGCCGTCGCGGGTCAGCACCACGGCCAGCGTGCGGCCGTCCGGCGACCAGGCGGGGGCACTGTTCGAGCCCTTGTAGGCCGCCACCGGGCGACGCCGGCCGCTGGCGACGTCCTGCACGTAGACGATGGGCTTCTTGGCCTCGAACGACACGTAGGCCAGCTCCTGGCCGTCGGGCGACCAGGCCGGGGAGATGATGGGCTCGCCGCTGGACAGCGCGACCTGCGCGCCCTCCCCGTCGGAATCGGCGACCCACAGCGTGTAGCGGCGCGCCGCCTGCGTGACGTAGGCGATGCGCGTGGCGAACACGCCCTTCTCGCCGGTCAGCTTCTCGTACACGTAGTCGGCGATGCGGTGTGCCACGAGGCGCAGGTCGGCTTCCACGACCGCGTAGGCCTGGCCCCCCAGGTCGAGGCCGCGCACCGTGTCCCACAGCTTGAAGCGCACGTCGACGCGGCCGTCGGCCAGCTTGGTGAGGCTGCCCGCGACCAGCGCGTCGGCGCCCCGGCCACGCCAGTCCTGGGGCACGGGGCGGGCGTTCTCGTCCAGCCCGGTGTCGGAGACGTCGATGCCGCGGAACTGGCCGCTGCGCTCGAGGTCGGCACGCACGATGCGCGAAACCTGCTGCGTCCAGCCGGCCTCGCCACGGAACGGGGCGATCGCGATCGGGAACTGCGTGGCGCCGACGCCGGAGATGTCGACCCGGAACTGCGCCAATGCGGGGCCGGCCGTCAGGGCAGCCGGAACGGACAAAAAGCGGCGACGGGACCAGTAATTCATTGTCCTTCTTGCATCCTTCCTAGTCGTGAGCCGCGGGGCGGCAACCGTCGTATTGTCGCGGCACGCGCAAAGACATCGATCATCCCGCGCCCGACGGCCCACGGCGCGCCGGATCGCGTAACGTCGGTAACGAAATCGCGGCCGCCCGACCACGGCTTCGGTCCCGGGCCGCGGGCCGGAGTTCCGTGGTCAGGCCGGGTGCGCATCGTCACAACAGCACGATGTCGTACTGCTCGGGCGACATGGTCGGCTCGGCCCGCAGCGAGATCGGCTTGCCGATGAAGTCGGAACAGGCCGCCAGGTGGGTGCTCTCCTCGTCGAGCAGCATCTCCACCACCGCGGCCGAGGCGATCACGCGGAACTCTTTCGGGTTGAACTGGCGCGCCTCGCGCACGATCTCGCGCAGGATGTCGTAGCACACCGTGCGCGGCGTCTTGACGTTGCCCTTGCCGCCGCAGGTGGGACAAGGCTCGCACAGCATCTGCGCCAGCGACTCGCGGGTGCGCTTGCGCGTCATCTCGACCAGCCCGAGCTGCGTGAAGCCGCTGACCGTCATCTTGACCCGGTCGCGCGAGAGCTGCTTGCGCAGCTCGGCGAGCACCGCCTCCTGGTGGTCCTCGCGCATCATGTCGATGAAGTCGATGATGATGATGCCGCCCAGGTTGCGCAGCCGCAGCTGGCGGGCGATGGCCTGCGCCGCCTCCAGGTTGGTCTTGAAGATGGTGTCGTCGAAGTTGCGTGCGCCGACGAAGCCGCCGGTGTTGACGTCGATGGTGGTCAGCGCCTCGGTCTGGTCGATGATCAGGTAGCCGCCGGACTTGAGGTCCACGCGCCGGCCCAGCGCCTTCTCGATCTCCTGGTCGATGTTGAACAGGTCGAAGATCGGGCGCTCGCCGCGGTACAGCTGCAGCTTCTGCACCGCGCTCGGGGTGTATTCGTTGCCGAAGGCGAGCAGCGCCTCGTACTGGCTGAGCGAGTCGATGCGCACCGACTGGGTCTCGTCGGTGACCATGTCGCGCAGCACCCGCTGGACCAGGTTCAGGTCCTGGTGCAGCAGCGTGCCGGGCGGACTGCGGAAGCTGGCCTGGCGGATCGCGGCCCAGGTCTTGCGCAGGTAGGCGATGTCGGCGGCGAGCTCCTCGTCGGTCGCGTCCTCGGCATTGGTGCGCAGGATGAAGCCTCCCCCCTCGTCGCCGACCAGCGCGGCCATGCGCGCGCGCAGCTGCTCGCGCAGCTCCGGCGAGCCGATCTTCTGCGAGATGCCGATGTGGTCGTCCTGCGGCAGGAACACCAGCAGCCGGCCGGCGATGCTGATCTGGGTGGACAGCCGCGCCCCCTTGGTGCCGATCGGGTCCTTGATCACCTGCACGGTGAGCGACTGCCCCTCGAACACCAGCTTCTCGATCGGCACCGGCGCGGCATTGCCGCCCTCGCCGTGGCTGCCGCGCTGCCAGACGTCGGCCACGTGCAGGAACGCGGCGCGGTCCAGCCCGATGTCGATGAAGGCCGACTGCATGCCGGGCAGCACGCGCGCCACCTTGCCGGTGTAGATGTTGCCGACCAGCCCGCGCTCCAGCGCACGCTCGACGTGCAGCTCCTGCACGGCACCACTCTCGACGATCGCGACCCGGGTCTCCTGGGGGGACCAATTGATGAGGATGTCCTGCATGCGTGCTGGGGCTGGGGAAGCTCAGAACCTGACGCCGAAGCGCCGCAACAGCTGCGCCGTCTCGAACAGAGGCAAACCCATGATACCGGAGTAACTTCCGGCGATGCGCTCGATCCAGGCGGCGGCCTGGCTCTGGATGGCGTAGGCGCCCGCCTTGCCCATCGGCTCGCCGCTGGCCACGTAGCGATCCACCTCGGCACGCGACAGCGGCGCGAACTTCACGCGCGAGACGTTGACCAGGCACTGCGTGCGCCGGCCGTGGCCCAGCGCCACCGCGGTCAGCACCCGGTGCTCGCGGCCCGACAGCGCGTGCAGCATCGCCGCTGCCTCGGCCGCGTCCTGCGGCTTGCCGAGGATGCGCCCGCCCAGCGCCACCGTGGTGTCCGAGCACAGGATGGGTGCGGCCACGCCGCCGCGCCGCTGCAGGCGCGTGCGGGCGGCGGCCAGCTTGGCGCGCGTGACGCGCTCGACGTAGCGCAACGGCGCCTCGCGCGGCAGCGGCAGCTCGAGCGCCTCGGCGTCCTCGTGCGGGTCGGGCAGCAGCAGTTCGTAGCGCACGCCGATCTGCTCCAGCAGCTGGCGACGTCGCGGGCTTTGCGAGGCGAGGTAGACGAAGTCGTGCAGCGTGCGGCTCATGGGTCGCGCGACGGCGAGTTCATTCGCGGTGGTAGGGATGGCCGACCATCACCGACCAGGCGCGGTACAGCTGCTCGGCCAGCAGGACCCGCACGAAGGCGTGCGGCAGGGTCAGGTCGGACAGGCGCAGGCGCTCGTCGGCCGACTCGCGCAGCGCCGGGTCCAGGCCGTCGGGGCCGCCGATCAGCAAGGCCACGTCGCGGCCGTCGTGCATCCAGGCCTTCAGGCGCGCCGACAGCTGCACGGTGGTGACACGGTCGCCGCGCTCGTCGAGCACGACCACGCGCGCGCCCTTGGGCAGCGCGGCCTCGATGCGGCTGCGCTCGGCTGCCATCAGGGCCTCGACCGGCTTGCCACCGGTGCGCGGCTCGGTCTTGACCGCCTTCAGCTCCAGCCGCAGCTCGGGCGGAAAGCGCTTGGCGTAGTCGTCGTAGGCCGCGTCCGCCCACGCCGGCATGCGCTGGCCGACCGCCACGACGACGAGCTTCATGCCTTGCGCGCGGTCGTCTTGCGGGCGGTGCCGGCCTGCTTCGCGGCGGCCTTGCCCGCCGTCTTCGCGGGCGCCTTGGCGGCCGCCTTCTTCGCGACGACCACCTTCTTCACTGCAGGTGCCTTCTTCGCTGCGGGAGCCTTCTTCGCCGGCGCCTTGGCCGCGGCCTTCTTCGCGGCGGGCCGGGCGGACTTCGCTGCCGCCTTCTTCGCCGCCGGGGCCTTGGTGGCGGCCTTCTTCGCCGCAGGTGTCGTCTTCGCCGGTGCCTTGCGCGCCACGGCCTTCTTCGCGGCCGGTGCGGCCTCGGGCCCGTCGTCCGCCTCGACCGAGGCGCGCGGCAGGCCCTTGGCCTCGCCCAGCTTCACGCGCACCGGCTTCTCGCCCCAGATCTCCTCCAGGTTGTAGTACTGGCGGATGTTGGGCTGCATGATGTGCACGACGGCAGGGCCGCAGTCGACGATGATCCACTCGCCGTTTTCCTCGCCCTCGACCCGCAGCACCTTGAAGCCCTTGTCGCGCACGCTGTCGCGCACGCTGGCGGCCAGGGCCCGGGTCTGCCGGTTCGAGGTGCCCGAAGCGATGATGACGCGCTCGAACAACGGCGAAAGGTGCTCGGTGTTGAACACCTGGATGTCCTGGGCCTTGACGTCTTCCAGGCCATCGACGATGGCGCGCTGCAGTTTGCGGATGTCCATGCGGGGGCGTTGTTCGTGGTGGGTTATGCCTGATACAGGCGGTGTTGCTCAATATAACGTGCGACCGGCGGCGGAACCAGCGCGTCGACCGGCTGGCCCTGCGCGACGCGGGCGCGGATCTCGGTGGCCGACACGGCCATCGGCGGCAGCGGCAGCGGCACCATGCGGTGCGACACCGCGGCCAGTGCGGCGGGCGGCTGCGGCGGCACGCCGGCGCGGCCGGCCACGGCCAGCGTGACGCGCTGCAGCAGCTCGGGCCACTCGCGCCAGGTGTCCAGGCGCGCGTACTGGTCCTGCCCGATCACGAGGAACCATGCGGCCGCCGGCTCGTGCGCCTGCAGCGCGCGCAGCGTGTCGATGGTGTAGCTCGGGCCGCTGCGGTCCAGCTCGCAGGTGTCGATCACGAAGCGCGGCTCGCCCTCGAGGGCCAGGCGCAGCATCTCCAGCCGCTGCGCACCCGGCGTGACCTGGCGGCTCTTCTGCCACGGCAGGCCGGCCGGCACCCAGCGCAGCTCGTCCAGGCCCAGGTGCTGCAGCGCCAGGCGGCCGAGCGCCAGGTGCGCGTTGTGCACCGGATCGAAGCTGCCGCCGAAGATGCCTATGCGCTTCAAGCCTCAGGCCCAGTCACGCGCGACCAGGAAGTCGCTGTACAGCCGCGCCTCGGGCGTGCCGGGGTCGGGGCGCCAGTCGTAGCGCCACTTCACGACCGGCGGCATCGACATCAGGATCGATTCGGTGCGCCCGCCCGACTGCAGGCCGAACAGCGTGCCGCGGTCCCACACCAGGTTGAACTCGACGTAGCGCCCGCGCCGGAACGCCTGGAAGTCGCGCTCGCGCTCGCCGTAGGGCGTGTCGCGCCGGCGCTGCACGATGGGCAGGTAGGCGTCGAGGAAGGCGTCACCCACCGAGCGCATCATCGCAAAGCCGGTCTCGAAGCCGCCCTCGGTGAAGTCATCGTAGAAGATGCCGCCGATGCCGCGCGGCTCGTTGCGGTGCTTGAGGAAGAAGTACTCGTCGCACCAGCGCTTGAAGCGCGGGTACTTGTCCTCGCCGAAGGGGGCCAGCGCGCGCCGGCACACGGCGTGGAAGTGGCGCGCGTCCTCCTCGAAGCCGTAGCAGGGCGTGAGGTCCATGCCGCCGCCGAACCAGGTCACCATCGGCCCGTCTGCCGGCTGCGCGGCCAGCATGCGCACGTTCATGTGCACGGTCGGCACGTAGGGGTTGCGCGGGTGGAACACCAGCGACACGCCCAGCGCCTCGAACGGCGCGCCGGCCAGCTCGGGACGGTGCTGCGTCGCCGAAGGCGGCAGCTGCGGGCCCTTGACATGCGAGAAGTTGCAGCCGCCGCGCTCGAGCAGGCCGCCCTCCTCGATCACGCGCGAGATGCCGTCGCCTTCCAGGCGGCCGCCGGCCGGGCGCTGCCAGGCGTCGCGCAGGAACGCGCTGCCGTCCTCGGCCTCCATGGTCCGGACGATGCGTTCCTGCAGGTCGAGCAGGTAGTTGCGGACCTCTTGCGTGTTCACCGTTTGATCGCCCTGTAGCCGATGTCGCTGCGGAACTGCATCCCGTCGAAGTGGATGCCGTGCATGGCCTGGTAGGCGCGCTGCTGCGCGGCCTTGACCGAATCGCCCAGTGCCGTGACGCACAGCACCCGGCCGCCGGAGGTGACGGTCTGCCCGTCGCGGGTCGCGGTGCCGGCGTGGAACACCATGGCGTCCGGCTGCGGCGCGGGCAGCCCGGTGATCACGTCGCCCTTGCGCGGCTGCAGCGGGTAGCCCTGCGCGGCCATCACCACGCCCAGCGCGGCACGCCGGTCCCATTGCAGCTCGACCTGGTCCAGGGTGCCGTCGGTGGCGGCCAGCAGCACCTCGAGCAGGTCGCTCTTGAGGCGCATCAGGATCGGCTGGGTCTCGGGGTCGCCCATGCGGCAGTTGAACTCCAGCGTCTTGGGCTGGCCCTCGGCGTCGATCATCAGGCCGGCATAGAGGAAGCCGGTGTACGGGATGCCGTCCTTGGCCATGCCGGCGATGGTCGGCAGGATGATCTCCTGCATCACGCGGGCGTGCACGTTGGGCGTGACCACCGGCGCCGGCGAGTACGCGCCCATGCCGCCGGTGTTGGGCCCCTGGTCGCCGTCGAGCAGGCGCTTGTGGTCCTGGCTGGTGGCCAGCGGCAGCACGTTGCGGCCGTCGCACAGCACGATGAAGCTGGCTTCCTCGCCCTGCAGGAACTCCTCGATCACGACGCGCGCGCCACCGTCGTTGTGCTGCACGCCCAGCTTGTTGTCGAGCAGCATCCAGTCGACGGCCTCGTGCGCCTCGGCCAGCGTGGAAGCGACCACCACGCCCTTGCCTGCTGCCAGGCCGTCGGCCTTGATCACGATGGGCGCACCGATGCGGTCGACGTAGGCGTGCGCCTGGGCCGCATCGCTGAAGGTCTCGTGCGCCGCAGTCGGGATGTTGTGGCGGCGCATGAATTCCTTGGCGTAGGCCTTGGAGCTTTCCAGGCGCGCCGCCGCGCGGGTCGGGCCGAAGATGCGCAGGCCCCGGGCGCGGAACAGGTCGACCACGCCGGCCGCCAGCGGGGCTTCCGGCCCGACCACGGTCAGGTCCACCCCCTCGCTTGCGGCGAAGTCGGCCAGCGCCTGCGGGTCGGTGATCTCGACGTTGCGCAGCTGCGGGTCGAGCGCGGTGCCGCCGTTGCCCGGCGCGACGAACACCTTCGGGGCGCGGGGCGATTGCGCCAGCTTCCAGGCCAGCGCGTGCTCGCGACCGCCCGAGCCGATGACGAGCACCTTCATGCATGCCTCCGGCCGGTCAGGTTGCACGATACCGCCAGCCCCGCGGGGTGCAGCGCCAGGAGGGGAAGGCGGGTCATAGGTCGAGCTCGGCGTTGTGGTAGACCTCCTGGACGTCGTCCAGGTCCTCGAGGGCGTCCAGCAGCTTCTGCATCTTCAGCGCATCCTCGCCGCTCAGGGCGACGGTGTTCTCGGCACGCATCGTGACTTCGGCGATCTCGGGCTTCAGCCCGCCGGCCTTCAGCGCGTTGCGCACCGCCTCGAAGTCGCCCGGGGCGCACAGCACCTCGATGGAGCCGTCGTCGCCGGTGATGACGTCCTCGGCCCCGGCTTCCAGCGCGACTTCCATCACCTTGTCCTCGCTGGTGCCGGGCGCGAACACGAACTGCCCGCAGTGCTTGAACTGGAAGGCCACCGAGCCGTCGGTGCCCAGGTTGCCGCCGTGCTTGCTGAACGCATGGCGCACCTCGGCCACGGTGCGCACGCGGTTGTCGGTCATGCAGTCGACCATCACCGCAGCGCCGCCGATGCCGTAGCCCTCGTAGCGGATTTCCTCGTAGGTCGTGCCCTCGAGGTTGCCGGTGGCCTTGTCGATGTTGCGCTTGATGGTGTCGGCCGGCATGTTGGCGGCCTTGGCCTTGTCGATCGCCAGCCGCAGCCGCGGGTTGGCGTTCGGGTCGCCCCCGCCCTGGCGGGCGGCGACGATGATCTCGCGGATCACGCGGGTCCAGATGCGGCCGCGCTTCTCGTCCTGGCGGCTCTTACGGTGCTGGATGTTGGCCCACTTGGAATGACCAGCCATGAAGCAAGCTCCTGAGGCACCGCGGCTGGGGTGACACGCCGCGGCGCAAAGATGGGGAAGTGTTGGATAGACTGCGATTTTATCCGGGGGCATCCCCGCAACCTTGGACAGCGCACGCCATGGCCGAACCGCTCCTCATTGCCAAGCACGACGACATCGAATGCCATCTCCTGCCCGGCCTGGCGAACCGGCACGGGCTGATCACCGGCGCCACCGGCACCGGCAAGACCGTGACGTTGCAGACGCTGGCCGAGAACTTCTCGCGCATCGGCGTGCCGGTGTTCCTGGCCGACGTCAAGGGCGACCTGACCGGCATCTCGCAGGAGGGCACGATCGCGCCCAAGATGGCGAAGACGCTGGAGGAGCGCGGCCTGCCCCTGCCCGAGCCGGTCGCCTGCCCGACCACGCTGTGGGACGTGTTCGGCGAGCAGGGCCACCCGGTGCGCGCGACCATCTCGGACATGGGCCCGCTGCTGCTGGGTCGCATGCTGGACCTCAACGACACCCAGCAGGGCGTGCTCTCGCTGGTGTTCAAGATCGCCGACGACCAGGGCCTGCTGCTGCTCGACCTGAAGGACCTGCGCGCGATGCTGCAGCACGTGGGCGACAACGCCAGCCAGTACACCACGGAGTACGGCAACATCAGCGCGGCCAGCGTCGGCGCGATCCAGCGCGGCCTGCTGCAGATCGAGGAACAGGGCGGCGACCGCTTCTTCGGCGAGCCGATGCTCGACATCGGCGACTTCATCCAGACGGTGCGCGGCCGCGGCGTCATCAACATCCTGGCGGCCGACAAGCTGATGAACGCGCCGCGCCTGTACGCCACCTTCCTGCTGTGGATGCTCTCGGAGCTGTTCGAGACGCTGCCCGAGGTGGGCGACCTGGACCAGCCCAAGCTGGTGTTCTTCTTCGACGAGGCCCACCTGTTGTTCAAGGACGCGCCCAAGGCACTGATCGAGCGCATCGAGCTGGTCGTGCGGCTGGTGCGCTCCAAGGGGGTGGGCGTGTACTTCGTCACCCAGAACCCGCTGGACATTCCCGACACCGTGCTGGCCCAGCTCGGCAACCGGGTGCAGCACGCGCTGCGCGCCTTCACGCCGCGCGACCAGAAGGCGGTCAAGGCGGCCGCCTCGACGATGCGCGCCAACCCGGGCCTGAACATCGAGGCGGCGATCACCGAGCTGGCCGTCGGCGAGGCGCTGGTCAGCTTCCTCGACGAGAAGGGCCGCCCGTCGGTGACCCAGCGCGTCTACGTGCTGCCGCCCGGCAGCCAGATCGGCCCGATCACGCCGCAGCAGCGCCAGGCGCTGCTCCAGGGCTCGCTGGTGGCCGGCGTCTACGAACGCACCGTCGACCGCGAATCCGCCTACGAGAAGCTCAAGGCCCGCGCCGAGCAGGCCAACGCCGGCGCCGACAAGGCCTCGCGCGAGGCCGCCGCCAAGGGGCCGGCCGCCACCAGCGGCGGCTGGACCGACGTGCTGTTCGGCTCCACCGGCCCGCGCGGCGGACGGCGCGAAGGCGTGGTCGACGCGCTGGCCAAGTCGGCCGCGCGCACCATCGGCAACACGGTCGGACGGGAAATCATCCGCGGCGTGCTGGGCAGCCTGCTGGGCGGCTCGCGCAAGCGCTGAGCCCCCCGTTCGCGCCGCGGCGGCGGCGTTTCGCGCCCCGCGGGCGGCGTTTCGTCGCACGACGCTCGCCGGCGCCGGCCGGGCTGCGCACAGTCCGGACATGACCGATCCCTCGATGGAGACCGCCATGTCCACCCCCGAAGCCCTGCCGCCCGCCGTCGCGATCCACCTCTGCCTCGCCCTGGCCGCCCTGCTGCTCGGCCCGGTGGCGCTGGCCGCGCGCAAGGGCTCGCGGGTGCACCGCGGCACGGGCTATGCCTGGGTCACGCTGATGTCCGGCGCGGCCCTGTCGAGCCTGTTCATCCGCAGCTTCGAGCGCCCCAACATCGCCGGCTACACGCCCATCCACCTGCTGGTTCTGCTGGTGTTCTTCGGCATCGGCTCGGCGCTGTGGCAGGTCGCGCACGGCAACGTGCAGCGCCACCGCAAGCTGATGTGGACGGTCTACATCGGCGGCTGCCTGTTCGCCGGGGCGTTCACGCTGCTGCCCAGCCGCTACCTCGGCCAGCTGCTGTGGCACCATGCACTCGGCCTGATCTGAACCCGCTGCCCGCCCCGTGCCCGTGAAGCTGCCCCCGGACCTGCGCCAGGAACTGCCTGCGATCGCGCGCCGCGCCCCGGTGGTGCTCGGCCTGAACACGGCCGTCGCGCTGCTGATGTGGCACTTCATGGAGCACCGGCGCCTGGACGAGCAGCTGGTCAACGTCCATGCGATCGGCGTGACGAGCTGGCTGCTGATCGACGTCGGGCGCTTCTTCTTCGGCCAGCCCGGCAGCCCGGACCGCATGGGGCACGGCTGGCGCAAGCTGCTGTTCCTGGCGTTCGGCATCGTCACCGGCTACATCGCCGGCACGCTGGTCTCCGACGCCTATTCGGGCCGCTCCACCTGGGCGCTGCTGCGCCAGGCGCCGGATGCGTTCCTGTCGCTGGCCGGGCTCAGCCTGCTGATCGGCAGCGCCATCGTCTACTTCTTCTATACCCGCGGCGAGCTGCAGTACCACCGCGCCCAGGCCGAGGCCGCGCACCGCGAGGCGCTCGAGACCCAGCTGAAGCTGCTCGAGTCCCAGCTCGAGCCGCACATGCTGTTCAACACGCTGGCCAACCTGCGTGCGCTGATCGCCCTCGATCCGCCACGCGCCCAGGCCATGCTCGACCGCATGATCGCCTTCCTGCGCGCCACGCTGAACGCCTCGCGCACCGAGCTGCACCCGCTGCGGCTGGAGTTCGAGCGCCTGGCCGACTACCTGGAGCTGATGCGCATCCGCATGGGCGACCGCCTGGCCACCCGGCTGGAGCTGCCGCCCGCCTGCGCCGGCCTGCCCGTGCCGCCGCTGCTGCTGCAGCCGCTGGTCGAGAACGCGATCAAGCACGGCCTGGAGCCGTGCGTCGACGGCGGCCGCGTCGAGGTGAGCGCCGCCCTCGACGGCGACCGGCTGGTGCTGCGCGTGCGCGACACCGGCGTCGGCCTGCCGCACCCGACGCCCGCGGCGGACGGCGACGGCTTCGGGCTGGACCAGGTGCGCCGGCGCCTGTCGACCATGTACGGCGGGCGCGCGACGCTGCGCCTGGTCCCCGCCGACGACGCCGCCGGCGGCACGCTGGCGGAGATCCGCCTGCCGCTCTCCCCCACCCCGCCCGAGGCCTGAGGCCATGCACGCCACCGCCCTGATCGCCGAAGACGAACCGCTGCTGGCCGCCGCCCTTGCCGCCGAGCTGCAGCGGCTGTGGCCCGAACTGCAGGTGGTGGCCACGGTCGGCCACGGGGCGGCGGCGGTCGAGCAGGCGCTGGCGCTGCGCCCGGACATCTGCTTCCTGGACATCCGCATGCCCGGACAGAACGGCATCGAGGCCGCCCAGGCCCTGGCCGAGGACTGGCCCGACGACGCCGGCACGGGCGCGCCGTTTCCGCTCATCGTGTTCGTCACCGCCTACGAGCAGTACGCGCTGCAGGCCTTCCAGGCCGCCGCGGTCGACTACGTGCTCAAGCCGGTCGATCCGGCGCGCCTGGCGCAGACGTGCGCGCGGTTGCGCTCGCGCCTGGCGCAGCGCGCCGGCACCGGCCAGCCGCTCGAGGCCGCGGTCGCGCAGCTGCGCGCGCTGCTGCAGGCCCCCGGCCTCGCGCCCGCGGGCGCCGAGCCGCTGCAGGTGATCCAGGCCGGCGTCGGCCAGGCCATCCACATGGTGCCGGTGACCGAGGTGATCTGCTTCGAGGCGGCCGACAAGTACGTGCGCGTGCTGACCGCCGAACGCGAGTACCTGATCCGCACCTCGCTGCGCGAGCTGCTGCCGCGCCTGGACCCGCAGCAGTTCTGGCTGGTGCACCGTGGCGTCGTGGTGCGGGCCACCGCGATCGAGGCCGCGGTGCGCGACGAGACCGGCAAGCTGCGGCTGCACCTGCGCGGCCGCCCCGAGCGCCCGGTGGTCAGCCGCATCCACGCGCACCGCTTCAGGCCGATGTGAGCCCTTCGGGTAGACCCTGAAATCCGCAGGATCCTCGGCCGGCCGGCCCCGCGATCCCCGGAATCTTTGCCGCCCGGCCCCGAATACCGCCGGTTCCTCGGAGCGAGCGTCGCTAGATTGCGCCGCATCTCGCACACGAGGAGGTTGTTCCATGTTTCGTCGCCTGTTCGGGCTCGGCGGCCTGCTCGCCGCCCTGGCCCTGACCGCCTGCAACCGCATCCCCGAGACCGTGACCATCGGCGTCGCACAGCCGCTGTCCGGACCGCTCGCCTCGCTGGGCCAGGACATGGTCAACGGCGTGCGGCTGGCCGTCGAGGACATCAACCGGCAAGGCCTGCGCATCGACGGGCAGCCGGTCCGGCTGGAGGTGCTGGCGGTCGACGACCGCTCCGATCCCGAGACCGGCAAGACCGTGGCCCGGCAGCTGGTGGACGCCGGCGTGGTCGCGGTGGTCGGCCACCTCAACTCGGGCGTCACCATCGCCGCCGCGCCGGTCTACGCCGAGAAGCACGTCCCGCAGCTGGCGATCTCGACCAAGCCCGAGTACACCCGGCTCGGCCTGCCGACCACGCTGCGCCTGGTCGCCAACGACGCGCTGCAGGCCAAGGCCATGGGCGCCTATGCCGTGCGCTCGCTCAACGGGCAGTCGTTCGCGGTGATCGACGACAGCACGCCCTACGGCAAAGGCCTGGCCGACGCCGCGGCCGACGAGATCCGCCGCGCGGGCAAGACCGTCGCGGTGCGCCAGTCGCTGGACGACCGCACCACCGACTTCCAGGCCCTGGTGCCCGAGCTGCAGCGCGCCGACGTGGACGCGATCGTCACCACGCTGGCCGACTTCCAGGTGCTGGCGCTGGTCGACCAGCTCGCCCGCGCCGGCCTGCGCAAGATGCGCATCCTCGGCAGCGACACCATCAAGACGGACAAGCTGGTCAAGGCGGCGCTGCCGCTGAAGGTCTACGCCACCTCGCCCATCATCGAGCCGCGCGAGTTCCTGCAGGGCCAGGCCTTCCTGGACAGGTACCGCGCGGCCTACGGCACCGATCCGGTGTACGGCTCGCACTACGCCTACGACGCGGTCTGGGTGCTCAAGGCGGCGATGGAGCGCTCGCGCACGGTGGACCCGAAGAAACTGACCGCCGAGCTCAAGCGCATCGACGCGCTCGCACCGGTGACGCATGGCGTGCGCTTCAACGAACATGGCGAGCAGCACTACGGCGTGGTCAGCGTCTACGAGGCCCGCCCCGGCATCTGGGAGGCCCTGACGCGCTCGGACCAGTGGTGAGGTCCTGCGCCGTCCGCCCCCGCAACGGCGCACTTCGTCGCCCGCTGCGGCATTCCGTCGCACGGGTGCGGCGCGCCCCCGCGGGCCGCGCGACCATGGCGCCATCGTCCACCCCTTCAGGAGACCGCGATGAACGCCACCACCCCTGCCGCCGACCTGCGTCACCTCGCCCGCCGTCGCGTGCGGCGCCAGCTCGGCTGGCTTGTCCACCTGCTGGTCTTCGTGCTGGTCAACGCCGGCCTGTGGGCGGGCGGCGCCAGCGACGGGGTCTGGCCGCTGGCCGGCTGGGGCCTGGGCCTGGCGATCCACGGCCTCGTCGTGGGACTGAGCCAGGCCGGCGAGGGCTGGGTCCGGCGCCTGGTCGACGCCGAAACCAGCCGCCTGCAGCAGCGCGGCTGAACGCGCCGAAACGAAAACGCCCCGCGATGCCGCGGGGCGCCCGGGGAAGCACCGCTTCCGGAGTTCAGCGATGCCGGTGGCCGTGGTGCCCGTGGCGCGGACCGTGGCCGTGAGGGTGCTTCACGTGCGCGTGGTGGTGGTGATGGTGCTTGTGCACCACCAGCGGCCGCGGCTTCACGTACACGGGCGCCGGCGCATACACCACGTGCGGCGCGGGATAGACCACCACCGGCGCCGGGTGCACGACCACCGGACGGACGTTGGACACATGCGTCGAGACACCGGGAGCGTGGACGCCGATCGACCAGTACACGTCGCCCGCGTGGGCCGGTGCGGCCGCCAGTCCGGCCAGCGCCAGCGCAGCACTTGCGAAGAGGGCTCGTCGGTTCATAGCGATTTCTCCTTAGGCTGGGCCCGGGTTGAGCGGGCCTGGCGCAATTAACGCACCTTCTGCGGGTGCGGTGCGCAGGCTTTACCCAGCTTTACCCAACTTCACCATGCAACCAGTCTTTTCCGGCCCGGCAAGGAAGTGCCCGCTCACCGGCCAGCCCCGGCACGACCTCGCCTGGACTGGACAGCATGGCCAGACCGGGCCGCGCGGGCCGTGGTTCCCGCCACACGCCCGTGCCGTGCCGCTTGCGGCGCGGAACGGGCGCAGCGCCTGCGAAGGGCCAAGGCAGCCGCCCCGTAGAATGGCGCCAGAGCTTACTTTCCTTCACGGAGCGTCCACAGCCCTATGTCGGCCCCTGCCCACAAAGAAGACAACAAGCCGTCCTCGAGCAACTTCCTGCGCGCGATCATCGAACGCGACCTGGCACAGGGGCGCCACCAGGGCCGCCGCTGGGGCGGCAGCCCCGGGGACGGCAACCACCACGCGCACGGCGAGCCCGACCCGGCCCGCGTGCGCCTGCGCTTCCCGCCCGAGCCGAACGGCTACCTGCACGTCGGCCACGCCAAGAGCATCTGCCTGAACTTCGGCCTCGCGCAGGAATACGGCGGCGTCTGCCACCTGCGCTTCGACGACACCAACCCCGAGAAGGAAGAACAGGAGTACGTCGACGCGATCAAGGACGCGGTGCAGTGGCTGGGCTGGACCTGGGAAGCCCACGGCACCCGCCACCTCTACTACGCGAGCGACTACTTCGACTTCATGTACCGCGCGGCCGAGTACCTGATCGAGCACGGCCACGCCTACGTCGACGAGCAGACGCCCGAGCAGATGCGCGCCAACCGCGGCGACTTCACGACGCCCGGCGTCGACAGCCCCTACCGCGACCGCCCGGCCGCCGAGAGCCTGGCACGGCTGCGCGAGATGCGCGACGGCAAGCACCCGGACGGCGCGATGGTGGTGCGGGCCAAGATCGACATGGCCTCGCCCAACATCAACCTGCGCGACCCGGCGATCTACCGGATCAAGCACGCCACGCACCACAACACCGGCGACCGCTGGTGCATCTACCCGATGTACACCTTCGCGCACCCGATCGAGGACGCGCTGGAGAACATCACCCACTCGATCTGCACGCTGGAGTTCGAGGACCAGCGCCCGTTCTACGACTGGGTGCTCGAGCGCATCGTGCCGATCCTGCGCGAGCCCGAGTTCCGCCGCGCCTGCGAGCTGGTCGAGCGCATCGAGCAGCAGGGCATCGAGGCCGGCAAGGAGTTCGCGCTGCGCTGCCACAACCATGCGCACAAGCTCGACCACAGCGAGCCGGAAGAGCGCATGCGCGCGCTGTTCCAGAAGTGGGAGCGCGACCGCGACGCGGTGATCGCCGACCTGCCGGCCTTCTTCGCGCTGCTGAAATCGCAGGCCCACCAGTTCACGCCGCTGCTGGCGCACGCGCTGGAGCCCTATTGCGTCGAGCCCTTCAACCTGCCGCACCAGTACGAGTTCGCCCGCCTCAACCTGACCTACGTCGTGACCAGCAAGCGCAAGCTCAAGGCGCTGGTCGACGAGGGCATCGTCGACGGCTGGGACGACCCGCGCATGCCCACCATCGTCGGCATGCGCCGGCGCGGCTACACGCCCGAGGCGATCCGCCTGTTCGCCGAGCGCATCGGCGTCAGCAAGGCCAACGGCTGGATCGACTACGGCCTGCTCGAGGCCGCGGTGCGCGACGACCTGGACGGCAAGGCCCCGCGCGCGATGGCGGTGCTCGACCCCGTCCGGCTCAAGCTCACCAACTGGGCCGAGGTGTTCGGCAGCGCCAACCACCTGGAGCCGTGCAGCGCCCCGGCGCATCCCAAGCGCGACGACCTCGGCACGCGCGAGTTCCGCCTGGGGGCCGAGGTGTGGATCGAGCGCGAGGACTTCGCCGAGCAGCCGCCCAAGGGCTACCACCGCCTGTTCCCGGGCAACATGGCGCGGCTCAAGTACGGCTACGTGGTCAAGTGCACCGGCTGCGAGAAGGACGCCGACGGCAACGTCACGGCGGTGCTCGCCGAAGTCGTGCCCGACACCAAGAGCGGCACGCCCGGCGCCGATGCGGTGAAGGTCAAGGGCGTGATCACCTGGGTCGGCGTGCGCGACGGCGCGCAGGCCGAGGTGCGGCTGTACGACCGGCTGTTCAACGACCCGCACCCCGATGCGGGTGGCAAGGACTACAAGGCGGCGCTGAACCCCGACAGCGTCAAGGTGGTGCAGGCCTACGTCGAGCCGTCACTGGCCGCCGCCGCGCCGGGGACGCGCTTCCAGTTCGAGCGCCACGGCTATTTCGTCGCCGACGCCCGGGACGGGCGCCTGGCGTTCAACCGCATCACCAGCCTGAAGGACACCTGGGGCAAGTGAGTCCCGCGGGGCGCGCGGGCGAGGATGGACGCCGGCGGCGCACGCCGCCCGGCGAAGATCCCCGACTGCCGCCGGGAGCCCGGGCGCCGGGCTTCAGCGGCCCGCGGCGCGCGCGATGACCCGCACCGCTTCCAGCTCGGCGTTCAGCGCCGGCTCCAGCGGCGAGCGGCACAGGCCGGCGTGCTGGTAGTGGAGGTTCTCGTACAGTTCGCGCGCGGCCGGATAGGCTTCCAGCACGGCGTCGAATTCGGCTCCCTGCGGCGCGGTCTGCAGCTCCTGCGCCAGCCGGTCGACCACCAGGCGGTACTGCTCGGCGGACACCGGCTGTTCGCTCGCTTCCAGGCGCTGCAACAGGCGGGCCAGCATGGCCAGCGGGACCAGCCTGCCGGGGATCCGGACGGTTTGCGTGACCTGCATGACGGATGGCTCCTGCGAGCGTGCTCCTGTGATGACGCCACCGAATTGTGGTCGGGTGCGCCGATTTCAAGAGCCCGTCATGCGGCCCGCCGGCCGGGGCTGCCCCGGCACGGCCGCCGCGTCGCCGCCCCGCCTGCCGCTCAGCCGGCGAACGGGTTGGCCGTGGCGAACCACAGCCCGATGCCGGTGGCGATGATGAAGGCCCCGTCGGTCAGGCCCGCGGCCAGGAAGAACTTGCCTTGCAGCCGCTCCATCAGCTCCGGCTGGCGCGCGCAGGATTCCAGCAGCTTCATGCCGGACATCGCCACGCCGATGCACGAACCGATCGCGGCCAGCCCGATCAGCAGGGCCACGGCCAGGGGAAGGAGGTCTGAGCCTGTCATGTGCAACTCCAGAAGTGGGACCATCGGCCGCACGGGCGTCACACCTCGCGCGACCTGGGCCCATCTTCACGGTGGCGCGTCGTCGCGTCGATGACCTCGGAGATCATGAAGCCGCGGCTCAGGCGCGGGCCGGCAGCAGCTTTTTCACCAGCGTCACCGCCGCGAGCACCAGGCCGCCGGCGGCCACGCCGACCAGCGCATTGAGCACCATCGGCCCCAGCGCGCCAAGCAGCCCGCCGACCCCGGGCAGCGCGTGCATGCCCTCCCCGGCCACCTCGACCAGGTGATGCAGCACCGACACACCGTGCACCAGGATGCCGCCCCCGACCAGGAACATCGCCACCGTGCCTGCGACCGACAAGCCTTTCATCAGCCAGGGCGCGGCACGCAGGATGCCCTGCCCGAGGCCGCGCTGCAGGCGCGCGAGCATGCCGTCGCCGCGCCTCGCGCTGAGCCACAGCCCACCGTCATCCAGCTTCACGATGCCCGCCACCAGGCCGTAGACGCCCGCCGTCATCGCCACCGCGACGGCGACCATCACCGTCAGCTGGGTCGCGAACGGCGCGTCGGCCACGGTGCCCAGGGTGATCGCGATGATCTCGGCCGAGAGGATGAAGTCGGTACGCACCGCGCCCTTGATCTTCGCCTTCTCGAGCGCCACGACGTCGACGCCGGGGTCGACCAGCGCGCGTGTCATGGTCTCCAGCTCGCGCTCGCGGGCCGCGTCGTGCGGCAGGAAGCGGTGCGCGAGCTTCTCGAAGCCCTCGTAGCAGAGGAAGGCGCCGCCTGCCATCAGCAGCGGCGTGATCGCCCAGGGCGCGAACACGCTGATCGCCAGCGCCGCCGGCACCAGGATGGCCTTGTTCACGAGCGAGCCCTTGGCGACCGCCCACACCACCGGCAGCTCGCGGTCGGCCTTGACGCCGGCGACCTGCTGCGCGTTGAGCGCCAGGTCGTCACCGAGCACGCCGGCGGTCTTCTTGGCCGCGATCTTGGTCAGGATCGACACGTCGTCCAGCACCGAGGCGATGTCGTCGATCAATGCGAGCAGGCTGGCTCCCGCCATGGCGTTCACTCCCTGGATGCGGCCGCTGCGATCCGTGCGGCCGCGACGCGGCGCATCGTCGCAAAGGCCGTCATGGCGACGGCTCGCCGTCGGCCTCGATGTAGGCGCGCAGGTAAAGCGACTCGACCAGCGACACGACCACCACCATCATCGGCGTGGCCAGCAGCACGCCGGGCAGGCCGAACATCAGGCCGAAGATCACCACCGCCAGCAGGCCCAGCACCGGTGGCAGCGACACGGCCCAGCGTTGCACCAGGGGCACCAGCACGTTGCCCTCGATCTGCTGGATCGCGACCACCGCGACCGCCACCTGCAAGGCCGTGCGGGGCCCTTCGGTGAAGGCCAGCAGCACCGCCAGCGCACCGGCCACGATGGGGCCGAAGAACGGCACGAAATCGAGCACCGCGGCGATGATGCCGAGTGCCAGCGCAAGCGGCATGCCGATGGCCCACAGCGCCAGCGTCGTCATCACGCCGACGGCCAGCATCGACAGGCCCTGCCCGACCAGCCAGCGGTACAGCTTCTCGCCCGCATCACCCAGGGCCTCGTCGACGAGCGGGCGCCGCGCCGGCGGCACCAGGCGCACGATGCCGCGCCGGTAGGTGTGCGGGTCGGCAGCGAGGTAGATGCCCAGCACGAGCACGAGGCCCATCGCCCCCAGCGAGCCCAGCGTCACGCTGGCGACGCTGGCAACGCGCGCCCAGGGCACCCCGTCGGCCTTGAACCCCGTCCAGGCCTCGTGCACCAGCGCCCCGAAGGAACTGTCGTCCAGCCAGCGGGTGACGGCGTCCAGGGCCCGGGGCAGTTCCTGCTGCAGGCGCTCGAACTGCCCGGCCAGCGCCGGCCCCAGCAGGGCCGCGCCGCCCACGGTGGCCGCCAGCAGGAGCAGCAGCACGAGCACCAGCGCAAGATGGCGCGACAGCGGCAGCAGGCGCTGCAACCCCGCCATGAACGCGGTCAGCGTGACCGCGACCACCGCGCCGGCAAACGACAGCACGAACACGTCCCGCAGGTGCCACACCAGCAGCACCAGCACCACCACCGCGGTGGTCAGCAACAGGCGCTGCAGGAACGAAGGGGACGAGGCCGGCATGCCCCGCCCTAGCAAGCCGCTTGCCCGTGCGGCTGCCGCGGCCTCAGAGCCGCTGGTCCATCTCGCGGGCCGGGACGTGCTGCGCGTCGTGCCAGCGCACCACGCGCGCCGGTACGCCGGCCACCGTACAGTGCGGCGGCACCGGCTCGAGCACCACGCTGCCGGCCGCCACCTTGCTCATCATGCCGATCTCGATGTTGCCGAGGATGGTGGCGCCCGCCCCGATCATCACGCCGCGGCGCACCTTGGGGTGGCGGTCGCCGTGTTCCTTGCCGGTGCCGCCGAGCGTGACCGATTGCAGGATGGAGACGTCGTCCTCGACCACCGCGGTCTCGCCGATCACGATGCCGCTGGCGTGGTCGAGCATCACGCCGCTGCCGATGCGCGCGGCCGGGTGGATGTCGATCGCCAGCACGGTGGCCACGGTGTTCGACAGCGAGTGCGCCAGGTCCCGCCGCCCCTGCTGCCACAGCCAGTGGGCCGCCCGGTGCATCTGCAGGGCGTGGAAGCCCTTGAGGTTGAGCAGCACGTGCAGCGGCCCGGCGCAGGCGGGATCGCGCTCGGTCACGGCGCCCAGGTCGCGCGCGGCCAGCTGCACCAGCTCGGGCGCGGCGTCCAGCACTTCGGTCAGCAGCGCGCGCAGGTCCGGCTCCGGCCAGTCGAGGGTGGCCAGGCGCCGCGACAGCACCTGCACCAGCATGCGCTCGGGGGTGCCGGCAGCCAGCAGCGCGTGCATGCGGCGGCGCAGCCAGGGTTCGGTGGATGCGAGCGCGCGGGCGTCGCCCGCGATGCGGCGCCACAGGCCGGCCGCCTCGTCATGCCCGGGGGCCGCGTCGTCTGCGCGGGCCCGGAGCACCGACATCGATGAACTCATGATGAAAGGATCGTGGGACAACAAAAAGGCCGCAGGGCGGGTGCGCTGCGGCCTCGAGAGAATGCTGGGACATTCACCAGGAGGAAAACCTCCCCCGCGGCCCGCAACGACAGCGACAACAACATCCGGCGCGCGCCACGCGCACACCGCTTGCCGTCGGGGAGGATTGCAGGCCTCGGGACATGACGGCAGTGTACGTAGCCGCCGTCCGGGGCGTCAAACGACCTGGACGCATGGCCCTGCGCCCAGTGCACACTATCGTGAATCCCTTGGCACGAGCTCCGTTTCCATGCCCTTGCATTTCCTGCGCCGGCTCACCGGCCGTACCCGCACCCGCGCGGCCAACCGCCAGCTCGGCTGCGCGCTGGCCTTCGTGGCCGGCGGCATCAACGCCGGCGGCTTCCTCGCCGTGCAGCGCTACACCTCGCACATGACCGGCATCGTCTCGGCAGTGGCCGACGACCTGGTGCTGGGCCAGGTCCGCTTCGCCCTCACCGGCGTGGTGCTGGTGCTGGCCTTCATGCTCGGTGCCGCCCAGACCGCCATGCTGATCCACTGGGCCCGCCGGCGGCGCATGCACAGCGAATACGCGATCGCGCTGCTGGTCGAAGCCGCGCTGCTGCTCGTCTTCGGCCTGCTGGGGGCGAACCTCGCCGTGCACACCGAGCTGCTTGCCCCGGCGACCGTGCTGCTGCTGTGCTTCGTGATGGGGTTGCAGAATGCCATCGTGACGAAGATTTCCAAGGCCGAGATCCGCACCACGCATGTCACGGGCCTGGTGACAGACCTGGGCATCGAGCTGGGCCGGCTGATGTACTGGAACCGCCGCGGCGCCAGCGCCGGGCACGGCGAGGTGCGCGCCGACCGTGACAAGCTGCGCATCCACGCGCTGATCCTGGCGATGTTCCTCGCCGGCGGCATCGCCGGTGCGGCCGCGTTCAAGCTGTTCGGCTTCGCTGCGGCAGTGCCGTTCGCCCTGCTGCTGGTCGCGATGGCGGCGCTGCCGGTGCTGGACGACCTGATGCACTGGAGGCCCGCGTCATGAACCTGCGTGGCGTGATCCTGCCGCCTGCGGTGCGCGGCTCGCTGTGGCTGTCGTCCATGCCGGGGCGCTTCGAGCCCTGGCGGGACTTCCTCGCCGAGGCCACGCACCGGCACCTCGCGCTGGTGACCTGCCTGACGCCACTGGACGAGCTGGCCGAGCTGTCGCCCGACTACGCCGAGGCCGTCCGCCTGAACCGCCTGCCGTTCGAATGGCTGCACCTGCCGATGCGCAACTTCGGCCTGCCCGAGGACCCCGGCGGCTTCCGCCACGGCATCGCACGGCTGGCCGAGCGCGTGCAGGCCGGCGATGCGGTGCTGCTGCACTGCGCCGCCGGCATGGGTCGTACCGGCTCGGCCGCCGCCTGCGTGCTCAAGCAGCTGGGCCTGCCGACGCAGGAGGCGCTGCAACGCGTGCGCGATGCCGGCTCGAACCCGCAGAATGCCGCCCAGTCCGGCTTCGTCGACTGGTTCTGAACCCGACGGGCGCCTCCTCTCGCGCCCGACCCGCAACGCCTTCTTCCCATGCGACAACCCGTAGAACTGCCCAAGGCCTACCGCCTGCTCAACCACGGCCCGACCGTGCTCGTGACCAGCCAGCATGGCGGCCGCCGCAACGTGATGGCGGCGGCCTGGTCCATGCCGCTGGACTTCGACCCGCCCAAGGTGGCCGTGGTGATCGACAAGGCCACGCTGACGCGCGAGCTGGTCGAGGCGTCGGGCCACTTCGCGCTCAACATCCCCGGCCGCGCGCTCGCGGAAGCGACGCTGGCCGTGGGCAATGCCTCCGGCCGAGAGCTGCCCGAAGGCGAGGACAAGTTCGCCCGCTATGGCCTGGCCACCTTCGCCGCCAGCCGCATCGTCGCCCCGCTGCTGGAGGGCTGCGTCGGCTGGCTGGAATGCCAGGTGGTGCGCGAGCCGCATAACGAGCGCACCTACGACCTGTTCATCGGCGAGGTGGTCGCCGCGCACGCCGATGCGCGCGTGTTCTCGGGCGGCCGTTGGCACTACGATGCGCAGACCGACCCGGCGCTGCGCACGCTGCACTACGTGGCCGGCGGCGCCTTCTTCGCGATCGGCGAGGCCTTCGAGACCCGCGCGCTGGCGCCCCGGCCCGCGCAGTCCTGAGGCCGGCCCCACCACGACCACCAACGGGAGACGACAGATGCACATCGGGATCCTCACCGGCGGCGGCGACTGCCCCGGCCTGAACGCCGTGATCCGGGCCGTGACCAAGGCGCTGATCAACGAATGCGGCGCCCGGGTCACCGGCATCGAGCGCGGTTTCCTCGGCCTGCTCGAGCGACGCGTGCGGCCGCTGGGCAGGCGGGAAGTCAGCGGCATCCTGCACCTGGGCGGCACCATCCTCGGCACGCACAACCGCGCCGATCCGTTCCGCTACTTCGGCGCGGGCGGTGCGGACTGCTCGGCGCAGGTGATGGACTACGTGCGCGAACTGGGGCTGGACGCGCTGGTCGTGATCGGCGGCGACGGCAGCATGAGCATCGCCCACCGCTTCCAGGAACTGGGCTTGCCGGTCGTGGGCGTGCCCAAGACCATCGACAACGACCTGATGCACACCGACCGCACCTTCGGCTTCGACAGCGCGGTCGCGGTGGTCACCGACGCGATCGAGCGGCTGGAGACCACCGCCCACAGCCACGGGCGCGTGATGATCGTCGAGACCATGGGCCGCTACTCGGGGTGGATCGCGCTGGAGGCCGGCATTGCCGGGGCGGCCGACGTGATCCTGCTGCCCGAGCTCCCCTACGACATCGAGGCCGTCGCGCAGCACTGCCGCGAGCGCGAGACCGCGCAGGGCTACACCGTCATCTGCATTGCCGAGGGCGCGCATCCGGTGGGCGGCAGCCTGCAGGTCCAGGCGCATCTGCCCGACAGCCCCGACCCGCTGCGCCTGGGCGGCATCGGGACGGTGTTGCAGCAGCAGCTGCAGCCGCTGCTGTCCAGCGAGGTGCGCTCGGTGCAGCTGGGCCACGTGCAGCGCGGCGGCTCGCCCACCGCGTTCGACCGCGTGCTGGCCACCCGCTTCGGCTACCACGCGGCGCAGCTGGTCGCGCAGCGGCGCTTCGGCTGCATGGTGGCGCTGGCCGGCGACCGCTGCACCGAGGTGCCCCTGGCCGACGTGGCCGGGCGCAACCGCACGGTGCCGCCGGATCATCCGCTGCTGCAGGCCGCCCGGGGGCTGGGCGTGTGCCTCGGCTGAGCCTGTAGGTGCCGGCCGACAGGCCCGGCGGCCGCAGGCCGACGGCGTCCCAGAGCGCATGGTCCTACGCTGGAATCAGGCCATGAATGTTCGTGGCTTCGATTCTGGAGAAACGCGATGAACCCGATCCTGACCCTGGCAAAGACCACCGGCGCGCTGGCCCTGGGACTGGCAATGGTGGGGTGTGCAAACATGAGCGAGCGTGACCGCAACACGGCCATCGGTGCCGGCGTCGGCGGCGTGGCCGGCTCCGTGCTGACCGGCGGTAGTGCGGCCGGCACGATCGGCGGCGCGGCCGTCGGCGGCGTGATCGGCAACCAGACCGGCAAGAAGAAGGACCGCTGAGCACGCCGGGCCTGCCGGGCGTGCGCATGCCGCCCGGCATCGGTCAAAAGGAGGAAGGCCCGCCTGTCGCGCGACGCATGGGACCGCTATGATGGCTCGATCACACGTCCCCTCCCCCGCGCCGACGACAGGATCCCGATGGCCGCCACCGAAACGCCGGATCAGGCTTCGTTCGCGACTCAGGTGCCCGCCGAGTTGCTGCGGCTCGTTGCCAACAACGTCCCGGCCCTGATCGCCTATTACGACTCGCGGGACTTCCGCTGTCTGTTCGCCAACAAGCAGTACGCGCACAGCTTCGGCTGGGACGAGGACAACATCCTCGGCCGCACCTTCGCCGAGGTGATCGGCGAAGAGGCGACGCACGAGATCCAGCCCTACGTCGAGCGGGTGCTCGGCCTGCGCGAGGCGGTGTCGTATGAACGGCGCCGCCTCCTGCCCGACGGGCAGCCGCAGTGGATCGAGGTCAGCCTGCTGCCGCACCTCACCGCGGACGACCGGCTGGTCGGCGCGTTCGTGCTGATCGTCGACATCACGCGCCACCGCCTTGCGGAGCAGGCGATGCGCGAATCCGAGGAACGCCTGGCCAAGTTCATGCAGGCCAGCATGGAAGGCGTGGTGTTCCACCAGGACGGCATCATCACCGACGCCAACCCGCCGATCTGCCGGCTCATCGGCTACACGCTCGAGGAGCTGCTCGGGCGGCACACGCTGGAGTTCGTGCCTCCGGAATACCACGCCAAGGTGCAGGCGTTGTGGCACAACGCCGAGGACGCCACCTACGAAAGCGAAGTGATCACCCGCGACGGCACGCGCGTGCCGGTGGAGTTCATCGGCCGCACGATGGTGCGCAACGGCGAGCGCCTGCGCATGTCCATCGTGCGCGACATCCGCGACCGCCACGCCGCGCAGGCGCGCATCCACTACCTGGCCCACCATGACGCGCTGACCGGGCTGCCGAACCGCATGTCGTTCATGGAGGACCTGGACTACCGCATGTCCATGGCCCGCTCGACCGACGAGCAGCTCGCGCTGCTGTTCATCGACCTGGACGACTTCAAGCGCGTCAACGATTCGCTCGGCCACCTGGCCGGCGACAAGCTGCTGCAGACGATCGCGCTGCGCATCACCTCGGCGCTGCGTGCCACCGACCGCGTGGCACGCTTCGGCGGCGACGAGTTCATGGTGCTGCTGCCGCACGCGCGGCTGCGGCAGGACGTGGAAGACGTCGCGCGCAAGCTGCTGGCGACGATTGAGGCGCCGGTGGACGCCGACGGCCGGGTGATCTGCGTGACGCCCTCGATCGGCATCGCGCTGTTCCCTGCCGATGCGCGCTCGCCGGCCGAGCTGATCAAGCACGCCGACAGCGCGATGTACCTCGCCAAGTCGCGCGGCCGCGCCAACTACCAGTTCTTCGACCGCTCGGTGGTGCAGACCGCCTACGACGCGCTGGTGCTGGAGAGCCAGCTGGTGCAGGCGCTGGAACGCCAGGAGTTCGTGCTGCACTTCCAGCCGCAGGTGCGCCTGCAGGACCAGCGGCTGGTCGGCGCCGAGGCGCTGCTGCGCTGGAACCACCCGCAGCACGGCCTGCTCTACCCGGACCGCTTCATCCCGGTGGCCGAACAGCAGCGGCTGATGCTGCCGCTGGGCCAGTGGGTGCTGCGCGAGGCGGTGCGCTGTGCGCGCCGCTGGGAGGAAGCCGGCCATGCACGGCTGCCGATCGCGGTCAACCTGACCACGGTGCAGTTCAAGTCGGTCGGCTTCGTCGAGGCGGTCGAGCAGGTGCTGCGCGAGGAAGGCGTGCCCGGGCAGGCGCTGGAGCTCGAGCTGAGCGAGCGCATGCTGATGGACGACCTGCCCGACGTGTCGCAGAAGCTCGCGCGGCTCAAGGCGCTGGGCATCTGCATTTCGGTGGACGACTTCGGCACGGGCTATTTCTCGCTGCGGCACTTGAAGGAGCTGCCGATCGACAAGGTGAAGATCGACCGTTCCTTCGTGCGCGACCTGCCCGATGCGCAGGACGCCGCGGCCATCGTGCGCGCCATCGTGCAGATGGCCCACAGCCTGGGCCAGACGGTGATCGCCGAAGGGGTCGAGACGCCACGCCAGCAGGAATTCCTGCGCGCCCAGGGGTGCGAGGACGTGCAAGGCGACCTGATCAGCGGCCCGCTGAGCGCCGCGGCCTTCGAGTCGTGGATGCGCTCCCGCCCGGCCTGAGCCGCGCCCCCTTGCAATTGCCCTTGCCGCCCGCACCTCCAAGTTTCGGCGCGTGCGCGGGAAAGCCGTAACATCGGCCGATGGCGGCATGCCGCCGGACCTGAAACACGAACAAGGAGCACCCTGAGGATGAGAAGACTGTTCGCCACGCTGTGCGCCGTCATGATGGGACTGGGCCTGGCCCTGGGCACGCCCGAGGTCGACGCCAAGCGCCTGGGCGGCGGCGGGATGAGCCGGCAGCTGCCCCCGCGCCAGGCCCCGAGCACGCCGCCCAAGCAGGCCACGCCGAACCAGAACGCCACCCCTCCGGCGGGCGCGCCCGCGCAGAATGCCGGCCGCCGCTCGTGGATGGGCCCGATCGCGGGCCTGGCCGCAGGCCTGGGCCTGGCCGCGCTGATGAGCCACCTGGGCCTGGGAGCCGAGTTCGCCAACTTCCTGACCCTGGTGCTGCTGGTGCTGGCAGGCATCTTCGTCGTGCGCCTGCTGCTGCGGCGCCTGGCCCCGCAACCCGTGCCCAGCTATGCCGGCGCCGGTGCGGGCGCCGCCCCGGCGAACTTGCGGGCACCGCTGCAGCCTGCCGCCCAGGGCGTCGGGGCCGCGGGCGGGGCGGCCGCTGACGTGCCGGCGGGGCCCGTGCTGCCCGCCGGCTTCGACGCTGCCGGGTTCGAGCGCATCGCGAAGATGATCTTCATCCGCATGCAGGCGGCCAACGACACGGCCGACCTGGAAGACCTGCGCCGCTTCACGACGCCGGAGATGTTCGCCTCGATCCGCCTGGACCTGCAGGAACGCGGCCAGGCCCCGCAGCAGACCGACGTGGTGCAGCTCGATGCCGAGGTCATCGACCATGCGCAGGAAGACGGACGCGACATCGTCAGCGTGCGCTACCACGGCCTGATCCGCGAGGAGAAGGACGGCGTGGCCGAACCGTTCGACGAGGTCTGGCACCTGGTGCGCCCGAGCGACGGCAGCCGCGAATGGGCCATCGCGGGCATCCAGCACTACGACGCCTGAGCCCGCGCCCACCGTCCGCTCGTACCGCGCCCAGCCCCTGGCCGGGCGTTCTTGTTTTCGGCGTCCGGATCAGCGCACCAGCGCGATGCGCGTGGCCTCGAAGAGCTCGAACCTGCCGGACGTGCTCCGGTGGTCCCAGCGCTCCACCAGGCATTCCCGCGACCACGCCTGCGGGTCGTGGCGGATCACGTTGACCGAGTTCGGCACCCCGTCGCGCACGCGGCGCGAGACCGCGGTGCCGGCCTGCACGCACCACGGCGCGCGGGACACCCCCGGCAGGGTTCCGGCCAGCGGCTGCACGTAAGGCAGGTGGATGTGGCCCCCGAGGACCAGGTCGGCGCCGGCTTCGGCCCAGGCACGCAGCGCGTCCTCGCGCCCGTGCAGCAGGTTGCTCGCATCCTCGGGCCGCGTCACGTGCACCGGCTGGTGCGTCACGACGATGCGCAACTGCTCGGGACGGGCGCGGCGCAGCCGCTCGGCGACGCGCCGCACCTGCATGGCGTCCACCTCGCCGTCCTTGTGGCGGTGCGCGCGCGTGGTGTTGACGCACACCACGAGCAGCCCGTCCGCGTCGTGCACCGGCTCGAGCCGGGTCCCGAAGGCGCGCCGGTAGTTCGCGTACGGTGCCCACAGCCGGGCCGCCAGGTTAAAGAGCGGGATGTCGTGGTTGCCGGGAATCGCCAGCGTCGCCGGCGCGTCCAGCCGGTCGACGAAGCGCCCCGCGGCGCGGAACTGCGCCGCACGCGCGCGCTGTGTGATGTCGCCCGAGAGCACCACCAACTGCGGGCGCAGCCGCACCGCCAGCCGCACCAGCGCCTCCACCACTTCCGGCTGTTCGGTGCCGAAGTGCGTGTCCGACAGATGCAGCAGCACCGTCATGCCTGCGCCGGCACCAGCAGACGCAGCCGACGCGGTGCCACGCCGAACGACAGCGGCGCGTCCATCCACTGCGCCTCGCCGTCGATCGCCACCTTGAGCCGGGCGGCACGCGCGCGACGCCGCACCGGCTCGACCTCGAGATGCGCGAAGGCGAAGCTGCGCACGTGCGCGTCGTCCTCCAGGCGGCCCAGCGCCCCGCGCCACAGCATGCCGAGCAAGGCCAGGCGGCTGGCGGGCTGCACGCTCAGGGCCACCAGGCGCCCCTGCTCCACCGCCGGGGCCTGGGCCACGCCCACCTGCTGCAACTGCAGGCGGTTGTTGCCGACGAACAGCGTCGCGCTCGGCTCGACCCGGGGCTCGCCCTCGCGCTCCAGCCGCAGCAGCATCCGCGAAGGCGGGCGCCACAGCGTCGCGAAGGCAGCCAGCAGCGCGACCCAGCGCGTGCGGCCGTACCGACGCTTGTAGGTCTCGCGGTCCTCGAGCAGTTGCGGATAGAGCCCCAGGCTCGCGTTGACGAGGAAGATGCGGTCGTTGAGCGTGCCCACCTGCACCGGGCGCACGACGCCCTCGACCAGCGTGCGAGCCGCCGCCTCGATGTCCAGCGGCACGCCCTGCGCACGCGCAAAGTAGTTGAAGGTGCCGTGCGGCAGCACGCCGAAGGGCCGGTCCGCGTCGAGCACGGCCTGCGCCACGGTGTTGATCGTGCCGTCGCCGCCGGCGGCCACGACGATGCCCTGCCGGCGCTGCGCGCGCTCGACCGCATCGCGCACCACCGGGACCAGCTGACGAGGACGGGGCACCTGCAGCACTTCATGCCCGGTGCCCGCTGCGGCACAGACCTGCTGCAAGGTCGCCAGCGTGCGCTGCCGGTCCTGGGCGCCCGAGCGCAGGTTCATCACGATGATCAGGGGCCCGCGCGGCGCGGGTGAAGCGACCGCAGGCGCGCCCCCCGCGCCATGGCGGTCGCCGGGGTCGAGGGGCATGACACTGTACGGCTCGGGGCGGATCATCCGCCCCGCTGGGCAAGCGCCGTACCCGGGATCAGTCCTGCATCAGGCGCTGCTTGGGACCGGGCACCTCGCGCGCAACGACGTCGATCACGTCGTCGTTCGCCGGGGCGGCGCGCCGGTGGGCCGACGAAAAGCCTCCGGCGGAGAAACGTCCCCAGCGCAGGAACACCGGCTTGCGCCCGCGCAGCAGGCTCCAGCCGACGATGCCCGCCATCGCGATGAGCCCGGCGACGAACAGGCTGAGGGCAAAGACGGCGCCGGCCACCAGCGCGCACACGCGCAGCAGGATGGCGAACAGGCGTTGAAGCAGGACGGACATCTCGGACATGTTCGTATGAGCGGGGCGGCGGCCACAGGTTCCGTGACGTGCGATTATCGGCGCTCGGGTGCGAGCCTTGCTGCATCCGACGGAAATCCCCCAGGAGACGCAGGATGGCAGTGGCTGACAGGATCGGAGATGGTGGCATCGTGACGCTGCCGCGCGAGGCCGGCAACGTGGACGCGCCGGTCTTCGAGGTGAACGACGACTGGCTGCAAGGCGCCGCGCCGGCGCAGCAGCAGGCCGCGATGTGGCGCTGGTTCGCGACCCGCTACGAGGAGCCGCAGCTCGCGGCCCCGCCCGACGGCCAGGGCGGCTTCCTCTACACTACGGGCGGTCCCTACCAGGCCGACCAAGTGCTGCACCGGCGCTTCGACGGCAAGGTGCCGCCCGAGGTGATCGACGAGCTGGTGGCGCTGCTGCGCAGCGAGGTCGGCAACGAATGGGCGCCCAAGCCCATGGACAGGAGCGGCGGCTGAAGCGCCGCGTCAGAGGCTGCGCGAGGCGGCGCCGTCCATCGCCACGCGCAGCGCCGGCGCGTGCGGCAAGGCCTGCGCCTGCGGCTGCGGCAGCAGCGCGCGCAGCGCCACGCCGGAGACCGTCTCGTCGCGCAGCAGCGCTTCGGTCAGGCGATGCAGCGCGTCCCGGTGCTGGTGCAGCGCCTCGCGGCAGCGCGCCTGGGCGCGTTCCAGCAGGGCACGCGCCTCGGCCAGCACCTTGTCCTGGATGTGCGGGCCGACCAGCCGCTCCGGCACCCCTTGCAGGCTGAGCAGGCCGAATTCGCTGCTGAAGCCCATCGAGCTCACCATCTCGATCGCCAGTTCCGAGGCGCGCTTGAGGTCGTCGGACGCCCCGGAGGTGGTGTTGCCGAAGGTCATCAGCTCGGCCTCGCGCCCGGCCAGCATCATGCCCAGGCGCGCCTGCAGCTCCTGCTCGCCGTACAGCGGCACCTCGTTGGGCCGCGTGACGAAGGTCACGCCCAGCGCGTGGCCGCGCGGCTCGATCGTGACCCGCTCGACCGTGCCGGCTGCCAGCACGTGCGCGACGATCGCATGGCCGCTCTCGTGGATCGCGATGCGGTGGCGCGCCTCGGGCGTGAACATGGCCTTCACGCTCGAGACCTCGCCCCCCAGCTGGTGCGTCTCCAGCGCGCGGTGCAGGTGCTCCTGCGTCACGGCCGGGCTGTCGGCCTCGGCCGCCAGCACGGTGGCGCGGTTGACGACGTTGGTGATGTCGGCATGGGACAGGCTGGCGCTGGAGCGCGCCAGCGCCTCGACGTCGATGCCGCTGGCGGCCTTCACGCGCGACAGGCACAGCCGGAACAGCGCGTGCCGGTCGTTCACGTTGGGCAGGCCCACGCGCGCGACCAGGTCGAAGCGCCCGGGACGCTTGAGCGCCTCGTCGACGTTGCCGACGTGATTGGTTGCGCCGACCACGACCACGTTGTCCGACGGCGAGAAGCCGTCCATCTCGACCAGCAGCTTGTTGATGATGCGGTTCTCCTCCGACTGGCCGGCAGCGACCTTGCTGCCCGCCGCGCGCCTGCCGATGCCGTCGAACTCGTCGATGAAGACGATGCACGGCGCGTGCTTGCGCGCGGTGGCGAACAGCTCGCGCACCTTGCCGATGCCCGCGCCGTAGAACATGCTGGAGAAGTAGGATCCGTCGACCGCGATGAAGTTGGCCCCGCATTCACCGGCGAGCGCGCGCGCCAGCAGCGTCTTGCCCGTGCCCGGCGGTCCCTCGAGCAGCACGCCGCGCGGCGGCCTGGCACCCAGGGCGAGGTACTTGTCCGGCTGGCGCATGAAGGCGGTCACCTGCTGCAAGGCGGCCTTGGCTTCGGCGGCCCCGATCACGTCGTCGAAGCGGGTGTCGGGTTTTTCCGCCAGTTGTGCCTTGCCGCCGGCGCCCTGCGTCTGCCGCACGAGGTAGACGGCAAGCAGCGCCATCACCGCCACGGTCAGCAATCCGGCCAGGCGCTGGATCACCTGGCTCGCGCTGTCGGCCAGGCGCGCGGTGGTGCTGCGCTCGTCGACGTCGATCGGCGTGAGCGCAAAGCCATGCTCGCGGCTCAGCGCCTCGAGCCTGGCGGGCAGCCCTTCCTGCGCCGACAGCAGCCGGGTGCTGTAGCGCTCGCCGCCGCGGGTCGTCACGAAGACGCGCTGCCCGTCGACCCCGACCGCCTGCACGCGGCCCTGCTGCAACGCCTGCTCGAACTCGGAGACGTCGCGCGGATGGTCCAGCCAGCTGCGCGCCTCGCGTTCGAACTGCTGCGCGAGTTCGGTCTTCTGCCCCGGGGACGCGGTGCCGGTGTGGTAGTCGACGGCAATGGCAGCAGCCAGCACAAGAATGCCGGCAGCGGTGCCGGCAAGGTAGCGGGCCCAGCGGGGCCAGGTCTTGAAGGGCTTCATGGCGGTCACGGAAGAAGAGGACCCTATGAAACCTCATCCGGTTCCCCGCAAACGCAACAGCACGGAAACAAAACGGCGATAGTCCGCCTGCGGCGGCAATTCCTCACGAAGCCGATGCTGTAGGAATTACAACGCCTGGTAGCCGCCGTGCGCCTTCACCTTGCCGCGGAACACCCAGTACGACCAGAAGACGTACAGCAGGATCACCGGCAGCAGGAACAGCGTGCCGATCAGCATGAAGGCCTGCGACTTGGGCGCGGCCGCCGCGTCCCACAGCGTGATCGACGGCGGCGCGACGTACGGCCACAGGCTGATCACCAGCCCGGTGAAGGCAAGGAAGAACAGCCCGATCGAGCACAGGAAGGGCAGCACCTCGGCGCCGCGCCGCAGCGCGCGCACCAGCACCACCGCCAGCGCGACGGTCAGCACCGGCACCGGCGAGAACCACAGGAGGTTGGGCCAGCTGAACCAGCGCTCGGCGATGCGCGGCTCGGCCAGCGGCGTCCACAGGCTGATCAACGCGATGAAGGCGAGCACCCCCCACAGGCAGCGCCCGGCCATGCGGCGCGCCCAGTCCTGCAGCTCGCCCTCGGTCTTCATCACCAGCCAGGTGGCCCCCTGCAGCGCATAGCCGAACACCAGCCCCAGCCCCACCAGCAGCGGGAACGGTGCGATCCAGTCCCAGCTGGTGCCGGCGAACTGGCGTCCCTGCACCGGGAATCCGGTGATGAAGTTGCCCAGCACCACGCCCTGCGCGTAGGTGGCGACCAGCGAGCCGATCACGAAGCCCCGGTCCCACAGCCCGCGCCGGGCCCCCTCGACCTCGCGGAACTCGAAGGCCACCCCCCGGAACAGCAGGCCCAGCAGCATCAGCAGGATGGGGAAGTACAGCGCCGGCATGATCACGGCAAAGGCCAGCGGGAACACCGCCAGCAGGCCGCCGGCGCCGAGGATCAGCCAGGTCTCGTTGAAGTCCCAGATCGGCGCGACGGAGGCCACCATCAGGTCGCGATCCGCGGGGTCGCGGCGCAACGCGAACAGCATGCCCACACCGAGGTCGAAGCCGTCCAGCAGCACGTACATGAACACGGCGAGCGCCAGGATGGCCGCCCACAGGGGTACCAGATCAAGCTGCATGGCCGCCCTCCTCGTGACGTGACGCCGATGGCGCCTGCGTGACTGCCGACAGCGGCCGCGCCGGCCGCGCCTCCGGGTCCTCGCGGCCTTCGTCCTGCTCGGCCACCTGCGGGCCGGTGCGCACCATGCGGCGCAACAGCGTGAAGCCGCCGCTGAAGATGACCAGGTAGGCCACCACGTAGCCCGCCAGCGACAGCGACACGTCGGCCGTGGTGAGCGAGGGCGTGACCGAGTCGGCCGTGCGCAGCAGCCCGTACACCGTCCAGGGCTGGCGCCCCACCTCGGTGACGGTCCAGCCCGCGAGCACGGCGACGAAGCCGGCCGGCGTCATCCAGCGCGCGGCGGCCAGGAACCCCGGCGAGTCGTACAGCCGCCCGCGCCAGTGCTGGACCCAGCCCCACACCACCAGCGCCAGCATCAGCATCCCGATGCCCACCATCACGCGGAACGCGAAGTAGACGATGGCCACCGGCGGCCGGTCCTCGCGCGGCCATTCCTTCAGGCCCTTGACCTCGCCGTCCCAGTCGTGGGTGAGGTAGAGGCTGCCCAGCGCGGGGATGGCGATCTCGAACCGGTTGGTCTCGGCCTCCTCGTCGGGGATCGCGAACAGCGAGGCCGGCACGCGCCGTTGCGTCTCCCACAGCCCCTCCATCGCCGCGACCTTGGCCGGCTGGTGCTCCAGCGTGTTCAGCCCGTGCAGGTCGCCGATCAGGACCTGCAGCGGCACCATGATGCTGAGGAAGCCCAGTGCCATCTTCACCATCGTGCGGCTTTCGGCCACATGCCGTCCCTGGCGCAGGTAGCCTGCGGCCACCCCCAGCACGACGAAGGCGGTGGTCACGACGAACGCCACCACCGTGTGGGCGAGGCGGTACGGGAAGGACGGGGTGAACATCACCGACAGCATGTCCACCGGCACGAAGCGGCCATCGACGACCTCGTGGCCCTGCGGCGTCTGCATCCAGCTGTTGACCGCCAGGATCCAGAACGAGGACAGCAGCGTGCCCAGCGCCACCATCACCGCCGCGAACACGTGGGCCCATTGCGGCACCAGCTTGCGCCCGAACAGCAGGATGCCGAGGAAGGCGGCTTCCAGGAAGAAGGCCGTGAGCACCTCGTAGGCCATCAGCGCGCCGACCACGTCCATCGTCTGCTCCGAGAAGCGGCTCCAGTTGGTGCCGAACTGGAACGGCATGACGATGCCGGAGACCACCCCCATGCCGAACGAGACGGCGAAGATCTTGATCCAGAACGACGACAGGCGCAGGTAGATCGGGTCCTTCTTCACCCACCACAGCGTCTCGAGCGTCGCGATGTAGCACGACAGCCCGACGGTGAAGGCCGGCAGCAGGATGTGCCAAGCGACCACCCAGACGAACTGGATGCGAGACAGCAGCAGGGCATCGACGTCCACGAGCACCTCCGTCCATGGCCGCGAGAACACGGCAATTGCAATTCCCGCTCGGCCGGTCCACGAACCGGCATGCCGCTTGCCCGCCCCTGCGGCCGCAGCGCCACGACCTCCGGCGGCGGATCGTGGCGCGCAGGAAGCAGCGGGCATGTCCGCTGCCTGCAAGACGGCCCGAGGATGCCAGGAGATTGACCATGACCGCAATGCAGATATACGAGCGCGCCGGCCACGAACGCATCGTGGTCGACGTGGACGAGGAAAGCGAACTCGATCACTGGGTCACCGAACTCGGGGTCAGCGCGGACGACCTGCGCCGCGCCGTCGAGACGGTCGGGCCCCAGGCGCTCGCGGTGCGCGAGTACCTGGCCAGCCACACCATGCAATGAGCCGCTTCAGGGCCCCTGGAAGCCGCCCTGGCGGTAGGTCAGCACCAGCGTGTCTCGGTGCCCGCCGTCGGACAGCGGCTGGATCGGCGTGGTCTCGTGGATGACGCGCTCGTCGTCGAGCAGCAACAGCGTCCACGGCTGGTCCAGCGTGAAGCGCAGGCCCTGCGGGCCGTGGGCGTCGAAGACGCGGCTTTCCCCGCCCTTGACGCCCTCGCGCCCGACCAGGATGACCGCGACGAAATCGACCCCGTCGCGATGCGCCCCCTCGGGCGTGGGACGTCCGATCCCGTCGGTGGTGTCGATGCGGAACTGGTGCGCCTCGACGTACCACCCCTCGACCCCGGGCTTGAGCGCGGTGCAGCAGGCGGCCAGCCGGCGCAGCAGCGTGGTCCACACCGGCTGCGCGACCACCTCGGGCTCGATCGGCTCGAACCAGCGCTCCAGCCCGCCGTGCAGCGCGTTGTACTCGACCGGCTGCCAGTGCGCGCGGTGCGGCACCAGCGTCAGCTCGGTCGCGGTGGCGTGGTAGCACGAGTGGCGCCGCCGGCGGTAGCGCCCGCCGTCGCGCAGGTAGGTGTCCGGCGGCAGCCGGTTCCAGGAGGGGCGCAGCGCCTCCAGCTCCGTCGGGTCGGCCGGCAGCCAGCTGCAGAACTCCGCCGGCCCGAGCACGGCATACCCCTGCCCGCGCATTTCGGATACGAGTTGCGCGGCATCGATGTAAGGCGGGGAAAGGCTCATGCAGAGGCTCCGTGCGGAGGAAGATGTAGCGTCACTGTAACAAGGCTCACCCCGACGCGCCGTCGTCGTGGGCATCCCCGGGCGCGCCGGCCGGCGGCGCGTGCACCCGCACGCGCGCCCCGTGCACCTGCACCACCTGGCCCGCGCGGATCTTGCAGGTCTTGCGCAGTTCGTCGCGCCCGTCCACCTGCACCTTGCCCGCCGCCACCGCGGCCTTGGCCTCGCCGCCGCTGTCGGCCAGCCCGGTGGCCTTGAGCAGGCGGTCGAGCGTGATGAACTCGCCGCGCAGTTCGAAATCGATGATCCGCATGGCCCGGCATTGTGCCTGCCGCGCCACGTCGCGTGCCGGCGCGTGACGCACTGCCGTTTCGCGATCACATCCTGTACCACCTCGGTGCGGCGCCGCAGTACGATCGGCGCACAACTTGCGTCGGCTACGGTGCCGTTGCGATGGAGATGCCTGCATGACCCAGCCTTCCGAGCCGACCCGCCCGCTGCGCATCGGCATTTCGGCCCGCCTGCTGTACCAGGTGCCGTCCGAACTGGGATTCCGCAACAAGACGCTGCAGTATCTCGAGCAGTCGCTGGCGCACTGGATCATGGAGCACGGCGCCGTCGCGCTGATGATCCCGGCGGTGGCCGAGGACAGCCGGCGCGCTGCCCGGCACCTGTCGGTGTTCGACTACGTCAACGAGCTGGACGGCCTGGTGCTGCAAGGCGGGGCCGACGTCGCGCCGCAGACCTATGGCGAGGAGCCGCTCGACCCGCTGTGGGCCGGCGACCCGATCCGCGACCGCTACGAGCTCGCCCTGCTGCGTGCCTTCCTGCAGCAGCAGAAGCCGGTGATCGGGGTGTGCCGCGGCTGCCAGCTGCTCAACGTCGCCTTCGGCGGCACGCTGTACCAGGACGTGCGCACCCAGTGCCCGGCTGCGCACAAGCATGTCGACCCGGAGCTGTACGACGAGTACGAGCACGAGGTGACCTTCCTGCAGCACAGCGAACTGGCCAAGCTCTACCCCAAGGGCTCGCGCATCCGCGTCACCAGCATCCACCACCAGGCGATCAACAAGCTGGGACGCGACATCGAGGTCGAGGCGGTCTCGACGATCGACGGCATCATCGAGGCGATCCGCTGGACCGGCAACGGCTACGCACGCGGCGTGCAGTGGCACCCGGAGTTCCACCGCGACCGCAGCGCGCTGGCCGACAGCGCCCCGATCATGCTGGACTTCCTCAACGAAGCCCGCGAGGCGGCGCTGGACCGGCTCAACGACGACGACTGCCCCGACCGGCGGCTGCCCCGCCCGCCGGTGCGGCTGGCGACCGAGCCGCCGCCCCCGCCCGCCGTGGCCGAGCCCCCGGTGCGCGCGGCCGCCAAGGCCTGAAGCGGCCTTGCGCGTCACGTACCGTCACCTTGGTGACGGTCGGGGCCGGCCGAATGTGGTGACATGCGGGCCTTCCCTGCCGACGTGAGGACGTCCATGAGCACCCTCTCCGCCCTGACCAACCACCAGGTCCGCCTGGCCTCGCGCCCGGTCGGCCTGCCCACGCGCGACAACTGGCAGCACACCGCCGAGCCCGTGGCCGAGCCGCCCGAGGGCGGCCTCGTCGTCCAGGTCCTGTACCTGTCGATCGACCCCGCGATGCGGGGCTGGATGAACGAAGGCAAGTCCTACATCGCCCCGGTGGGCATCGGCGAGGTGATGCGCGCAGGCGGCGTGGGCCGCGTGATCGCGTCGCGCCACCCGCAGTACCAGGTCGGCGACCACGTCAGCGGCGCGCTGGGCGTGCAGGAGTACGCGAGCCTGGCCGGCGACGAACTGAGGCGCGCCGGCCTCACCCGCATCGACCTGCGGGCCGGCAGCCTGACCCAGTGGCTCAACGTGCTGGGCATGCCCGGCATGACGGCCTACTTCGGCCTGCTGGACGTGGGCCGGCCGCAGCCGGGCGAGACGGTGGTGGTCTCGGGGGCGGCCGGTGCCGTCGGCCAGACCGTCGGGCAGCTCGCGAAGATCAAGGGCTGCCGCGTGGTCGGCATCGCCGGCGGCCGGGCCAAGTGCGAGTGGGCGGTGCAGGAGCTGGGCTTCGATGCCTGCCTCGACTACAAGAGTGCGCCGCTGAAGGACGAGCTGCGCCGCCATTGCCCGGACGGGGTGCATGTCTACTTCGACAACGTGGGCGGCGAGGTGCTGGACACGGTGCTGACGCGCCTGGCGCGCAAGGCGCGCATCGTGGTCTGCGGCGCGATCTCGCAATACAACAGCGCCGCGGTGCAGGGCCCGAAGAACTACCTCTCGCTGCTCGTCAACCGCGCCCGCATGGAAGGCATGGTGGTGTTCGACTATGCCGACCGCTACCCCGAGGCGGTGGCCGAGCTGGCCGGCTACCTGCGCGACGGTCGGCTGAAGTCGCGCGAGCATGTCGTCGAAGGCGGCGTGCAGGCCTTTCCCGAGGCGTTGCTGAAGCTGTTCTCCGGCGAGAACTTCGGCAAGCTGGTGTTGCAAGTCACCGCCGGCTGAACGCAGCACAGCCTCCGCCCGGCCGGGCGAAGGCTGTGGGGAGATGCGAGCCGGCGTTACTGCGCCGGCTGGGCGTCGCCCTGGTTCTCGATGCGCAGCTGGTTGTCGACGCTCACGACCCCGCGCACGGCAGAAGCCAGCTGGGTCGCGCGCTCGCGCGCCGCTTCGTTCGGGGCCGTCCCGGACATCGTCACGCGGCCGTTGTCGGTGTCGACGTCGATGCCCAGCGCGCTCAGCTCGTCGTCACGCGCCAGCTCGGAGTTCACCGAGGCGGTGATCGCGGCGTCGCCGATCGCATCACCGGCACGCTCGGCACCGCGCTCCATCGCGTCACCGGCATCGCGCGCCGCCTGGGCCGTGCGTTCGCCCAGCGATTCGTCGCGCGGCTCGGCCTGCGCGACCACAGGTGCGTCGGTGCTGCGCGCCGCCGTGCCGTCGTCGGGGCGGCCACAGGCCGTCAACGCCACCGCCGCCGCCAGGGTGCCCATCAAGGTCAGTGCTTTCATTGTCGATCTCCTTTGCTGGTGAATCATCGGGTGGGTCTGCCACTCGGCGGCGTCGACCGCCGATGGACCCACTGTAGGTTTGCGGCCGCGCGCAGGATGTCAGCACGGCCGAGCCCGGCCTGTCGGCGCCGGCTGACAATGTCTGCACGGATGTCGCCCGCAGGCGACGCGAGGATCAGGCGATGCTCATGCCGCCTGCGCAGCGGCGCTCGCGCATCAGCACCAGCTCTTCGGCCACGCTCGGGTGCACGGCCACGGTGTTGTCGAACAGCGCCTTGGTCGCCCCGGCCTTCAGGGCCACCGCGAACCCCTGCACGATGTCGCCCGCTTCGGGCGCAACGATGTGTACCCCGAGCACACGGTCGCTGGCGTCGTCGACCACCAGCTTCATGAAGGCGCGCTCGTCGCTGCCGCTCAACGTGTGGCGCAACGGCCTGAACTCGGACCGGTAGACGCGCAGTGTCGCGTGGCGCTCGCGGCCCTGTGCTTCGGTCAGCCCGACCGCGGCCACCGGCGGATCGCAGAACACTGCCGACGGCACGTCCTCGTAGCGCATCTCGCGCGGCGCCTCGTGTTCGCAGCCGTACAACCGGTCCACCAACGCACCGGCCTGCAGCAGGGCCACCGGCGTCAGTGCGCGATGGTCCACCAGGTCGCCGATCGCATGGATCGACGGCACGCTGGTGCGGAACTCCCCGTCGACCTCGACCGCCCCCTTGTCGTTGACGCGCACGCCCGCGGCCTCCAGTCCCAGCCCGGCGGTGTTGGGCGCGCGTCCGGTGGCCAGCAGGACCGCATCGGCGACCAGGGGCGCGTCGCCTTCCAGATGTACCGCGGTGCCGTCGCGGGTGCGCTCGAGCCGCTGCAGGTGCGCGTCGAAGCGCAGCACGACGCCCTTCTTGCGCAGCTCGCCGGCGAGGAAGGCGGTGAGTTCCTCGTCGAAGCCCGGCAGCAGGTGGGCACCGCGCTGCAGCAGCGTCACCTGCGCCCCCAGCCCCTGGAAGATGGAGGCGAACTCGCAGCCGATGTAGCCGCCCCCGACGATCACCAGCCGGCGCGGGAACGGATCGACGTCGAAGATCTGCTCCGAGGTCAGCGCCAGCCCTGCGCCTTCGACCGGCGGCCGCCTGGCCGCCGCACCGGTGGCCAGCAGGATGCGCCGGGCCTGCACGACCTCGTCGCCGACCTGCACCGTCTGCGCGTCGAGCAGCCGCGCTCGTGCCTGGCGTACCTGCACGCCGGCGTCCTGCAGCAGGCGCGCGTAGACGCCGCGAAGCCGCTCGATCTCCGCCGCACGCTGGCGGCGCAGCCGCGGCCAGTCCAGCACCGGCGGCTCGACCTGCCAGCCGTAGCCGCGCGCCTCGTCGAAAGCGTGCCGGTAGTGCGCAGCATGGCTGTAGAGCTTCTTGGGGATGCAGCCGGCGTTGACGCAGGTGCCGCCCAGGTGCGCGGCTTCGGCCAGCAGCACCCGTGCACCGCGCTGCGCGGCAAGCCGCGCGGCCCGCACCCCGCCGCTGCCACCGCCGATCACCACCAGGTCATGGGCCGGATGCTGCGCCATGGCGAACCTTTCCACACGGGCTGCACATGGGGGCAGTGTGCCCGCGCCGCGGGCCCCTGCCCGGGACGGCCCTGCGCGCGCAGCGGATTTGGGCGGCGGCGGACGGCCGGCATTGCGCCCGTGCACGCGCCCTCCTATGCTTGGGTCGCCTACCCAAGGAGGACGCCATGGGCTTCATCGAAAAATTCGGCCCGTTGGCCGGAAGGGTGCTGCTGGCCTTGATGTTCGTGCCCTCGGGGTTCAGCAAGGTCAGCAACTTCGACGGCACGACCGCCTACATCGCCTCGAAAGGATTGCCGCTGCCGCCGGTGCTCACCGTGCTGACCATCGTGGTGGAGATCGGTGCGGGCCTGGCGCTGCTCGTCGGGCTGAAGGCGCGCTGGGCGGCGCTGGCGCTGGCAGCCTTCGCGGTGCTCGCCGCGCTGTTCTTCCACAACTTCTGGGCCTTCCCGGCGGCAGAGCAGGCGGCGCAGAGCATCTCGTTCTACAAGAACCTCGCGATCACCGGCGGGCTGCTGTTCGTCGCGGCCTTCGGGCCGGGTCCCATCTCGGTGGACCGGCACGACCTGGGCTGAGCGCCCCGGAGTGCGCGGCGCTCAGGCGCCGATGGTCTCGCCGTAGCGGCACAGCACCTCGTAGCCGCCGCCGGTGCCCGCATGCGATTCGACCAGCACGTAGCCGTCGACGCGCCAGGGAATGGCCACGGCTGCCGGCGCCCTGGCGGCCCGCGCGTTGCGCGCGAGCGTGACATGCGGGCGATAGCGCCGGTCCTCGAGCTCGAAGCCTTGTCCCTGCAGCAGCGTGCCCAGTTCACGATGCAGCGCCAGCAGCGGCTCGGGCAGCACCGATGGCTGCAGCCAGGCGATGCCCGACGGCCAAGTGCCTGCCCGGTCCAGGCACAGCTCGAACGGCTTGAACGGGACCTGCGCCTGCTGCTGCAATGCGGGCAACCGGTCGCGCGGCACGCGGCCAAGGAAGTGCAGGGTCAGGTGCAGCTGGTCCTGCGGCGTGAGGTGGGCGCCCTCGGGCCAGGCCCAGTCCTGCTGGCAGGCGACCCATTCGGCGCGGGTCGCCGCATCCGGCCACAGCGCGAAGAACAAGCGGGCAAAGGGCGGCGCGGGTCGTGCACTCATGCGCCGCTTGCAGGCACCCCCACGGGCAGCCCCTCCATGTAAGTCTCGGTCGGCAAGGCCATGTTCACGATGTTCCTCGGCGCGGCTCGGCGGGATCGACGGCAACATTGTGCACGGCCGCCCGGCCGGACGACAGTCCACCCGTTGCGGCGCAAGGCATCACAATACGCACCGCACTCACTGCATCACTGACCGGATGGATTCCCAAGAGCCCCAAAACGCCTCCAGCGACGAGGCCATGACCGTCGCGGCCTGCGCCTCCCTGCTGAAGGAGAAGTTTCCTGCGCTGTTCGCAGGCAAGCCGAAACCGCTGAAGCTGCGCATCCAGGTCGACATCCAGGCGCGCTGCCCGGACACCTTCCCGAAGCAGACGCTGTCCGCCTTCCTGCGCCGCTACACGATGAGCGACGCCTACCTGCGCGCCGTGAGCACCGGCACGCACCGCTACGACCTGGACGGCAACCCGGCCGGCGAGCTGAGCGAGGAGCACCGCCAGGTGGCACAGCAGACGCTGGCCCAGCGACGCGCGCGCCACGAGGAGCGCCGTGCGCAGGAACAGGCCGAGCGGGCCCAGGCCCACGCGCAGCGCAACTTCCGCGCCGCGCTGCTGCGTGACTACGAGGGCACCACGCTGACGCGCGAGAACTTCTGCGCGCTCAAGGGCGTCGATCCGAACCAGCTGGACGCCCTGCTCGAGACGGCGCGCCAGGAACGCGAGCAGCGCAAGCAGTTCCTGGCCGAGCTGCTGGCCAGCTACAAGGCCAGCGGGCTCAGCGTGGCGGCCTTTGCCGAACAGCGCCGCATGCATCCGGTGCAGCTCGAACGCCTGTTGCGCGAGGCCAGCCCGCCGCCGCAGCCGCGCCCGCGCGGGCCGCGCCGCGACGAACCGCGACGCCCGGGGGGCAAGGGCCGCAAGTAGCGTCGACGGGCACGGGCGCCGCCTCCGGCGGGCTCAGCCGGGGGCCGGCAGCAGCTTGAGGCCGAGCCAGGCGGCGCCGATCACCGCGTTGACCGGTACCGTGATCGCCGACGGCACGAAGAACAGCGCGGCCAGCAGCGCCGCGCCGCCGAGCTGCTCCACCGCCGCGCCCAGCACGAAGGCGACCGCGCCGGCCACGCCCCAACGGCGCATGTAGGTGGGCAGCCAGCGCGCCTGCTGCTGGTTGTGGCGCCAGGCGGCGGCGCGCTCGAACAGGTTGCCGCGCCCGGCGTCGCGGAACAGCCACGCGAAAAACCAGTAGCGGTACAGCAGGGTACGAAACCGCAAGGGCGGTGCGGCTTCCTGGCAGCCGGCGATCAGCTCGCTCATGGACATCTCCTTGCACGCGTGGCGGTTTCCTCCCGGGGTGCAATCCCCGCGCCCAGGCCTGCTGCGGTGCAGCAAGGCCGCCGGCCGCAGGGCCGCCACCCTCGCGGAACCTGCAGCCAGCGTACCCCTGCCAGCCCGCATGCGGTATCCCCCGGCGGGGCGGACCTGTGGCATGGTTCTCATCCCCCCGGGGCTGCACGGGCGATGCGCCGGCCGCTACAGTGGGAGCCTGTCCGTTCCGATTCGTTCCGACGCCCGATGCCGACCCCACCCGAGATCGTCCACAACGCCGCCGCCCACCGCTTCGAGACCCGTGTCGACGGGCACCTGAGCGTGGCCGAATACCGCCTGAGCGGCGGGATCATGCACATGACCCACACCGAGGTGCCCGCCGCGCTGCAGGGCCGCGGCATCGCTGCCGCGCTGGTGGAAGGCGCCCTGGCCCATGCCCGCAGCCAGGGCCTGAAGATCAACCCGCTGTGCTCCTACGTGCGCAGCTACATGCAGCGCCACCCGCAGACGCAGGACCTGCTGGCCACGTCCTGAGTCCGCCTCGGTCATGCGATGACGACCACCGCCACCCCGGCCGAGGTGCTCGAGTTCTGGTTCGGCCCCGCGTCGCAGCGGGCCGGGATGCGGCCGCGCGACGCCTGGTTCCGCAAGGACCCGGCCTTCGACCAGGCGATCCGCGAACGCTTCGGCCCCACGATCGAGGCCGCGTTGCAAGGCGCGCTGCCCGGTTGGGACGACACGCCGGAAGACACGCTCGCGCAGATCCTGCTGCTGGACCAGTTCACCCGCAACGCCTGGCGCGACACGCCGCGCGCCTTTGCCGGCGACGCGCGGGCGCTGGCGCTGGCACGCCGGCTGGGGGACCGTGGCGACGACCTGCGCCTGGCGCCGATGCTGCGCTGGTTCGTCTACATGCCGTTCGAGCATGCCGAGGACCTGGCGGTGCAGGACGAGTCGGTGCGCCTGTTCACCGCGCTGGCGCAGGCCGCGCCCGGCTTCGAAGGGCCGCTGGACCATGCCCTGCGGCACCGCGACGTGATCCGGCGCTTCGGCCGCTTTCCGCACCGCAACGCCATCCTCGGGAGAGACAGCTCGCCCGAGGAGCGGGCCTACCTGAGCCAGCCCGGCGCCGGCTTCTGATGCGGCCTCAGGCGGCCTGGGCGCGCCGGTCCTCCTGCTCCTGCAGCAGGCGCCACATCACCTTGCCGGAGCCGGACTTGGGCAGCGCGTCCACGAATTCGACCACGCGCGGGTACTTGTAGGCGGCCATGTTCTGGCGCGCCCACTCGATGATGTCCGCCCCGGTGGTCTGACCGCGGGCAGCGTCCTTCAGCACGATGACCGCCTTGACCGACTCGCCGCGGTAGGCGTCGCGCGTGGCGATCACGCAGGCCTCCTGCACCGCCGGGTGCTTGTACAGCAGCGCCTCGACCTCGGCCGGCCAGACCTTGTAGCCGCTCGCGTTGATCATGCGCTTGAGCCGGTCGGTGATGTAGAAGTAGCCCTCGTCGTCGGTGTAGCCCAGGTCGCCGGACCGGAAGAAGCGCTTGCCGTCGATCTCGACGAAGGCCGCCTCGGTGGCCTCGGGCTTGCGCCAGTAGCCGAGGAACACCTGCGGCCCGTGGATCAGGATCTCGCCCACCTCGCCCGGCGGCAGCGGGCGCAGCGTCTCCGGGTCGACCACGCGCGAATCGACGCCGAAGAACGGCATGCCCAGGCACTGCAGCTTGGGACGCTCCGGGGGATTGGCGTGCGACGGCGCGGCGGTCTCGGTGAGGCCGTAGCCCTCGGCGAACAGCAGGCCGTAGCGCTCGTGCAGGCGCTCGGCCACCGCCTGCGGCATCGCCGCCCCGCCGCCGCCCAGGTAGGTGAGGCTGGACAGGTCGAAGCGGTCCATGTTCGGGCTGCCGAGCAGGTCGATGACCATGGTCGGCACGCAGGTCCAGTGCGTCACGCGGTGGCGCGAGATCAGGCGTCCGGCCAGCTCGCGGTCCCAGCGCGGCATCAGCACCACGCTGGAGCCGCCCCAGATCGGCGTGTGCATGCAGTACTGCATGCCGGTGATGTGGAACATCGGCACCACGCCGAGCGTGACCGAATCGGCCCCGCCCTGGCTCCACAGGCTGCCGCCCACCACGTTGTGCATCATCGTGCGGTGGCTGTGCATGCAGCCCTTGGGCAGCCCGGTGGTGCCGGAGGTGTACGGCATCACCGCCAGGTCGTCCGGCCGCGCGGTATGGGCGCCGGGCGCCATGCCGCTGGCGATCGCGTCGGTCCAGCGCACCGCACCGGCCGGCAGCGGCGGGTCGGCGCGCAGCCACTCGGCCATCGCGGGCGGCGGCGCGTCCTGCGGGTCGTCCTGCGCCGGCATCGCGTCGGCGTAGCGCGTCACGAGCAGGTGCTGCAGCCGCTGCGCGGGCGGCAGCGCGGCACTGGCCGCGTCCATGTAGCCCGCCAGCTCGGCGCTGCAGATCGCGACCTTGGCCTCGGGGTCGGTGATGTAGTGCTTGAGCTCCTCGGTGCGGTTCATCGGGTTGACCGGCACCACGACCGCATCGGCGCGCAGGATCGCGTAGGTCGCGATCACGTGCTGCGGGCAGTTCTGCGTGTACAGCAGCACGCGGTCGCCGCGCCGCACGCCGGCGTGCTGCTGCAGCCAGCCGGCCAGCGCCTCGGCCTGGCGCAGCACCTCGGCGTAGGTGTAGCGCCGGCCGAAGAAGATCAGGCAGTCCTTGTTCGGGTACCGGGCGGCGGACACCTCGAGGTTGAACCACAGGGAGGTTTCCGGCACGGTCAGGGCGCGCGGCAGGCGCCGGGGCCAGAACTTCGCGTGAGGGGGGTCGACAGGCGCGGACACGGGCAGCACTCCTGTAGCGGGTGGCGACCCCACGGTCGCCCATGCGGGGAGTACACCGGATGCGGCCCGCGCCGGGCTGTCACGCCGGCGACAACCTCACCTAGGGAAAGCGCGGGCGCTCAGGCCGCCTGCGCGCCGCGCCGCCAGCGCACCAGGATCATCTCCAGCTGCTCGAGCGTGAACGGCTTGCCGAGGAAGTCGTCCATGCCGGCGGCGCGGCCGCGCTCGCGAATCTCCGGCTCGGGATTGCCGGTGACCGCCACCACCGGCGTGCGCGGCCGGGCATGCTGGCGCTCCAGCTCGCGCAGGCGCTGCGTCGCGGTCAGCCCGTCCATGCCGGGCATCTGCACGTCCATCAGCACCATGTCGAAGCTCTGCTCGCCATAGCGCTGCAAGGCCTCCTGCCCGTCACCGGCGACCACCACCTGCAGCCCCAGGCGCTCGAGCATGGCCTGCGTCATGACCTGGTTGACGGGGTTGTCCTCGACCAGCAGCACGCGCCCGGCCAGCAGCGCAGCCACCGAGGGCCGGGGCGCGGCGGCCTTGGGCTGCGGCGGCTGCGCGCCCTGGGCCGCGCCTGCCTGCGCCGCCCATTGCAGCCCCTCGTGCAGCGCGCGCTGGCGCACCGGCTTGCTGAGCACGAACACGCCGTCCAGCGCGATCTGCGACGAGTCGTGCGTGAGTGCACGCAGCAGCAACACCGGCAGCCCGGCCTCGGTGACGATCTGCTCCAGCCGTTCGCCGGCGCGCGACCCCAGCAGGCGCTCGTCGATCAGCACCGCGGCCACCTGCCGGTCGCGCGCGGCCTGCAGCTGCGCGCGCGAAGGCGCGACCGCGTGGATCTCGTAGCGCACCCCGGTGCCGCGCAGCAGCGCGTCGACGTGGCGCACCAGGCGGTGGTGGTCGGCGACGATCATCACGCGCAGCGGCGGCAGCGGCGGCGGTGCCGGCTCGGCCAGCTCGGTGGTCCGCCCGCACTGGACCTCGACCGTGAAGCAGGAGCCCTCGCCCGGCACCCCGGTGGCGCTGACGCTGCCGCCCATCAGCTCGGCCAGCTCGCGGCACAGCGCCAGGCCGATGCCCGCCCCGCCCGGCCGGCGCACGCGGGCATCCTCGCCGTGGCCGTAGCCGCTGAACAGCTGCGGCAGCTGGGAAACGTCGACGCCGATGCCGGTGTCGTGCACCTCGATGCGCAGCCGCAGGTCCGGGGACTGCGGGTCGTCGTCGACCACCGAGGCGTGCACGTGCACGCCGCCGCGCTGGGTGAACTTCACCGCGTTGGACACCAGGTGCGAGACGATCTGCCGCAGCCGCATCGGGTCGCCGAGCACCGCGTCGGGCACGTCCGGATCCTGGCTGCAGGTCAGCTCCAGCCCCTTCTCGAACGCGGCGCCGGCGTACAGGTCCAGCGCATCGAGCACCACGGTGCGCACCGACACCGGCACGCGCTCGAGCTCCACGCCGCCCGCATCCAGGCGCGCATAGTCCAGCGCGTCGTTGACCAGCGCCATGAGGCTGTCCAGGCTTTGCCGCTGCATCGACAGGATCTGCTGCTGCCGTGCATCCAGCGGGGTGGTGCGCAGCAGCTCGGTGGCGCCCAGGATGCCGTTGATCGGCGTGCGCAGCTCGTGGCTCATGTTGGAGAGGAAGCGCGCCTTGATCTGCGAGGCGCGCCAGGCCTCGTCGTGCGAGCGGTGCAGTTCCTGCATCACGCGCCGCAGCTCGCGCTGCAGGTCGCTGCGCAGCTTGAGCGACAGCGCCATGAAGGCGCCGTAGAGCACCAGCGCCCCGCCCATCGACAGCGCATGGTGCAGGTGCGGCGAGCGGCTGGTCGCCGCCGGCGGCAGCAGGCCCTGCGCCTGCAGCAGGTAGGTCAGCCCCAGGATGCCCAGCACCGCGGCCCCGAGCCAGGCACCGGCACGCACCGTGCCGGCCAGCATCACCGCCCAGGGCAGCACGACCAGCCACCACAGCGTCGGCGCCGTCAGCCCGCCTTGCAGCCACATCTTGAGCGTGAACACCATCGTCACGCCGGCGGCCAGCAGCGTGATGCCGACATCCGGCCGGCCACCACTGCGCACCCAGGCGGCCGCGAGCAACGCCAGCACCACCAGGCCCACGTCCACCCAGGCGACCGCGACCGGCCCCTGGCTGAAGAAGAAGGCGGTGAACACCAGGCCGCCGACCAGCGAGACCCACGCCGCCACCCAGAACATGTGGCGTTGCATGCGCTGCTCGAGCCGCTCGACCGCCTGCGGATCGAAGGCGAGCGGAAGGCTGGAAGAGGTGCCGGCGTTCATGGGCTCACGGGCCACCGACGCGGTGCGCCCCAAGGACTCGGCCGGCCGGCTCCCGGTGCCGTCCGCGCAGGTGCGGGCGTGTCATGCCCTCGCCATCCCGGGCCGTGCGGGCGTCCGGGGCCGGGCCGGCAGGCCGGCACCGGTCGGCGCCCTCGGGGGCAAGGCTGCGGCGCGCACGGGCGCAGCGGAGGACACCGGCAACGTGGTCGGCATGGGGCAGGCAGGTCCGGAAAAAGTGCAGCCCCGCAGCTTAGCGCAGAAGCCGCCGCTGCAGGCCGGCGCCGCATGGGGGAACACCCTCGTCACTCGCGTTCCCAGGCGATGTCGCCGCCCAGCACGAGGGTGCGATCCTGGGTGCGGAACGCCACCGAGACGGTCACGCACAGCCGTGCGCCGTGCACGGTGAGGTACGGCCGCGTCACCTGCACCTGCCCGAAGAACTCCAGCGCCCGCCGGAAGTACGGTCGCCGGGCCCAGCGTGCGTGGCTGCCGTCGGCCAGCGGGGCGAAGTGCCGCGTCTGGTCGTCCTTGAAGCGCCGGGAGGTCAGGTTCGAGCCGACCTGCAGGCCCTGTTCGTCGAGCAGGTAGCACAGCTCCGCGTGTTCCAGCGCCAGGAAGCGTGCACAGGCTTGCTCCATGCTGCGGCCGGCCTTGAGCAGGGTCGCCGCGTAGCCCAGGGCGTGCACGTAGGGCGCGATGCGCTCCTGGTAGCGGCGCTCGCGGGATTCGTGCTGCTCGTCGAAACGGCGCCAGACGGCGTCGATCACCGCAGGATAGCCCTGGGTGTCGTGCAGCTGCGGCATGGGACGCCCGAACAGGTGGCCCTGGACGAAGTCGACATCCGAATCCAGCGCCAGGTAGGCCTCGTCCATGGTTTCGATGCCTTCGGTCAGCACCAGCGCCCCACATTCGTGCAGCAGGGACACCATCTGGGCCACGACCCGTGCGATACGCGGTTCGGATGCTGCACGCTGGACCACGCTGCGGTCGAGCTTGACGATCTCGGGACGGATGCGCCAGACGCGGTCGAAGTTGGAATGCCCGGCGCCGAAGTCGTCCAGCGCGAGCAGGTAGCCCACGTCCCGCGCCACCCGTACGGCAGCCTCGAAGTTCTCGTTCTGGTGGGTGACGTCCTCGGTGACTTCCAGCACCAGCTGGCTCGGCGCCAGCCCGAGGCGCTCGGCGAGCTGCTGCAGGAACAGCCGGGTCCCGCGCTCCGACCCGTCGGCGAACACCTTGGGGTGGATGTTGAGGAACAGCCAGTGGTCCTGGCGCTGCTGCTGCGCCACGTAGTTGCTGGCGTGCAGCCAGCGGCACAGCCGGTCCACGCGCTCCAGCTCGTCGAAATCCTGCGCCTGGCCGAGCACCTCGTGCGGCGCCACGGGGTCGCCGCGGGCATTGCGGGCGCGCAGCAGGGCTTCGTGCCCGACCGCGCGGCGGTGGGACAGGCTGTAGATCGGCTGGAAGTGGGTCGTCAGCCGGTACTCGCCGTGTGCCGCGAACCGACTCTCGCCCTCGAGGTCGAGTTCGGGCAGGGCTGTGGCGGCTTCAGTGAAATGCATGGATGACAGCAGGCTTGCGATGACGGCCGCACCGGGCGGGGACGGCGACGGCACTCGGTCAACTGCCGCCGCAGGCCGTCCGCCGGGCCGCCGGGGTGTGACGTTTTTTGTCCGTACCCGGGGTCCGGTGCTGCGGAAAGCGGATAGGTAGCAAGCTGCGGACCTGCCCGCAGCGGGAGGGCGTCCGCCCTCGCAGAACGGTCAGGCGCCGTGCCCGTGGTTCACTCGTCGTCGCCGCCCAGCACCGTGCCGAGCAGCCCCCCGGCGCCGAAGCCGCCGAGCACCGAGCCCTCGCCGCGACCGCCTCCGCCCGTCTGCGGCGCCGCGGCGAACACGCGCGACGCCAGCCGCGAGAACGGCAGCGACTGCAGCCACACGGTGCCGGGGCCGGTCATCCTCGCGAAGAACAGCCCTTCGCCGCCGAACAGCGCGGTCTTGATCTTGCCGACGTACTGCACCTCGAAGCTGACGTCCGGCGTGTAGGCCACCACGCAGCCGGTGTCGACCAGCAGCGTCTGGCCGGGCTGCAGCTCGCGGCGCACGACCGTGCCCCCCGCGTGCACGAAGGCCAGCCCGTCGCCGTCGAGCTTCTGCATGATGAAGCCCTCGCCGCCGAAGAAGCCCACCGACAGCTTCTGCTGGAAGGCAATGCCCAGCGACACGCCGCGCGCGGCGCACAGGAAGGCATCCTTCTGGCAGATCAGCGTGCCGCCCAGCTGCTTCAGGTCCATCGGCAGGATCTTGCCGGGATACGGCGCGGCAAAGGCCACGCGCTGCTTCTGCTGGCTGGTGTTGGTGTAGACGGTCGTGAACAGCGATTCACCGGTGAGCAGCCGCTTGCCCGCGCCCATCAGCTTGCCCAGCAGCCCGCCCTGCTGGCGCGAGCCGTCGCCGAAGACGGTGTCCATCGCGATGCCCGCGTCCATGAACATCATGCTGCCGGCCTCGCCCACCGCCGCCTCGCCGGGATCGAGCTCGATCTCGACGAACTGCATCTCGCTGCCGCGGATCTCGTAGTCCACCACGTCCATGGCCATGATCGCGTTCCTCTCCAACGGAAAAAACGAAGACGGGCGCGATGGTAGCGGAGCCGCCCGGCGCCCCGCGGTGCAGCGGGCTAGAGCATGGCCTGGACGAAGGCCACGTCGAGCCAGCGCCCGAACTTGTAGCCCCCCTCGCGCAGCACCCCGGCCACGCGGAAGCCCATCGCCTCGTGCATGCGCACCGAGGCCGCGTTGGACGCATCGATCACGCCGACCATGGTGTGGAAGCCGCGGCGGCGCGCATGCGCCATCACCGGGGCCATCAGCATGCGCGCGATGCCGCGGCCGCGCCACTGCGCATGCAGGTAGACCGAGTGCTCGCAGGCGAAGCGCCAGCCCTCGCGGGGCCGGAACAGCCCGTAGCAGGCATAGCCGACCACCTCGCCCGCCGCCGTCTCGGCCACGAAGAAGCCGTGCCCGTCGCGCTGCTTGGCCGCCCACTGCTCGAGCTGCTCCTGCGGCGTGCGCTCTGCGTACTGGTAGGTCGCCGTGCTGGTGCGGACCTCGTGGTTGTAGATGTCCAGCACCGCGGCCATGTCGTCTGCGCGCGCCGGACGCACGGTCACCCCGGGGCGCAGGTCCAGCAGCAGCGTCGCGGCGCCGTCCGGGCAGGCGCCCTGGAACGCGGCGCTGGTGCGCAGGGCCTCCGGCACGGTCTCCGGGGCCGCCATGCGGAAGCCGAGCAGCCCGAAGAAGTCGGCCGCCGTGGTCGTGCGCAGCCACACCGACTGCCGGCCCTCCTCCATCGCCCGCGCCAGCAGGTGGCGCGTCAGCGCCTGCCCCAGCCCGCGCCCGCGATCCGATGCCTCCACGGCCAGCGAGCGCAGCAGCACCGCCTCGCCGTGAGGTTCGAGCCCCGCACACCCGACAATGCGCCCGGCCTCGGCCACCACGAACTGGTCCAGGTGCTCGCGCGCGCCGGCCACCGGCAAGGCCGCACCGTGCAACAGTGCTTCGATCGCTGGCCAGTCGGCCGCTTGGGCAGGTCGCAGGGTGAACTGCACGGGACGCTCCTGTCTGGGATCGACAGCCGCCATCCTGACACAAACGCGCCGCGATCTGCATACGCCAGGAGGCGCATGCATGGCCCCAGCCGGGAACGCTGGCACTACGTCGAGGGAGCAAGCATCAGGTGCTCCAGCAGCATGGCCGCGAACAGCGCCGCCAGGTAGACGATGGAGTAGCGGAAGGTCGGCATCGCCGCCGATACGTTGCGGCACAACGCGATGGCATGCAGCACGAAGCGCAGGCCCAGCAGCAGCGCCGCCGCGAAGTAGAAGCCGCCGCTCATGCCGATGCCCACCGGCAGCAGCGTCACCGCCCACAGCACGAGCGCGTAGCCGAGCACCCGCCGCGCGGTGTGGGCCACGCCGTGCGTGACGGGCAGCATCGGGATGCCCGCGCGCGCGTACTCGTCGCGCCGGTGGATCGCCAGCGCCCAGAAGTGGGGCGGCGTCCAGATGAAGATGATCAGGAACAGCAGCAGCGCCCCCGGCTCGACCTGCCCGGTGACCGCCACCCAGCCCAGCAGCGGCGGCATCGCGCCCGCCGCGCCGCCGATCACGATGTTCTGCGGTGTCGCGCGCTTCAGGTACAGGCTGTAGATCCCGGCATAGCCGACCAGCGAGGCCAGGCTGAGCCAGCTGCACAGCGGGTTGGTGAATCGCAGCAGCAGGCACATGCCCAGCATGCAGGCGGCGACGGCGAACAGCGCGACTTCGCGCACCCCCAGCGCGCCGCGCGGCAGGGGCCGGGCACGCGTGCGCGCCATCACGGCATCCACGTGCCGGTCGATCAGGTGGTTCAGCGCCGCGGCGGCCCCGGCCACCAGCGCGATGCCGGTGACGCCGAACACCAGCACGGTCCACGGCACCGCCGGCACCGGGCGGGCGAGCAGCATGCCGACCAGCACCGTGAAGCACATCAGCCCCACCACGCGCGGCTTGGTCAGCGCGACGTACTCGCGCCAGGCGGGACGCGACGCACGAGCGGCCAGCATCGGCACCAGCCGCTCGCGCACCGGGGTCGCGTCGGGCTGCTTCATCGGAAGAACTCGAGCCGGGTCAGGAAGGTGTGCTCGCCTTCCAGCGCCATCAGCGCCACCAGCACCAGCAGGCACAGCGGCGGCAGCAGGATCGCGCAGACCAGCGCCAGCCGCTCCCAGGCCAGGTGCATGAACACCGCCACGATCAGGCCTGCCTTCAGCACCATGAACAGCAGGATGAGGCCCCAGCGCAGCAGGCCCTGCAGGTGGAAGTAGTCGACCAGGTAGGACAGCAGGCTGAGGAGGAACAGCAGGCCCCAGACCTTCAGGTACAACCCGATCGGATGTTGCTGGCCGGTGGCAGATGACATGGTCCGCTCCGCGAGGCGCCTGTTCACCACAGGTAGAACAGCGCGAAGATGAACACCCACACCAGGTCGACGAAGTGCCAGTACAGCCCGGCGATCTCCACGACCTGGTAGTTGCCGCTGCGCTCGTAGTGCCCGCGCAGCACGCGCCAGGCCACCACGAGCAGGTAGATCACGCCGGCCGACACGTGCAGGCCGTGAAAGCCGGTGATCATGAAGAAGCTGGCGCCGAACTGGGCCGCGCCCATCGGGTTGCCCCAGGGACGCACGCCCTCGGCGATCAGCTTGCTCCACTCGAAGGCCTGCATGCCGACGAACACCGCGCCGAGCGCCGCCGTGGCCAGCACCAGCAGCGCCGCGGGCCGGCGGTTGCGGCGGTACGCCTGGCTCACCGCCATCGCCATCGTGCCGCTGCTGGTGATCAGCACGAAGGTCATGATCGCGATCAGCACCAACGGCACCGGCGCGCCGCCGAAGTCGAGCGCGAACACCTCGCTCGCGTTCGGCCAGGGCTCGGTGGTGGACAGGCGCACCGTCATGTAGCCGGTCAGGAAGCTGCCGAAGACGAAGGTGTCGCTGAGCAGGAAGATCCACATCATCGCCTTGCCCCACGAGACCTTGAAGGTCTCGCGGTCGGACGACCAGTCCGCGACCAGCCCGCGCCAGCCCTGCGGCGCGGCATGCCCGTCCGCCGCCACCACGTCAGGGCCACCCTTGAGCGGCATGTCGTGCACGGCTGCCATGCTCGCCTCCCCTCGCCTCACACGCCGGCCGGGCTGCCGCAGATGTAGCGCACCACCTCGGGCGTGATCCCGGTCAGTGTCGCCAGCACCAGCAGCCAGACGGCCAGCAGGAAATGCCAGTAGCGCGCGCACAGCGCGATGCGCAGCGCGTCGCCGGACGGATCGGCCCGCGCGTGCAGGTGCCGTTGCGTGTATCCCCAGGCTGCCAGCCCGCCCAGCACGTGCAGGCCGTGCACCGCGGTCAGCAGGTAGAAGAAGCTGGCCGCGGGGTTGCCGGTGGCGCTCACCATGCGCGACTGCAGCTCCCCCCAGCCCCACAGCTGCACGGCCACGAACACCAGCGCAAGCAGGCCGCCGGCCAGCAGCGCGCGCCAGGTCGCTGCCGTCCGGCCACGGCGGGCCGCCACGGCCGCGCCCTGCATCGCCACGCTGCCCGCGACCAGGCTGGCGGTGCTCAACCACAGCTGCCACGGCAGGACGATGGCCGTCCAGTCGCCGCCGTCCATGCGCATCAGGTAGGCGGCGATGAACAGCAGGAACAGCGAGCTAGCCATCCCGATGAACACCCACAGCCCGACCTCGGCCGCAGGCGGCATCCCGCGCAGGGCAGGTGCCTGGATCGCGTGCGTGTGGTTCATGCGGGGGCCTCCTTCACGCCGCCGTGGGGCTCGGGCTCCTGCCCGCCATCCTCCGGCGGCGCGTTCTGCGGGATGTAGTCGTCCCTGGCACCCGGCACGCTGTAGGCGTAGGCCCAGCGATGCACCACCGGCAGCGCCTCGCCCCAGTTGCCGTGCACCGGTGGGGTCTGCGGGGTCTGCCACTCGAGCGACGCGGCCCGCCAGGGGTTCGGCTCGGCCTTGCGACCGTGCTTGAGGCTCCAGAACAGGTTGAAGACGAACACCAGCTGCACCACGCCGACGAGCAGCGCCACCACCGTGATGAACGTGTTCAGCGCATGCGCCGACGGCGGGATGAACTCGTACGCATCGAAGGTGTAGTAGCGCCTGGGCATGCCGAGCACGCCAAGGTAGTGCATCGGGAAGTAGATCGCGTAGGTGCCGAGGAAGGTCACCCAGAAGTGCAGCTTGCCGAGCCGGTCGTCCAGCATGCGGCCGGTGACCTTGGGGTACCAGTGGTAGAGGCCGCCGAAGATCACCAGGATGGGGGCCACCCCCATGACCATGTGGAAGTGCGCGACGACGAAGTAGGTGCCCGACAGCGGGATGTCGACGCTGACGTTGCCGAGGAACAGCCCGGTGAGCCCGCCGATCACGAAGGTGCAGATGAAGGCCAGGGCGAACAGCATCGGCACCGACAGGTGGATGTCGCCGTGCCACAGGGTCAGCAGCCAGTTGTAGACCTTGATCGCGGTCGGGATCGCGATCACCAGCGTGCTGGCCGCGAAGAAGAACCCGAAGTACGGATTCATGCCGCTGACGAACATGTGGTGCGCCCACACGATGAAGCTCAGGCCCCCGATCACGACGATGGCCCACACCATCATCCGGTAGCCGAAGATGCTCTTGCGCGCGTGCACGCTGATCAGGTCCGAGACGATGCCGAAGGCCGGCAGCGCGACGATGTAGACCTCCGGGTGGCCGAAGAACCAGAACAGGTGCTGGAACAGCAGCGGGCTGCCGCCGCGGTACTCGCGCACCTGCCCCATCGAGACCAGCTCCGGCATGAAGAAGCTGGTCCCCAGCGTCTTGTCCAGCAGCATCATCACGCCGCTGACGAACAGCGCCGGAAACGCCAGCAGCGCGAGGATGGTGGCGATGAAGATGCCCCACACGGTCAGCGGCATGCGCAGCAGCGTCATCCCCCGGGTACGCGCCTGCAGCACGGTGGTGACGTAGTTGAGGCCGCCCATGGTCGCCGCGACGATGAAGATCAGCAGCGACACCAGCATCAGGATGATGCCCCAGTCCTGCCCCGGGGTGCCCGGCAGGATGGCCTGCGGCGGATACAGGGTCCAGCCTGCGCCGGTGGGTCCTCCCGGCACGAAGAAGCTTGCCAGCAGCACCAGCACCGACAGCAGGTAGACCCAGTAGCTCAGCATGTTGAGGAACGGGAACACCATGTCCCGCGCGCCGACCATCAGCGGGATCAGGTAGTTGCCGAAGCCCCCCAGGAACAGCGCCGTCAGCAGGTAGATCACCATGATCATCCCGTGCATCGTGACGTACTGGTAGTAGCGCTCGGCATCGATGAACCCGAACGTCCCCGGAAACCCCAGCTGCAGGCGCATCAGGTGGGACAGCAGCAGCCCGATCAGGCCGACCGCGATCGCCGTGAGCGAGTACTGCACCGCGATGACCTTGTGGTCCTGGCTCCAGACGTACCGGGTCCAGAAGCTTTGCGGACCGTGGTGGGAGCTGTCGGCGTGGGCCATGGCGTTGCCCCCTCGTCTCAGCGCTGCGCGGTCGGCGCGGCATCGCCGCCCAGCGACTTGATGTAGGCCACCAGGGCGGACAGCTCCGCGTCGGTGAGCTCGATCTTCGGCATCACCGGCGGGAAGCCTTTCACGTTGCGCGCCTGCGGATCGAGGATGAACCCGCGCAGGAACTCCTCGTCCACCAGCGCGGTGCTGCCGTCGGTGAAGGTTTCGGTCTTGCCGAACAGGCCTTTCCAGGTCGGCCCCACCCCGGTGCTGCCATCGACCGTGTGGCAGGCGGTGCAGCCCTTGGCCTGCGCCAGTGCCTGGCCCCGTGCGACCAGGTCGTCACCCGGCGCGGCCGCGCCCGCATCGGCGGCCGCCACCGCCGGTGCGGGCTCACGCAGCTTCGCAAAGGTCGGCAGGGTCTGCAGCCAGGCCTGGAACTCCCCTTCGTCGACCACCTCCACGACGCCTCGCATGTTGGAATGCCCCACCCCGCACAGCTGCGCGCACAGGATCTCGAAGCGGCCGGTCTCGGTGGGGGTGAACCAGAACGTGGTCACCATGCCCGGCACCATGTTCATGCGGGCACGGAACTGCGGCACGTAGAAGTCGTGCAGCACGTCGTGCGAGCGCAGCAGCATCTTCACCGGGCGGCCGACCGGCAGCTTCACGGTGCCGCCCGACACCAGCAGGTCATCCTGCGAGGCCGGATGCTTCGGATCGAGCCCGAACGGGTTGCTCGCATCGACGAAGCGCGCATCGGTCGGCCCGAGCTTGCCCTCGGCATCGGGGATGCGGAAGAACCACTGCCACTGCCGCCCCAGCACCTCGACCACCAGCGCATCCTGCGGCGGCTTCACGTAGCTCGCATAGACGACCAGGCCGGGCGCGAGCAGGCCGACGATGCCGACAGTGGTCACGCCGATCAGCCAGCGCTCGAGGCGTCGGTTCTCGGGGGCGTAGTCCGCCCGGCGGCCGGGCCGGTGGCGGTAGCGCAGCACGGTGTACGCGAGCAGGAGGTTGATGACGACGAAGAACACGCCCGTGATCACCAGCGTGATCGTGAGCGTGTCGTCCATGTCCTCCCAGTTCGAGGCCAGCGGCGTGGTCCACCACGGGCTCGCGACGTGGAACAGCACCGACCCGACGACGATCGCAATCAGCACCACGGCGATGACCATGGCTCGTCTCCTCCCGGTGCCGTGGGGAACCTGGGTCGGAACCCGGCGGCGCCAGCAGTGGTTGTGCGGTATGCGCCGCCTCCACGGACGGCGCAGCCGTCCGTTGCCTCAGAGACTGTGGTCGTCCCTTTCCAGCTTCCAGTACAGGAAGGCAGCACTCATGCCAAAGATCAGGTGCGCGACCAGCGTGGCCCCGCTGCGCAGCTCCACGAACCACGGGAACAGCGCGGTCAGCCCGAAGAAGTTGAAGACGTACAGCAGCAGGCCGAACACGCCGCCGATGGTCAACGCCAGGCCGGCGCTCGAATCGAGATGGAAGGGCGCCATCACCGCACCCAGGATCAGGCCGAACATGATGCCGAGCACGTAGTGGATGACCAGCGCGAGCGCCATCACGCCCAGCTCGAAGCCCGACGGCCCGAGGCTGTCCGGCCCGGCGACGATCGCCGCCACCATGTGCGAGATCTCCCAGGGGTTCTCGCCTGCGCCCGAAGCCGACCAGAACAGCTCGAGCACCATCAGGATCGCGCCCGCGGCAAAGCCCGCCACCGCCGCGGCACGCCAGTCGGGACTGCGGCGTACCCAGTGATGCGTATGTGCGTGAAGTTCCATGGCCTACTCCCCGATGGAGGAGCGGCCCCGGGCCGCTCCCTGGAAGCGTGCCCGGCGTTCTCAGGGGAACGCGGGGATGTTGGGTTCCTCGCCTTCGAATTTCGCCTCCGGATGCGAGGCACCGAGCAGTTTCTCGATTTCCTTCACACGGGACGCAGGGACATCCACCATCAGCAGGATCTGCCCCTGCTCGATCGCCCCTTCGAAGCGCCTCAACCGGCCGCTGGGGGTCGACACGCCGATCATGCTCGCCGCCCAGGCACCGAAGCCGCCGCCGATCATCGCCAGCACCGCGGCAATGCCCCACTGGGGCGTGTCCCCCACGATCGGGAACCACACCGCCGCCAGCACGCCCGCGGCCGCGCCGGTTGCTCCGCCGACCACCAAGCCCATCTGCGCGGCCCGCACGACGTCGGATGTCTGCAGGATGTTGGCCGTGGGGAGCCCGGACAGATCCATGCCGTCCCGCCCGACAAAGTGAATCTGTCGTTCGGTGATGCGGGCGAGCAGCAAATCCTTGAGAACCTGCTGCGCGCTGGCCACATCCGGCACGAGCCAGTAGATGCGTCTGCTCATGGCACCCTCCTTCCGTCACGCGGTGTGAAACCGGGGCCAACCACGCAGGAACTTATACGCCCGGCCTTGACCTATCGCAAGAAGGAACCCGATCGACAGCGAGGACACACCACCGCACGGATCGCGGTGCGCGAGCGGGACCGCGTGGCGGGCCGGTGACCGCCGGAGCCAACCAAGATCAACAAGAGGCAGAGCGACTGTGCGGGCTCTAGAGCCGACGGGCAGCACGGGCACACGCTGCAAGGCATGACTCCCCGGAAGACGCGCCGGGAAGGCGCGCACCGGTGCCTTGCTTGCCTTGCCGGACCCAGGGGGCCACCGCCTACTGCTGCGGGCCACCGCACCGGGATTGCCGTGGGGCGGCCTGCCAGTCGCCGGTTGCCCCGCGGCAACCTCGTCGGGACGGGCAACGGCAGCATGAGGTGCATCAAGATCATGAAACCAGTTGAGTCCTCCCCTTGCACCTCGTCCTTGAACAGATGAGGGGGAACGCACCGTCATGCCGCCTTATGCTTGGGCAAGCAGACTGGAGATGAACCTGTAGAGTCCCCAGCCGACCGCAGCCGCCATCAACCATGCACCAGCATCGATCAGGCGGGCCTTTATCACCGCCCCGATCCCCTCACCGCAAGCCTGGCGGATCCGTCTTGGAAACACCGGCTCCCAGCACAGCAGTTGCGAGATCCAGTGGCCCGTGGCCGTGCAGGCGATCGCGGGCGAGACCAGCACGACCAAGGGCAACAACCAGCGAAGCCCGCCCATCTTGAACAGTGGCCACGCCAGCGAGCCGCTGGCCATCACCGAGCGCCACGGCCACGGAAACTTGCCGATGCACCTCGGCCGCGGCACCGACTGCGGCCCTTCTTCCATGTAGCGCCGGATGAACTCCCACAGCCGTTCCAGCTCGTCGCCGCTTTGCGCGCACCGGCCGACGAACACCATTTCCGGCCGACCGTGGGGCGTTTCCAGGGGGTACCACATCAACGCCATCGGCACGCCAAGGACCAACCCGGGAGTCCGGCCGTACCGGGGCGACACCGAGTTCGTCACGCACTCCCAATCCAGTTCGACGATGCCCCCAGCGTATGACGGCCGATGGACGTACACCTTGCGCGTCCGCCGATTGAATCTGACCAGAAGACGTCGCTGGGTGAATGACTCCAGCCGGAAGATTCGCCAGCCGAAATGGAACATGGCCCAGAGCCAGCCCACGACCACCACGAGCACCACCGTCAACGACAGACAGTCGATGAACTCCAGAGGCTCACCGGTCCGTAGATCCGCCCCTGCCACCAGGGTCGGGATGACGTCCGTCACCAGCATCGGGACGCCTATCCCCCCAGCGGGCAACAGGCCACCAACGGCCCCCAAGGTGATCAGTCCTCGCCAATCGTCAAACGGCGTACGCAACTCGATGAAAGTGTCGTTGAACCGATAGACCACCTTCGACCCATCTGGATCATCGCAGGCCGCCTCCGTGATCCGGTAGCACTGACTCCCGTTCTTGTCCTTTCCCGTCCGGCGGATCAGCTCCGGTTCATCCGCATGCGTGGTGCTGTACTCCTCGATGAGCTTTCTGCCCTCCTTGTTGTCTGGGTCAGTGACGAGATCGTTGTAAAGCTTCTCCACGAGATACATCACTGCACCTCCAAAAGAGCACGGTATAACGCTTCAAGCTCCCCTGCCTCATCAGAAAATCCGGCCACGTTCCGCTCCGGATTCCTGCGAAAGGTGCTTTTCTCGCACCACGCTTCCAGAGCGTCGTCATCCACGAGGAACAGCACGATGCTCACGACGGTCCCTGCGACGGTCAAACTCGTGGTCACCAGCCGCAACAGGAAACCTCGGGAAGCTGCCGACTCGGCCAGCGTGGCCAGATAGCCGGCCGACCGTCTCACGAATTCCTGGCTGGAAATGCGCTCGACAAACCGCAGCAGGGGGCCACAGTAGGAAAACCCCAGAACACCCCCCGCGACCCCCAACGAAAAGTTCGTGACACCTCGCAGTACCAGGAGTGCCATCAGGCCGCGCTGGCGAGCTTGTTCCGCCTTCTGCGCATCGATGAAGTCGTACAGCGCGCCTATGGCCCCCCCGGCCATCGCCAGTGCCCCGGCCCAGAACCGAATGCCTCCCAGCACGATGGACGCCCCGCGCACGGTCGCCGAACGTGGGGTGTACCGTCTTGCAGCCAACTCGACCCCTTCGGCCAGCATCTCGAAGGCAGCACTCGTCACGACGAGCCCCGCGCCCAGCAATTCGAGACGCTCGCGCGCCACCGCGTCACGGCCATGGTCGTCAAGCGCACGCATCAGGAAGCCGACACCTTCCATCAGGGTCACGACGGCGGCGACGCGCAGCTTGTAGTACTGGCTTCGCGGGGAATCGAGGATCTCCTGCTCGAGGGCTCGCTTCACCGCGCGGGTGAGCTGCTGCTGGCTGCGCGCGAGGTCAGGCAGCGGCTTGCCCTGGTGCATCAGGTCCAGCCACCGGATGCGCGCGTTGAGCCGGCCCAGGGTGCTCCCGAGAAAGCACAGGTACAGCTTGCCGAACCACGCCTCTCCCGGCACCAGCCGCGTCCGGAACGCCGCCTGCCCCAGCAAGGCGTATCCCACCAGCGCCATGCCGGCCGGCGTGCCACCGTGGCCGTGAGGCAGGTGTTCCAGCAGGTCATCGACCTTCTCGAACAGGGTCGTGGCGTTCTTCATCACCGTCATGGCCCGCTCGAACATGGCCATGTCCGGCGCGGGCGCCGCAGCGAACTCGGCCTGCAGCTGCCGCAAGCCCTGGCGCACTTCCGCCTCGGCCGCGGCCTGGTTGACGCAGTTGGCCCGCATCAGCAGGTTGTCGGGAGCGATGTCCAGGTCGGTCGCCCATTGCTGCACCAGCGCCATGCCGGCTTCGGTGCAGTTCATGCCGAACAGGGCGAGGCCCACCTCCTTGCGAAACCCGCCACCCGAGACCGGATCCTCGCGGTCGTAGGCATGCAGCGCACGCAACAGTGCCTCGCTGCGCAGCCACGCGAGGTGATCGTCCGCGCGCGCTTGCAACCGGTCCTCGCAACGCCGGGCCACGGCCTCGCATTCCGTCCTGAACCGGTCCATGGCCTGCAGGTCGAGCTTGCGCGCGTACCGATCCCAGTTGCGCACCGCCTGCGCCTTCGCCCGCTCACGACCCTCTGCGTAGTTGCGCTCCCGGCGCGCCAGCACGGCGTCGGCGTCGCGCTCCAACTGCGCTGCCTCCCTGTAGCGCCCTTGCAGGCGCAGCGTCTGCGCCAGCGAGCGCCAGCGCAGCACCCGCTGGTCGCTCTGCTCGCGGTGCCGCGACTGAAACTCTTCCGCTGAAGTGACGACGCCCCGGATGTAGGCCTCCCGCACGTCGTCGATCGCGGTCAACACGTGCAGCCGACGCCGGTTGCTGACACCGCGCCCGGCCTCCTCGCGATCCAGGTAGGCCTTCAGCTCGTCCATGGCGGCGTTGCGGAAGTTGTTGAGCTCCTGCGTGATACCGATGGCATCGTGGAGCACGAACGCCGGCAGGTTCTCGTCGCCCATCAGGTGCAGCAGTGCACCCAACCGGCCCGCGGCTTGCGTGCCGTCCTGGCCCGAGGGACGAAGGTACGCATCCTCGCAGGCAGGATAGAGCTGCTGCTGCAGTGCACGTCCCAGGGGAGACAAGGCTGGTTCCCCCTCCTGCGACCACAACCTGAACTCGCAGACCTGGCCCCGGAGTTGCGAGGCATGCAAGGTGTGCGTCTGGCCGCGTCTGCCTGCAACCCAGGCTGCAGGGCTGAAGCCTTGCAGCCTGCCCTCGGCCTCGTACCGGTCTGCATGCGACTTGTATTCGAGCAACTTGCCCGGGGTCATCGGCGTCGGTGTAAAGAGTGCCCACGCCCGATCGACCTCCGCCGCCTTCGGTATGGCCACCATGCTGGCGTTGACACCGCACGTATGGCGTTCGCACGTGAAATCGACCTGCTGCACTGGAGGTGGCGGGTCGTTCGGCGGGAACTCGTAGAGGAGCCCGTCGCTCAGCACCTGATAGGCCGTCCAGTACCTCACCCCTTTCCTCGACAGCAGGACGTACAGGAACCCGGCCCGCAACAGGCGCACTCCGTAGACGGCACGCTTCAGCCCGATGTCGGTGACGCCCCGGCCCAGCGTCCCGGAAAGGGCTGGCAGGGTGTCAAGAGTCTCCTGCTCGTCCGACACGATCGCCGCGTAACGCAACGGCAGCCACCGCAGGCCCTCCTTGTCGCAGAACCTGCACCCCTGTTTGCCAGTGATCGGTTGGTTCTTCTTTTCGGACACCAGCCTCCTCCCACGTCACAAGGTCGGTACGGGCAGAAGTTCGGAGAGCGGCACGCCGGCACGTACCTGTTCGCACAGCCGCGGCCACTCCGGCAGCGCAGAGGGGGTCGTCGCGTGTTTCTGCTTCCAGAGCACGAACTCAGCGACGTCATGCGGCTGAGCCAACCCGGCACCAAGCGCTTCGCAGACGTCGCTGAACAGCCGCTCCGTCTCCGGCGGGGCGCACGGCTTCCGATGGCGAGCCAGCAATGCCACCGTGGCGTTGAAGTGCTCAACGGCAGCAAGCAGCCGCCACATCCGCAATGGCAACCGGAAACGGGAAGAAGGCATGAGACCTCGGCTGCCGGGATGCCGGACGTCATGGACCACGAAGCGGCCGTCCCACAGAAAGAAGCTCCACCGGTCGATACCGTGCAGCAGCATCGCCAGCTGCTCCGGGCACAGCAGGCGCATCAGGTGGTGGAACACGCGCGGGTCGAAGTAGCGAAAGTAGTAGCGGGTCTGCTCCACCGTGATCGCCAATGCCTGCGTCAGCGTTGTCCGCAGCTGCATCAACGGCAGCCTGGTGAAGATGAAACCGCAGACGCAACGCGGTTGATCCAGGCCTGCGAGCGCTTCTTCACATGCCCGCTCGGCCAGGCGTTCCAGCAACGGGAATTCCTCCTTCGGAACACGCAGCACGAACGGCGCGCGTTCGGGTGCGTCGGCAAACAACGGATCCAGGAGCGATGCTTCGACCGCAGCGGATGCCCCGGGACCTTCATGGAGCCACTCCCGCACATGCGCATCGGCTTCGGGATCGACGAGGACGTCGCAGTGGCTGCGGCCACTAGCGCAAGTCCACACGGCAGATGCGACCTCATCCGTCCACATGCCCGCACCTAGCGTTCGACCCCCACGGCGCCCCCCTTCGTCGCCGCAGCCAGCTTCATCGCACACCCTCTGAGCGTGCCGGCAGGCAGCTCGAGCTTCGCCGTCGCCCCTGCCGGCCCCGTCAGCTCCTTCATGCTGGCCTTGAAACGGGCGGCACCGGGCGTGGTCAGCGTGATGTCGGGGCCGTCCAGCCGGATCGCCGAACCGCCGGCGGTCAGCAGGACGTGACGCGGCGCGGCCATCTCGATGGCGGCGTGGGTGCTGCTGGTGTGGACCGCCCGCTGCGCCGTCAGGCGGATGGCGTCCGCGTCGGCACGCACGGTCACGCTGCCGGTCGCTGCGTGCAGCCGGATGCCGGTCTCCTGGCGGGGTCTGGACGGGTCGGCCGCCTGGCCTTGCGTGAACCAGGCCACGCCCTTCGCGACGACCAGGCTGCGATCGCGCTGGGCGACCAGGCCGAGGTCCTGGCCGGCGACCAGACTGCACGTCCTGCCTGCCGACCACAGGGCATGCGCCGGCGTGAAGATCCCGATGCCCGCCGGTGCGCTGGTGAGCAGTTCGGGGCGCGACCAGGCCTTGACGGTGCCCGCTCCGCCCTCGATCCCCGCCGCGTCGCCGGTGTCACCGGCATGACCGCGGGTGGCCGTGGCTCCCAGGCTCTCCTTCAATGCCCGCTGGGCCTGCATGACCGGCAGCTCGTCGACACCGCCCTCGCCGGGCAGCCGGGCGCCATGCTGTCGGGCGGTCGCTGCCAGGCTGCGCGTCAGGTCGGCCGCCTGCTGGAGCTGCTGCTCGGCCTCGCGGGCGTCGAGCTGCGCACTGGTGCCGGTGGAGCCGGCGGGCCGTTCGTGAGCACTGAGGAACAGGCCGCTGCCGGCACGGATCGCCCCTTGCGCGTCGGTGCCCAGGTCGGCGCCGTGGCCGCGCGGGTGCAGGCGCTGGTTGTCGTGCTGGTGCAGCAGATGGCCCAGGTTGAGCTGGCTGCGCCGCGTGCTGCTGGCCAGCTGGATGCGGCCCTGGCCCGGCGTGTCGTCGAAGACCAGCTGGTTGCAACCCCCGGCGCCGTGCGCGCTGGTCCACAGTTCCTGGGTCTTGATGCCGGCCATCACCGCACCGTGCCGGTGGCCCGGGAGCCCGCCCGCGGCCTGCGTGCCGGGGAACCAGGCCGGCGCACTGCCGGTGGCACCGGCCGCCCCGCCGCCCACCCGGTTGCCCTGGGCGTTGTGGTTGCCCTGGCCGTTGTACAGGCTGCCGATGCACACCGGGCGGTCGATGTCGCCGTCCAGGAAAGCGATCAACACTTCCTGCCCGACCCGCGGCACGAAATGGCTGCCCCAGTTGCGACCGGCCACCGCCGTCATCACGCGCACCCAGGTGCCGCTCGCATCGCTGGCCGGCGCATGGTCGTGGCCGTACGGATGATCCAGCCGGTGGCTGCCCTGGCGCCCGCGCTGCCAGTGGAACTGGACCTTGATGCGGTGGTCGCGGTCGGTGTGGACCGGGTGCTCGGGCAGGCCCACCACCAGCGCAGTCTGCACGCCATGGACCTTCGGCCGTGCACGACGCACCACGGCCGCCAGGCCCAGCCCCGAGGCGACGTCAAGCGCCGGGGCCCGCACCGGCACGTCGGCCGGCAGGGCGTCGATCTCGACGCCGTACAGCGGTTCGTCGCTGTCGTTGGCCAGGGCGGCCCCTCGCGTCGGCACCGCGGGCAGGTGTTGCAGCTGGGCGCGCAGGTCGGCAGCGAGGTTGTTGCGTGCACGGTGGCGCAGGCGCAGCAGCACGAAGCGGTCGCGTTCGCCGCCGTCGTGGCGCGGGTGGTCGGCGAGCGTGAAGGTGGTGCCCGGTGCGAAGGTCCGCACGGTGCCGCGGCCGGTATGGAGCCGGGCAGCGGCATCAAGGGCCTGCTGCTGGCAACGTGCCAGCCGCTCGCCCTGGCGCGTGTCCTCGTAGGCGTAGACGCCCGGCACGTCGATGCATGCCGCGCCGGGCAGGGCCGTCGGCAGCGCGCTGCCCTCGTGCACCGGGCGCAGGCCCACGCTGCGGTAGTCCCAGCTCGCGATGCGCGTCGCGGCGGTATGCACGCCATGGCGTGCGGCCCACTCGAACAGGCTGTCCTCCGGCAGCGTGGCGCCGGGCTGGGTGTAGCGCACCCGGGGCTGGCGGTTGGGCTCGAAGGCGCCGTTGTGATCGGCGATGACCAGGGTGTGGCCACCATAGGGCGCCGCCCCCCGATCGCCCTGGTGCTCGAACCAGCAGAACAGGCCTTCCTCGCGCATCAGGCGCTGCACGAACGCGAGGTCGGTTTCCTGGTACTGGATGCACAGCGACCGCCTCGGGTAGACGCTGCGGTCGGCCAGCGCCCAGCGCCACGCGGGCAGCAGCCGGCCCTGGCCCTGGTACGCGCGGAACACCTGCTCGATGATCTCGATGACGCTGAGGCCCTGGAACACGCGGCTGTCGCGCCGCCATTCGAGGAATGCCAGCCACGGACGCACCACCAGCCGGTAGCGCGCCAGGCCGCCATCGGCGCCCAGCAGCGTGGCTTCGCAGACGTGACCGTGGAAGGGACGCAGCTCGCTGCGACTGTGGCTGGTGAGCAGTTGCAGCAGCACCGGCTGGCCGATCAGGCGCGCCAGCTCCAGGCCGGCATCGGCACTCAGCGCGGTCAGTCGGATCTCGAATCCGCAACGCGCGCCGAGCCCGCCGGCAAGCGGCGCGATGCCTTCGTCGATCTCGACGCGCTCGGCCAGCAACACCTCCGGGCCGAGCGGCGTGGTCAGGCGCAGCAGCCGGTCCTGCTGGGTGTAGCCGCACAGCAAGGCCTGCACCCATGCGGACGGCGAGATCCGGTCGTTCATGCGCCCCGCTCCCCGACGAGGCGCACGCATGAGGGGCCCTGGACCGGCAGGCGTGCAAGGCCGGCACGGACCCGGAATCGGCTCGGCACGGAGTTCCTCCCTGAAGCATCCTTTCGCGGCGCTTTCTCGGCGCGCCTTGCGAACGCGGCGCAGTGTATGCGGCGCGCGGCCGTGCACGGCCTCGCCTCCCCCCATCCGGGGGCGACGAGGTTGATACGGGATGTTTCAGGCGGCTGGGGGCGATGTCACCGGTGCGCGAACCCGCAGGCGGTGGTGCGGCCACCGCTGCACCGGGCGTCCGTGCGCGGCCGACGCGCGGCCGCCTGGCGTGCGCCACACGCCGGACCGCTGCGGCCCTTGCAGTGCCTGCCTGGGCGAACGCTCAGCCCTTTTCCGGCTTGTCCGGTTCCAGCTTCCAGTCCTTGTCGTCCTTCGGCGTCGAGACCTCGCGCTCGGCCCGTTCGGCCGCCGAAGGCGAGATCGGGTCGCTGGCGGGGAAGGTCTCGTCCAGCGCTTCGTCCAGCAACTCCTGGTAGGTCGGCACGCCTTCCTGCTTGTCGATCGGGTCGGACGTCTCGGTCCGGTCACGCGCCGGGGAGGACTTGGGGGATTTCGTGGTCATGGCGATGGCTCCTTTGCCTTGCAGGCCTGTATGGCAACCGCCATGCCCGCCGCCATGCCAACCCCCTAGCCCCCGTGCGCCGCCCGGCTGTCCTGCGGTGCCTGGGCACGCTCGTGCATGCCGTAGTCGCGCAGCACGGACGCCACGCGCAGCCGGTAGTCGCGGAAGATGCCGCCCCGCCCGGCCGCCTGGGCGGCGCGATGCGCTTCGCGCTGGCGCCACGCGGCGACCGCGGCCTCGTCGCGGAAGAAGGACAGCGACAGCAGCTTGCCCGGCTCGCTGAGGCTCTCGAAGCGCTCGATGGAGATGAAGCCGTCGACCTGCGCCAGCTCCTCGCGCAGGCGCGCGGCAAGGTCGAGGTACTGCTGCCTGCGGCCTTGCGCAGGCCAGACTTCGAAGATGATCGCGATCATGCGGCCTCCTCGGGAGCGAACCACGGAATGCGCGCGTTGACCGAAGGGCGGTAACGCGGACGTTGCAGGAAGGCGCGCGCCACCTCGACAGCCCCGGGCGGCACCACCGACAGCGCCCCTTGCGCCAGCGCACAGGCGATGCGCTCGCCGAGGCAACGGTGCGGTCCGTGGCCGAAACCGTATGGCACCCTCGGGGCACGCCGCAGCATGAACCGGTCCGGCTCGGGATGCCGCGCCGGATCGCGGCCGGCCGCGGCGAGCAGCACCAGCACCGCCTGCCCAGGCGCGATCTGCTGGCCGAGCACGAGCGCGCCCTCGGCATGGGCGTAGCGGCGCGTGTTCTGCACCGGGGCATCGTGACGCGCCACTTCCTCGATCGCCTCGCGCAGCGCACCGGCATCGTCGCGCAAGCGCGGCCACAGGCCGGGTTCGCGGGCCAGCGCGACGAGCGTGTTGCCGATCAGGCCGGCCGTGGCATCGCAGGTCTGCGACAGCAGGCCGAGCAGGTTGGCCACCCAGCACGCGCGCGAGAGCCCTTCGGGCGTCGGCCCGGCAACCGGATCCAGCCACCCGGCCAGGCGCTGCGCTGCTTCGGCGGCCGCCTCCCGTTGCGACATGCTGGCCAGCGGGGAGATCCCCGCGGCGAACCGGTGCGCCTGCGTGACCACCTCGTCCTGCAGCGACTGCGCGATCCCCAGCACCTCGGCCACCGCCAGCAGCGGCACGCGCACCACCCACTCGTCCAGCGCGCCGGCCCCCGGGACCGGAAGGCGGCGCGCATGGCGCTGCGCCAGGGCGCTCCACCGCGGGAGCTCGATGTGCGCCAGGCGTGCCTGCAGCGCCTGCCGTGCGTCCTGGTGTGCCGGCCCGTCGTTCATGCGCGCCAGCTGCCCGAACACCGCACCGGCCGCGCTGCCCGCCAGGCCCCGGGGCACCGGTTCGCCCGCCGGGCGCACGTGCAGCGCAGGATGCGACAGCACCGCTTCGACGGCCGCCGCATCGGTGGCCAGCCAGAGCTGCAGGCGTTCGTGCCAGACCAGCGGCCCCCGCGCACGCCAGGCCGCGTAGGCGGCATAAGGGTCCGGCGCAGTGACCGCCGCGACCGGATCCAGGATCTCCTCGTCCATCGGCCCACCTCCGTTGAAAAACCTGCACGCAGTCTGCTAGGCTGGAAGCAGGGATGCTTCGATGAAGGACGAATCATGGATGCAGACCAGGGCATCGCGGCGGTCGCCGCGGCCATCGCCGAGCCGGCACGCGCGCGCATGCTGTGCACGCTGCTCGACGGCCGCGCCCGCACCGCGACCGAACTGGCCGCCGTCGCCGAGGTGACGGCCTCCACCGCCAGCGCGCACCTGGCGCGGCTGGTCGGCGAGCAGCTGGTCGAGTGCGTGCCGCAGGGCCGGCACCGCTATTACCGCCTGCGCCATGCCGACGTGGCGCACGCGCTGGAAGCCCTGCTGGTCGTGGCGGGTCGCCCGCAGGCGCCTCTTGCGCCGCGCACGCCCGAGCCGCTGCGCGCGGCACGCACCTGCTACGACCACATGGCCGGGGAAATCGCGGTGGGGCTGCTCGCGGTGCTGCGCCGGCGCCGCTGGCTGCAGCCGGCCGACGACGGCTACCGCCTCAGCGCCGCAGGCGAAGCGACGCTCGCCGCCTGGGGCGTGGACGTGGCCGGCGCGCGCGCGCGGCGGCGCCGCTTCGCCTGCGACTGCCTGGACTGGAGCGAGCGCCGGCCGCACCTGGGCGGCGCGCTGGGCGCGGCGCTGCTCGAGGCCGCGTTGCAGCGGCGCTGGGTCACGCGCGAGCTGGAGGGCCGCGCGCTGCGCATCAGCCCCAAGGGGCGGCGCGAATGGCTGGAGCCGCTGGGGCTGTCCTAGACGCCCAGCCGCCCCTCGGCGATCAGCCTGTCGAGCATCTCCAGGAACACCCGCGTCTTGGCCGGCACCAGGCGGCGTCCGGGCAGCACCGCCCAGCCAGGCGCCTCGGGCAAGCACCACTGCGGCAGCACGCGCACCAGCCGACCTTCCTTGACGTGCCGGGTGACGATGGCGTCCGGCGCAGCGGTGATGCCTGCGCCTTCGAGTGCCATCTCGACCAGCAGCTCCGGTGCGTTGACCACGGCGCGCGGCGGCGCCAGCCCCGTCCAGCGCGCCTCGCCGTTGCGCAGGTTCCACGGCGTCGGCTCGCCGGTGCGCGAGCGCAGCGCCAGCCCCGTGTGCTGCAGCAGGTCCTCGGGCGCCTGCGGCGTGCCGTGCAGGGCAAGGTACATCGGCGCCGCGTAGAGGCCCCAGGTGTGCGTGAGCAGGCGCCGCGCGACCAGCGTCGCATCATCGGGCATGTCGCCCATGCGGATGGCGAGGTCGAAGTTCTCGCCGATCAGGTCCACCCGGCGCGAGGACAGGTCGATCTCGATCGAGATGCCCGGGTAGCGGGTCAGGAAGTCGGTCAGGATGCGCCCCAGCTCCTTGCCGGCGAAGCCGGCCGGCATCGACACCTTGAGCCGCCCGCTCGGCTGGGCCTGGCGGTGCAGCACCAGCGAGGCCGCCGCGTCGACCTCGGCCGCGACCTGGCGGGCGTGCTCCAGCAGCGCGTAGCCGAAGTCCGTGAGGCTCAGCTTGCGCGTGGTGCGCGTCAGCAACCGCTCGCCGAGCTGGCGCTCCAGGGCGGAGATGCGCCGCGACACCGTGCTCTTGGGCAGGCCGACCCGGGCGGCCGCCCGGGTGAAACTGCCGGCTTCGGCCACGCGCGAGAACAGCAGCAGGTCGTTCGGATCGAGGTTCACGGCATTGTTCCCTGGACGGAACAATGTTATCCGGCTGGCGATCTTTTTATACCTACACGCCGTCAATAAACTTTCCTTCATCGATACCGCGTGTCTATCAATGATGAAGGGACCGACGATGAACATCCTGCAAGTCAATTCCAGCGCCCGTGCCGAAGGCTCCCAGTCGACCCGCCTGGCCTCCGCCCTGGTGGACCGCCTGCGCCGTGCCCGCCCCGATGCCCAGGTCACCGTGCGCGATCTCGCACGCAACCCCCACCCGGCCCTGGACGAGACGGCCCTGCAGGCGCTGTTCACCGACCCGGGGCAGCGCACGCCGGAACAGGCCGCGCGCGTGGCCCTGGACGACGCGCTGATCGCCGAGATCCAGGCCGCCGACGTGGTGGTGCTGGGCGTGCCGATGTACAACTTCGGCATCTCCACCCAGCTGAAGAACTGGATCGACGCGATCGCCCGCGCCCGCGTGACCTTCCGCTACACCGAGAACGGCCCCGAAGGCCTGCTGACCGGCAAGAAGGTCTATGTGGTGCTCACCCGCGGTGGCCGCTACCGTGACACGCCGGCCGACAGCCAGGTGCCCTACCTGCGCACGCTGCTGGGTTTCCTCGGCATGACGGACGTGCAGTTCATCTATGCTGAAGGGCTGGCCATGGGCCCGGACGCGGAACGCGAAGCCCTGGTCTCGGCCCAGCAGCAGATCGAAGCCGCCGTCGCCTGAGGCGCGGCCGGCCCTTGCACCTCGTCGAAGGAGTCACTTCATGTCGACCGTCCTCGCTTCCTCCACCGTCACCCGGCCGCGCGCCGTCGAGCGCCTGGTGCACGGCATCGCGACGTCCGACGGCGCCGGCGTGAAGCTGACCCGGGTGCTGAGCCAGCCGCTGCAGCGGCGGCTGGATCCCTTCCTGATGCTCGACAGCTTCCGCAGCGACGACCCGAACGACTACGGCGCGGGCTTTCCGGACCACCCGCACCGCGGCTTCGAGACCGTCACCTACATGATCGCCGGGCGCATGCGCCACCGCGACAGCGCCGGCCACGAAGGCCTGCTCAGCAACGGCGGCGTGCAGTGGATGACCGCCGGGCGCGGCGTGATCCACTCCGAGATGCCGGAGCAGGAAGACGGGCTGATGGAAGGCTTCCAGCTGTGGCTGAACCTGCCGGCCCAGGACAAGATGTGCGAGCCCTGGTACCGCGACTTCCAGGCCGACGAGATCCCGCAGTTCACGACCCCGCAGGGCGTGACCGCGCGCGTGATCGCCGGCAGCAGCCACGGCGTGGCGGGCGCGATGCAGCGCGAGCACACCGAGCCGCTGTACCTGGACCTGCACTTCGTGCCGGGCAGCCGCTTCGAGCAGCCGCTGCCGGCCGGGCACAACGCCTTCGTCTACGTCTATGCCGGGCAGCTGCGCATCGGCGCCACCGAGGTGCCGCGACAGCGCATGGCCATCCTGGCCAACGCGCCGGATGCGGACGGCGTGGTGCTGGAAGCGCAGGAGCCGGCGCGCGCGCTGCTGATCGCGGGGCGCCCGCTCAACGAACCGATCGCGCAGTACGGGCCGTTCGTGATGAACAGCCACGAGGAGATCTTCCAGGCCGTGGAGGACTTCCGCGCCGGCCGCTTCGCGTGAACCGGCCTAGCGGCGCGCGGCCGCCTTCGCCGCGGGGCGGGCCGGGCTCTTCCGGCGCGCGATCGGCAGCTTCACCGGCTCGGCCTGGTTCGGGTCGGGCAGCTCGGCGACCTTGTCCAGCAGCGTGAACAGCTGTGCGAGCACCTGGGGCCCCAGGTGCTGCTCGATCAGCTCGTAGCGCGCGTTGATGCGTGCTGCGACCTTCTCGACCAGCTTGCGGCTCTTGGCGGTCAGCTCGACCAGCACCTTGCGCTGGTCGGTCGAGATGCGGAAGCGCCGCACCAGGTCGTCGCGCTCCATGCGCTCGAGCACGCCGGTCAGGCTCGGGCCGGGGATGCAGGAGATCTCGGAGATCCGGCCGACCTCCATCTCCCCGGACTGGGACAGTGCGCGGATCACGCGCCATTGCTGTTCGGTGACGCCTGCCTGCTTCAGGCCGGGACGGAAATAGCGCGCGACGGCCTCGCGCGCCCTGATCAGGGCCTGTGGCAGATCCCGGTACTGGATGGCGCCCGACATTGAATCCCTCGAACCTCGAAATAATTGGTTCAGAGATTCTAGGTCCGTTCGGTGCGCCTTCCGCACATCGTTTTCACTGTCCGCCGGCGGCCAGCTTCGCCGCGATCTGCGCGACATGGCGGCCCTGGAAGCGCGCCATCGCCAGCTCGTTCTCGCTGGGCATGCGCGAGCCGTCGCCGCCGCTGATGGTGCTCGCGCCGTAGGGCGAGCCGCCACTGATCTCGGCCAGCGTCATCTGCCGCGCCTCCGAATACGGCAGGCCGACGATCACCATGCCGTGGTGCAGCAGCGTGGTGTGGAAGCTCAGCAGCGTGGACTCCTGCCCGCCGTGCTGGGTCGCGGTGCTGGTGAACACGCTGCCGACCTTGCCGATCAGTGCGCCCTTGGCCCACAGGCCGCCGGTCTGGTCGAGGAAGTTGCGCATCTGGGCGCACATGTTGCCAAACCGGGTGGGCGCGCCGAAGATGATGGCGTCCGCCTCGGGCAGCTGGTCGGGCCGGATGACCGGCACCTGCGCGAACGCGGCCCGTGCCGCCTTCGCGCCGCTCTTCTCGAGCACGTCCTCCGGCACCAACTCGGGCACCTGCCACAGCCGGACCTCCGCCCCGGGCACGGCACGCGCCCCTTCGGCCACGGCCTCGGCCATGCGATGGATGTGGCCGTACATGCTGTAGAAGACGACGTAGACCTTCGTGCTCATGGAACCTCCTTCGTGGGTCAAGGGGTGGACAGGGACGGTCGCCGGGCAAGGCACCCGGGCGCCCCCATTGTGCGCGGGTCCCGCCCGCTGCGGGGGCACGAGCGCAGCCGGCCAGGGCCCCGTGTCGGACATCGACGCAACCAGAACAGAAAGACAAGGAGGACACATGACTGCAACCGGAGGGGCCGCGGCCCGCGCCACGCATCCCGCACCGCCTGGCGTGGCCCTGCCCTACCGCTTCCGCCCGGCGCGCACCGCAGCGCGCGCGCCGGCCCCGCTGCTCGTGCTGCTGCACGGGGTGGGCGGCGACGAGCACAGCCTCGCGACGCTGGCCGACCGACTGCCCGGGCACCTGCACGTCGCGTTGCCGCGCGCTCCGCTGGCCGGACCGCAAGGCGGACACGCCTGGTACGGCGTGCAGGTCAGCGAGGAAGGCGCACGGGCCAACGCGCTGGAAGCCGAGGCGGCACGCGTGCAGGTGCTGCAGTTCCTCGACCAGCTGCAGCAGGTGCAGCCCTACGATGCGCAGCAGGTCTGCGTGGCAGGATTCGGGCAGGGAGCGGTGATCGCCGCCAGCGTCGGGCTGACGCGCCCGGACCGGGTGGCGGCCATCGGCATGCTGTGCGGCCGCATCCTGCCTCAGGTCAAGTGGCAGCTGGCGCCCGGGGAGCAGCTGTCGCGGCTGCACGTGTTCTTCGCCGAAGGCGGCGCCGACGGCATCACCGCGACGGACTACGCGGAGGACGCGATGCGCACCATGGCCGAGCACGGCGTGGAGGTGGCATACCGCGACTACCCCGGACGCCCCCGGCTGCACGAGGCGATGGCGAACGACTTCGTGCAATGGGTCGCGCAGCACTGGCCCGCGCCGGCGCGCTGACCCCCGCCGACAGGCGTAGGACGCCGACTACGGGCAGCGCCACCGCGCTGAGACAACCAGGCCTGCGTCGCTTCACTAACCTGAAGTCATGTTCAACCCGGAACGAAGGAAGCGACGATGAATGCGAAGCACCTGTTCAGCGGTGTGGCGGCAGCCCTGATGGTGGTCGGGGCCCATGCAAACGACGCCTACGGCACGCCAGGCACCCCGGCGGGCCAGACCGGCTCGCAGCTGGAAGGCGCGGCGGGCGAAGGCGCGGTGACGCGCGACCCGTCGGAAGGGACCGGCTACGGCGCGACCTCGGCCGACCGCACCCGGCACGACGACTACGGCCACGGCGGCAGCCTCCAGCGGGTCGAATGGAAGCGCGACAGCGCCGGCGCCTACCCGGCCGGCTCCACCGGCTCGGCGCTGGGCGGCGTGGCCGGCGACGGCGAGGTCTCGAGCGCCCCCGAGCTGGAGCCCGGCTACACCCCGCACCGCGGCGAAAGCACGATGCACGAAGGCACGCTGCAGTAACCGTATCCGAAGCGCTCTTCGACGGGCGCCGCTCCCCGGCCGGGGGTGGCGCCCGTTGTCGTTGGAGGCACCGGCAAGCCGGTTTGAAAAACTTACGGCACGGCGCCGGCCGGCCCTGCGCGACGGGCACGCGGCCCCAGGCACGCGGATTGATTCCTGCGACGGAAGTGGGGTTGTGCCGACAGGCGCCCCGCTGATGCCGCAGCATTCGCGCGGGAAGAGAAGTCGGTTCCCGCCTGCCACCGGAGTGCACCGATGCCCCACCCTTCTGCGTCCCCGTCCGTCGGCCGCCCCGGCCCCTGGAGGAGCCACCCGTGAGTGCACCCGCCGGTGCCGGTCCGCGGGAGGTGCTGGGCTTGCGGGAAGCCGTCGCGATCACGGTCGGCATCGTCATCGGCGCGGGCATCTTCAAGGCACCGGCCATGGTGGCGGGACTGACCGGCGATCCGGCGTGGATGTTCGGCGCCTGGCTGCTCGGCGGCCTGATCTCGCTGGTCGGCGCGTTGTGCTACGCGGAGCTGGCCACCACCTATCCCCACGCCGGGGGCGACTACCACTTCCTGCACCGCGCCTTCGGGCGCTCGGTCTCGCTGCTGTTCGGCTGGGCCCGGCTGTCGGTGATCACGACCGGCTCGATCGCGCTGCTGGGCTTCGTGTTCGGCGACTACATGACGGCCATCCTGCCGCTGCCCGGCCTGAGCCCTGCGGGCAGCGCCGCGGTCTACGCGGCGCTGTCCATCGTCGGGCTCAGCTGGATCAACCTGCTGGGCATCCGCGCCAGCAGCTCGACGCAGCTGTGGCTGACCTGCCTGGAGATCGGCGGGCTGCTGCTGGTGCTTGCCGCCGCGCTGCTCGCGAACGCGGCGCCGGCCGCGCCGCCCTCCCCCGCCCCGGCCGCGACGCCGTCGGCGGCCGCCTTCGGGCTGGCGATGGTGTTCGTGCTGCTGACCTACGGCGGCTGGAACGAGGCCGCCTACATCAGCGCCGAGGTGCGCGACGCGCGCCGCAACATGGTCAAGGCGCTGGTGCTGTCGATCGGCCTGATCACGCTGCTGTACTTGCTGGTCAACTGGGCCTACTGGCGCGCGCTGGGGCTCCAGGGCATGGCCGACTCGCAGGCGCTGGCCGCCGACGTGCTGGCGCTGGAGTTCGGCGCTGCCGGCCAGGTGGTGATCTCGGTGATGATCGCGATCACGGCGCTGACCTCGATCAATGCGACGATGATCGTGGGTGCGCGCACCAGCTATGCGCTCGGACGCGACTGGACCGCGCTGCGCTGGCTCGGCGAATGGAACGACCTGCGCGGCGCGCCGGCCAACGCGCTGCGCCTGCAGTGCGTCGTGGCGCTGGCGCTGGTCGCGCTGGGGCTGGCCACCGGCGGCGGCTTCAACACCATGGTCGAGTTCACCGCGCCGGTGTTCTGGCTGTTCTTCCTGCTCTCGGGCCTGTCGCTGATGGTGTTGCGCTGGCGCGAGCCGCAGGCCGTGCGCCCGTTCCGGGTGCCGCTGTACCCGCAGCTGCCGCTCGTGTTCTGCGCCACCTGCGGCTACATGCTGTGGTCCAGCCTTTCCTATGTCGGCGCACAGACGCTGGGCGGGCTCAATGCCGCCTGGGTCAGCGTCGGCGTGCTCGCGCTGGGCCTGCTGCTGTTGTGGTGGCTGCGCGGTGCCGCCCGCACCGCCCCCGCTTCGTGACCGCGTGTCGTCCCCTTCCAACGTCCGACCGGAGACTTCGATGAAGCACATTTCGTCCCGTCGCCTGTTCATGGCCTCCACGCTGCGCACCGCCGCGGCCGTGGCCCTGCCCATGGCCCTGCCGCTGGTGCGCGCCCAGGAAGGCACGGCCGTCGCGCTGGACGTGCCCTACGTGCCGACGCCCCAGCCCGTGGTCGACCGCATGCTGCAGCTGGCCCGGGTGGGGCCGGACGACGTGGTCTACGACCTGGGCTGTGGCGACGGCCGGGTGGTGATCACGGCCGCCAAGGCGTACGGCGCGCGCGGGATCGGCATCGACATCGACCCGCAGCGCATCGCCGAGGCGCGCGCCAATGCGAAGCGCGCCGGCGTGACGGACAAGGTCGAGTTCCGCATCGGCGACCTGTTCGAGGCGGACTTCTCCGAGGCCACGGTGGTCACGCTGTACCTGCTGCCGTCGATCAACCAGCGCCTGCGTCCGCAGCTGTGGCGCCAGCTGCGCGTGGGCGCGCGGGTGGTTTCGCACGACTTCGACATGGGCAGCCAGTGGCCGCCCGAGCACACCGAGAACGTCGCCAACAAGACCATCTACGCCTGGACCATCACGCAGGCGAACAAGGACGCCGCGCGCTGAGGCGCCTCGACGGCCGCGCCGATGCCCTGGCTCAAGCTGCTGCACATCGCGGCCCTGATCGTCTGGTGCGGCGCGTTGCTGTACCTGCCGGGCGCGATCGCGGCCAGCTCGGCGCGGTCGGTGGGCGAGCTGTTCCACGCGCCGCACGACCAGATGGCGCGCTCGCTGTTCACGCTGGTCGCCACGCCGGCCGCGCTGGTCGCGATCGCCTCGGGTACCGCGGTGTTCCTGGCCGACCAGACGCTCGCGCTGTGGCTGATCGTCAAGCTGACGCTGGTGTGCGCGCTGGTGCTGTGCCATGCCGCCTGCGGCGTGCTGCTGCTGCGCGTCGAGCGCGACCGCGAACGGCCGGTCGGCGCGGCGTGCAGCCTCGTGGCCCTGGTGGCGCTGGCGCTGATCGGCGCGATCGCGTGGCTGGTGCTGGGCAAGCCGTTCTGACCGAAGGCGCGCCCCATGCCGTTGCGTGCGAGCCCCCTAGCCGGACAGGTCCACGCCGACCGCGTGCTCGTAGACCAGGCGTCCGCCCAGGTAGGCCGCCAGCGCGATCATCGCGGCGGTCAGCAGCGAGACGTACAGCCCCCACGGTACGACGAGTGCCTGGGCGTCGCCCACGCGCAGCAGCCAGTTGAACGAGGCGAGCGACAGCATCATCACCGCGATGATCGCGTGGCACCAGGCGGTCACCAGGCGCCGCACCGGCGCCACCGTCACCAGGTCGACCAGGCCGGCCAGGCTCGCGATCCATCCGCCCGCGGCGCCGACGCCCGCAAGCCAGACGCCGGCACGCGCCCAGAACGGGTCGCGGCCGAGGACGTAGGCCACGTCCACCGCCACCAGGCCGAGGAGCGCCGCCACCGGGAAGTGGATCATCATCGGGTGCAGCGGGTGCCCGGCGATCGCGGCGCGGCTCTGGATCGGTCCTTCCTGGCGGGGCATGGCGGGCTCGTGGCGGGAACGGCGGCGCTGGCCGGATGCAGCGGGCCTCAGTCGACGCTCGACCCGGCCGGGCCGGCGGCCGATGTCGTGGCGACGCTCTGGTGGTGGATGTTCGGGTACGGCACGCTGGTGCTCCTGGTCGTCGTCGGGCTGTGGCTGCATGCGCTGTACCGGCGCCGGCCCGAACCGGACGAGGCGCAGGCCCGGCGCACCGGCCGGCGCTGGATCGTCGGCGGCGGCCTGCTGCTGCCGCTGGCCAGCATCGCCGTGCTGCTGGCATTCGGCGTACCCGCCGGCCACGGCATGCTGCCGTGGCCCGTCGCGGCCGGGCCGGCGGCGCTGCGCATCGAGGTCGTCGGCCACCAGTGGTGGTGGGAGGTGCGCTACCCGGACGCCGGCCTGCAGCTGCGCGACGAGCTGGTGCTGCCGGTCGGCCGCCCGGTGGACGTGCACGTGAGCAGCCGCGACGTGATCCACTCGTTCTGGGTCCCGCGGCTGGGCGGCAAGATCGACGCGATCCCCGGGCGCACCAACGTGATCCGGCTGCGGGCCGACCGCGCCGGCGCGATGCGCGGGCAGTGCGCCGAGTTCTGCGGCGATGCGCACGCCCACATGACGATGCGGGTGCGCGCGCTGCATGCCGATGAATTCGAGGCCTGGCTGGCCGCGGCGCGACGATGAGCGGGTCCCCCCCTTCCGCTTCCCCGGCCCGCGCGCAGGCCCAGGCGCGTGCCGAGCTCGAGGCCGTCTGGGCCAACCCGACCGGCTGGAGGGCGCTGGCCATCGTCAACCACTCGTCGATCGGCCTGCGCTTCATGGTCACCGGCGGCGTGTTCTTCCTGATCGCCGGGCTGCTGGCGATGCTGATGCGCTCGCAGCTGGCCGTCCCGCACCACGCCTTCATGACGGCCGAGGCCTACCACCAGGCGTTCACCATGCACGGCACGCTGATGATGTTCCTGTTCGCGGTGCCGATGCTGGAGGGCCTCGCGTGCTACCTGATTCCCAAGATGCTGGGCGCGCGCGACCTGGTGTTCCCTCGCCTGAGTGCGTTCGGCTACTGGTGCTACCTGTTCGGCGGCGCGATCGTCACCTCCAGCCTGCTCCTCGGCGTGGCGCCGCACTCCGGCTGGTTCATGTACGTGCCGCTGGCCAGCAACGTCCACTCGCCCGGCATCCACAACGACTTCTGGCTGCTGGGCATCACCTTCGTGGAGATCTCGGCGGTGTCGGCCGGCGTGGAGCTGGCCGTCTCCATCCTGCGCACGCGCGCGCCCGGCATGGCGCTGCACCGCATGCCGATCTTCGCCTGGTACATCCTGGTCATGGCGCTGATGATCGTGGCGGGCTTTCCGCCACTGATCCTCGGCAGCATCCTGCTCGAGCTGGAACGTGCCGCAGGGCTGCCCTTCTTCGACGTCACCCGCGGCGGCGACCCGCTGCTGTGGCAGCACCTGTTCTGGCTGTTCGGCCACCCCGAGGTCTACATCATCTTCCTGCCTGCCGCGGGCATCGTCTCCACCGTGCTGCCGGTGTTCGCGCGCCGGCCGCTGGTGGGCTACCGCTGGGCGGTGGTCGCGGTCATCAGCACCGGCTTCATCAGCTTCGGCCTGTGGGTGCACCACATGTTCACGGTCGGCATCCCGCAGCTTGCGCAGGCGTTCTTCTCGGCCGCCAGCATGCTGGTCGCGGTGCCCACCGGCATCCAGCTCTTCGCATGGCTGGCCACGCTGTGGACCGGCAGGCCGGTGATGCGCATCCCGATGCTGTGGATCGTCGGCTTCCTGGTGATCTTCGTCGCCGGCGGCCTGACCGGGGTGATGCTGGCGCTGGTACCGTTCGACTGGCAGGTGCACGACACGCACTTCGTCGTCGCGCACATGCACTACGTGCTGGTGGGCGGCATGCTGTTCCCGCTGCTGGCCGGCCTGTACTACTGGATGCCGCACTTCAGCGGCCGCATGCCCTCCGAGCGACTGGCCAGGTGGGGCTTCTGGCTGACCTTCGCCGGCTTCAACGGCACCTTCCTCGTGATGCACTGGACCGGGCTGCTGGGCATGCCGCGGCGCGTCTACACCTACGACCCCGGCCTGGGCTGGGAAGTGCCGAACCTGGTCTCGTCCATCTTCAGCTTCGTGATGGCCGCGGGCATCGCGACCGTGCTGCTGGACTTCGCGCTGCACTTCCGCTTCGGCCGGCCGGCGCGCCAGAACCCCTGGGACGCCGACACGCTGGAGTGGGCCACCGACCTGCCGCCCGCCCCGTACAACTTCGTCAGCCTGCCGCCCGTCGAAACCCGTCATCCGCTGTGGGAACACCCGGCGCTGCCGCGCGACATCGCCGAGGCACGCCACGCCCTGCCCCACGCACGCCACGGGCGGCGCGAGACGCTGGGCAGCGACCCGCTCACCGGTGCGCCGCGCGAGGTCGTGCACCTGCCGGGCAACTCCTTCCTGCCGTTCCAGGCCGGGCTGGTGCTGGCCACGGTCTGCCTCTCGCTGCTGCTCAAGGCCTATGTCGTCGCGGCACTGGCCGCGGTCGTCGCCGTCGCGCTGCTGCTGCGCTGGGTGTGGGAGAACGGCGCGCACCCGCGCGCGGCCCCCGGGACCGACGACCTGCCGTCCGGGCTGCGGCTGCATTCGCGCACCTTCGACGGCCCGGGCCTGTGGGGCATGGGGCTGACGCTGCTGGCCGACGGCGCACTGTTCCTGTCGCTGATGTTCGGCTGGATGTACCTGTGGACCGCATCGCCCGGGTTCACCGCGCCGGCGCGCTCGCCCCTGCCGGCCGCCGCCATGCTGGGCGCCGCCGCCCTGGCGAGCGCGGGCGCGGCGTGGCTGGCGCGACTCGTGCGGCAGCTGCGGCGCGGCGACGAACGCGGCTTGCAAGGACAACTGTTCGGGCTGGGACTGCTGGGCCTCGCACAGGCGACGCTGACGCTGTGGCTGCTGCGGGCTTCGCCGATCGCGCCGACCACGAACGCGCACGACGCCGTCATCGGCGTGGTGCTGGGCTTCCTGCTGCTGCACGGTGCGCTGGCCGCGGTGCTGTCGCTGCTGCAGGCCTGGCGGGTCGGCCACCGCTACGTCGGGCTGCATGCGCCGTACGAGCCGGCAGTGCTGGCGCAGCTGTGGCTGTTCCAGGCCGGCTGCACCTGGGTGGCCAGCGGCGCGCTGCTGCTGTTCCCGGCCACGTTCGGGAGGTCGCCGTGAAGCGCGTGCCACACCCGATGCAGCTGGCGCTGGGCTTCATCGTCTGGTCGGCGTGGTTCGTGCTCAACTACGGCGCCCTGTCGATCGGCTGCGCGATCGCGCCGCCGGACGTGCAGGCCGGCGCCCTCACCTGGATCAACGCGGCGCTGGTGCTGCTTGCGGTGCTGACCGCGCTCGCGCTGCTGCTGTGCGCCCGGGCCTGCTGGCGGGCCCGCCACGCGACGGTCGCCGAGCCCCCCGCCAGCGCGCGCTTCGTCGCCCCGGTGGCGGCCGCACTGCATGCGGCGGCGGCCGCGGCGACGCTCTTCGTCGGCCTGCCGGCCCTGTGGACGCCGCCATGCCTGTGACCGTGCGCTTGGCCCTGCTGCTGGCGCTGCCGGCGACCGCGCAAGCCCATGCGGCGTGGGACACCGGTCCGCTGTCGCACCTGCCGGTGTGGGGTGCGCAGGCCCTGCTGCTCGCGCTGTGGATCGCCGGGCTGGCCGGCGCCGCGCGCGTGCGGCCCCGCCTCGGGGAACGCCTCGCGTTCCACGCCGCCACGGCCGTGACCGCGGTCGCGCTGTTCGGGCCGTTCGACGAGCGGGCAGCGACGAGCACCGCGATGCACATGGTGCAGCACATGCTGCTGATGGTGGTCGCGGCCCCGCTGTGGGTTCTGGCACGCCCGCTGCCCGCCTGGCGCGCCGCGCTCGGCCCCTGGGTCGATCCATGGTGGCAGGCGGTGCTGCGCGCCGGGCGGCATCCGGTGGCCTGCGCGGCCCTGCATGCGGCGGCGATCTGGGCCTGGCACCTGCCGCAGCCCTACCTGGCTGCGGTCGGGAACAACTGGTGGCATGTCGCCGAGCACGCGAGCTTCGCGTTCAGCGCCTGGCTGTTCTGGTGGGCGGTGCTGCGCGCGCGCCGCGGGCACGAGGCGCAGGCCGCGCTCGCGCTGCTGTTCACGCTGATGCACACCGGCCTGCTGGGCGCACTGCTCACCTTCGCACGCGCACCGCTGTACGCGCCGGAGTCGCGCGACCTGTGGGACCAGCAGCTGGCCGGTCTCCTGATGTGGGTGCCCGGCGGCGCCGCCTACCTCGCCGCTGCGGCGTGGTGTGCGCACCGCTGGCTGGGCCGGCTGCAACGCGCGGTGCCGGCCGGCCCGCAACGGACTCCCTAGCCGCGCCTCAGGCCGGGTGCAGGCCGCGGCAGGACGGCACGCCGGTCCACGGCGCCCACAGCGACGTCCACGAGCGCAGGCCGAGCGCCAGCCACTCGCGCGTGGCTTCCTGCACGGGCTGCGGCGGCGTGGTACCGGCGAGGAACTTGCCGAACCAGTCGCGCGCCGCGGCGCCCGCATCGACGGCGTCCGGCGTGAGCGGATGGCTCGGCGCCCACCAGTGCAACGGCCACAGCCACAGCAGCGCCTGCATCTCGGCCCAGGCGTGGGTGCCCTGCTCGATCGCGTCGAACGCCGTGCGCGTGGCGGCCTCGCAGGCCGCGGTCCAGGCCTGCATCGCATCACCCGCATCGGCGACGGGCACCTCGGGGGTGACGGAAAGGCCGGCGACGGCGGGCACGTCCCCGGCCGGTCCGGGCGGGGCGGTCGCGATGCTGCGTTTCCTGGCGGACATGTCGAAGCTCCCTGTCGTCATGTGGAGACCTCGCGCACTCTCGCATGCCGGCCGGCGCCGGACGCTGCGCGACGTCAAACCGCACAGGTTAGGGAAAGCGGCTGCCAGGGTCGCAGCGGAATGGTGAACATTCGTGACCGCAGCGCGCAGCGGCTCAGGTGCTCTGCCGCACCACGACGCGATAGGGCAGCTTCACGCACGACGGCGAGGGTTTCTCGCCGCGCATCAGCTGCAGAAGCATGCGCGCGCCCGCTTCACCGACCTCGACGCGCGGCGTGTGCACGGTGGTCAGCGGCGGCAGCATCTGGTCGCTGCCGGCCAGGTCGTTGAAGCCGGCGATCGCGACGCGCCCGGGGACCGGGATGCGGAGGCGGTGCGCAGCCAGCAGGCCGCCTTGCGCCAGGTCGTCGTTGCAGAAGAACACCGCGTCGATGTCGCGCCGCGTGGCCAGCAGCTCCTCGAACAGCTGCGCGCCCAGCGCCAGCGACGAGCGCTCGGGGCTGAGCAGCTCCAGCCGCGCGTCGTAGCAGCCGGCCTGGCGCAGCGCGCGGCGGTAGCCCTCGGCACGCTGCATCGTGCGCGGGTCCAGCTGCGCCGCGACGAAGGCGATGCGCCGTCGACCGCGCGACAGCAGGTGCTCGGTGATGGCCGCGCCGGCCTCGACCTGCGAGAAGCCCACGCAGTACACGCCCGGCGCCTCGGTGGTCTCCATCAGGTGCACGCAGGGCAGCCCGCTGCCCAGGATCAGCTGGCGGCTCGCTTCGGTGCGATCGAAGCCGGTGACCAGCAGCCCCGCCGGGCGATGCGCCAGGTAGCTGCGCAGCAGCAGCTCCTCCTCGGCCGGGTCGTAGTGGGTCACGCCGATGAGCGACTGGTAGCCCGCCGGGAACAGGATGCGGTGCACTGCCTCCAGCAGGTCGACGAACAGGGTGTTGGACAGCATCGGCACCAGCACCGCCACCTGCGTGCTGCGCGACGAGGCCAGCGCCCGGGCGGCCGGGTCGGGCACGTAGCCGAGCCGCTTGACCGCCTCCTGCACGCGCGCCACCAGCTCGGCCCCGACGCCACGCTCGCCGCGCAGCGCGCGCGACGCCGTGATGGGACTGACGCCCGCCTCGCGGGCCACGTCGGTGAGCGTCACGCGGCCGCTGGAGCGACGGCGGCGGGCTGCCGGGGAGGCCATCTGGGGTTTTCCCTATTCGTTTTGGAATCTCGATGCGTAGGATAGCGCTACCTTACCGTCATCACAACGGCGCCAACCCTGGCCGCAGGGCAGGGATGCCGGCGGAGAGCTTCCCCTCTGGGAATCGTCGGGCCAGCCAGGAGCTGGCGTTTTTTGGATCAAGATGGATAGCGCTACCAAACCTGCCGGCCGGCCCGTTTCCCCCGCGCTCGTCGTGATGGGCGTGGCCGGCTGCGGCAAGTCCAGCCTGGGACAGGCCTGCGCCGAGGCCCTCGGCTGGCCCCTGCTCGAAGGCGACGAATACCACCCGGCGGCCAACATCGAGAAGATGCGTGCCGGCATCGCCCTCACCGATGCCGACCGCGAAGGCTGGCTGGACCGCCTCGGCAGCCTGCTGCGCGATGCCGGCAACGGCGCGGTGCTGACCTGTTCTGCGCTCAGACAGCGCTACCGAGACCGCCTGCGCAGCTTCGTGCCCGGCCTGCGCTTCGCCTTCCTCGAGCTCGGCGAAGCCGACGCCTACGCGCGCGTCGCCGCACGGCCGAACCATCCGTTCCCGCCCAGCCTGGTGCGCAGCCAGTTCGCGACGCTGGAACCCCCGGTCGGCGAGCCGGGCGTGCTGCGCCTGGATGCCCTGCGCCCGCTGTGCGAGCTGCGCGACGAGACCGTCGCCTGGATGCGCGGCGAGCTTGACGCGAAGGAGTCCGCATGAACTCGCCCACCCTTGCCCGCTGCGGCCTGTGGCTGCGCCGGCTGGCCGAAGCCGCGATGGCGCTCGGCATGGCCGGCATGGTGCTCGCGGTGTTCACCAACGTCGTGCTGCGCTACGTGTTCGACACCGGCATCGTGTTCTACGAGGAACTGTCGCGCCTGCTGTTCGTCTGGCTGGTGTGCATCGGCGCGATCGTGGCCTCGGTCGAGCACAAGCACCTGGGCTTCGACATGCTGACCTCGCGCCTGAAGGGCTGGCCGCGCACGGCGTGCGCGGTGCTCGCCCGCCTGGGCATCGCCTACGTGATGGTGCTGATGGCCATCGGCTCGTGGCGCCAGGTCGAAGCGGGCATGGAAAGCCGCAGCACGGTGATCGGCTACCCGCTCGCGCTGGCCGCCGCCTCGACCCTGGTGCTGGCGGTCGGGATGCTGGCGGTGCTCGCGGTCCAGGTGCTGCAACGCGAGCGGCCGGGCGCACCGCATGGCAAGGACGAAGGGCAGGTGGAGTAGTCGATGGTCGTGACCCTGATCTTCATCGCCGTGCTGCTGGCAGCCATGCTGATCGGCATGCCGATCGCGCACGCGCTGGTGCTCACGGGCGTGGCCCTGATGTACCACCTGGATTTCTTCGATGCCCAGCTGCTGGCGCAGAACCTGCAGGCCGGCTTCGACAGCTTCCCGCTGCTGGCCGTGCCGTTCTTCATCCTGGCCGGCGAGCTGATGAACGCCGGCGGCCTGAGCCGCCGCATCATCGACCTGGCCCGCTCCTTCGTCGGCCACATCCGCGGCGGACTGGGCTTCGTCGCGATCGGTGCGGCGGTGCTGCTGGCCAGCATGTCCGGCTCGGCCATCGCGGACACCGCGGCGCTGGCCACCATCCTGCTGCCGATGATGCGCCAGCAGCAGTACCCCGACAGCTACAGCGCGGGGCTGCTGGCCGGCGGCGGCATCATCGCCCCCATCATCCCGCCGTCGATGCCCTTCGTCATCTACGGCGTCACCACCAACACCTCGATCAGCAAGCTGTTCCTCTCGGGCATCTTCCCCGGGCTGATGATGGGCCTGTTCCTGATCTTCGCCTGGTGGTGGATCGCGCGCACCCACCGGCTCGCGCCGATGGAGCGCGTCAGCTGGCGCGACCGCCTGCGCGCGCTGGGTCGCAGCGCCTGGGCGCTGATGATGCCGGTGATCATCCTGGGCGGCCTCAAGGGCGGCGTGTTCACGCCGACCGAAGCCGCCGTGGTCGCCGCCGTCTACGCGCTGTTCGTCTCGGTGTTCGTCTACCGCGAGCTGGATGCGCGCGGGGTCTGGGAGGTGCTGGTCGCCTCCAGCAAGACCACCGCGGTGGTGATGTTCCTGTGCGGCGCGGCCACGGTGACGGCCTACATGATCACGCTGGCCGACCTGCCCAACGAACTGTCGCGGGTGTTCGCACCGGTGATGGACCGCCCGGTGCTGTTCATGGCGCTGATGATGGTGTTCCTCGTGATCGTCGGCACCGCAATGGACCTGACGCCCACCATCCTGATCTTCGCGCCGGTGGTGGCGCCGATGGCAGCCAAGGCCGGCATCGACCCGGTGTACTTCGGCTTCATGTTCATCTACACCGGCTGCCTGGGCCTGATCACCCCGCCGGTGGGCACGGTGCAGAACGTCGTGGCCGGCGTCGGGCGGCTGCGCATGGAGACCGTCATCCGCGGCACCTCGCCGTTCCTCGTCATGTACTTCGTGCTGCTGGTGCTGTTCGTGCTGTTCCCGCAGCTCATCCTCACCCCCCTGAAGTGGATCCACTGAGAGCCACCATCCACACGCCCTGAAGGAGATGACCCCATGAAACTCAAGCAACTCGTCGCGGCCCTCGGCATCGCCCTCGTCGCCGCCGGCGCGGCCTGCGCGCAGGACATCAAGCCGCGGCTGATCCGCTTCGGCTACGGCCTGGTGGAAGACTCCAACCAGGGACGCGCCGTGCGCCTGTTCGCGCAGGAAGTCGAGAAGGCCTCGGGCGGCAAGATGAAGGTGCGCGCGATCGGCGCCGCGGCGCTGGGCTCGGACATCCAGATGCAGCAGGCGCTGATCGGCGGTGCGCAGGAGATGATGGTCGGCTCCACCGCCACGCTGGTGGGCATCACCAAGGAAATGGCGATCTGGGACACGCCCTTCCTGTTCAACAACGCCGAGGAAGCCGACGCGGTGCTCGACGGCCCGGTCGGCCAGAAGGTGATGGACAAGCTCCAGGACAAGGGCCTGGTGGGCCTGGTCTACTGGGAGAACGGGTTCCGCAACCTGACCAACAACAAGCAGCCCATCGCGAAGCTGGAGGACCTCAACGGCGTCAAGCTGCGCGTGATGCAGAACAACGTGTTCCTCGACAGCTTCAAGGCGCTGGGCGCCAACGCGGTGCCGCTGCCCTTCTCGGAGCTGTTCACGGCGCTCGAGACGCGCGCGGTCGACGGCCAGGAGAACCCGTACAACACCATCCTGTCGAGCAAGTTCTACGAGGTGCAGAAGTACCTCACCGTCACCAACCACGTCTACAGCCCGTGGATCGTGACGGTCAGCAAGAAGTGGTGGGACGGCCTGTCCAAGGATGAACAGAAGATCCTGCTCGACGCGGCGAAGAAGAGCCGCGACTTCGAGCGCAAGGACACCCGCGAGGAAGCCGCCCGGGCGCTGGCCGAACTGAAGGCCAAGGGCATGCAGGTCACCGAGCTGTCCGCCGCCGAGGTCGACCGCATGCGCACCAGGCTCTCGCAGGTCAACGCGAGCATCGCGGCCAGCGTCGGCCAGGACCTCTGGAACGAGGTGCAGGCCGAGATCCGGAAGGTGCGCGCCGGCAAGTAAGGCGCGTGCCCGCGGCGGCGGGCCGGGCCACCGGCTGCGCCGCCGTTCAGCCGGCCGCCGTCAGGCGCACCGGCACGCCCGACAGCACCGCGGTGCCCGACAGCGGATCGCGCGCCGCCTCGTCGAGCAACGCATTCAGGTTGGCCCCCGGCCGCTCGGCCGCCACGGCCATGCGCGTGCCCGGCAGCCCGTGTCCCCAGCCGTGGGGCAGGCTGACCACGCCGGGCCGCATCTCCTCGCTCACCTCCACCGGCGCCTCGATGGCGCGGCCGTTGGCCTCGATGCGCGCCGGCGCCCCGTCACGCAGGCCGAGCCGCCGCGCGTCGTCCGGGTGGACCAGCAGCGTGCAGCGGTACGGCCCCTTGGCCAGCACCGGCAGGTTGTGCATCCAGCTGTTGTTGGAGCGCACCTGGCGGCGGCCGACCAGCACCAGCTCCGGCACCGGCTGCGCCAGGTCGGCCTCGACCCGTGCCAGGTCCTCCAGCAGCATTGCCGGCGCCAGCTCGATGCAACCCGAGGGCGTGCGCAGCACCTCGGGCACGCGCGGCTGCAGGGGCCCGAGGTCGATGCCGGCGGGCGCGGCGGCCATGACCTTGTCCAGCGTCAGGCCGTCGGGCCGGCGCCCGAAGCCATCGCCATGGGGCCCCGAGCGCAGGCCGAAGTCCAGCAGCCGCTCCGGCCCCTCGCGGTGCGCGAGCAGGCGCATCACCGCCCCGGCCTGCTCCGGCGGCAGGCGCTGGAGGTCCTCGGCGAACAGCCGGTCGTCCAGCGCGCGCAGGTCCGCCCCCGCGCCTTCGCCGCGCAGGATCGCCACCAGGCGCAGCAGCACCTGCCATTCCGGCGGATGATCGGGCGCGGCCGGCAGCACCGCCGGGCTGTAGCGTGCATGGTTACGATGCGACAGCTGCGCGAAGGCGACGTCGTAGTGCGGGTCCTCCAGCGGCGAGCGCCCGGGCAGGATCACGTCGGCATGGCGCGTGGTCTCGTTGAGGTAGAGGTCCACGCTGACCATGAACTCCAGCTGCTCGAGCGCGGCCGCCAGGCGCGGCCCGTTGGGCGCCGACAGCACCGGGTTGCCGGCCACCGTGATCAAGGCCCGCACCTGCCCCTCGCCCGGGGTCTCGATCTCCTCGGCCAGGCAGCCCATCGGGAACTCGCCCAGCACCTCGGGCGCCCCCGAGACGCGGCTGCGGTAGCGCCCGGTGACGATGCCGCGCCCGCGCCCCGGTGCCCCCAGCGTGTTGGCGGCGAACACCGCGGCCTTGGGGAACATCGCGCCGCCCGGCTCGTCCAGGTGCCCGGTCAGCACGTTGAGCACGTCGACCAGCCAGTTGGCCAGCGTGCCGTAGGCCTGCGTGCAGGTGCCGATGCGGCCGTACACCGCGGCGCGCGGCGCCGTCGCCAGCAGCCGGGCCTGGCGGCGGATCGCCTCGGCGGCGATCCCGCAGCGCGCGGACACCCGCTCGGCGGCATAGGGTTGCACGGCCGCCTGCAGCGCCTCCAGCCCCGCGACATGCGGCGCGAGCCGCCCCAGCCGCACCAGGCCCTCGTCGAACAGCGTGTGCACCAGGCCCAGCAGGAAATGCACGTCGGCGCCCGGGTGGATCGGCAGGTGCTCGTCGGCCAGCGCCGCCGTCTCGCTGCGGCGCGGGTCGACCACGACCAGCCGCCCGCCGCGTGCCTGCATCGCGCGCGCCTTGCCGCGGAAGTCCGGCACGGTCCACATGCTGCCGTTGGAGGTGGCCGGGTTGGCGCCCAGGACCAGCAGGTGCTCGCAGCGCTCGATGTCCGGCACCGCGATCGTCAGCCAGTGGCCGTACATCAGCCCGCTGGCGAGCTGCTTGGGCATCTGGTCCAGCGTCGAGGCGGTGAAGACGTTGTGCGTGCCCGCGGCGCGCACCAGCCGCGGCACGTAGAGCATCAGCCCGGTCTTGTGCACGGTCGGGTTGCCGATCACGAGTCCGAGGGCGTCCCGGCCGTGGCGCTCGCGCAGCGGCACCAGGCGCGCTTCGATCTCGCGGAACGCCTCGTCCCAGCCGACCTCGACGAACCGGCCGCCGCGCCGCACCAGGGGCGCGCGCAGGCGGTCCGGGTCCTCGTGCAGGTCCTTCAGGGCCACGCCCTTGGGACACAGGTAGCCGCCGCTGAAGCGATCACCCGCGTGGCCGCGGATCGAGACGATGCGCTCGCCCTGCAGCTGCAGCTCCAGGCCGCAGCAGGCTTCGCAGACGGGACAGATGCGGTGTGCGACCGCTGTGGCGGGGGGCGTGTCCATGGGGTCTCCTGTCCGGAACGGGTGCCTGCGCAGCTTGCAATGCAAGCCGCTTCGTCGCAATGACCTCGGAGGTCATGACGGCACCGCCGCCCGGCCATCGTGCGCCCCGCGCCGCCCGGCGCCAGTCGCGCAGGCGACAGCGCGGCGGCCGGATCAGGGCTGGCCGTGCAGCGCCGGCGGGCCGGCCTCGGCGGCGGATGCCTCCTGCCGTTGCGCGACCAGGTCGCGCAGCGAGGACAGCGCCAGCACCAGGAAGGCGATCGCGCAGGCACGGTAGGTCAGGCGCGCCCAGTGCTGCCCGACGTTGCGGAACACCCGGTCGACCAGCGCCGCGCAGATGAAGCACCACAGCACCGACGAGGTCATGAAGCCGGCGAAGAAGGTGGCGTATTGCGCCGCCGAGGGCTCGCGCACGCCGACCGCGCCCATCGCGCTGCCGATCGCCGCCCAGTAGGCCACGTTGTGCGGGTTGGTCACCGAGAGCAGCATCCCGGCCCGCAGCGCCCGGCGCACCGGCAGGCCCGCGGCCCCTGGCTGCACCTGGAATTCCTGGTTCGCGGCCCGCCAGCTGTCCCACGCCAGCCACAGCAGGTAGGCGACCCCGGCCAGCCCGACGGGCAGGCGCAGCGCCGGGCTCTGCACCAGCAGGCCCACGCCGGCCAGCCCCAGCACCGCCCACAGCGCATCGCCCACCAGCGAGCCGACCTGCACCGCCAGCGCCGGACGGAAGCCGCCGCGTACGCCCTGCCGGACGGTTTCCGCGAAGACCGCGCCGGGCGCGGCATTGAAGACGAAGCCGAGCGCCATGGCCGCGGCAAAGAGCATCAGCATGAGGAACGGGAAGACGGGAAAACTGCCAAGCCGCGCACGATAGCACCGGCGGCGCCTGCCGGGTGCCCGCACGTGGATCGCACAAAGCCCTCAAGCTTCGTGCGGGTTGGCCGATATGGACCTCATAACACACCCTGAGCGAGCCGGGCTGGATCCCCAGACCGGGTACGACTACAACAGAAAGCCATCATGCGGGTCAACCTGCCTGTCCTTCCCGACGAGTACCACTTTCCTGCCGACGTCACGCTGGTCTCGAAGACCGACCTCAAGGGCCGCATCCTCTATGCCAACCCGGCCTTCATCAAGGTCAGCGGGTTCTCCCGTGAAGAACTGCTCGGCCAGCCCCACAACCTGGTGCGCCATCCCGACATGCCGGAAGAAGCCTTCCGCGACATGTGGGAGACCATCAGCGCCGGGCAACCCTGGTCGGCGCCGGTGAAGAACCGGCGCAAGGACGGACGCTACTACTGGGTGATCGCCAACGTCACCCCGCTGGTCGAGAACGGCCGCCCGATCGGCTACATGTCGGTGCGCACCTGGGCCTCGCCCGAGCAGATCGCGCAAGCCGAAGCGCTGTACGCGACGATGCGGCGCGAAGAAACCCAGGGCAAGCTGGTGCACCGCCTGCAGGCCGGCGAGCCGCTGCCCACCGGCTGGCGCGGGGTGCTCGCCGCGATCGGGCGGCGCAGCCCGGTGTCGCGGCTGCAGGTGCTGTGCGGCAGCGCCTGCCTGGCCTCGTGCGCGCTCGGAGCCTGGGCCACGCCGGCGACGGGCGGTGCCGCGCTGCCGGTGCTGGCCGCGCTGGCGGGCAGCGTCGCGGTGGGACTGGCGGCCGCTGCGCGCCTGAACTCGACCCTGATCCATCCCTTCCAGGAGATGATCACCGCCGCGAACCGCATGGCCGCCGGCGACCTGACGCAGCAGATCCCGGTGCGGCGCGGCCTGGCCGGCCGCTTCGCGCGTGCGCTGCGCCAGCTCAACGTCAACCTTGCGGCCATCGTCAGCGACGTGCGCCAGAACGTGGAACGCGTGCGCGTGGCCGCCAACGAGATCGCCACCGGCAGCAGCGAGCTGTCGGTGCGCACCGAGGCGCAGGCCGGCAGCGTCGAGAAGACCGCCGCCTCGATGGAGGAAATCACCGGCACCGTGCGCCAGACCTCCGACCGCGCCCGGCAGGCCGCTTCCCTGGTGCGCGAGGCGCAGGACGCCACCGAACGCAGCAGCGAGGAGATGGCCCGGCTGGAAGCGACGATGCATGCGATCAGCCAGTCGTCGCTGCGCATCGGCCAGATCATCGAGGACATCGACGGCATCTCGTTCCAGACCAACCTGCTCGCGCTCAATGCGGCGGTGGAAGCCGCCCGCGCCGGCGAACAGGGCCGCGGCTTTGCCGTCGTCGCGGGCGAGGTGCGCGCCCTGGCGCAGCGCACCCTGAACGCGGCCAGCGAGATCAAGCGGCTGGCCGAGGAATCCGGGGCCCGCGTGGCCGAAGGCGAGCAGCAGGTGGCGGCCACCGCCTCGACCATGCAGCAGGCGGTCGAGCGCGTCGGCGAGGCCAACTCGCTGATCGGCGAGATCAGCATCGCCGCCACCGAGCAGCTGCAGGGCATCTCGCAGGTCAACGAGGCGGTCAACCACCTGGACGGCATCACGCAGCACAACGCGGCCATGGTGGAGCAGCTGGCGGCCTCGGCCACCGGCCTGCACGGCCAGGCCGAGGCGCTGACCGAATCGGTCAGCGTGTTCAGGCTGGACAAGGCCCGCCTCACGCAGCCCGACGCGGTGCAGCTGCGCAAGCAGATGAAGCAGGCGGCGACCGCCAGCGCGGCGGCCTGAGGGACGTGCGCGACACGCGCACCGGCTACACTGCGGGCCGTTTCCCTGCTGCCGGCGCCTGTCCGTCCCCCTCCCCATGCTTTCTGCCCTGCTCGTGTCCACCGGTGTCGTTGCGGCCAGCGAGATCGGGGACAAGACCCAGCTGCTCGCCCTGCTGCTGGCCGCGCGCTACCGCCGCCCGCTGCCCATCGTCGCGGGCATCCTCGTCGCCACCCTGCTGAACCACGCCGCGGCCAGCGCCGTCGGCGCGCTGATCCAGAGCATGGTCAGCCCCTCGATCCTGCGCTGGACCCTGGGCCTGTCCTTCATCGCCGTGGCGATCTGGACGCTGGTTCCCGACAAGGTCGACGAGGAAGACACCCAGGTCTGCGGGCACTGGGGCGTGTTCGGCATCACGCTGATCGCCTTCTTCCTCGCCGAGATGGGCGACAAGACGCAGATCGCCACCGTGATGCTCGCCGCGAAGTACGACTCGGTCTTCATGGTCACGGCCGGCACCACGCTGGGCATGATGCTGGTCAACGTGCCGGCGGTGTACCTGGGCGACAAGGCGATGCACTTCGTGCCGCTGCACTGGGTGCGCTGGATCGCCGCGGCGATCTTCCTGACGCTGGGCGTGCTGGTGCTCGCCGGCGTCGGCTCGGGCGGCTGAGCCCGTCCACCGCCCCACCCGCGCTGCCGACACGTTGCACGGCAGCCCGCCCGCCAACGCATGCAGCGGCCGTCGCGGCGTCAGTCCGCGCCGCCTGCGGCCTGGTCGGCGCCGAGCCGCTCGAGGCACTCGTCGAGCAGCGCGTGCAGGCGCGCCACCCGTTCTTCCCCCAGCACCGCATTGAGCGCAAGCTGCGCCTGCTTCCAGGCGCGCTGCGCCTCCGCCCGCTTGGCACGCCCGGCATCGGTGGCGACGACCAGGCGGCTGCGCGCATCCTCGCCCGGCCGCAGCTCGACCCACCCCTGCGCGACCAGCGGCTGCAGGTTGCGCGTCAGCGTCGAGGCTTCCAGCTGCAGGCGCGCGGCCAGCTCGCCCGGACGGATCGGCCCCAGCTGCACCACGTGCGACAGCAGCGAGTACTGCGTGGCCTTGAGCCCCGCAGCGGCCATCGCCGCGTCGTAGTGCCGGCCGACGCGGCGCACGAGCTGGCGCAGCTTGAGGTGGGTGCAGCCGCGCGGGACGGCGGCTGGCGAGGCGGGCCTGGCGGTCGGCTTGGGCATGGTTTATATTGTAGATACAACTGTTGTAGATACAATTTACCCGGACGCCTCCGCCCCGCGGCTGCGCCCCGTGCAGGAGACCCCATGACGACACGCGCCCCCTCCCCCGACGATGTCCTGGCCGCATGGCGGCAGCGCGAGGCCGAGCTGCGCCCGCGCTTCGCGCCGCCCGGCCTGAGCCACCCGGACCAGGTGCGCGGCAAGACCGGCCTGGAGATCTTCCAGGCCATGCTCGAGGGAACGCTGCCCCCGCCGCCGATTTCCGCGACGCTGGGCTTCCTGCTGGTGGAAGCCGAACGCGGGCGCGCCGTGTTCCAGGGGCAGCCGCTGTTCCAGCACTACAACCCGCTCGGCTCGGTGCACGGCGGCTGGATCGCCACGCTGCTGGACTCGGCGGTGGCCTGCGCGATCCACACCATGCTGCCGCCCGGCAAGAGCTACACCACGGTGGAACTGAAGGTGAACTACGTGAAGGCGCTGACCGAGAAGGTGCCGCTGGTGCGCGCGATCGGGCAGGCGATCCACGTGGGCGGCCGGCTGGCCACCTCCGACGGCCGGCTGCTCGGGCCCGACGGCACGCTCTACGCGCACGCCTCGACGACCTGCTTTATCCTTGACGTTCCCCCACCCACTTCCCCGCGATCATGAGAATCCTCCACACGATGCTGCGGGTGGGCGACCTGCAGCGCTCGATCGACTTCTACACCCGCGTGATGGGCATGAAGCTGCTGCGCACCACCGACCGGCCGGACCAGCAGTATTCGCTGGCCTTCGTCGGCTACGGCTCCAACCCGGAGCACGCCGAGATCGAGCTGACCTACAACTACGGTGTCGACCGCTACGAGATGGGCACGGCCTACGGGCACATCGCGATCGAGGTGCCGGACGCCTACGCCGCCTGCGAGCGCATCCGCGCCAACGGCGGACAGGTCACGCGCGAGGCCGGCCCGGTCAAGGGCGGCACCACGGTGATCGCCTTCGTCACCGACCCGGACGGCTACAAGATCGAGCTGATCGAGCGCAAGCCGGACTGACGCGTTCAGGGGCGCAGCGCGGCGGCCTGCTGCGCCAGGCGCGTGATGCGTGCCCAGTCACGCGCCTTCACCGCATCGGCCGGCGTCAGCCACGAGCCGCCGCACACCTTGACGTTGGGCAGCGCGAGGAACTGCGGCGCCGTCTCGGGCGTGATCCCGCCGGTCGGACAGAACGCCACGTCGGGGAACGGGCCGGCCAGCGCCTTGAGCAGCGCCACGCCGCCCACCGCCGTGGCCGGGAACAGCTTCAGGAAGTGATAGCCGTCGGCCGTGGCCTGCATCACCTCGCTCGCGGTGGCCACGCCGGGCAGCAGCGGCAGGTCCAGGTCCTGGCAGGCGCGGCCGATCTCGGGCGTGTAGCCGGGACTGACCGCGAAGCGGCACCCCACGTCCTTCACCGCCTTGGCGTCCACGCCGGTGCGCACCGTGCCGGCGCCGACGATGGCCTCGGGCACGGCCTTGGCGATCGCCTCGATGCACTGCAGCGCCACCGGGGTGCGCAACGTCACCTCCAGCACGCGGATGCCGCCGGCCACCAGCGCTTCGGCCAGCGGCACCGCGTCGTCGACGCGTTCGATCACGATGACGGGGATGACGGGGCCGTGAGTGGCCAGTTCGAGGGTGTTCATGGTGGGGGGTCTCTTCCGGGGGACGGGGATCACAGCCAGGTGCAGGCGCCTTCTTCGGCCGAGCGCACGTTGCGGCGCATGCCCGCGAACAACTCGCGGCCCAGCTGGTACGCGTGCGCCTCGGCCAGCTCCTGCGGCATCACGGCCGGCTCGCGGCGCGCCCATTCGGCAGCATCGACCAGTGCATCGAGCGTGCCTGCCACGGCGTCGAGGCGGATCCGGTCGCCGCTGCGCACCTTGGCGAGCGGCCCGCCGGCCAGTGCCTCGGGGCTCACGTGGATGGCCGCCGGCACCTTGCCCGAAGCACCGCTCATGCGCCCGTCGGTGACCAGCGCGACGCGGAAGCCCTTGCCCTGCAGCACCGCCAGCGGCGGGGTCAGCTTGTGCAGCTCCGGCATGCCGTTGGCACGCGGTCCCTGGAAGCGCACCACGGCGACGAAGTCGCGCTCCAGCTCGCCGGCCGCGAAGGCGCGCTGCAAGGCGTCCTGGCTGTCGAACACGATCGCCGGCGCCTCGATCACGTGGCGGTCCTCGGGCACCGCCGAGACCTTGATCACCGCGCGGCCCAGGTTGCCCTGCAGCAGCCTGAGGCCGCCGCTCGGGCTGAACGGCGCCGACGCCGGCCGCACCACCGAGTCGTCGACGCTGTCCCGCGGCAGCTCGGCCCAGGTGAGCCGCCCGTCCTGCAGCGCCGGGATGCGGGCGTAGTCGCGCATGCCGCCCGGGGTGACGGTCAGCGCGTCCTCGTGCATGTAGCCGCCGTCGAGCAGCTCACGGATCACGAAGCCCGGCCCGCCGCAGGCCTGGAAGCGGTTCACGTCGGCCGAGCCGTTCGGATAGACGCGGGTCAGCAGCGGCACCACCGCGGACAGGTCGGAAAAGTCGTTCCAGTCGATCAGGATGCCCGCCGCGCGCGCCACCGCGACCCAGTGGATCAGGTGGTTGGTCGAGCCGCCGGTGGCCAGCAAGGCCACCATCGCATTGACGATCGCGCGCTCGTCGACCATCACGCCGATGGGCGTGTAGCGGCGCTCCTTCAGGTTGGCCAGCGCGGTGCGCACCGCCTCGCGGGTCAGCGCCTCGCGCAGCCCGTCGTGGGGGTGCACGAAGGCCGCGCCCGGCACGTGCAGGCCCATCGCCTCCATCAGCATCTGGTTGCTGTTGGCCGTGCCGTAGAAGGTGCAGGTGCCGGGGCCGTGGTAGGCACGCGATTCGGCCGCCAGCAGCTCGTCGCGCCCGACCAGCCCCTGCGCGTACTGCTCGCGCACCCGCGCCTTCTCGCTGTTGGACAGGCCGCTGCTCATCGGCCCGGCCGGCACGAACACGCACGGCAGGTGGCCGAAGTGCAGCGCGCCGATCAGCAGGCCCGGCACGATCTTGTCGCAGATACCCAGCAGCAGCGCCGCGTCGAAGGTGTCGTGCGTCAGCGCGATCGCCGTGCTCATCGCGATGGTGTCGCGCGAGAACAGGCTCAGCTCCATCCCGGGCAGCCCCTGCGTGACCCCGTCGCACATCGCCGGCACGCCGCCGGCGACCTGCGCGCTCGCGCCCTGGCGGCGCGCCTCGTCGCGGATCAGCGCCGGGTAGCCCTCGTAGGGTTGGTGGGCCGACAGCACGTCGTTGTAGGCGGTCACGATGGCCAGGTTCGGTGCGCGCTCGGCGACCACCTTGACCTTCATCGCGTCCGGCAGGGCGGCAAAGGCATGGGCGACATTCGCGCAGCCCATGCGGTCGGCGCCGCGCGGCCGGTTGGCCGCCTGCTCCACCCGCTGCAGGTAGGCGCGCCGGGTGGCCGCACTGCGCGCCCGGATGCGCTCGGTGACTTGGAGGACGGTGGGATGCATCTCGCAGGCGTCAGGTTTGTAACTATTCGATCGATTATTAGGTAACCCAGTTACATCGTCAAATCAACCGCGCACGCCGCCCCCTGGGCGCCGTGGTCATGTGACACCTGCGGTTGCGAGCCCGCCCGCCGCTTGCCAGCGCCTTGCCTGCGGGGTCATAGTGGACCTCTTGCCGTGCCGTCCTCACCTGCTGCCGTGTCGCAACTGCCTGCCCTGTCCTCCGATTTCGACGCGCTTGCCGTGCGCGACCCGCGTCCGCTGCTGGACCAGACCTTGCGCGGCTGGAACCCCGACGAGGATTTGTGGGTGTTCGGCTACGCCTCGCTGATCTGGCGCCCGGAGATCGCCCACGTCGAGCAGCGGCTGGCCGACGTGCGCGGCTATCACCGGGCGCTGAGGATGTGGTCGCGCGTCAACCGCGGCACGCCGGCCTGCCCCGGGCTCGTGTTTGCGCTGATGCCGGGCGGCGCCTGCCGCGGCATGGTGTTGCGCGTGCCGCGCGAACGCGCGCTGGCCGAACTGGTCAAGCTCTGGGACCGCGAGATGCCGACCGGGGTCTACGACCCGCGCTGGCTGCCCTGCCGCACCGCGCAGGGCACGGTGCGCGCGCTGGCCTTCACGCTGAGCCGGCGCAGCCCCAACTACACCGGCGAGCTGTCCGAGGCGCAGCTGCTGGCCATCCTGCGCGAGGCGCGCGGGCGCTACGGCACGACACTGGATTACGTGCTGCGCACCGATGCCTGCCTGCGCGAGCACGGCATCCGCGACCGCGCGATCGGCGCGCTGCTGGCGCTGGCGCGCGCGCACGGGCTGCTGGATCAGGACGCCGGCCCCTGCTGAGCCGTGGCCGGCGCCTCGTGCACCTGGCGCAGGCGCTCCAGGTCGTCCTGCGTGTCCAGGTCGAGCAGCACGCCGGGATCGTCGACCTCGACCGCGGCCGACGGATAGCGGGCGATCAGCCGGCGGGCGCCCTCGTCGCCGCTCAGCGTGGCCAGCTCGGAGAACAGCTCGCCCGAGAACGCCACCGGATGCCCGCGCCGCCCCTGGTGCTGCGCGTAGGCCACCGGGTGCTGCTGCAAGGCCGCAGCCACCGCGCGCAGCGTCGCGGGCTTGACCAGCGGCATGTCGCCCGGCAGGACCAGCCAGCCCGCGGCATCGCCGCGCGCACGCACGCCCGCGGCGATCGAATAGCCCATGCCGAGCTGCGGGTCGCCGCTGCCCACTTCGGGCAGCTCGACGATGTCCTGCGCGGCCACCCAGCCGTGCGCGACGTCGCGCAGCCCGCGCGTGGTCACGACCACCACGGGCAGCCGGCTGGACACCACCTGCGCGAGCGTCGTGCCCAGCACGGTGGAGTGCCCGAACGGTTGCGCGAGTTTGTGGTGCTGTCCGGCAAAGCGCGAGCCTGCTCCCGCGGCCAGGACGATCACCACCGGCACGGCAGTCATGAGGTCTTCCTGCGATCGCTGCGGTTGAACATCGTCTCGACCGGACCGGCGAGCGGCGCCGGCCCATGCCCACATGGGAACCCACCCGGACGGGACACGGAAGTGGGATTCGCACTTAAGGACTTGCCCACCCTGTCAAGTCGTACAGTGAGCTCGTCAGGGATTCCTATACTGGCATGCATGAATGACAAGATCGCCGACCTGCGCAAGAGCTACGAGCGCGCCGAGCTGGACGAGTCGGCCGCGCACCACGACCCGGTGGCCCAGTTCCGCCAGTGGTTCGACGAGGCGCTGGCCGCCCAGCTGCCCGAACCCAACGCGATGACCGTCGCCACGGTCGGGCCCGACGGACGCCCCTCGACCCGTGTCGTCCTGATCAAGGGCTTCGACGAGCGCGGCATCGTCTGGTACACGAACTACCACAGCCGCAAGGGCCGCGAGCTGGCCGCCAACCCCTATGCCGCGCTGCAGTTCCACTGGGTCGAGCTCGAACGCGTGGTGCGCATCGAGGGCCGCGTCGAGAAGGTCAGCGAGGCCGAGTCCGACGCCTACTACCGCTCCCGCCCGCTCGATTCGCGCCTGGGCGCCTGGGCCTCGCCGCAGAGCGAGGTGATCCCCTCGCGTGCGGTGCTGGTGGCCAACGCCGCGAAGTACGGCGCGAAGTTCGGCCTCAACCCGCCCCGCCCGCCGCACTGGGGCGGCTTCCGGCTGGTGCCGGACTGCTGGGAGTTCTGGCAGGGCCGCAAGTCGCGCCTGCACGACCGGCTGCGCTACCGGCTGCAGGACGGCCGCTGGATACGCGAACGCCTGGCCCCCTGAGCCCGCGGCCGGACGGCGAGCGCCCCGTCGCCCGGCATGCGGTCAATGCTGGTGGCGCATGCCGCAGTGCTTGCCGATCGCCAGCCCCTTGCAGGCCGCCTGCAGCTGCTGCTGGCAATCCTCCTCGGAGCGTCCCGACTCGAGGCAGCGCGCCGCCGCCTCGTGCGCGGCGGCCATGGCGCGGTGGCGCTTGATGTCCTTGCGCACATGCTCCGACACCGTCGCCCCGGCCTTGTCGGAATGCGCCGCCACCGGCATCGCGAGCGCCAGCGCCGCGCACCCCAGCGCGACCCACGTCTTCTTCATTCTTCTTCTCTCCACGTTCAAGGTTCCATCGACGCGGCCCCGGCAGGCGCCGGACGCCACGGCATCCAGCCTAGCAAGCCTGTCAAGACCGGCGCCCCTGGACGACGACCGGAACGGGCGGCCACCGATGCCGCCCGCGAGGCCTCAGGCGCGCCGCACCTTGTTCGCGAAGGTCTGGCGGAACTTCTCGACCTTGGGCGCGACCACGAACGCGCAATAGCCTTGCTGCGGGTGCTTCTCGAAGTAGTTCTGGTGGTAGTCCTCGGCCGGCCAGTACGAGCGCAGCGGCGCGATCTCGGTGACCACCGGGCGGTCGAACAGCTGCGCCGCCACGTGCGCGACCACGCCGCGGATGACGGTCTCCTGCTCCGGCGCATGGAAATAGATCGCCGAGCGGTACTGCGGCCCGACGTCGTTGCCCTGCCGGTCCGGCGTGGTGGGGTCGTGGATCACGAAGAAGATCTCCAGGATCTCGCGCAGGCTGATGCGCGACGGATCGAACTCCACCTTCACCACTTCCGCATGGCCGGTGGTGCCGGTGCAGACCTGTTCATAGGTCGGGTGGTCGACATGGCCGTTGGCATAGCCGGATTCCACGTCGAGCACGCCCTCGACGCGGTCGTACACCGCTTCCGTGCACCAGAAGCAGCCGCCGCCCAGGGTGATGGTTTCGGTCGTGCGTGCATGCGACATCGCCAGCTCCTTGCAGGACAAGAACGGGAAGCCCGCAGCTTACCCAAGCACGGCCCCCGCAGGTGTTTCCTGCACAATCGCGCCGATCGCGTCAGTCCCGGCCCAGGTGCGCCGGCCCGCCGCACCGTCTTCACTGCAGACCAGTCCGCTCCATGCTCGATACCCTGGCCTCGTTCAAACCCTTCCTCGCCGCCCTGCTGCTGCCGCCGGTGCCGCTGATGCTGCTGGTGCTCGTCGGCATCCGCGTGATGACGCGCCACCGCGGCTGGGGCTTCCTGGTCGTGCTGCTGGCACTCGGCAGCATGTGGCTGACCTCGACCCAGGGCTTCGCCGCCGTGCTGCAGACCTATGCGCTGCGCGCGCCGCGCCCGCTCGGGCCGATCGACCTGCAGGCACTGCGCGACGAGGTGCACGCGCTCCCCCGCGGCGAGGCGCCGGCGGTGGCCATCCTCGTGCTGGGCGGGGGCATGAAGCCGCGCGCGCCGGAATACGGCGTCTCCGACCTGTCCGGCGCCTCGCTCGAGCGGCTGCGCTACGGCGTGTGGCTGTCGCGGCAGACCGGTGCACCGCTGGGCTTCAGCGGCGGCCTCGGCTGGGCCCAGCAGGACGGCGAACACCCGGAAGCCCGCATCGCCTCGCGCATCGCGAAGGAGGAATACGGCGTCACGCTGCGCTGGATCGAGGAGCACTCGCGCGACACCCGCGAGAACGCCGGCCGCTCCGCGCCGCTGCTGCGCCAGTCCGGCGTGAAGAAGGTGCTGCTGGTCACGCACGCCTGGCACATGCGCCGCGCGGCCCGCGCATTCGGCGAAGCGCTGGGCAGCGACGTGGCCGTGGTGCCGGCCCCGATGGGCTACTTCAACCCGCGCCCCGACCGCCTGCTGGACTGGCTGCCCAGCACCGAGGGCATCGCGCAGAACCGCATCGCGCTGCGCGAGCTGCTGGGCTGGATCGCCGGCGCCTGAGCGCCGCAGCCGGTCCCAAATAGAAACCCCTCCAGACCATTGCAGCCTGAAGGGGTGCGTGGCTCACGCCACCTTCGGAGCTCCGGGCTTCACGGCGCGGGGCCCCTGTGCGCAGCGACTGCGCAAGTGGTAGGCCTGTATCGAACAGGCACCTCTAAGGTACCAAGCCCGCGCCTGGGGAGCAAGCGCAGCTTTCCAATGAGGGCAGGCGCCCTCATTGCCCGCGGCCATCGTCCATCAGCTGCGCGAACAGGCCGTCGACGCGCCGCTCGACCTCGACATCCATGCGGATCAGCCGGCCCCATTCGCGGTCCGTTTCGCCCGGCCACTTGTTGGTCGCATCCAGCCCCATCTTGCCACCCAGGCCCGACACGGGCGACGCGAAATCGAGGTAGTCGATCGGCGTGTTTTCGACCAGCGTGGTGTCGCGCACCGGATCGACCCGCGTCGTGATGGCCCAGATCACGTCCTGCCAGTCGCGGATGTTCACGTCGTCGTCGGTCACGACGATGAACTTCGTGTACATGAACTGCCGCAGGAAGCTCCACAGCCCGAACATCAGGCGCTTCGCATGACCGGGGTAGCTCTTGCGGATGCTGATGATGGCCATGCGGTAGCTGCAGCCCTCGGGCGGCAGGTAGAAGTCCACGATCTCCGGGAACTGCTTCTGCAGGATGGGCACGAACACCTCGTTGAGCGCCACGCCCAGCACCGCCGGCTCGTCGGGCGGCTTGCCGGTGTAGGTCGAGTGGTAGACCGGGTCCTGGCGCATCGTGATGCGCTGCACCTCGAACACCGGGAACCAGTCCTGCTCGTTGTAGTAGCCGGTGTGGTCGCCGTACGGCCCCTCCAGCGCGTGCAGGTAGCCACCCTTCTCCTTCAGCGGCACGCCGTGTTCCGAGGTCCCGGTGTAGCCCGGCGCAGCCGGCACGATGTGGCCCTCGAGCACGATCTCGGCGCTGGCCGGCACCTGCAGCTTGAGCTCGCCCTCGCCGACGCCCGAGGCCACCACCTCGGTCGGCCCGCCGCGCAGCAGCCCCGCGAACTGGTATTCGGACAATGTGTCCGGCACCGGCGTCACCGCGCCGAGGATGGTGGCCGGATCGGCGCCCAGCGCCACCGCGACCGGGAACGGCTGCCCCGGGTTGGCCAGCGCGAAGTCGCGGAAGTCCAGCGCCCCGCCGCGGTGGACCAGCCAGCGCATGATCAGCTGGCGACGACCGATGAGCTGCTGGCGATAGATGCCCAGGTTCTGCCGGCGCCGCGGACGCGCCACGCCCTGCGGCCCGCGCGTGATCACCAGGCCCCAGGTCACCAGCGGCGCGGCATCCTCCGGCCAGCAGTACTGGATGGGCAGGCGCGTGAGGTCCACGTCGCCGCCTTCCCACACCACCTCCTGGCAGGGCGCGCTGCGCCGCTGCACCGGCTTCATGGACCACAGCGCCTTGGCCATCTGCAGCAGCTTGCCGGCGTCCTTCAGGCCGCGGGGCGGCTCGGGTTCCTTGAGGTTGGCCAGCACCTGGCCGATCCGGCGCAGTTCGGAGACGTCATCGGCCCCCATGCCCAGCGCCACCCGCTGCGGCGTGCCGAACAGGTTGGCCAGCACCGGGAATTTGTAACCGATTGGCTGCTCGAACCACAGCGCCGGCCCGCCGGCCTTCAGCACGCGGTCAGCGAGCGCTGTCATTTCCAGCCGCGTGGAGACTGGTTCGTGCACCCGACTCAGCAGGCCCTGTTGCTCCAGCTGCGCCACGAAGTCACGCAGATCCCGATATTTCATTACCAAATCTCATTAGGCACAGCATTGAAATGCTTGACCGGTTATTTGCCGCATCCCTAGAATCCGCCAGTCCCCTTGCTTAGGGGATTACCCGCACCGGTCATCGGTGCGACGCTGCCTATCAAAGCCGCAGCCGGCGCGAGCCGCTTGGCTCGACGCCCGCATTCCAAGGACGCGGCGCATTATCGCCGTCGGGCATGAGCCACCCCACCAGCGCTCAGCATCGAACCCGACGGGAGGAAAGGAGTGACATGACAGCGTTCGATGGATGGCGCTCCCTGCAGAGCGCACGCGACGCGGCCATCAACTCGGCCTCGGTGTTCATCAAGGACGTCGGCCATGGCCTGCTGGAACTGAGCCACAACGGGCTGGCCTTCGTGGGCTTCCTGGTGCTGGCAGCCGCCGTGTTCGCCTTCGGCAAGCCCGAGCTGCGCCATGCGCTGGAGGTGCAGGCGCTGGGCTGGCTGCAGGCCCGCCACGAAGCGCGCGTGGCGTCCTCGCCCGACAGCTTCCTCGCCCACCTGGCCGACCCGAAGGCGATCACCCGCGCCACCGCGGCGGACCCGTCCGAGCTGTCCCAGCAGCAGGCCGCGATCACCCTGTGGCTGTCGCGCCGCTACCGGGTCGCCCCCGAGCCGCTGGCGCGGCTGGTGAAGGAAGCCTGGCACGTCGGCGAAGGCGCCGGAGTCGACCCGACGCTGATCCTGGCCATCATGGCGATCGAATCCGGCTTCAACCCGTTCGCGCAGAGCCCGGTCGGCGCGCAGGGGCTGATGCAGGTGATGACCCGCGTGCACAACGACAAGTACGAGCCCTTCGGCGGCACCCATGCCGCCTTCGATCCGGTCACCAACCTGCGCGTGGGCGTGAAGGTGCTGCGCGAATGCATCGCGCGCGCCGGCAGCCTGGAAGGCGGCCTGCGCCACTACGTCGGCGCGGCCAACCTGCCGGACGACGGCGGCTATGCCGCCAAGGTGCTGTCCGAGCAACAGCACCTGCGCAACGTGGCGGCCGGCCGCCACGTGCCCGTCATGGCGCCGCACACCATCCGCACCGTGCAGTCCAGTCCGGCCACGACCGCGCCGGCCACACCGCCGGCATCGGCCGAGCCGGCCGACGACAAGCTGACCCGCAGCGCCACGCAACAGGTCGCGCTGGCCGAGTGAGCCTGGCGCCGACGCCGACAAGGGGTCCCGCGCGGGCCCCTTTTTTCGTGATCCAGTACACTTCGCCGGTTGCACAACTGGCGATAAGGCCCCGGGACCGCCCCCTTGCGATCCCCGCGCGCCGAAGGTGGTGAACCACCGGGAAGTGCAGCCGGCGCCTCGCCGTTTCAGCCGTTCGCCTGGGCAGCCCTCTGTCGATCACGTCCGTTGCCATGCCGTTGGTGCGCGGCAGCTGTCGAGTAGAGGGACTTCTTGCCACGAAGAGGACTGCCAGTCATGTTTGACCGCTCCGTTTCCACCATTGCCAACGTCGATCCCGAACTCTGGGCTGCCATCCAGAAGGAAAACCAGCGCCAGGAAGACCACATCGAGCTGATCGCCTCGGAAAACTACGCCTCGCCGGCCGTGATGGCCGCGCAGGGCTCGCAGCTGACCAACAAGTACGCCGAGGGCTACCCCGGCAAGCGCTACTACGGCGGCTGCGAATACGTCGACATCGTCGAGCAGCTGGCGATCGACCGCGTGAAGGAACTGTTCGGCGCCGAGCACGCCAACGTCCAGCCCAACTCCGGCTCGCAGGCCAACCAGGGCGTGTTCTTCGGGCTGCTGCAGCCCGGCGACACCATCATGGGCATGAGCCTGGCCGAAGGCGGTCACCTGACCCACGGCATGCCGCTGAACATGAGCGGCAAGTGGTTCAAGGTCGTCAGCTACGGCCTGAACGAGAAGGAAGAGATCGACTACGACGCGATGGAGCGGCTGGCCCACGAGCACAAGCCCAAGCTGATCATCGCCGGCGCCTCGGCCTACAGCCTGCGCATCGACTTCGAACGCTTCGCCAAGGTGGCGAAGGCGGTCGGCGCCTACTTCATGGTCGACATGGCCCACTACGCCGGCCTGGTCGCCGCGGGCGTCTACCCCAACCCGGTGCCGTTCGCCGACGTGGTCACCTCGACCACCCACAAGAGCCTGCGCGGCCCGCGCGGCGGCATCATCCTGATGAAGGACCATGTCGCCAAGCAGATCAACAGCGCGATCTTCCCGGGCATCCAGGGTGGCCCGCTGATGCACGTGATCGCGGCCAAGGCCGTGGCCTTCAAGGAAGCGCTGTCGCCCGAGTTCAAGGCCTACCAGCAGCAGGTGGTGAAGAACGCCCAGGCCATGGCCGAGACGCTGATCGCGCGTGGCCTGCGCATCGTCAGCGGCCGCACCGAAAGCCACGTGATGCTGGTCGACCTGCGTCCCAAGGGCCTGACCGGCAAGGAAGCCGAGGCGGTGCTGGGCCGTGCCCACATCACCTGCAACAAGAACGGCATCCCGAACGACCCGCAGAAGCCGATGATCACCAGCGGCATCCGCCTGGGGTCGCCCGCGATGACGACGCGCGGCTTCAAGGAAGCCGAGGCCATCCAGACCGCACACCTGATCGCCGACGTGCTCGACAACCCGCACGACGAAGCGACCATCGAGACGGTGCGCGCCAAGGTGGCCGAGCTGACCCGGCGCTTCCCGGTCTACCGCTGAGCCCGAGGCCCTCGTCCCATGCGTTGCCCCTTCTGCGGCCACGAAGAAACCCAGGTCGTCGAGACCCGGGAATCGGACGAGGGCGACGTCATCCGGCGCCGGCGGCGCTGCCTGTCCTGCGACACCCGCTTCACCACCTACGAGCGGGCCGAGGTGACCATGCCGTCCGTCGTCAAGAAGGACGGCAGCCGCGCCGAGTTCGATCCGGCCAAGATGCGTGCCTCGATGATGCTGGCGCTGCGCAAGCGACCGGTCAGCCTGGAACAGGTCGACGCGGCCTTGCAGCGCATCGAGCAGAAGCTGCGTTCCAGCGGCATGCGCGAAGTGCAGAGCTCGAAGCTGGGCGAGCTCGTGATGCGCGAGCTCAAGAAGCTGGACAAGGTCGCCTACGTGCGCTTTGCGTCGGTCTACCGCAGCTTCGAGGACGTGGACGAGTTCAGCCGGCTGATCAAGGAGATCTGAAGCCGCTGGCCGCAGGCCGGCTCGGTGCGGCTGGCAGGCACATCGGGACGAACCGATGTGCCAGGCGGGATCCCTACTTCCAGCATTCGGCGACGGGTGCGCCACCGCTGGCCCCGCGCTGGCCGGTGCTGGTCAGCGTCAGGGTGCCGCAACGGTCATCGGCCATCCCGCCGGTCGGCACCGCCTGCAGGGTGTACGACGTCGCGGTCACGCTGGCCAGGCTGATCGCGTAGCTTTGCGTCCCGTTGGCGGGCGAGCGGCGCAGCGTCTCGGGCAGCGCCACTTCAGTCCCGTTGCGGGTCTCGTCGTAGCGGTCGTTGGCCGCATAGAAGCGGGCCATGAACTGCGCCGCCTCGAGCAACGTGGAGCGCGCCTCGGCACGCTGGCCGCGCCGCACGTACTCCCTGTAGTTCGGGTAGGCAATCGTGGCCAGGATACCCAGGATCACCACGACGATCATCAGTTCGATCAGCGTGAAGCCCCTGGCCCGACGGATCGCACGCTGCTTTGCGACATCACTCATAGAAACTCTCGATTCCTTCATTCGAACAGCTGGCGCCACCACCAACGCTGCGGCGGCGGGATCGGGATGCAGGTGGAGATGTTGCCCGCCGACGCGCCCGCCAGCACGGCCTGCTTGGTGCCGGGCGGGCACGGCGAAGGATTGTCCCCGCAGTCGCCCGACGGACAGGGGTTGGGACGCTCCCGCAGCACCACGTCGCGGCCGTCCCAGGTGGTCTGCGCGCCCGCGGCGACGGTGTCCCGCGAATCGATCACGCCGTCCCCGTTGGTGTCGAAGATCGGGATGGTCGGCATGGCACCGGTCAGCGGGTTGAGGACGAGGTTGTAGCCGACCCCGCTGTTGGCATCCTCGCACGGGTTGACCGTGCCCTCGGCCGACGGCGCCATGGTCTCGAACAGCGCATAGCCGAACAGGAACTGCGGCGACAGCAGGTTGCGCTGGCCGGCCACGATGGTCAACGGCAGGGACCAGCCACGGTGCGTGGTCCAGTCCAGCGGCGTCGTGGTCACCGTGTAGTAGGTCGAATCGCCGGAACCCGAGATCGTGTCCGCGTCGATGCTGTGGTCGACGATGCTCGAGCGGGTCGTGATCCGTTCGGCGCTGGACCAGACCCAGTTCTCGCCCGACTGCACCAGGATCTGCTGGTCCCACAGGCCGTACAGGCTCTGCTGCTGGGCGTTGGTCTGGTCCCCTTCCTCGTAGAGCTTGCCGGTGCCGACCAGCACCATGTAGCCCCCGCGCGGATGGCTGATCACCTGCGGCGTCGCCATGATCGGCTGGGGCGCACCGCCGGAATCGGTTGCGGTGAACAGCGGGGCGCCGCTGAACGCCACCCGCCATTGCGCCGAGGTCGTCGAAGTCAGGTCGAACTTCCAGACGTTGCCCTGCAGGTCGCCCGCGTAGGCACCGATCACCACCTGGTTGGCATCGCGGATCAGGCGCACGCCGCCCAGGCCGTTGTTGGTCGCGTTGCCGGCCTGGATGCTGCGGATCAGCTCGCCGGTGCGCAGGTTGACGATGAACAGGCGCGCCAGGCCGCTGGCGCTGTCCGGCCCGTTGCCGAACACCGCGGCCCACTCACCGTTCTTCATGCGGCCGACCTCGATCGGGGCCATCACATGGCCCAGCTCCGGATCGATGGTGGAGTCGAACTCCCACAGCACGCTGCCGGCGTTCATGCTGGTCGGGTTGGTCACGTCCAGCGCGTAGACCGCCCGCGCGCCCGCACCGGTGCTGCCGACCAGGACGTTGCGCCAGGAGCCGTTGAGGTAGGCATCGCTCTCGGTCTGCTGGCCATCGACGAAGTAGCGGTGCGTGTACGACGACGATGCGAGCGACGGCAGCGACGACAGCAGCGCGCGGGGGATGAACGCGAACACTTCCCGCCCGTCGGTGTCGCGGAACCCGTGCAGCATGCCGTCATTGGCACCGACGAAGATCACGCCGGTGCGGCTGCGCTTGGCATTGACGAAGGCCCGATAGGACTCACGCCCCGCCGTGCCTTCCGGCAGGTACTGGTACTGCATGTCCACCAGCCCGCCCACGTAGGTCGGCTGCGAGTTGACGATGTCGCCCAGCCGGGCCATGCGGCGGCGCAGCGTGATGCCGCCCTGCGTCGTGCCTTCCAGCGAGGTGTCGCCGCGCAGGTGGTTGACCCAGGCCGCGACCGCGTTCGCCCCCATCTCGGCCTTCATCTCTGTCGACATCGCATCCCAGGTGAAGGCCACCGCCTTCGCCCCGGTCGTGGCGCGGGTCCCGATGAAGATGTTCCGGCTCGCCGCAGCGGGCAGGCTGCTTTCGGCATCCCAGAGCTTCTCGAGCTGCTGCCCGTTGGCATCGAGCTCGTAGGCGGTCAGGTTGCCGGTCCAGGATCCGGTGCGGTAGGTCGGCACGTACTTGCGGTTGCCGGCCTGCAGCGTGGCGGCCGCGGCCGCCACGCCACCCTCGCTGGCCTCGCGCTCGGCGATCTCTTCCAGGATGCTGGTCAGGGCCGAGGCGAACTCCGCCGGATCGCGCGCGCTGAGGTAGCGCCCGCGGCTGTTGACGGCAGCGTGCCAGAGGTCGTCGACCGTGGTGGCATGGTTGTTCTGCACGGTCGGCCAGTTCAGCGTGCCGGCCTGGATGCGCGCCAGGTCATCCGGGTAGGCCAGCGTGCCGCCCACGCCCAGGCCGACGGTGAAGTTCACCATGTGCTGCCAGAACGCCGGGTTGCTCGCGTCGGGACGCACGCGGTTGGCCAGGTTCGGGTTGAGGTCGCGGTTCCAGTAGTACATCGCCAGGTCCGCCAGCGTGCCGCCGCCCGAGGCCTGGTAGGGACGCGAGGGCGTGTACTGGTAGCTTGCCCCGCCGGGCCCGGTGATCACCGGGCCGTTGGAGTTGTCGAAGTCGCCCTGGCGCGCTGTGTCACGTGCACCGCCGGTTTCGTTGGCGTAGCCGTCGGTCATCAGGATGTGGTAGGCCTTGCGGCACTCCAGCTGCGCGGACGTGTCGTTGGTGCCCGGCGTGTTGCCCCAGGGGCCGCGCGCATCGGTCCAGGAGTAGTACTGCCCGACGTCGTCCATGGCACGCTTCAGCGGCGTACCGGAGTCGCTCCAGCCCTGGCCGTGCAGCCAGTTGAAGAACTGCTCGCGGTCGTTGCCGATGAAGCGCCGCACCCCCCGCTCGATCGTGCCGGTGCTGCGCCCGTCGATGTTGGTCTGATCCTTGTTGATCCGGCCGTAGCCGACCCGCAGCCCTGAGTCGGGATCCAGCGTCGCGAACGCCTGCGTGCTGGCGCCGATCGCGAGGTACTGGCGCGTCCGGTAGTAGGTGAACCAGTTGGCGAAGTTCTGGTATTCCTGCTCCTGCGTGCAGGTGGCGACGTTGCCGACCACGGTGCAGTCGGTGCGCCCCGGCCCGCGGGTGAAGGTGGTCGAGTCCATGATGCGGACCCGTGTGAAGTTCGCGTGGTTGTTGGGGGCACCGTTCAGCACGTAGTACGTCGCCGGCGCGTACTTCTCCCTCCCCGAGTCCATCGTGTTGCAGGTCCAGCTGGTGCGGTTGGCGCTGTCGTTCACCGACGTCGGGTTGGCCGTCCGGCTGGTGTTGGAGCGGCACCAGACGACGTTCGAGGGGGCCTCGATCTCGCCGATCAGGTTGACCGCCAGCCCGTTGTTGATGGCGTTCTCCCGCTCCGTGTCAGTGCCCACCGGGGGACGGTCGGTCGGATAGATCCATGCCGCCGCAGGGTTGGAGTTCTCGAACTGGGTCCCGTCGGACCGGTACCACGGTTGGTAGCGGATCTCGGGGTTGTAGTAGAGCGTGTTGTACGCGGGGGACCGCATCCGCGCCGAGATCAGGTCGTTGGTCCGTGTCGGGATGACCTGCGGCTCGTACCTGGTGTTGCCCGACAGCACCCGTGCCCGACGATCCTGGTGATGGAAGGTCATGCGGTACCTGTTCTCGGTGCTGCTGGGCAACGTCGAGTCGGGCATGGACTGCCACTGCATCGAGCCGGAATCGTCCAGCGTGTAGACCAGGTTGGGATGCGCCGGGTTGGTGGTACGCGTCAGGAACGGCATCTGGGCGGGCGCCGACCAGGCCGGGACCGCCTGCATGCCGGCCAGCACGGCCGCCAGTACGAATGCGCTGCGGCGTCGGGCAGCGCGGCGGGCAATGGAAATCGGAGCGTCCATGTCAGTCATCCTTTGCGTGACCATCGGTCCTGCGATACGGTGGATTTCGTGCATCGCGCAGTGCTCACAGGATCGCGCGCAGCGCCGATTGCACCGTCACCTGTGCGCCCGAGACGGGTCGCCCGTCTCCGTCCCGACGGAAGTCCGGGCTGTAGCCGCGGGCCGTGATGCGGAAGATGAACACGTACTCTTCGCCATCCTCCAGGCGATCCCTGATGCGCTTGGCGTTCGGCGGCACGTTCTCGGCGGGGAAGGCTTCCGCATAGCTCATGCGCTTGACCATGCACTGCGGCGTCACGGCATAGTTGATGTTCGAGCCGAGCACGCTGGCCGGCACCGAGTTGGCCGTATCCCAGTTGCTCTCGGTGCGCCATTCGTCGTCGGTCCCGCCCTCGATGACGGAAATGGCGGCGTAGTTGCCTGCCGCGACCTGGCTCTCGCAGTAGCGCAACGCCAGCTCCGCGGCCTCCAGGGCCAATGCCTGGGCCCGCATGTTCTGGCTGACCAGGTCACCGAACAGCGAAGTGCGGATCGCCACAGACGAGCTGATGCCGATCACGACCAGCAGGATCAGTGCGATCACGAGCACCACGCCGCGGGACTGCGCGCGGCGCGGTCCTCGGTGCCGGCGCCTGGCGCCCCCGGAACTTGCCCTTTGCATCGTCATGGCGGCCTCTGTCATCACGGAGCGGAAACGGAAGTGCGATTGCGCAGGCTGATGGTCGTGACCATCGCGCGGCGGATGCGACGGTCCGCCTGGGAGGTCGTGTTGCCGTCGCAATCGATGTACGGCGTGTTGGGCTCGTCGGCTGCACCGTCTTCGGTGCGCATCAGCAGGCAGACGCGGATGCTGGTGACCGCACACCACGAGTTGGCCGGGGTCGACCCGGAAGCGCAGCTGGCAATGCTGTCCGCGTTCAGGTACCGGACGGTACGCCCGCCATAGGCCGGGGGATCGAAGACCACCGGATCGTCCGACAGGGTCCCCTGAGCCGCGATGCCGTACTGGATGCGCATCGCTTCGACGTTGTCGACCAGCGCCTCCGGCCCGCCGCCACCGTTGCCGCGGCAGTACAGCGCCGGATTGCCGGTGCTCGGGCTCTGCGCGATGTAGAAGCGGTTGTCCACCCACCCGTCGGCCGGGATGCCGGCGGACGCGCCCAGGCAGTCGGTCGGCGTGATCCCCGGCTGGCGACCGTCGTAGCGCACCGCGATCGCGTCGTTGCCGGCGCCGCTGGCGCAGCTGAGGTTGGCGAAGTTGGCCGCCGTCGGGTTGTTGAAGCCGTTGCGGCAGCCGCGCAGCATGTCCTCGCTGTCGAGCGACTGCACGGGCGAGCCCGGGATCCAGAACCCGGCCATGCGCAGGTGGCGGTTCATCAGGCTCAGCGCCACCTGGCCCTCGTCGTTCAGGCGGGCCTGCGCGTCGTATCGCCGTCCGGACAAGCCCGTCCCCGAGACGGTGATGAGGATCGCCGCCAGGATCACCGCGGCGATCGCCAGCGCCACCATGATCTCGACCAGCGAACGGCCCGCCTGACGGCGACGGTCATGTCGAAGTCGATCCATCCTCATAGCACCACCCTCACCGGCATGCATTGCGGCCGTGGCGACGACACGCCCGCGCCTTCAGGACACAGCCCGGACAGCGAGGCCGAGTCGTCCTGCTCGTCGTTGCCGTGAGCCTCGGGATCCAGCCACAGGACCCAGACGTTGTAGGCGTTGGGCTGCGCCGCGTCGCGTTCGACGTACAGCCCACCGCCCGGCAGGGCCAGGCGGACCGTGTTGAGCATCTGCGCCAGGTCCACTTCCGCGATCTCGGCCGGCGTGCATTCGGCGGGGTTGGCGCAGGCGGGCACCGTGACCGCCGAGGCGCCGCTGTCGTAGGCTTCCTCGTGGACGTAGTTCCCCGCCATCGCCCCGTCGACGTTGGCGCGCATGCGGTCGGCCATCTCGGTGGCCAGCTGCGTGGCCACGCCACGGAACTGGGACATCTTTCCGTACCTGAAGGCCGCGGCATGCAGGCCGGCCATGGCCAGCATGCCGAACGACAGGATCAGCAACGCCACCAGCACCTCGATCAGGCTCGCCCCGCGGGCGGCGGAGCGCCTGCGGCCATGGCCTGCGGCAAAGGAAGGTCTCATCATGAACATGTCCCCGTGGTGCTCATGCGCGTGGAACCGACGAAGTTCACGCACACGACACGGCGCAGTCGCGCAAAGTTCGCATCGCCTTCGGGCAGGGTCGGCAGGAAGGTGAAGCTGCCCGCCGCCCCGGTGGCGACACCGCTGGGCAGGAAGGTGATGGAGGCGCTGCCGCTGCGCGTGATGCCGCCACTGTTGGTCACCGGCCCGTGGACCTGGACCACCTGGTCGGTTTCCGCGTTGAACTGTCCCTGGGTGCCGCGATCGACGAAGATCACCCAGCCCGTGGTCCAGTCACCGGACGAGCAGGAAGGCTCGTCGCTGTCCGGCTCGGTCGTGCGGCACAGCGTCACCGGCGCGCCGCGCTTGATCGCCTCCGCCCGCGCCAGGCGCATGGCGCTCGCGATCTCGCTCACGTGCCCCGTGACGGCGCGACCGGCAACGAAAGTGCGGAAGCTCGGCACGCCGATGGCAATGAGCACCCCCATGATGGAGATCACTGCCAGCAATTCGATCAGCGTGAAGCCGCGATTGGGTCTGCTGTTCATGTTCGCCTTATCCTGACGGTCGCCACTCTATCGACCGCCACCTGCACCGACAATTTGATCGCGACAACCGGCGCCCGCCGTGTGATGAAAGGCAGGGCCGCACCACCTGTCCGCGACCGAACGCGATGAATTTCACGAAATGAGCCGATCCGACGACGACCGCCACTGGATGGCGCAGGCCCTGGAGCAGGCCCGCCAGGCCAGGATCATCTGTCCGCCCAATCCCGCCGTGGGCTGCGTGCTGGTGCTGCCCGACGGGTCCAGCGTGGCCGCCCATACCCAGGCGACCGGATCCGCCCATGCGGAAGTCGCGGCCCTGCAGGCCCTGGCAGCCAGCGGGCGATCAGCGCACGGCGCCACGGCCTACGTGACCCTGGAACCCTGCTCCCACTTCGGCCGCACCCCGCCCTGCGCGGACGCGCTCGTCCGCGCCGGGGTGCGCCGCGTCGTGGTGGCGGTGCGCGATCCGAACCCGCTGGTCGCCGGCCGCGGGATCGAGCGCCTGCGCGCGGCCGGCATCCAGGTGGACGAGGGGCTGATGGCCGACGAGGCGCGCGAGGTCAACCTCGGGTTCTTCTCGCGCATGCTGCGCCAGCGACCGTGGGTGCGCATGAAGGTGGCCGCCTCGCTGGACGGCCGCACCGCGCTGGACAACGGCGTCAGCCAGTGGATCACCTCGCCCGCGGCGCGGGCCGACGGCCATGCCTGGCGGGCCCGGGCGGGCGCGGTGCTGACCGGCATCGGCACGGTGCTGGAGGACGATCCGCGGCTGGACGTGCGCGAGGTGCAAACGCCCCGGCAGCCGCTGCGGGTGATCGTCGACTCGCGCCTGCAGACGCCGCCTACGGCGCGCATCCTGCCGCCGCCGGGCCAGGTCCTGGTCTACGCGGCCCGCCCCGACGAGGCCGCCGCGCAGGCCCTGCGTGCGGCCGGCGCCGAGGTGCAGTACCTGCCCAACCCGCACGGCAAGGTCGACCTGCCGGCCATGCTGGCGGACCTGGCGGCGCGCGGCATCAACGAGCTGCACGTCGAGGCCGGGCACAAGCTCAACGGCTCGTTCGTGCGCGAGGGACTGGTCGACGAGTTCCTGGTCTACCTGGCGCCCAGGCTGATCGGCCCGGGACGCGGCATGCTGGAGCTCGCCCCGCTCGCCGCGCTGGACCGGTCCGTCGCGCTGGAATTCGTCGACGTGCAGCGCGTCGGCCCCGACCTGCGCGTCATCGCCCGCCCGCCGGGACGGGACCGCTTCTGAAAACGCCTGCCCGCGCTCCTGCGACAATCCGGGTCATGTTCACCGGCATCATCATCGGCCTCGGCCACATCCGTTCCGTTTCTCCCCTGGGCGACAGCGCGCAGCACGGCGTGCGGCTGGCGGTCGAGACGCCCGAGGGCTTCCTGGACGACGTCCAGCTGGGCGACAGCATCGCGCTCAACGGCGCCTGCATGACCGTCACCAGCTTCGACCCCGCGCAGCGCGTGTTCACGGTCGACGTCTCGGCCGAAAGCCTGGCGCGCACGGCCGGCCTGGCCGAGCCCGGCCCGGTCAACCTCGAGAAGGCGCTGCGCGCGCACGACCGGCTGGGCGGGCACCTGGTCAGCGGCCATGTCGACGGCCTGGGCACGGTCACGCACCTGGGGCCGGTGGGCGAATCCTGGCAGCTGCGGGTGCTGGCGCCCACCGAGCTGGCGCGCTTCCTGGCCTACAAGGGCTCGATCACCGTCAACGGCGTGAGCCTGACCGTCAACCGGGTCGAGGACCGCGCCGACGGCTGCGAGTTCAGCATCAACCTGATCCCGCACACGGTCCGGCACACCACGCTCGGCACGCTGAAACCGGGCAGCCGGGTCAACCTCGAGGTCGACCTGATCGCCCGCTACGTCGAGCGCATGCTGGGCACAGCTGCCGTCCCCGCCCGCTGAGCTGCCGCCGGCCGGCCGCGGGCCGGCCACCTACAATGGCGTCCATCATGCCGATTTCACCTGTTCCCGAGATCATCGCCGAGCTCGCCGCCGGGCGGATGGTCATCCTCGTCGACGAAGAAGACCGTGAAAACGAAGGCGACCTGGTCCTCGCCGCGGACCATGTCACGCCCGAAGCGATCAACTTCATGGCCAAGTACGGCCGCGGGCTGATCTGCCTGACGCTCACGCGCGAGCGCTGCGAGCAGCTGCAGCTGCCGCCCATGGCCGCACGCAACGGCACCAAGCACGGCACCGCGTTCACCGTCTCGATCGAGGCGGCCACCGGCGTGACCACCGGCATCTCGGCCGCCGACCGCGCCCGCACCGTGCAGGTCGCGGTGGCCAAGGACGCCAAGCCGAGCGACCTGGTGCAGCCGGGCCACATCTTCCCGCTGCAGGCCCAGGACGGCGGCGTGCTGATGCGCGCCGGCCACACCGAAGCCGGCTGCGACCTGGCGCGCATGGCGGGCCTGACGCCGGCCGCGGTGATCTGCGAGATCATGAACGACGATGGCACCATGGCCCGCCTGCCGGACCTGGAGGTGTTCGCCGAGAAGCACGGCCTGAAGATCGGCACCATCGCGGACCTGATCGAGTACCGCAGCCGCAACGAATCGCTGGTCGAGCGCGTCGGTGAACGGCCGCTGCGCACGCCGTACGGCGAGTTCCGCTGCATCGCGTTCCGCGACCGCTCCGAGGGCCTGCACCTGGCGCTGGTCAAGGGCAGCTGGGGGCCGTCGGACGAGGTGCTGGTGCGCGTGCACGAGCCGCTGTCGGTGTTCGACCTGCTCGCCTCCGAACACAGCCCGCATTCCTGGCCGCTGCCCAAGGCACTGGCACGCCTGCAGCAGGAGCCGGCCTGCGTCGCGGTGCTGATGAACTGCGGCGAGTCGGTCGAGGACCTGCTGGGCATCTTCCGCGAGGAGGAACGCCCGCACACGCCGTCGCGCGCGCAGATGGACCTGCGCACCTACGGCGTCGGGGCCCAGATCCTGCGCGACCTCGGCGTCAAGCGCATGAAGCTGCTGGGCACGCCGCGCCGCATGCCCAGCATGATGGCCGGCTACGGCTTCGAGGTGACCGGCTTCCTGTCGCCCGAGGGGCAGTGAGCCGGCGGCCGTCCGTGTCTGCCACTACTTGAACTTGAAGGATCCTCATGCAAGGCGCTGACAAAGGCCAGGCTGCCCGGCTCGATGGCACCGACCTGCGCATCGGCATCGTCCAGGCCCGTTTCAACGAGGCCATCACCGCCCGGCTGGCGCAGGAATGCCTGGCCGAACTGAAAGCCCTCGGCGTGGCGGACAAGCACGTCCAGCACGTGACCGTGCCGGGCGCGCTCGAGGTGCCGCTTGCGCTGCAGGCCATGGCCGACAGCGAGCGCTTCGACGCGCTGATCGCGCTGGGCTGCATCATCCGCGGCGAGACCTACCACTTCGAGCTCGTCGCCAACGAAAGCGGGGCCGGCGTCACGCGCGTCTCGCTCGACTACCAGATCCCGGTGGCCAACGCCATCCTCACGGTCGAGAACGAGGCGCAGGCCTGGGCCCGCGTGGAAGAAAAGGGCCGCGACGCCGCCCGGGTGGCGGTGGAGATGGCCAACCTGCTGGAAGACCTGTCGTGACCTCCTCCGGAAAATCCCCCGCCAAGGCCGCCGGCCGGCGCTCGCCGCAGAAGTCGGCGCGCCGCCGCTCGCGCGAGCTGGCGCTGCAGGGCCTGTACCAGTGGCTGGTGTCCGGCTCGGACGCCGGCGAGATCGAGGCCAACCTGCGCGAGATCGAAGGCTTCGACAAGGCCGACAGCGCCCACTTCGACGCGCTGCTGCACGGCTGCATCCGCGAAGCCGCCGACCTGGACGCCATCCTCTCGCGCCACGTCGACCGCAAGACGACCGAGCTGTCGCCGGTCGAGCATGCGGTGCTGATGATCGGCACCTACGAGCTCAAGCACTGCATCGACGTGCCGTACAAGGTGGCCATCAACGAAGCGGTCGAGCTGGCCAAGAGCTTCGGCGGCACCGACGGCCACAAGTACGTCAACGGCGTGCTGGACAAGGCCGCCGTCGACCTGCGCCCGGCCGAAGTCGAGGCCGCGCGCAACGCCCGCCGCTGACTCTCCCGCCCCGCCATGAGACTCGCCGCACGCACCGGGCTGATCGAACCCTTCTACGTGATGGAATGCGCCAAGGCCGCCGCCGAACTGGCGCGCAGCCCGGCGTGCGACCCGGCGCAGGGCGGCCGGCCGATGATCTACCTGAACATCGGCGAGCCCGACTTCACCGCCCCGCCGCTGGTGCAGGAAGCCGCCGAGCGCTGCATCCGCGACGGGCGGACGCAGTACACCCCGGCGCTGGGCCTGGAGGCGCTGCGCGAGCGCATCAGCGCCTGGTATGCGCAGCGCTTCGGCATCGACGTGCCGGCGCGGCGCATCGTGCTGACCGCCGGCGCCTCGGGGGCGCTGCAGCTGGCCTGCCTGGCGCTGGTCGACGTCGGCGACGAGGTGCTGATGCCCGACCCGAGCTACCCCTGCAACCGGCACTTCGTGCACGCGGCGCAGGGCAAGGCGGTGATGATCCCGAGCACGGCTGCAACGCGCTTCCAGCTCACCGCCGACCAGGTCGAGGCCCACTGGGGCGAGCGCACCCGCGGCGTGCTGCTGGCCTCGCCCTCCAACCCCACCGGCACCTCGCTGCACCCGCAGGAGATGCGCCGCATCGTCGAGGCGGTGCGTGCGCGCGGCGGCGTGACGCTGGTCGACGAGATCTACCTCGGCCAGAGCTTCGATGCGACCTTCGGGCACAGCGCGCTCGAGCACGGCGACGACGTCGTGACGATCAACAGCTTCTCGAAGTACTTCTGCATGACCGGCTGGCGGCTCGGCTGGCTGGTGGTGCCCGACGCGCTGGTGCCGGCGATCGAGAAGCTGGCGCAGAACCTCTACATCTGTCCGTCCACGGTGTCCCAGCACGCCGCGCTGGCCTGCTTCGAGCCCGACAGCCTGGCCGAGTACGAGCGCCGCCGCGACGAGTTCAAGGCGCGGCGCGACTTCCTGGTGCCGGCGCTGAACCGGCTCGGGCTGACGGTGCCGGTCGAGCCGGACGGCGCGTTCTATGCCTGGGCCGACTGCTCGAAGCACCACGCCAGCAGCTGGGACTTCGCCTTCGAGGTGATGCAGCGCGCGCAACTGGCAATCACGCCGGGGCGCGACTTCGGCCACGCCGACACGCAGCGCTACATCCGGCTGTCCTATGCCAGCCGGCGCGACCTGCTGGAAGAGGCCGTCCACCGCCTCCAGCAGCTGCTCGGTTAGCGCCCGGACCGCCGCTGCGGTCACACCCCGTTACCCGAGTGGGCGAAATGCGGGGCTTTTGTCACGGTTACGGTTATTGAGCCTGCCTATCGCATGCACTAAGCTGCCGCCGTGGATTTTCAGAAGACCGTCTTCGCGATGACGCCCGAGCAGGCCCTCGAGGCCGAACGGGCCCGCCTGCGCGCGCCTTCCCGCGCCGACGGCGCCGGAACCACCGCGACCGCGCCGGTCGTCGACCCGACCTCCGCGATGGCGGACGCGGTGCAGGCCCGCGACCTGCCGACCATCGGCCACATCGGCCGCTACGCGCTGAAGTACCGCCTCGGCGAAGGCGGGCTGGGGACGGTCTACGCCGCACAGGATCCGCTGCTGTCGCGCCTGGTCGCGATCAAGACCGTCAGCCTGGACCTCTCGCCCGAGGCGCGCGAGCGGTTCACCGCGATGTTCCTGAACGAGGCCCGCGCCGCCGCCGGCCTCAACCATCCGCACATCGTCACGGTGTTCGACGCCGGCACCAGCCCGCAGGGCGCGTACATCGCGATGGAGCTGCTCAAGGGCAAGGACCTGCGCCAGCTGCTCAAGGAAGGCTGGCGCCCCTCCCCCGTCGAGGCCGCGCTGCTGGTGCGGCGCGTCGCCGACGCACTGGCCTACGCGCACGCCAAGGGCGTCGTGCACCGCGACATCAAGCCGGCCAACATCTTCATGGTCGGGCGCACCCAGCCCAAGGTGCTGGACTTCGGCATCGCGCGGGTCGCCAGCCAGCAGGACGACGCCGACGATTTCGCGGCCGGCTCGCCCTACTACATGGCCCCCGAGCAGGTGAAGCAGACGCAGCCGGTGGACCGCCGCTGCGACGTGTTCTCGCTCGGCGTGGTGCTGTACGAGCTGCTGACCGGCACCCGGCCGTTCACCGGCGCCACGCTCACCGAGATCGCCACCGCGGTGGTCAGCCACACCCCGCCGCCGGCGCACGAGGTCAACCCGGCCGTGCCCGTCGCACTGTCGCTGATCGCCGCCCGGGCGATGGAGAAGGACCCGGACCAGCGCTACCGATCCGCGCGCCTGCTGTCGCGCGAGCTGCGTCACTGGCTGGACGAGCAGGCCGAAGCCGCCCAGCAGGAGGAGGCCGAGGCCGATGCCCGCCGCTCCCGGCGCACCCGGCTGATGATCGGCGCCGGCGCCGCCGTGGTGGCCGTGCTGGCCGCCCTCGGGCTGCACCTGGCGGGTACCCCGGCACCCGCCCCGACCCTCGCCGCCGACGCCCCTGCCGGCCCCGCGGCCGGGACGGAACTGCCTGCCGAACCGCTGCCTCCCGCCGCGCCCCTGGAGACGGCGGACGCCCCGCCGCCTCCCGCACCGGTCGAAGGCACCGGCGAGGCGTCGGCGCCCGTGGTCGCCGCCACGCCCCCGGCGGCGACCGCACCCAGGCCGACCCGTGCCGCGGACACCGCCCGCGAGCGCCGTGCGCGCGAACGCGACGCCGCCCGCACCGCGGCTGCAAGCCCCGCCCCTGCTGCCGCGGCCACCGGCGTGGTGCAGCTGGCGGTGAGCCCCTGGGGCCACATCGAGGTGAACGGTTCGCCGGCCGGTACCGTGCCGCCGCTGTCCACGCTGACCCTGCCCGAAGGCCGGCACACGATCACCCTGCGCAACGATGCCTTCCCGCCCCACCAGGTGACGGTGCACGTCACGCCGGGGCAGCCCGTGACCATCAGACACAAATTCGGATCATGAAACCGTCGTGGACACTGACCGTCGCGCTGCTCGCCGTGCTGACCGGCTGCGCCCAGCTGCCGCAGCAGCCCGTCGTCGGGATCATCGAGCTGGCCGCCCGCCCGGCCGAAGGGGCCCTGCTGGCCGGCATCCGGGCCTACGAGGACGGGCAGTACGCGCAGGCGGAAAAGCGCCTCAACGCGGCGCTGCAGGCCGGCCTGCCCTCGCCCAAGGACCAGGCCGCCGCACACAAGTACCTCGCCTTCATCTACTGCACCAGCCGGCGCACCGCCGAGTGCGAGGCCGCGTTCCGCGCGGCGCGCGCCGCCGATCCGGGCTTCGCGCTGGGCAAGTCCGAGGCCGGCCATCCCCTTTGGGGCCCGGTCTACCAGCGCAGCCAGCGATAATTGATCGCTTTCGACCCCTGGACAGGCGCCGGCCCCTGCCGGCCGCACCCCACCATCCTGCATGTCCGATGACCGCCTGAGCCGGCCGGCTCGACCCTTTGTCTTCCCCGTGCGCGTTTACTGGGAGGACACCGATGCCGGCGGCGTCGTGTTCTACGCCAACTACCTGAAGTTTTTCGAGCGCGCCCGCACCGAGTGGCTGCGCGCGCTCGGCCACAGCCAGGAACGCATGCGGCGCGAGGCCGGCGTCATGTTCGTGGTGGTGCACACCGAGGTGAAGTACCTCGCCCCGGCCCGCCTGGACGACCTGCTGCACGTCACGGTGCAGGTGCGCGAGGCCGGCAAGGCAGCGCTGGTGATCGCCCAGGAGGCCTGGCGCGACGGAACCTTGCTGGCCCAGGGGGATATCAAAATCGGTTGCGTGGATGCGTCCACCTTCCGGCCGCGGCGCATCCCCGCCGGCATCCTTCAGGAAACGACAACATGAATCAGGACTTGTCGATCATTCAACTGGTGCTGCACGCAAGCGTGATCGTGCAGCTGGTGATGGCGCTGCTGCTGGTAATGTCGCTGGCGAGCTGGACCATCATCTTCGGCAAGTACTTCGGCCTGGGCCGGGTGCGCAGCCTGAACGACGAGTTCGAGCGCGAGTTCTGGTCCGGACGCAACCTCAACGACCTGTACCAGCTGGCCAGCGACAACCCGCGCCAGGGCGGGCCGATGGAGCGCATCTTCGCCTCGGGCATGCGCGAGTTCCTCAAGCTGCGCGAACGCCGCGTCACCGATGCCGGCGCCCTGCTCGACGGTGCGCGCCGCGCGATGCGCGCGAGCTTCCAGCGCGAGCTCGATGCGGTCGAGTCGCACCTGTCCTTCCTCGCCACGGTCGGCTCGGTCGCGCCATACATCGGCCTGTTCGGCACCGTGTGGGGCATCATGCACGCCTTCACCGGGCTGGCCAACCTGCAGCAGGTGACGCTGGCCACCGTCGCGCCGGGCATCGCCGAAGCGCTGGTGGCCACCGCGATCGGCCTGTTCGCGGCCATCCCCGCGGTGGTCGCCTACAACCGCTTCGCGCGCGACATCGACCGCATCGCGATCAAGCTGGAGACCTTCATCGAGGAGTTCTCCAACATCCTGCATCGCAACATCGGCCACGCCTCCGGCGTGACCGGCGCGGCGACGGGAGGCCGCTGAGATGCCGGCCGTCACGCCCCGTGGCGGCGGCTCGCGTCGCCGTACCATCAGCGAGATCAACATGGTGCCGTTCATCGACGTGATGCTGGTGCTGCTGATCATCTTCATGGTCAGCGCGCCGCTGATCACCACCGGCGTGGTGGACCTGCCCACGGTGGGCAAGGCCTCCAGCAAGCCGGACCGGGTGGTCGAGGTGGTGGTCGGCACGGATGACGCGCTCAAGCTGCGCGTGGACGGCAAGGACCAGGGCAGCACCAGCCTCAACCGCCTGGTCACCGACGTGCAGTCGGCCCTGCAGGGCACCGAGAATGCGCCCGTGGTGATCTCGGCGGACAAGGCCGTCAAGTACGAAGCGGTGGTCCGGGTGATGGACCTGCTGCGCCGTGGCGGCGTGCAGCGCGTCGGCCTGCTGACCAAGACCACCGGATGACGGCTGAAGAACGAAGTACCGGCATGAACCCGAGCACCTACAGCCGCGACGACCTGATGCCCCGCGCGCCCGACCGGCGCGGCCGCGGGCTGCTGCTGGCCCTGCTGATGCACGCGCTGCTGGTGCTGGGGCTGGCCCTGGGGGTGAACTGGAAATCGAGCGAGCCCGATGCGGTCGAGGCCGAACTGTGGGCCGCCGTCCCGCAGGCTGCCGCCCCCGCGCCGCCGCCTCCGCCGCCACCACCCGTCGTGGAGGAAAAGCCCACGCCCCCGGCCCCGCCGGTGCAGCGCGAGGAGCCCGACCGCGCGGCCGAGATCGCGCTCGAGAAGGAACGCGAGCGCAAGAAGGAAGAACAGCGCCAGCGCGAGGAAGCCGAGCAGCGCAAGCGCGAGGAGGAACAGCGCCGCCTCGCGGAGGAAAAGCGCAAGCAGGAAGAAGCCGAGAAGCGCCGGCAGGCCGAACTGCGCAAGCAGGAGGAACAGCGTAAGGCCAGGGAAGAGGCCGAACGCAAGCGCCTGGCCGCCGAGCAGGAGCAGCGCCTGCAGGCCCAGCGCGAGGAGCGCCTCAAGCGCCTGATGAGCCAGGCCGCCAGCGGGGTACAGGACACCGGCGCGGCGCAAGGCGGCGCGGCGGGTTCGCCCTCGCCCAGCTACGCCGGCAAGCTCAAGGCGGCGATCCGGCCGCACATCGTGTTCACCGACACCTCGGTGGCGAACATCGTCGCCGAAGTGGAAGTGCGCGCCGCACCCGACGGCACCATCCTGTCGTCCAGGCTGACGAAGTCCAGCGGCAATGCCGAGTGGGACGACGCCGTGCTGCGTGCGATCGAGAAGGCGCAGAAGCTGCCGCGTGACGACAACGGCCGCGTGCCCTCGCCGATCGAGATCACCTTCCGCCCGCGCGACATGTGACCCGGCGCGCGCGCAGGCGCCTCAACCCTGCGCGCCGTCGGCCAGCACGATCAGGTCCGTGACGCCCGGGTCGATGCCGGCTTGCACCAGCAGCGTCGTCACCTGCCCGCGATGATGGGTCTGGTGGTTGAAGAAGTGGCTCAGCGCCTGCCAGAACGGGTGGCTGCGCTCCACGCCCCGGGTGTTGGCGTAGCGGAAGGTGCCGCTCGCCTGCGCCGGCGTCAGGGCCTGCGCGAACGCGACGATGGCACGGTCCATCACCTCGCGATGGCGGCGCATCGCCTCGAAGTCGGCGAACAGCACCATGTCCAGCCCGGTGAACGCCGGCAGCGCGAGCACCTCCTCCGTGAGCATCGGGAAGTCCATGCCGCTGTCCGCAAAGCGGCGCAGCCAGATCTTGTCGGCCACGCACAGGTGGTTCAGCGTGCCGTGGATGGAACCGAAGAACGCGCCGCGGTCGCGCTTGCGCTCGGCATCGTCCAGGCGCGCCGCCGCGTCGTACAGGCGCCGGTTCATCCATTGGTTGTAGCGTGCCATCCACGCATAGTGGTCGACCAGCGTGGCCGGGGCAGACGTCTCAGGCATGGCGTGGCTCCTCCCGCAAGCCCGTGCCCTGCAGTCTATCGGCCCGCTCAGCCGGCCGCCGTGGTCGGCGGCGGCAGCGTCGGCTCGAAGTTGCTGCTCGGCGCGAACAGGCGCGAGTCGAGCCGGCTGGACAGCACTTCGGGCGAGGCGAAGAAGCGCACCCGGTTGCGCCCGGCGCGCTTGGCCTCGTAGAGCGCCTCGTCGGCCTGCTGCAGCAGGTCCAGCACGTCGGTGCGGCCGCTGCGCAGCGCCGCGGCCGACGCGTAGGCCACGCCCACGCTCACCGTGCAGCTGAGGAAGCTGCGGCCGGTGTCGATCTCCAGCGTCTCGAAGCTGCGCCGCAGGCGGTCGGCGAACACCTTGGCACCCGGCACGTCGGTGCCCGGCAGCACCAGGCAGAACTCCTCGCCGCCCAGCCGCGCGAACAGGTCGGTCTCGCGCTTGGCACGGAGCACCAGGCGCGCCAGCGCCTTGAGCACCAGGTCGCCAACATGGTGGCCGTGCGTGTCGTTGACCTGCTTGAAGTGGTCGATGTCCAGCACCAGCACCGCCACCGACTGGTCGAGTTCGGCCGACAGCGAGGCCAGCCGGTTGGTGGTTTCCTCGAAGCCGCGACGGTTCAAGGCACCGGTCAGGGGGTCGCGCACGGCCTTGTCGTGCAGCTCGCGGGCCAGGCGGAAGTTCACCAGCAGCACGTAGAGCATGACCAGCACGCCGGTCGCGACGAAGGACGGCACGAGCAGCACCGCGTTCGCCTGCACGATGCCCAGCCCCGCCTCCCCCTGCAGCGACCGCGCGAGCACGACGGCCCGCGCGCCCCAGCCGGCGGCTTCCACGATCGCGCACAGCATCAGCCCGACGGACAGCAGCAGGCAGTCCGCCTGCGTGTGGCGGATCGCGGTCCAGGCGATCCACAGCCACAGCGCGCCGACCAGCACCGACATCGCGATGCCGTGGTGCAGCGGGCGCCCCGCGGCCTCCAGCACGGCCCCCAGCAGCAGCTGCAGCGCGGCGAGGGCCGCGACCCAGCGCAGCGAGGACTGCCTTCCGCAGAACCGGCGCAGCCCCTCGCCGACCAGCGCGATGCCCAGCACCACCAGCGTTTCGCCCAGCACGAACAGCCCGCGCTGCCAGGCGGCCGTGCCCTGCATCTGGCTGCCGGCCAGCGTCATCCCGGCCAGGGCGACGAGCGCTGCGACGCTCCACAAGCCCGGGCCGGGGGTGCGCACCATGCGGTGCAGCACCCACAGCAGCACCGAGGTGATGAGCAGCAGCAACCCGAAGCCGAACACCAGCCCCCAGTAGCTCGCCAGGTCGAACACGAGCAGTGCGTCGGTCATGCGTGGCGCTCCCCGGTGCGCAGGCGGCGCACCGGCACCGACGGCGGCGCCGCCTGCGCCACCACGATGCGGTTGCGCCCGCCCTCCTTGGTCTGGTAGAGCGCCTGGTCCGCGCGGCGCAACAGGTCGTCCCAGCTCGTCTCGGAACGCGCCTGCACCGCCACGCCGATGCTGAGCGTCAGGTGCAGCGAGTGACCGCTCGACAGTGCGAAGGGGTGCCGCTCGACCTGCAGCCGCAGGGTTTCAGCCGTGGCACGGGCCTGGGCCTCGTCGGCCCCGGGCAGCAGCACGACGAACTCCTCCCCGCCGACGCGGCCGACCAGTTCCGCGGCGGCGAAGTGCTCGGCCAGCAGCCGCCCGAACGCCTTCAGTACCTCGTCGCCGCCGGCATGGCCATGGCGGTCGTTGATGGCCTTGAAATGGTCGACGTCGCAGGCCAGCAGGGCCACCGGGCAGCCAAGCCGGCGCGCGAACGACAGCGTGGTCGCCGCTGCCGCCTCGATCCCGCGGCGGTTGAAGACGCCGGTCAGCGGGTCGCGCACCGTCAGGCGCGCCAGGGCGTCGTTCATGCGCGCGGTCATCAACAACGCCAGGCCGGCCACCACGGCGAGCACCAGCATGGTCATCACCAGCGTCAGGGCGGCATGGAGGTACTGCGCCCGTGCACCGTCCTGTGGCAGCAGGAGCACGCCGGCGCGCACCACCGCGAGGACCGCGATCGCGCAGAAGCAGGCCTGCAGGTAGTACCGCACGTCGCGCAGCATCTCGTCGCGCAGGTGCCGCAGGGCCAGCAGCGCCGCGCACATCAGCACGAAGATCCCGGCGCTGCGCACCGCCACGCGCGCGGGCGGATACGGCACCACGGCGGAGAAGAAGGCCGCGGCGACCAGCGCCGTCAGGACCACGGTCCCGGCCAGCACCCAGGGCCGGGAGCGGCGCAGGTACTGGCGCAGGCCGATCAGCAGCAGGCCGTAGCCCGACAGCAGGATGGGTTCGCGCAGGACCTGCCACAGCGCCGGCAAGGCATCGCCCTGGCCCACCAGGAAGCTGCCGATGCTCAGGGGAACGAATGCCAGCGCCCAGTAACGGGCCCCTTGGCTGTCCGGCACCCGGCGCACCGCAAGCCCCGTCAGCCCCGCCAGCAGCAACACCAGTGCAGCACTCGCGATCGAAACGGCAGAAAGGTCCAAGGGCAAACGCGTCGTCCTAGAAGGTTGGCGCGGGGCATACGCCACGGGGTCTTGCACGCAGTATGCCAACCGCCTGATCGGGCAGCAAGGTTGCGCCACAGGGGTGACAATGGTGCCAAATCTGTCGCACCGTCGGTGCTTTTGCTCCCTTCCTGCTCACGCGCGTCCGGCATAGTTGGCGGTTTCGCCGCTCGCGATGTAAGCGAGCACAAGCCTTGCTTGAAAATCAGATGCAACAACAAGAGGATGTGAGGTCGACATGCCCGTCCCGGCACCGCTGTCCCTGATCGAGACCCGGCGCATACCGCCGGACGACCTGCCCGAGCCGACGTCCGGCCCGATCTCCGCCGCCCCCGCGGTGCGGGAGAAGTCGCGGCGTTCGGTGTTCCGCTGGCCGACACCGCCCTTTGGCGCCTACCCTGAAGCCACCGAACAGCAGCACCCGATCTGCTGCGAGATCGAAGGCCTCAACGGCCGGCAGATGGCCGGCCGGCTGATCTTCTTCGTCCCGGAGGAGACGGTGGCGCACGTCCAGGTGCCTCCGGCGCGCACGACCATGCCGGTGCAGTTCTCCCACTTCCGGTCGCTGCACCTGCTGGAGGTGCTGCGGCCGATCGGCGTGGCCCCGGACGACCCGCATGCGGACATGCTCGACCGCCGCCCGCGGGTGCACTTCATCGTCCGCGCCACCACCGGGCGCGACCTCGAAGGCGAGACGGTGGGCCACGTCGAAACCAAGCTGGGGCTGTTCCTGTTCCCCCCGGCAGACGAACACGGCGGCGTGACCCGCCTGTTCATCCCGCGCCATGCCTACCGTTCGGTGGAGATCGGTCCGCGCGTCGGCGAGGTGCTGGTGACGCGCCAGGTCACCACGCAGGACCAGGTGGACACCGCCGCGAGCCAGCAGACCCAGCTGCGCGGCCGCAAGCTCGGAGACCTGCTGGTGGCGCAGAAGATCGTCAATGCCGACAGGCTGATGGCCGCGCTCGAGCAGCAGGCACGCGCCCCGGCCATGCGCATCGGCGAGGCGCTGGTGTCGCTGGGCGTGATCGACGAACAGCAGCTGCAGCAGGCGCTGGCCCAGCAGGCCAGGGAACGCTCGATGCCGCTGGGCGAGCTGCTGGTGCAGCGGCAATGGGTGTCGCGCCAGGAGCTGCAGACCGCGCTGGCCTACAAGATGGGCTACCCGCTCGTCGACGTGACGCAGTTTCCCGTCGAGGCACAGGCGCTGGGCAAGCTGCCCTACCTGATCGCGGTGCGGCTCAACGCGCTGCCGCTGCTCCTGCGCGGCGGGCGGCTGGTCGTCGCGCTGGAGGACCCCTCGCGCTCCGAGGTGCTCGAAGAGCTCGAGTTCCACACGCAGCTGAAGATCGTGCCGGCGCTCGCGCAGTTCGGTGCGCTGCCGGAAGCGATCCAGACCGCCTACGAGGCGCACAGCCTGGACCTCTGGGCCGCCAGCAGCGAGCTCGGCTACATCAGCCCGGTCATCGGGTCGGTGGACCCGCAGCCGGAGAACGCCCGCCAGCTCGCCGCCACGCTGATGCGCGAGGCCGAGGCGGGCCGGCACCTGCAGGTCGGCCCCGCCGACCCGACGCTGCTGCGGCTGGTGCACGCGATGATCGTCGACGCCCACGAGCAGGGGGTGACCGACATCCACGTCGAGTGCTACCCCGGGCAGGAGACCATCAAGGTGCGCTTCCGCAAGGACGGGCTGCTGCAGGACCACTTGGAACTGCCGTATACCCACCGCCAGGCCCTGGTCTCGCGCCTGAAGATCATGAGCAACCTGGACGTGGCCGAGCGCCGCCGGCCGCAGGACGGGCGCATCGACTTCGCGCGCTTCGTGCCGAACCGCCCGGTCGAGCTGCGCGTGGCCACCATCCCGACCCACGACGGCCTGGAAGACGTTGTCATGCGCATCCTGACCGCCGCCCAGCCCTTGCCGCTGGAGAAGCTGCGGCTGTCGGCCGCCAACCTGGACCGCCTCAAGGAAGTGCTCGAGCGTCCCCAGGGCCTGGTGCTGTGCGTCGGCCCGACCGGTGCCGGCAAGACCACCACGCTGCATTCGGCACTGAGCTTCATCAACGTGCCCGAACGCAAGATCTGGACGGCCGAGGACCCGATCGAGATCGCCCAGCCCGGACTGCGCCAGGTGCAGATCGACCCGCGCATCGGCTGGACCTACGCGCGGGCCCTGCGCGCCTTCCTGCGCGCCGACCCGGACGTCATCATGGCCGGCGAGGTGCGCGACCGCGACACCGCGCTGGTCGGGATCGAAGCCTCGCTGAGCGGGCACCTGGTACTGTCGTCGCTGTATGCCGGGCATGCGGTCGAGGCCGTCTCGCGCCTCGTGGACATGGGGCTGGACCCGTTCAACGTCGCCGACGCGCTGCAAGCCGTGCTGGCCCAGCGCCTGGTGCGCCGGCTGTGCGAGAAGTGCCGGCAGACGCACCCGGCCACCGACGAGGAAGTCGAGGAGCTGCTCGACGACTACCTGCACGGTTGCCCCGCCGACGCCCCGGAGTTCGACCGCGACCAGGTGCTGGACGACTGGCTGCAACGCTTCGGCCACGACGGCCGGCTGATGCACCACTACAGCCCGGGTTGCCCGCACTGCCACGGCACCGGCTTCCACGGCCGCACGGGCATGCACGAGCTGATGGTCGTCTCGCGCGAGCTGCGCCGCCTGGTGCGCACCGGTGCGACGTCGGAGGAACTCCAGCAGCAGGCGCTGCGCGAAGGCATGCGCACGCTGCGGCAGGACGGCATCGAGAAGGTGCTGCAGGGCATCACCTCCCTGGACGAGGTGCGCGCCGCCAGCGCCTAGCGCCGCGCCGGCGTCGTCCTGCCCGCCGCAGGCGGTGGACGCTGCGCGGCTTTCGCTAACATGGGTCCGGGCATCCGCCCCGCGTGGAGGCGCGACGATGGACGACGCAGCGCAAGCGGTCGCGTCGTCGCCCGCGGCCCGGCGCTCGCTGGGCTGGGCGATGGCAACGGCCTGGGCCGGCTTCTGGCTGCTGATGATGGTGGCCGAGATGCGCAACCATCCGCAAGGCGGCTGGGAGGCGGCGTGGCGCGCGCTGGTGCTGGAAGGCAGCTCGGCGCTGCTTGCCACCGCGGTGCTGCTGGTGCAGTGGCACCAGGCCCGCCGCCTGGACCGCTGGCTGGACCAGCCGGCGCGCTGGTTCGGCACGATGCTCGCGATCACGCTGCCGCTGTCGCTGCTGTTCGTGCCGCTGGTCCACCTGCTGCGCGTCGCGCTGTACGCCGCCGCCGGCCAAGCTTACCCGCACGAACCGCTGGCCGAGGTGGTCCTGCCCGAGACCGCGCGCTTCGCGGTGTTCTACCTGCTGTTCTGCGGCGTGCAGTTCGGCGTGCGCTCCTACCTCGCCTGGAACGGCGCACGCCTGCAGGCCGAGCGTGAACGGGCGCTCGCGCGCGAGGCACAGCTGTTGCTGCTGGCGCAGCAGCTGCAGCCGCATTTCCTGTTCAACGCCTTGAACACCATCTCGGCCCTGATCCATGCCGACCCCGATCGCGCCGACGCGCTGCTGACCCGGCTGGCCACGCTGCTGCGCGCCGCCACCGACCTGGTGCAGCGCCCGCAGCAGCCGCTGCACGAGGAGCTGAGGTTGCTGCACGCCTACGCCGAGATCATGGGCGAACGCTTCGCCGACCGGGTCTCGATCGCCTGGCAGGTCGACGCCGCGGCGCTCGCGTGCCCCGTGCCCACGCTGTCCCTGCAGCCGTTGCTCGAGAACTGTTTCCGGCACGTGGTCGAACGCCGGCGCGAGCCGACCCGCATCGTCGTCCAGGCCGGCGTCGAGGCCGGCCGGTTGCGCGTGACGGTGCGCGACGACGGCGGCACGCTGGCGCCGTCCGCCGCCCCCGGCGTGGGGCTCGGCAACGTCATGCAGCGGTTGCAGGCCCTGCACGGCAAGGCCGCCTGGCTGCGCCTGGAGCCGCTGGCCGGCGGCGGCGTGGCGGCCGTGATGGAGCTGCCATGCGCGTGCTGATCGTCGACGACGAGCCGCTGGCGCGCGCCAAGCTGCGCCGCATGCTCGCCCCCTGGCCGGCGCTGGAAGTGGTGGGCGAAGCCGGCGACGGCGTGCAGGCCCTGCAGCTGTGCGCCACCCTGGCCCCGGATGCCGTGTTCCTCGACGTGCAGATGCCCGGCTGCAGCGGGCTGGACGTGGCCGCCTCGCTGCCCGACCCGGCGCCGGAGGTCGTGTTCGTCACCGCCTTCGACCGCTATGCGCTGCAGGCCTTCGACGCCGCGGCCCTGGACTACCTGCTCAAGCCGGTGGAGCCCGAGCGCCTGGCGCGCGCGGTGCAGCGCCTGCTCGAGCGCGACCGCCCGGCCGCCGCCCCCGCCCTGCCCGCGCAGCAGCTGCTGATCGCCGACCGCGGCCGGGTCCACGTGGTGGACTGCGCGCAGATCGACTGGCTGGAAGCGGCGGACAACTACGTGCACGTCGGTGCGCGGGAGTGGCTGATGCGACGGCCGCTGGCGGCGCTGCTCGCGGACCTGCCGTCGCACTTCGCGCGGGTGCACCGCAGCGCGGCCGTCAACCTGCACCGCGTGGCCCATGTGCTGCCGCGCGGCGACAAGGGCGATGCGCTCGTCGTACTGCGCAGCGGCGCCGAGGTGCCCTGCAGCCGGGCGTGGCGGGCGGCGCTGGTGGCGCGGCTCGGGCCCGGCTGAGTCCGGTTCGCCCCGGCCTGCCCGCGCTTCGCCCCAGGCCGCTGCCGCACGGTGCGCCAGCGCCTAGGCTGCTGTCATGACGCACGCACCGACCTCCCGCCTGTACTTCCTGGACTGGCTGCGCATCGCCGCCTTCGGCGTGCTGGTGCTCTACCACGTCGGCATGTACTACGTCAGCTGGGACTGGCATGTGAAGAGCCCGCACGCCGGCCCGGCACCCGAGCCCTGGATGCTGCTCAGTTCGCCGTGGAGGCTGGGGCTGCTGTTCTTGGTCTCGGGCGTGGCCACGTCGACGATGCTGGCGCGCGACGCAGGCCGCGGCTGGCTGCGCGCGCGCTCGCAGCGCCTGCTGCTGCCCCTGGCCTGCGGCATGCTGCTGGTCGTGCCGCCCCAGCCGTACTTCGAGGTGGTGCAGCAGCACGGCTACGCCGGCGGCTACCTGGACTTCCTGCGGCTGTACTTCCAGGGCCACGGCGGCTTCTGCCGCCCCGGTGCCGGTTGCCTGATCCTGCCGACCTGGAACCACCTCTGGTTCGTGGCCTACCTGTGGGTCTACACGCTGGTGCTGTGGGCGCTGGTGCGCGGCGTTCCTGCGGCGCTGGAGCGCGCGGCCGTCCCCGCGCTGCGCCTGCTGCGTGGCCCGGCGCTGCTGCTGGCCCCGCTCGCGTTGATGGTCGCCTGGCGGGGGATGCTGGCACCGCGCTTTCCGTCCACCCACGCGCTGGTCGACGACTGGTACAACCATGCCGCCTACCTGAGCCTGTTCCTGCTCGGTGCGGTGCTCGCCCGCCGGCCCGAGGCGTGGGACGGGTTCGCGCGGCTGCGCCATGCGGCGCTGGTGCTGGCCCTGGCCGGTTGGGCGATGCTCGCGCTGCGCTACACCGGCTGGCCCGGGGCAGAAGCGCTGCGCGGCCTGCGGCCGGTGGCGTTCGGCACCGCGCAATGGTGCGGGATCGCCGCCGCGATCGGCTTTGCGCGCGTGCACTGGGACCGCGACCACGCCTGGCGCCGCTACCTGTGCGATGCGGTGTTTCCGGTCTACCTGCTGCACCAGACGCTGATCGTGCTGCTGACGCAGGCGCTCGCGCCGCTGGCATGGCCGCCGCTGGCCGAAGGCCCGGTGCTGGTGGTGCTGACGCTGGCGCTCAGCTTCGCGGGCTACGAGGGGGTGCGACGCGTCGCGCTGCTGCGGCCGTGGTTCGGCCTGGCGCGACGGCGGCCGTCCGCCCCGCTGGCCGCGGCCCCGGCCTGAACCCCGGCCTCACTTGCCGGCCTGGCTGCGCCGCCATGCCTCCACGGCCTGCAGCGTGCTGCGCACGTGGGCCAACGGGTCCGACCCGGCGTGCACGTGCAGCACGCGTCCCTGCGGGCCGATGACGTAGGAAATGCGGTCCGCGGTGTCGGGACGCGCGGCCAGCGCCGCGTCGTACTGCCGGATCACGCGCGCCTCGCGGTCGGCGGCCACCGGGAACTTGCTGCCGCAGGCCTCAACCGAGAAGCGCTGCAGCGTCGCGATGTCGTCGGCCGACATGCCGATCACGCGCGCACCGAGTGCCTGGAATTGCGGCGTGGCCTCGGCGAAGGCGTGCGCCTCGATCGTGCAGCCGCTGGTGAAGGCCTTGGGGTAGAAGTACAGCACCACCGGCCCTTCGCGCAGCGCCTCGGCCAGCGAGAACGTGAAGGTCCGGCCGCCGAGCGCGGCCTCGGCGGTGAACACCGGCGCCGGAGCGCCGACCGGCAGCGCCGCGTGCGCGGCGCCCAGCGTGCAGGCCGCCAGGACCATGGCGGCAAGGGGCTTGGGCTTCATCGACGGCATCTCCTGTCGCGTCCACCGACTCTACTCCGGCCGGGCTTGCCTCGCACGAACCCCCACGCGGCAAGCGGGCACGCGGGCTACCGCGCAGGCCCTGCCACGGGGGCGCCGGAATGCACCCGCTCGACCCGGAAGCCGCGCGCGGCCAGCAACGCCGGCAGGCCCTGCGGCCCCACCATGTGCAGCGCACCGACTGCGGCGAACACCTCCCCCTCGTCGTGCAGGGCGGCGATGCGCGCGGCCATGCCGGGATTGCGGTCGACCTGCAGGCGCCGCAGCGCGGCCCGGTCCGCCTCGCTGCGGATGCAGTCACACCACTGCTCGTAGCCGGCCAGGTCCTCCAGGTCGCCGCGCTCCCAGGCGTCGGCCAGTCTGCGGGTGATGCGACGGACCTGGCCCTGCTCCAGCTGCTCGAGCTGGTCCTCGATCGCCCGCAGCGCCTCCTCGGCGCTGCGCGGCAGCAGCGCGTCGGCCTGCTGCTGCGGCGTCTCCAGCGACACCACCGGCTTGCCGGTGCGGCGCGCGTACCCGGCCAGCATGAACTCCTGCGCCCAGGCCGAATGCAGGCCCTCCCAGCGCGCCTCGAGCACGCCGTAAGTGATCGCCTGGACCACCGGATGCAGCCCCGCCAGCTGCTCCGCGTCCACGCAGGCGCGCTCGGCCTGACGCGCCAGGCGACGCCGCAGCGGCTCGGGCAGGTCCAGCGAACCGGTCAGCACCTGCTGGACCTGCTGCACCGTGGCGGGATCGGTCAGGTCCAGTTCCACCGCGATGCGGCGGCTGCGCGCCAGGGCCGCCCGCACCGCCGGGCCGGGCACGCTCCACTCGTGGCGGCCGACATGGATGGTGCCGTACAGCCAGGAGCTGCGGCCGTCGCGCTCGATGCGCCACAGCAGGCCGCGGTCGCGTGCGTTCAGCCGCGCGTGCTGCGCATCGGCACCGGAAGGCGGCACGGGCTGCGGCGGACAGGGGTCGGCCGCAGCCGTCGCCGCCTGCAGGCCGATGACCATCGCCGCCACGCAGGTCGCCAACCTGCGGCACCATCGAGTGCTGTCCATGCGTTCCTCCCGCTTTCACATCACAGACGTCAGTATCCTTCCTGCCGCAGGCCGGCAGGTTGCCCGACGGACCCTTGCCGACGAGACGCCATGACCACCTTGCGTGAACTGCTGAACATCGAGATCCCGCTCATCCAGGCGCCCATGGCCGGCGTGCAAGGCGCCGCGCTGGCCGTGGCCGTCTGCAACGCCGGTGCGCTTGGTTCGCTGCCCTGCGCGATGCTCACGCCCGAAACGATGCGGCAGGAACTGCTGCGCCTGACCGCGCAGACCCCTCGACCGTACAACGTCAACTTCTTCTGCCACGCGCCGCCGGAGCCGGACGCGCAGCGCGAAGCCGCATGGCGCGAGACGCTGGCGCCCTACTACCGCGAGTTCGGCATCGATCCGGCCGGCATCCCCGCCGGCCCGGGCCGCGCGCCGTTCAGCGCTGCGGCCGCCGAGGTGCTGGAGGCGTTCCGGCCCCCGGTGGTGAGCTTCCACTTCGGCCTGCCCGACGACGCGCTGCTGGCGCGCGTGCGCAGCTGGGGCGCGAAGGTGCTGGCCTCGGCCACCACGGTCGAGGAAGGCCGCTGGCTGGCGCGGCGCGGCGTCGACGCGGTGATCGCGCAGGGCGTCGAGGCCGGCGGCCACCGCGGCATGTTCCTGACCGACGACCTCAGCACCCAGGTCGGCACGCTGCCGCTGGTGCGCCAGCTGGTCAAGGCGCTGGACCGCCCGGTGATCGCCGCCGGCGGCATCGCCGACGCGCAGGGCGTGGCCGCCGCGATGGTGCTGGGGGCCGCCGGCGTACAGGTCGGCACTGCCTACCTGCTGTGCCCGGAAGCGACGACCAGCGAGATCCACCGCCGCGCGCTGCGCAGCGAGGCGGCGCGCCACACCGCACTGACCAACGTGTTCACGGGGCGTCCGGCGCGCGGCATCGTCAACCGCGTCATGCGCGAGCTGGGGCCGATCTGCCCGACGGCACCGGCATTTCCGCTGGCCACGGGCGCGATCGCGCCGCTGCGCGCCAAGGCCGAAAGCCTGGGCAGCGGCGACTTCACGCCGCTGTGGGCCGGGCAGGACGCGAGCGGCTGCCGCGAGGTCGGCGCGGCCGAACTCACCCGGGAACTGGCGCGCGGCTGCGCCTGAGCCCTCGCTCAGGGGCGTCAATCCGGCCGCGGCTCGGCGAGTGCGCGCCGCACGGCCTGCTCGACCAGGCGCGCGATCGCGTCCGCGTCCGGTGCATCGTCCCGGGGCACGATGGAGATGCCGCCGCTGGACTCCAGCACCGCAAAGCGGATCTGGTCCAGCCGCTCGAGGCCGTGCGTGAGCCGCGCGCTTTGCAGCACGTCGTCCTCGGTGACCAGCGAGCGCCGCATCGGGCCGTGCAGCACTCGGCCGTGCTCGACCAGCAGCAGCGGCGTGCCCTCGATGATCTTCTCGATGGTCGCCGACCGGCTCTTGACGACGGACAGTCCCAGGTCCATCAGCACCAGCGTCAGGATCACCGTCATCCCGGTGACCAGCGAATGGTCGTCGCCGATCAGCGCGTTCTGCGTGGCCTCGCTGACGATCAGCAGCAGGATGAAGTCCAGCGTCGACAGCTCGCTCAGCGCGCGCTTGCCGGCCAGACGAAACAGCACCAGCAGGAACAGATAGATCGCCAGCGTGCGCAGGATGACGTCCATGGTGCAGCTCCCACCTTCTTCACGGATAGACGAAGTGGCCGATCGGCTGCCGGGGCCCGCCATCCACCGCCAGCCATCCCTGCGCGGTGCCGACGCCGCGGGGCTGGAGCTGCACGCGTACCACGGTCCATTGCCCCGGCCGGGCGTGGAACACCAGCGTCGCCGCCTCGTCGTCGGCCGTCACGCGCAGCGGCGCCGGGAACACCTCGCTCCACGCCACGGATTCGAGGTAGCGCGCGGCCACCTGCAGGCGCACCTCGTCCGACGCGGCGCGCAGGCGCAGCTCCAGCGCCTCGGGCGAGCCCCGGCGCAGGAAGCGCTGGTAGCGCATCGTGAGGCCCGCCGCCTCGGAGCCGCCGGAGGCCCGGGCCGCAGGCCCCTGCCCCAGCAGGCCGGCGGCCACCGCGACCAGCAGCAGCGCCAGCAGCGGCCAGACGATGCGCTGCAGGCGCCATTCGAACCGCTGCTGGCGGGGATCGGCATTCAGCGACAGGCGGTGAGGGTCGGGCGAGCTCATGCGGTCCAAGGCCATGCCAGCCGTCCGGGCAAGCCCTGTGCCTTGCGTGCCCGCGTTGCAGAATCGGCCGAGCCCCGCCGGGGCACGGGAGCCTGTCCATGCCGCAACACATCGGTATCGTCGGTTGCTCGGCCGAGGGTGCCGCGCTGTGCTTTCGCACGATCTGCACCGAAGGCCCGCGCTGGCTGGGTGGCCACGCCCACCCCGAGGTGTCGATGCACACGCATTCGCTGGAGGACTACGTCGCCTGCCTCGATCGCGGCGACCTGCAAGGCGTGGCTGCGCTGATGCTCTCCTCGGCCCGCAAGCTGGCGCAGGCAGGCGCCGACGTCCTGATCTGCCCCGACAACACCATCCACCAGGCGATGCACCTCGTGCGGCCGGCCTCGCCGCTGCCGTGGCTGCACATCGCCGAGGTGGTGGCCGACGAAGCGCTGCGTCGCGGCTTCCGCCGGCTGGGCATCACCGGCACGCGCTGGCTGGTCGACAGCGACGTCTACCCCGCAGCCCTGGCGGCGCGCGGCCTCGCATGGCAGCGCCCCACGGCGGCCGAACGCGACATGCTGGGCCGCCTCATCATGGACGAGCTGGTGCGCGGCATCTTCACGCCCGAGGCGCTCGCGAGCTTCCGCCAGGTGATCCAGCGCATGAAGGAGCAGGGCTGCGACGCCGTGGTGCTCGGCTGCACCGAGATCCCGCTGCTCGTCGACGACGACCGCTCACCGTTGCCGACGCTGGACTCCACCCGCCTGCTCGCGCGTGCGGCGCTGCAGCGGGCATTGCGCCCCGCCTGAGGCCCTGCGTTCAACTGCGCAGCAGCGCGACCAGGCCCGAGACGAACACGACCCCGCCGGAGGCGGTCAGCAGGCCCAGCACCACCTGCCGGAACGCCTGCTGGCTCAGCCGCGCATACCAGCGCGCCCCGAGCAGCACCGGCACGCACAGCGACACGCCCACCAGGCCCAGTGCCGGCGCCATCGCCGGCTGCACGGCACCGGAGGCGAGGTAGGCCACCATCGTCGCGATCAGCGTGGCGAGGTTGAAGTTCTGGATCAGCGCGCGCTGGGTTTCCTTCTCCAGCCCGCGCAGGGTGCACCACAGCGTCGGGATCACGCCGGTGAAGCCGCCCAGCCCGCCCATCACGCCGCCGGCCATGCCGGCCAGCGCATCGCCCCGCCAGCCACCCTGCACCCGCGGCAGGCGCGGGGCAAGCAGCATCAACGGGCAGGTGACCAACAGGAAGGCCCCGAAGGCCAGCTTGAACCAGTGCACGTCCAGCATCGGCAGCACGCGCACCCCGAGCGGCACGCCCAGCGCCGCGCCGCCCAGCAGCGGCAGCAGCATCGCCCAGTTCCAGCGCCGCGGCAGGGTCAGGGCGGCCAGCACCTGCCCGGCCAGCGAACCGGCCACGGTCAGTACCGCGGCCAGGTGCGGATCCAGGCTCCAGACCCAGATCGACATCGCGACCATGCCGAAGCCGAAGCCCGACAGCCCCTGCACGAAGCCGGCCGCCATGGCGCCCAGCGCGATCACCCCCATCTCCGACGTCATGCCGCCTTGCCTGTCCGTGACGACCCTGGCGCCGATTGTCGCGTGTGCCGCCGCGTGGCCAGGTGCCACACCCCGCGCAGGGTCACGCCGGGCCGGCCCCGGCGCTCGCGCAGGCCGCCGGTTCGCCCACCTGCAAGCATGACCAGCGCCGCCGGCAGGATGCCGGCTTGCGCTCGAACGGCTTCCGGCGCGGCACCAGCGGGTTCATGGCCAGCGAGGATGGCGCGGTCGTGGCGGTTGCTCAGGATGCCGGCCATGAAGGCGTCATGGCCCGGGGACGGGGAAGCAGGGAAAGTGCGCGAGGGAGCGTGGCGGGACATCCGGCCAGGATGCCGCCCCGGCGACGGCCGGGTGATCTCCCCGCAGGCCGAGGTCCGGCCCGGCCGGGCCGGGCGGCCCGCATGGCGCGGGCGCGTGCGGCTCAGCGCTCTTCGTTGGCGTTGGGGAAGAACAGCTGTTCGCCGTTGATCTTGTACTCGGCGATGGTGGCCTGGCCCTGCGGCGAGACCACCCAGTCGGCGAAGGCCTGGGCCAGGTCGCGCTTGACGTGCGGGTGCCGGGCCGGGTTCACGACGATCACGCCGTACTGGTTGAACAGGCGCTTGTCGCCCTCGACCAGCACGACCAGGTCGCCGCGGTTCTTGAACGACAGCCAGGTACCGCGGTCGGCCAGCACGTAGGCATTGGACGACGAGGCGATGTTGAGCGCCGGGCCCATGCCGCAGCCGCAGGCCTTGTAGCCCGCCACCTTCCCGGCCGGGTCGTCGACGCCGGCTTCCTTCCAGTAGCGCAGCTCGGCCGAGTGGGTACCGCTCTTGTCGCCGCGCGAGACGAACGGATGGGACGAGGCGGCCAGCTTGCGGAAGGCCTCCACCACGTCCTTGCCGCGCACGCCGGCCGGGTCGTCCTTCGGGCCGATGACCACGAAGTCGTTGTACATGACCGGCTGGCGCTTGATGCCGTAGCCCTCGGCGACGAACTTCTCCTCGGCCGCCTTGTCGTGCACGAACATCACGTCCGCATCGCCGCGGCGCCCCATGTCCAGCGCCTGCCCGGTGCCGAGCGCGACGACGCGCACGGCGATGCCGGTGGCCTGCTTGAACGCCGGCAGCAGGTGGGCGAACAGGCCCGACTGTTCGGTGGAGGTGGTCGACGCCATCACGATGTGGCGCTCCTGCGCCCAGGAGGTCGTGCCGGCCGCAGCCAGCACCATGCCGGCACACGCCAGCAGCGCGCGCCTGCGCAGCCCGGTAATCAATGCCATGGAAGTTCTCCTTTGAGAAAAAGCTCGGCTTCGCGGGGAAGCGGTCCTTGGAAGAAGTGGTCGGTCGTGACGTCGCAGAGCATGCGGCCCTGCTCCAGGTAGACCACGCGACGGGCCAGGCGCTTGACCTGGCCGAGGTTGTGCGAACTCATCACCACCGTGATGCCGGCCGCGGCGAACTCCTCGATCAGTTCCTCGACCTCGCGCTTGGCGGTCGGGTCCAGGCTCGCGGTGGGTTCGTCGAGCAGCAGCAGCTGCGGCCGCAGCGCCCAGGCACGTGCCAGCGCGAGGCGCTGCTGCTGGCCGCCGGACAGCACGCGGCCGTTGCGGCGTGCCTCGTCGGCCAGGCCCACGCGCTTCAAGGCCGCTTCGGCCCGGTCACGCCGTTCGGCACGCGGCACGCCGGCAAGGAACAGCGCCAGCTCGACGTTGGCCCGTGCCGACAGCCGCAGCATGAACGGGCGCTGGAACACCATGGCCAGGCGCAGGCCGGGCGCCACCTCGCGGCGCCCCTCGCTGAGCGGCACCAGGCCGTGCAGCGCGCGCAGCAGCGTGCTCTTGCCGCTGCCGTTGGCACCGACCAGCGCGACGCGCTCGCCGCCGCGCACGGCCAGGTCGACCTGCTGCAGCGCCAGCTTGCGGCCGAAGCGCACGCTCGCCTGGTGCAGCGCAAGCTGCGGCAGCGCCGCCGAGGGCGCCGCCTCTGCGGGCACCGCCGGCGCGCCGAGCCCCTGCGGGGACGGTTTCAAGGCTGCACTCATGCGTAGGCCTCGTCGGCACGCACGCGCCACTCGCGCAGCAGCGCGATCAGCGCATTGAGCAGGAGCACGATGGACAGCAGCACCACGCCCAGCGCCAGCGCGAGCGGCAGGTCGCCCTTGCTGGTTTCCAGCGCGATCGCGGTGGTCATGACCCGCGTCACGCCCTCGATGTTGCCGCCGACGATCATCACCGCGCCGACCTCGGAAATCGCCCGGCCGAACGCGGCCAGCGCCAGCGTCAGCATGGCCATGCGTTCGTCCCACAGCAGGATCAGCGCGCAGCCCAGCCGCCCGGCGCCCATCGAGCGCAGCTGCTCGCCGTGGTCGCGCATCGCATCCTCGATGGTCTGGCGCGACAGCGCGGTGACGATGGGCAGCACCAGCACGGTCTGCGCCACCACCATCGCGGCCGGGGTGAACAGGATGCCCAGCGCGCCGAGCGGGCCGGCGCGCGACAGCAGCAGGTACACCAGCAAGCCGACCACCACCGACGGCAGGGCCAGCAGGGTGTTGAGCACGACCAGCACGGCGCGCCGGCCGGGAAACTGGTTCACCGCGATCCACGCGCCCAGCACCAGGCCCAGGCCGGTACCGATGGCGGTCGCGGCGGCGCTGACGCTCAGGGACAGGGAGGCGATCTGCAGCAGTTGCGGGTCCAGCGTGACGAGCAGATGCAACGTGCTGCGCAGGGCTTCGACGAAAGAGGATGACATGGGACGACGCCGCAGCAAGGCAGCCCGGCTATCCTAGGCGAGCCTTTCACGTCACGCGATATGAACTCGCATGCATAGGATTCGCCTCACCTACTCCCTGGGCAACGACAGGACGCCGGACGACGACCTGCATCACCCGTTGCTGCACCTGCTGGAAGCCATCCATCGCAGCGGGTCGATCTCCGCTGCGGCGCGCGAGGTGAACCTGTCGTACCGCCACGTGTGGGGCGAACTGAAACGCTGGGAGCAGGAGCTGGGCCAGTCGCTGCTGGTGTGGTCCAAGGGCCAGCGCGCGCAGCTGGCCCCGTTCGGCGAGAAGCTGCTGTGGGCCGAGCGCCGTGCGCGTGCGCGCCTCGCGCCGCAGGTGGAGGCCCTGCGCAGCGAGCTGGAGCGCGCCTTCGCGGTGGCCTTCGACGCCGAGGCGGGCGTGCTGTCGGTCTATGCCAGCCACGACGCGGCGTTGCCGCGGCTGCGCGAGATGGCCATCGCGCAGCACAAGCTGCACCTGGAGATCCAGTTCATGGGCAGCGTGGATGCACTCGCCGCGCTCAACGAAGGCCGCTGCGTCGTCGCCGGGTTCCATGCACTGGTGCAGACCCCGCCGAGCTCGCCCACGGCGCGCGTCTACCGGCCGATGTTCAAGCCCGGCCACCACAAGCTGATCGGCTTCGCGGAACGCACCCAGGGGCTGATCCTGCCGGCCGGCAATCCGCTGGGCATCCAGGGACTCGCGGACCTGGCCCGCCCCGGGCTGCGCTTCACGAACCGGCAGCGCGGCACCGGCACGCGGGTGGTGCTGGAGCAGCTGCTCGCGAGCACCGGGCTGGAACCCTCGGCGATCGCCACCTGGGAGCAGGCCGAGCCGTCGCACGAGGCGGTGGCCGAGGCGGTGGCCAGCGGCAGCGCCGACGTGGCCTTCGGCATCGAGGCAGCGGCACGCCGGCGCGGGCTGGACTTCATCGAGCTGGCGCGCGAGCAGTATTTCCTGGTCACGCTGCGCTCGCACCTGGAACAGCCCGAGGTGCTGAAGCTGCGTGCCTTGCTGCGCAGCGCGGCCTGGCAGCAGGTGCTGGCCACCCTGCCCGGCTATGCGCCGGCACGCAGCGGCGAGGTGCTGTCGTTGCGCCAGGTGCTGCCGTGGTGGACCTGGCGCAAGCCCAAGCGCTGAACGGCCCCGTTCACACCGCGCAGCTGCGGAAACCGCAGAACAGGTCGTCGCGCTCGGGCGCGCAGGCGAGGCGCCCCTTGAGGTGCTTCATGCGCGGGCGCGTCGCGAACGAGGCCCCGCGCAGCACCCGCAGGCCGCCGGCCGGCGGCGCGCTCTCTGCGGCCTGGCGAGGCCGCTCGCTGCCGGGATAGGGGGCGTAGCGGCTGGCGGTCCACTCCCACACCTCGCCCCAACGGAAGCCGCGCCCCGCGGCCACGCCGGCCGCCGTTTCCCACTCCAGCTCGGTCGGCAGGCGCCGCCCGGCCCAGCGGCACCAGGCCTGCGCCTCGTGCCAGCTGACATGCATCACCGGGGCGTTCATCGCCGCGCGCACCATCATGTCGCCGCGCTGCACCAGCACGCCGTGGCGCACCTGCTCGACGTAGCGCGGCGCACGCCGGCCGGTGGCCTGCAGCCAGGCCCAGCCCTCGGGCGACCACCAGCCGCGCTCGTCGTACCCACCGTCCTCGATGAACTCGACGTACTGCGCCCACGTGACCGGCTGCGCGTCGATCTCGAACTCCGCCACCGGGCAGTCGTGCGCCCCGCACTCGTTGTCGAACACGAAGCCGCGGCCGGGCTCGCAGCCCAGCCGCCAGCGGGTCGCGGGCACGTGCACCGCCGGGCGCAGCGCAAAGGGCACCGGCCAGGACAGCTCCGGCATCGGCAAGCCCAGCGCCTGGGCCATGCGCGCCAGCGCTTCGGCGTGCCGGTCCTCGTGAAACAGCGCGAGACGGAAGAAGTGCAGCCCCGCATCGGTCTCCGGTGCTCGCGCAAGCAGGTCCAGCGTGGTTTCCAGCGTGTCGACCAGGTACGCGCGGGTGGCTTCGGCATCCGGCAGCGACAGCGTCCACCGCTGCTCGTGCGGCACGCGCACCGGGTCGTACAGGCGGTCGGCGCGCGGTTCGATCGACGCCAGCCGCGGCCGCGTGCCGTCGGCCTCCGGACCGCGATGGCGCTCGACGTTGCGGGCGATCCAGTACTCCTGGAACCAGCCCACGTGGCCCAGTTCCCACAGCGGCGGGTTCAGCTCGGGCGACGGCAGCACCGGCTGCGCGTGCTCGAACGCGCCGAACCGGTGCAGGGTGCAGTTGCGGCTGTCGATCAGGGCCAGCGACAGCAGGTCGCGGCCGGCACTGCGCATCTCCGGGGAATCGATGTCCACCTCAGCTCCACCCTCGCTCGTGGTCGCTCGCGCGCCAGGCCGTCGCGGCAGCCGGCGCGGCGTCAAGCGCAGGGCATTGTCGCACCCGCGCCGGCACGGCCCGTGGCAGGGAAAGCCCCGTCCGGCGCAGACAATGTCACGCCCGGCGCCTAAACTTTGATGTTTGCCCGCATCCTTGCCTCCGCACCAGACGATGACTGCCTCTTCCTCCATTGCCGTTCCGCGCCTGACCTCCCTCTCCCACGGCGGCGGCTGCGGCTGCAAGATCGCGCCCGGCGTGCTGTCGGACATCCTCAAGCACAGCGGCACCGCCCTGCCGGTGCCCCCGGCCCTGCTGGTCGGGCTGGAGACCTCCGACGACGCCGCGGTCTACCAGCTCAACGACGAGCAGGCGCTGATCGCGACCACCGACTTCTTCATGCCCATCGTCGACGATCCGCACGACTTCGGGCGCATCGCCGCCACCAACGCGATCTCCGACGTGTACGCCATGGGCGGCCGGCCCATCATGGCGCTGGCGCTGGTGGGCATGCCGATCAACGTGCTGCCGCTGGACGTGATCGGCCGCATCCTGGAAGGCGGCCAGCGCGCCTGCGCCGAGGCCGGCATCCCGGTCGCGGGCGGCCACACGATCGACTCGGTCGAGCCCATCTACGGGCTGGTGGTCATGGGGCTGGTGCACCCCTCGCGCATCAAGCGCAATGCCGACGCCCGGCCGGGCGACGTGCTGGTGCTCGGCAAGCCGCTCGGCGTGGGCGTGCTCTCTGCCGCGCTGAAGAAGGAGCAGCTCGACGCCGAGGGCTACCGCCAGATGGTCGCCAGCACCACGAAGCTGAACACCCCGGGCCCGGACCTGGCCGCCCTGCCGGGCGTGCACGCGCTGACCGACGTGACCGGCTTCGGGCTGGCCGGCCACGGCCTGGAGCTGGCGCGCGGCGCGAACGTCACGGTACAGGTCGACTGGACACGCGTGCCGCTGCTGCCCGGCGTGCGCGAGCTGGCCGCGCAGGGCTTCGTCACCGGCGCCTCGGGGCGCAACTGGAACAGCTACGGCGCGCAGGTGCAGCTGCCCGAGGGCTTCGCGGCCGAAGACCGCGCGCTGCTGACCGACCCGCAGACCAGCGGCGGCCTGCTGGTCTCGTGCGCGCCGGACGCCGTGGACCAGGTGCTGCAGACCTTCCGGCAGCACGGCTTCGAGACCGCGGCGGTGGTCGGTTCGGTGGCCGAAGGCCCGGCGGGCCTGGTGGTGCGCTGAGCCCCTGTCCAGGAGGGCCCGCGATGCGCGCGATCCCGTCGACACGGCGTGATCGCGTTTCCGTGTGCGGGCGATGACCGCGGCAAACGGATGATGCTGGCAGCCGCAGGCTGCCCGCCCTCGGCGGCTCAACGCACCGTCGCGCCCTATGTCACGGGACGCGTCATTCGCAGGCGTTCGCCGCGGATGCCGGGTGGTTGTGACAACCGCAGGCTGCCCAACCCTCGGGGGCGCAATGCGCCGTCGCGTCCCGCGCAGCGGGACGCGTCATTCGCGGTCGATGACCGCGAATGCCGAGTGATTGTGACAACGCGAGTTGCCCAATCCTCGCCGGCGCGGCAGCGCCGCCACGGGCCGCACGGCGGCCCGTGTCATTCGCGGTCGATGACCGCGAATGCCGAGTGATTGTGAATCGACTCGAAGTTCTCGACCTCGACGCGGTAGCGGCCGATGCGCGGCTCGGCGTTGAGGCGCAGCGCCACGTCGCGTACCAGGTCCTCGACGAACTTCGGGTTCTGGTAGGCGCGCTCGGTGATCCACTTCTCGTCGGTGCGCTTGAGCAGCGGCCAGATCTCGCTGGAAGCGCTCTCCTCGGCGAAGCGCACGAACTCGTGCCAGTCCAGGTCGCCGAGCAGCTCGGCGCGGATGGTCACGTGCGAGCGCTGGTTGTGCGCACCGAAGTCGGAGATCTCCTTCGAGCAGGGGCACAGCGACTTGACCGGCACCACCACCTCGGCCCACACCGTGGTGCGGCCCGCGCGGGTCTCGGCGATCCACTTGCCCTGGTAGTCGAGCAGGCTCTCGACGCCCGACACCGGCGCGGTCTTGCGGATGAAGAACGAGAAGCTCGCCTCGATGCGGCCCTCGCTGGCATTGAGCAGCCGCAGCATCCCGGCCAGGTCCTCGCGCAGGCCGGACGCGTCCATCGGCTTGCCGTGCTGCTCGTTCAGCCAGGCGACGAAGCGCGACATGTGCGTGCCCTTCTGCTCCGCGGGAAGCGCCACGTCCAGGCTCCACAGCGCCACGCCCGGTTGCACCTGGCCGCCGACGCGCAGCTGGATGGGGTAGCGCACGTCCTTGACGCCCACGCGCTGGATCGCAAGGCGACGCTCGTCGCGCGAACTCTGCACGTCCGGCATCGCCTCGGATGCAGGCACCAGGTTTTTCAGGCTGGTCATGTCGTTCATCGTTGTCCTCTGCCGCGGGCGCTTGGGCACCGCCCGCGCGACAGTCTGCGGCCTTCAGGCTTTCCTTTGCAGGCGCAGGGAGATCGTCATCACTGGTTGGCGGCCGGCCACACCAGCTGGAGTTTCGCACCAAAGCGTTGCCGGATGGAGCGCTCGATGCCGGCCGCATCCAGCCCCTGCAATGCCAGCAGCCGGGCCGGATCGCCGTGTTCGACGAACTCGTCCTTCAGGCCCAGCATCAGCACCGGCGTGGTCAGCCCGGCCGCGTGCAGGGCCTCGGCCACCGCACTGCCTGCGCCACCCATCACGCAGCCTTCCTCGACCGTCACCAGCGCATCATGGGTGCGCGCCAGTTCCTCGACCAGCGCGGTGTCCAGCGGCTTGACGAAGCGCATGTTGGCCACCGTCGCGTCGAGCGCTTCGGCGGCTTGCAGCGCCGGGTACAGCAGCGTGCCGAAGGCGAGGATCGCGATGCGCCGGCCCTGGCGACGCACCTCGCCCTTGCCGAACGGCAGCTCGACCATCTCCTTGCGCACCTCCACGCCCACGCCCGTGCCGCGCGGATAGCGCACCGCCACCGGGTGGTCCTGCCGGAACGCGGTGTAGAGCATCTGGCGGCACTCGTCCTCGTCGGCCGGGGTCAGCACGCTCATGTGCGGGATGCAGCGCAGGTAGGCGATGTCGAACGCGCCCATGTGGGTCGCGCCGTCGGCACCGACGATGCCGGCGCGGTCCAGCGCGAACACCACCGGCAGCTTCTGGATCGCCACGTCGTGGATCAGCTGGTCGTAGGCGCGCTGCAGGAAGGTGGAGTAGATCGCCACCACCGGCTTGAGCCCTTCGCAGGCCAGGCCGGCGGCGAAGGTCACGGCGTGCTGCTCGGCGATGCCGACGTCGAAGTAGCGCTTCGGGAAGCGCTGCTCGAACTCGACCATGCCCGAGCCCTCGCGCATCGCCGGCGTGATGCCGACCAGCCGCTCGTCGCGCTCGGCCATGTCGCACAGCCACTGGCCGAACACCTGGGTGAAGGTCGGCTTGCCGCCGGAGGTCTTCTTCAGTCCCTCCTGCGGGTCGAACTTGCCGGGGCCGTGGTAGGCGACCGGGTCGGCCTCGGCGAGCTTGTAGCCGTAGCCCTTCTTCGTGACGATGTGCAGGAACTGCGGGCCCTTGAGGTTGCGCAGGTTCTCCAGCGTCGGGATCAGCGCATCGAGGTCGTGGCCGTCGATCGGCCCGACGTAGTTGAAGCCGAACTCCTCGAAGATGGTCGCCGGCGCGAGCATGCCCTTGGCGTGCTCCTCGATGCGGCGTGCCAGCTCCAGCAGCGGCGGCGCGGCCTTGAGCACCTGCTTGGCGCCTTCGCGCGCGGCGGCGTAGAAGCGCCCGGACATCAGCCGCGCGAAGTACTTGTTCAGCGCCCCGACCGGCGGCGAGATCGACATGTCGTTGTCGTTCAGGATCACCAGCAGGTCGGCCGCGCCCACGGCATGCGGGTCGCCGGCGTTGTTGAGCGCCTCGAAGGCCATGCCGGCGGTCATCGCGCCGTCGCCGATGATGGCCACCGCCTTGCGCTCCTCGCCCTTGAGCCGGGACGCCAGCGCCATGCCGAGCGCGGCAGAGATCGAGGTCGACGAATGCGCGGTGCCGAAGGTGTCGTACTCGCTCTCGTCGCGGCGCGGGAAGCCGCTCATGCCGCCCAGCTGGCGCAGCGTCGGCATGCGGTCACGCCGGCCGGTGAGGATCTTGTGCGGGTAGGTCTGGTGGCCCACGTCCCACACCAGGCGGTCGTGCGGGGTGTTGAAGACGTAGTGCAGCGCGATCGTCAGCTCCACCGTGCCCAGGTTGGACGACAGGTGGCCGCCGGTCTGGGACACGCTTTGCAGCACGAAGTCGCGCAGTTCCGCGGCCAGCCGCTTGAGCTCGCTGCGCGGCAGCCGGCGCAGGTCCGCGGGCGACTGGATGGTTTCGAGCAGGGGGTATTTCATCAGCTTTGCCGATCCACGACTTTGTCGGCGAGCGCAGCCAGCCGGCGCACGTCGGCGAGGCCCGAGCGTGCCAGGGCCTGGTGGGCCTGCTCGCGCAGCTGCCCGGCATAGCGACGCGCGGCGTCGAGGCCGAGCACCGAGACATAGGTGGGCTTGCCGTTGTCGGCGTCCTTGCCGGCCGTCTTGCCGAGCGTCTCCGAGGCCTGCGTCACGTCCAGGATGTCGTCGACCACCTGGAACGCCAGCCCCAGGCTCCAGCCGTAGTCGGACAAGGCATCCCACGCCGGGCCGTCGGTGCGCCCGCAGGCCGCGCCCATCTGCACGCTGGCGCGCAGCAGCGCGCCGGTCTTGCGGCGGTGCATGTCGCGCAGCTCGGTCTCGTCCAGCATGCGGCCGACGCTGGCCAGGTCGATCGCCTGTCCGCCGGCCATGCCCTCGCAGCCCGAGGCACGCGACAGCAGCCGGCACAGCGTCGCCTGCAGCGCGGGCGGCACGACCTCGCCCTCGGGCGTGAGCACCTCGAAGGCCAGCGCCTGCATCGCGTCGCCGGTCAGCATCGCGACCGCCTCGCCGAACTTCACGTGCACGGTGGGCTTGCCGCGCCGCATCACGTCGTTGTCCATGCAGGGCATGTCGTCGTGCACGAGCGAATACGCGTGGATCAGCTCCACCGCGCAGGCCGCGCGCAACGCGGCTTCGGCGTGGCCGTCGACCGCTTCGGCCGCGGCCAGCACCAGCAGCGGCCGCAACCGCTTGCCGCCGTCGAGGACGCTGTAGCGCATCGCCGCCCCGAGACCGGCCGGCGCATCGGCCGGCACCCAGCGCGACAGCGCGTCTTCCACGCGCAGCAGCTGGGCCTGCATCCAGCCGTCGAAGTCCGCCGCGGCGCAGGCGGCAGGGGTGCGATCGGTCGAGGTCAGGCTCATGCTTGCATCCACGGTTTGAGCTGGCCGTCTTCCAACACCTTGACCTGCTGCTCCACGGCTTCCAGCCGGGCGCGGCAGTACGACAGCAGCTGGGCCCCGCGCTGGTAGCTCTGCAGCAGGCGGTCCAGCGGCAGCTGGCCCGATTCGAGTTCGGACACCAGGCGCTCCAGTTCGGCCAGCGCCTCTTCGTAGCTGGCCGGTTCGGGAGGTGCGGCGGGGGACGTGGTCTTGGGCATGACGTGCGCTGAAACTGTTGATTGTAGTCAGCGAGCCGCGCACCATTGTGGTGCATTTTGCGACGAAAGCCCGCATTTGACGGGAGATTGACCGCAGGCAAACCCCGCCCCCCCGGGCCGACTAGAATGAGGGGTTCCCCCTCTTGCGATCCGGTGCGCCTGCGCTGCTGCGAGGCCCGGGCTTCCCACGGTCCGGATCGCCCCGCCCGGGGAGATGGGCCCACCGTGGGTGGTGGTTGGACATTGGTTTTTGGAGATCCTGGGGATCATGTCAGACCTGAGCATTGCCCTCGCGCAAAGCCGCACGCAGCTGCCGGTATCGGTGTATTTCGACGGCGAACTGTTCCGCCGCGAGATGGAGCTCATCTTCCAGTCCGGTCCGCGCTACCTCGGGCACGAGCTGGCAGTGCCCGAGGTCGGCGACTACTACGCCCTGCCGCAGGAAGGCGAAGGCCGCGCGCTGGTGCGCACGCCCGAAGGGATCGAGCTGATCTCCAACGTCTGCCGCCACCGCCAGGCCGTGATGCTGCGCGGGCGCGGCAACACGAAGAGCAACATCGTCTGCCCGCTGCACCGCTGGACCTACGGCCTGGACGGCCAGCTGCTGGGCGCGCCGCACTTCCCGCAGGACCCGTGCCTGAACCTCAACCGCTACAAGGTGCGCACCTGGAACGGGCTGGTGTTCGAGGACAACGGCCGCGACATCGCCGCCGACCTGGCCCAGCTGGGCCCGAAGGCCGAGCTGGACTTCTCCGGCTACGTGCTGGACAAGGTCGAGCTGCACGAGTGCGACTACAACTGGAAGACCTTCATCGAGGTCTACCTCGAGGACTACCACGTCGGCCCGTTCCACCCTGGCCTCGGCAACTTCGTCACCTGCGACGACCTGCGCTGGGAGTTCGGCCGCGAGTACTCGGTGCAGACGGTGGGCGTGGCCAACGCGCTGCAGAAGCCCGGCTCCGAGACCTACCGCAAGTGGCATGACGCGGTGCTGCGCCTCAACGGCGGGCAGCCGCCCAGGCAGGGCGCGATCTGGCTGACGTACTACCCGAACATCATGATCGAGTGGTACCCGCACGTGCTGGTGATCTCCACGCTGTTCCCCAAGGGGCCGCAGAAGACCCTCAACGTGGTCGAGTTCTACTACCCCGAGGAAATCGCCGCCTTCGAACGCGAGTTCGTCGAGGCCGAGCAGGCCGCCTACATGGAGACCTGCGTCGAGGACGACGAGATCGCGCAGCGCATGGACTGGGGCCGCAAGGCCCTGCTGGAGCGGGGCGACAACGAGGTCGGCCCGTACCAGAGCCCGATGGAGGACGGCATGCAGCACTTCCACGAGTGGTACCGCAAGGTCATGGACTTCAAGGACTGAGCGGTCCTTCCTTCCCGTGCACGCCCGGCCCGTCCGGGCGTTTCCGTTTCTTCCGCCTGATGCCATGTGGCACGCCGGTCTTATCATCGCGGGCGTGTCGCACGGCCTCCCTTCTTCGTGAACGCCGCGCCTGCTGAACTCCAGCGCCGGTCCCTCAGTCGCACCCTGCCCGCGGCAGTGTTGCTGCTGACGATCGTCCCGCTGGTGATCGCCGGCCTGCTGGCGCTGACCGAAAGCACCGAACGGCTGCGACTGGAACAGGAACGGCGCACCCGGCAGACTGCCGAGCTGATCGCCGGACGGGCCCGCCAGCTGATGCTCAACGGCGAACAGCTGGCCACGCTGGTGGCCTCGATGCCGGCCACCGCCCGCTTGCTGGCGGCGGACACGTCGGCCGACCCCACGCTCGACGGCCACCTCGGCAGCGTGGTGCGCAGCCACCCCGAGGTGGACCGGCTGCTGGTGCTCGACCCGCAGGGGCAGACCCGGGCCGCCTACCCGCCCCACACGCTGCCCGCCCCCACCCTCGAGGCCGCGCGGCGTGGCGTCGTCTCCCGGCGCTGGCTGCCCCGGCACACGCCGGAAGGCGGCGTGGACCTGCTGCTGCCGGTACGCGACGCCGCCAGCCCGCAGCCGCTCGGCTGGGTCGTGGTCGGCCTGCCCAACGAGACCATCGTCGCCGCGATCGGGCTGCCGGCCGACACCTCGGAGGAGGTGCGGGCGGTGCTGCACGACGAGGCGCACAAGCCGGTCGCCTCGGTGGCGCGCTGGCCGGAGCGCGCCGCGGGGCTGCCCATCGTCGCGCGCCAGCGCGCGCCGGAGGACACCGTCATCGCCGAGGCCGCCGTGCACGCCGGCTGGAGCGTGCGGGTGATCGAGTCGCTGGAGGCCTACCGCGCGCTGGTGCGGCGCGAGCTGCTGCACTACGGCCTGGTGGTGCTGGTCGTCTCGGGGCTGGCCGCGGCCGTGGCCTGGCGCTTCGCCCAGGGACTGGTGCACGACGTGCGGCGCGTGGCGCGCTCGGCGCGCGCCATCCTGCGCGGCCACTACCTGAACGCGCACGTCGAGCTGGAACGCGACGACGAGCTGGGCTTGCTGGCGCGCTCGTTCAACCACATGAGCCGCGAGCTGGAGAAGCGCGAGCGCGAGCGCGACGTGTTCGGCCGGCTGGTCTCGCCCGAAGTGCGCGACCAGCTGCTGCAGGGCGAGCTGATGCTGGGCGGCCACGAGGTCGAGGTGACCGTGCTGCTGAGCGACATCCGCGGCTTCACGCAGCTGTGCGAGACGATGAAGCCGCGCGACATCGTGCTGACGCTCAACGAGTACTTCACCCGCATGACGCAGGCCGTCCAGCGCTACGGCGGCTATGTCAACAACTTCATGGGAGACGCGATGGTGGTGGTGTTCGGCGCGCCCACGCCGGACGAGCATCAGGTCGAGCGCGGCCTGTACGCCGCGGCCGCGATGCGGCAGGCCCTCAAGGAGTTCAACCAGGAACGGCTGGCCTACGGAGCCCCGCCGCTGCGCATCGGCATCGGGCTGGCCAGCGGCCCGGCGCTGGCCGGCCAGATCGGTTCGCCGGACCGATGCATCTACACGGTGATCGGCGACACGGTGAACGTCGCCGCGCGCCTGGAAAGCCTGAGCAAGCAGCATCGCGAGGCCGCGGTGCTGGTCAACCGCGAGACGCGCGACCGGCTGCCGCCGCACCTGCAGGCGCTGCTGCAGCCGCTCGGCGCCCACCAGGTCAAGGGCCGCGGCGGCAGCGTCGAGGTGTTCGCGCTGCCGCGCGACGCCGAGCTGCCGCCCCCGCCGGCGCACCTGCTGCGCCCGCTCGAGGACCACGAGGAGCCGTGATGCAGGCCCCGCTGCTGATGGCGTTGTCGACCTTCCTGTTCGCCACGATGAGCCTGTGCGTGAAGTACGCCTCGGCGTACTACACCGCCGGCGAGATCGTGTTCTACCGCGGCATGATCGGCGCGCTGGTGCTGTGGTTCATGGTCCGGCGCCGTGGCGGCACGCTGCGCACCCCGGTACCGGGGATGCACTTCTGGCGCAGCCTGTCCGGCGTCGCGGCACTGTGCACCTGGTTCCATGCGATCGGCAACCTGCCGCTGGCCACCGCGGTGACGCTGAACTACATGTCCTCGGTGTGGATGGCCCTGTTCCTGCTGGGCGGCGCGATCCTGATGGGCGGCTCGCGCATCGATTCGCGCCTGATCGCCACCGTGCTGACCGGCTTTGCCGGGGTGGCGCTGGTGCTGCGCCCGACGATCGAGCAGGACCAGCTGTGGTACGGGTTGGTCGGCCTGCTGTCGGGCATGCTCAGCGCCACCGCCTACCTGCAGGTCACGGCGCTGGGCCGCTGCGGCGAGCCCGAGTACCGCGTGGTGTTCTACTTCTCGCTGGGCGGCATGGTCGCCGGGGCGCTGACCATGCTCTACACCGGCATCAGCGCGCACACGCCCACCGGCCTCGCGCTGCTGCTGGCGGTGGGGCTGCTGGCCACCGTCGCGCAGCTGCTGATGACGCGCGCCTACGCGACCGGCAAGACCCTGGTCAACGCGAGCCTGCAGTACCTCGGCATCGTCTACTCGTTCCTGTATGGTGCGTTCCTGTTCGACGACCCGGTGACCTGGATGGCGCTGCTCGGCATGGTGCTGATCGTGCTGGCCGGCGTGGCCGCCACCTTCCTGCGCACCCGGGCCGCCCCTTCAACGTCCGCCTCGACCACGACCGACACATGAACACGCCCGTGCTGATTTCCGCCGAAGACCTGCAGCTGCGCCTGTCCTCCGCCCGCCCGCCCGTGGTCTGGGATGCCAGCTTCGACCTCACCGACCCCGAGGCCGGCGAAGCCGCCTGGCGCAGCGGGCACATCCCGGCCGCGCACTACGCGCACCTGGAACGCGACCTGTCGGCGCCGAAAACCGGGCGCAACGGCCGCCACCCGTTGCCTGCGCGAGAGGCCTTCGCGGCCACTGCCGCGCGCCTGGGCGTGACGCCGGACACCCACGTGGTGGTCTACGACCGCCAGGGCTCGCCCTACGCGGCGCGCGCGTGGTGGATGCTCAAGTGGCTCGGGCACGAGGCCGTCTCGGTGCTCGACGGCGGGCTGGCGGCCTGGCAGGACGCCGGCGGCCGCGTGAGTGCCACGCCCACCGCGCCGCTGGCCACCGCGACGCCCTACCCGCTGCGCGAGCCGCTGGTGTCCGGGGTGGACGCCGACGCCCTGCTCGCGCGCCTGGGCTCGCCCGCGCTGCGCCTGGTCGATGCGCGCGCACCCGAGCGCTACCGCGGCGACGTCGAGCCCCTCGATCCGGTGGCGGGGCACATCCCGGGCGCGCTCAACCGCTTCTTCCAGCTCAACCTGGGCCCGGATGGCCGCTTCAAGCCGGCGGCGCAGCTGCGCCAGGAGTTCGAGTCCCTGCTGGGCGGGCAGCCCCCGGCCGAGGTGGTGCACCAGTGCGGCTCCGGCGTGACCGCCTGCCACAACCTGCTGGCGATGGAGGCTGCCGGCCTGACGGGCTCGTCGCTGTACCCGGGCTCGTGGAGCGAATGGTGCGCCGACCCGGCGCGCCCGGTCGCACGCGGCGCGGCCTGAGGCCGGAACCGGGCACACCCCCGCAGTCTGACGCATCGGGCGGCGGTGCCGGGCGATTCCGGACCGGCACCGAGGGGGCAAGCCTTGCGCCATGCACTTGTCCTGCGTCAACATGGGTCCGCTCGATACGGGCACGATGCAGTGCAGTACCCCGGACCAACCACGGAGGCCTCCATGTACAAGCGCATCCTCGTTCCCACCGACGGGTCGGACATCACTCAACGTGCCGTCGCCACGGCGGTCTCGCTGGCCAAGCTGACCGGCGCCGAGATCTTCACGATCAGCGTCAAGGACCCGTACCCCTACAGCGCGATCTCGGAGATGCAGCCGACGCTGCCGCAGGAGTTCCTCGATGCCCAGGAGCGCATGGCGAGCAAGAACGTCGCCCAGGTGCGCGAGGCCTGCGCCGCGGCCGGGGTGACCTGCACCGGACACACGGTGGAATCGGTCAGCGTCTGGGAGGCCGTCATCGACTACGCCAAGCAGAACAACTGCGACCTGATCGTGATGGCCTCGCACGGCCGGCGCGGGGTGCAGGCCCTACTGCTGGGCAGCGAGACCAACCGCGTGCTCACGCACTCCAGCATCCCGGTGCTGGTGGTGCGCTGAACCGGTCGCAGGCCGGGGCCGGCGGCTTCAGTGCCGGTGGAACTGGCCGACGATGACCGTGATGAACACCAGGCCGATGCCCAGCCACAGCAGCTGCGCGGCGGTTTCCTTGAGCGACAGGCGCCGCTGCAGCTGCGGGATCAGGTCGGCCACGGCCACGTAGATGAAGCTCGACGACGCAATCACCAGCAGGTAGGGGAACAGGTCTTCCCAGGGCCCGACGACGAAGTAGCCGAGCACCCCGCCCAGCACCGCGGCCAGGCCCGACAGCGCGTTGTAGAACAGGGCCCGCGCGCGCGAGAACCCGGCGTTGAGCAGCACGATGAAGTCACCCACCTCCTGCGGGATCTCGTGGGCGATCACCGCCATCGCGGTGACGACCCCGAGGCGCGGCTCGGCGAGGAAGGCGGCGGCGATGATCACGCCGTCGCAGAAGTTGTGGATGCTGTCGCCCACCAGCACGCTCCAGCCGCCGCGGCCCGCCTGGTCGTGGTCGAAGCCGTGATGGTGGTGGTCGCCGTCGCCTTCGTGGTGGTGGCCGTGGCGGTACAGCTCGGCCTTCTCGAGCAGGAAGAAGAACAGCAGCCCGCCCAGCAGCGTGAAGAACAGCTCGTGCGCGCCGGCGGCGCTCTCGAAGGCTTCGGGCAGCACGTGCAGCAGCGCGGTGCCGAGCAGTACGCCGGTGGACAGGCTGACAAGGTGGCGCACCAGCTTGCTGAGCACGGCCAGCGTCAGGCTCGCGGCGATCAGCACCGAAACCAGTCCTCCCAGGAAGGTGGCGAGGACGATGTAAGTCAGCGTCATGTCGAATCGATCAAAGAGCCGCGCGAACGGGCCCTGCGCGGGCGACCCTTTGGCCCCGCAGGGATGTCAGGGCCGGCCGGGATGCCCCCCTCCGGCCCGACAGCGCAGCCCCTTGCGCTGCGACGTCACCAGCCTGTCACGCGACTCCGTGGGTCTTGAACCAGGCCGTGCAGCGCTTCCAGCCGTCTTCGGCCGCGTCCTTGCGGTAGCTCGGCCGGTAATCGGCATGGAAGGCGTGCGGTGCGTCCGGATAGATCACGAACTCGGACTGCTTGGCCGCGGCGTTCCCGGCGGCCAGCGCGGCTTTCATCTTATCAACCGTGTCAAGCGGGATGCCGGTGTCCTGGCCACCGTACAGCCCCAGCACCGGGCCGTTGAGCTGGCCGGCCACGTCGATCGGGTGGCGCGGCTGCAGCGCGGTCTTGTCGCCCACCAGGCGGCCGTACCAGGCCACGCCGACCTTGACCGGGGCATGCGCCGCGTACAGCCAGGTGATGCGGCCGCCCCAGCAGAAGCCGGTCACGCCCAGGCGGCTGGTGTCCCCGCCGTTGGCCTTGGCCCAGGCCACGGTGGCGTCCAGGTCGCCCAGCACCTGCTCGTCGGGCACCTTGGAGATCAGCTCGGACAGCAGCTTGGAGATCTCCGTGTAGGCGCTCGCGTCGCCCTGGCGCACGAACAGCTCCGGGGCGATCGCCAGGTAGCCCAGCTTGGCGAAGCGGCGTGCGACGTCCGCAATGTGCTCGTGCACCCCGAAGATCTCGGAAATCACCAGGATCACCGGCAGGTTGCCCTTGCCCTCGGGCTGCGCGCGATAGGCCGGCATGCGGAAGTCGCCCACCGGGATCGTGACCTGCCCGGCCGTCAGGCCGGCGGTGTCGGTCGTGATGGTCTGCGCCGCCACCGGCAGCACGGCGGCCGCGAAGCTGCCGCCCACGGTGGTCTTCACGAAGTCGCGGCGGGAATAGTCATGGGTGGCGGTGAGGCTGTCGAAGTCTTTCTTTTCCATAGCGGGTCTCCGGGAGGTCGGGAAGGCGCGGTCCGTCGGCCTGGCCACAGCGCCGGCCCGACCGCAGGGCCCGGCGCTGCCATCTCGCGCACGGGGGCGCAGCTGCACAGAACGCAAGGAAGCTGCACAGGGTACACGAGACACGTCGGTCGTGCAGCGCATTCCTGCGTCGAGGGGTGCCGGCACGCGCGGCGAATGCGCAGACAATGCGCGCCATGACTTCGCGGAAATCCGACCCGGCGGCGCAGGCCGCCGGCCCCCTGGCCGCCGTGGACCTGGGTTCCAACAGCTTCCGGCTCGAGATCGGGCAGCTGCAGGACGGGCACTACCGGCGCATCGACTACCTGAAGGAAACCGTGCGCCTGGGCGCCGGGCTGGACGACCGCAGCCGACTGACCGAACGCGCGATGCGCCAGGGCCTGGCCTGCCTGGCCCGCTTCGCCGAGCGCCTGCGCGGCTTTGCCCCGCACCGGGTGCGTGTCGTCGCGACGCAGACGCTGCGCGAGGCGGTCAACCGGGAGGAATTCCTCGAACGCGCCGAGGCGGTGCTCGGCCAGCCGATCGAGGTGATCTCCGGGCGCGAGGAGGGCCGCCTGATCTACACCGGGGTGACCGCGCTGCTGCCCCACGCCCCCGGCCGCTGCCTGGTGATCGACATCGGCGGGCGCTCCACCGAGATGATCCTGGACGACGGCCCTGCGCCGCTGGTGGTCGAGTCGTTCCGCACCGGCAGCGTGAGCCTGTCGCTGCGCTATTTCGGCGACGGCCGCTTGACCCCCGCGGCGTTCCGGGCCGCCCAGATTGCCGCCGGCGCCGAGCTGGAGGAAGGCCTGCCGACCTTCGCGGCCGGCCGGTGGCAGCGGGCCTTGGGTTCGTCCGGCACGGTCGCGGCGGTCGCGCAGGTGCTGGCCGCCACCGGCCTCACCGACGGCACGATCACGCCCGCGGCGCTGCGCTGGTGCATCGAACAATGCCTGCAGGCCCGGCGCGTCGACGCGCTGCACCTGCCGGGGCTGAAGGAGGAGCGCCGGGCGCTGATCGGCGGCGGGCTGTCGGTGCTGTACACCGTGCTGATGCAGTTCGGCATCGAGTCCCTGCACCCGGTGCGCGGCGCGCTGCGCCACGGCGTGCTCGTCGAGCTGCACCAGCGGCTGCTGGCCGCGCAGGACTCCCGGGCCGTGCACGACGTGCGCGACGCGTCGGTGCGCCAGCTACAGCGGCGCTTCCACGTCGACCTGGCCCAGGCCGAGCGGGTGCAACAGGTGGCACGCGCGCTGTACCAGCGCGTGGAGCCGGATGCCCCGCCCGAGACCCGGCGCGAACTGCAGTGGGCAGCCGCATTGCACGAAGTGGGCATGTCGGTCTCGCACCACCAGTACCACCGCCACGGCGCCTACCTGGTCGGCCACGCCGACGCGCCGGGCTTCTCGCAATCGCAGCAGCGCCGGCTGGCCACCCTGCTGCTCGGCCAGCGCGGCGGGCTGGGCAAGCTGCGCGACATGCTGCACGACGAGCGTGCGGCCTGGCAGGTGCTGTGCCTGCGCCTGGCGGTGCTGCTGTGCCACGGCCGCACGATGCCGCCCCGGTTCGACGCCCTGCGCGTGCAGCGCCAGGGCCGGGAGGTGCGGCTGCACTGGCCGCCCGGCTGGGCCGATGCGCACCCGCGCACGCTGTACCTGTTGCAGGAGGAACAGGCGGCCTGGCAACGCAGCGGGCGGCTGCGGTTGGTGCTGCCGCGCGCGAATTGAGCGGAGCGGACCGTCAGCCGACCGCAGGCTGCACGCTGTAGCGTGCCAGCAGCGCCTGTTGTGCGCTCGGGCCGTCGGTGCCGATGCGCTCGTAGCGACCGTCGGGCAGCTGCCGCCACGCGTCCTTGGCGTCGTGCAGGTAGGGCACCAGGCACTCGTCGATGATGCGCTGGCGCAGCGCCGCATCGCGCACCGGCCAGGCGACCTCGATGCGGCGGAACATGTTGCGGCTCATCCAGTCGGCGCTGGAGAGGTACAGCACCTCCTCGTCCGCGCCGCGCCCCCAGCGGAAGTACAGCACCCGCGAGTGCTCCAGGAAGCGCCCGACCACCGAGCGCACGCGTACCCGCTCGGTCCAGCCCTTCACGCCGGGCGGCAGGATGCAGGCGCCCCGCACGACCAGGTCGACCTGCGCGCCGGCCTGCGCCGCGTGCACCAGCGCCTCGATCAGCGGCACGTCGGTCAGCGCGTTGAGCTTGAGCACCACGCGCGCCGGCCGGCCGGCGGCGGCCGCCTCGGCGACCTGTCCGAGGTGGCGCAGCAGCTGCCGGTGCAGCGTGAACGGCGCCATCAGCAGCAGGCGCGGCGCACGCAGCCGCGTGAGGCTGGCCAGCTGCCGGAACACGGTGTCCACGTCGGCGGTCAGGTCCGGGTCGGCGGTGAGGTAGCCGACGTCGGTGTACTGCCGCGCGGTGCGCGGGTTGTAGTTGCCGGTCGACAGGTGCGCGTAGCGCCGCAGCACCGGGCCGCTGCGGCCCGCCTCGCGCCGGGTGATCAGCAGCAGCTTGGCGTGCGTCTTCAGGCCCACCACGCCGTAGACCACCTGCGCGCCGACCGCTTCCAGCTGCTCGGCCCAGTTGATGTTGGCTTCCTCGTCGTGGCGCGCCTTCAGCTCGACGACCGCCATCACCTCCTTGCCGCGGCGCGCCGCCTCCAGCAGCAGGTCCATCAGCACCGACTGCGCGCCGGTGCGGTAGATGGTCTGCTTGATCGCCAGCACGTCCGGGTCGTAGACGGCTTCGCGCAGCAGCTGCACGACCGGCTCGAAGCTCTCGAAGGGATGGTGCAGCAGCACGTCCTGCTGGCGCAGCTGCTCGAAGATCGGCACCGCGCGCTGCAGCGCCGCCGGCCAGGCCGGCTCGAAGCGCGGGAAGCGCAGTGCCGGCGCGTCGGCCTGCTGGATCAGCTGGTTCAGGCGCACCAGGTTCACCGGGCCGTTGACGCGGTACAGCGCCGCATCGGGCAGGCCGAACTGGTGCAGCAGGAAGGCCGAGAGTTCCGGCGGGCAGGAGCTGACCACCTCCAGCCGGATCGCCTTGCCGAAGTGCCGCGTGCTGAGCGACGTGCGCAGCGCCTGGCGCAGGTTGGTCACGTCCTGCTCGTCGATCGCCAGGTCGGAGTCGCGCGTGACGCGGAACTGCGAGAACGCCTCGACCGGGCGGCCGGGAAACAGCTCCTCCAGGTGGGCGCGGATCACGCTGGACAGCAGCACGAAGGCCTGCTGTCCGCGCGCGGCGAGCTCGTCCGGCAGGCGGATCACGCGCGGCAGCACGCGGGGCACCTTGACGATCGCGATGCCGTTCTCGCGCCCGAAGGCATCCTTGCCGCCCAGCTTGACGATGAAGTTCAGCGACTTGTTCGCGACCTGCGGGAAGGGATGTGCCGGGTCCAGCCCGACCGGCACCAGCAGCGGGCGCACGTAGCGATGGAAGAACTGCTCGACCCAGCGGCGCTGCGCGGCATTGCGCTGGGCATGGTTGAGGATCACGATGCCCTCGCGCTGCAACGCCGGCATCACCTCGTCGTTGAACACCGCGTACTGCCGGGTGATCAGCTCGTGTGCCGCGGCCGCCACCTCGGCGAGGTCGCCGGCGGAAACGCCACCGTCCGGCAGGCGCGAGGCGTCGAGGTAGTCGCCGAAACGCACCTCGAAGAACTCGTCCAGGTTGGACGAGACGATGCAGACGTAGCGCAGCCGCTCGAGGTAGGGCACGTCGGGGCGCCGGGCCTGGGCCAGCACCCGGTGGTTGAACTCGAGGATCGCGCGCTCGCGGTTGAGCAGCGCCAGCTTGGCGCCGCGTCGGGACACCTCGGCTTTCATGCGGGCCAGTATAGGGAGGCCTGGCGCATGCAGGCATCCGCGCAGGGCTCAGAGCCCTTCGCTGGTCAGCGCCTCGCGCACCGCCGCCACCTGCCGGCGCGACACCGCCAGCCACTCGTCGATGCCGTCGACGCGCACCGCCCAGCCTTCCTTGCCGGCGTCCTCGTCGTCACCGGCCACCAGGCGCCGCTCCAGGGCCCGCACCGCGCGCCGCGCCACCAGGGCGTTGCGGTGGATGCGCAGGAAGCGCCGGCCCAGCCGCTCCTCCAGGTCCGAGAGCGAATCGTCCAGCACGTAGGTGCGGTGCAGGGTGCGCAGGGTCACGTACTTCAGCTCGGCCTTCAGGTACAGCACCTCGGACACCGGCACGCGGGTGACCCGGCCCCGGTCGTTGACCACCAGCACCGGTTCCTCGCCTGCCGTGGCCGCACCGCGCAGCTTCAGGCGCTCGGCCGCGCGCGCCAGCGCGGCCTGCAGGCGTTCGCGCCGCACCGGCTTGGTCAGGTAGTCGACCGCCTCGAGCTCGAACGCGGTGACGGCGTGCTCCGCATGGGCGGTCACGAACACCACCGCCGGCGCCTGCTCCATGGTGCGCAGCTGCGCGGCGAGCTGGGTGCCGTCGGCACCCGGCATCTGCACGTCGAGCAGCACCACGTCGCAGCGGTTGCCCGCCAGCCAGCTCAGTGCCTGCACCGCGCCGGCCGCCTCCCCTGCGACCTCGGCCGCCGGCGCCTGGCACTCGGCCAGCAGGCTGCGCAGGCGCAGGCGCGCGAGTTCCTCATCGTCGACGATCAAGACCCTCAGCATGACTCCCTCTCGCTCCCATCGTGTGGTCGTGATGGCGGCCGCGGCGCGCTCAGGCCAGCGGCACCGCAATCTGCACCCGCCAGGTGTCCCGTTCGGGACCGGAGGCGAAGTGCGCGCTGACGTCGTGCATCAGGCGCAGCCGCTCCTTGACGTTGCGCAGCGCCATGCCGTGGCCCCGGGCGCCCGCCGCGGGGGCGGCCGGCAACGAATTCGTCACCGAGATGATCGCCTGCCCGCGGCGCACCGTGGTGCGCACCCGCACCCAGCCTCCTTCGGGCGACGGCTCGATGCCGTGGCGCACGGCATTCTCCACCAGCGGCTGCAGCAGCAGCGGCGGCACCCGCGCCCCCCCGGCCGCGTCGTCGAGCTCCCAGGTGACCTTCAGGCGCTCGCCGAAGCGGATCTGCTCGATCGCGAGGTAGCGCTGCGCGAGATCGATCTCCTCGTCCAGCGTCACCGCGCTGCCCGACTCGATCAGCGCGACCCGGAACAGCTCGGACAGGTCCTCCAGCACCGCCTCGGCCCGGGCCGGGTCGATGCGCACCAGCGCGATCGCGGTGTTGAGCGTGTTGAACAGGAAGTGCGGGCGGATGCGCGCCTGCAGTTCGGTCAGGCGCGCCTGGGTCACGGCCGGCAGCTCGCTGCGCGAGCGCAGGCGCAGGGCATAGAACAGCGCCGCGGCCAGGGCCGTGCCGGCCAGCAGGGGCGCGCCCTGCGACACCTGGTGCGAAAACGGCAGCCCCAGCAGCCCGACCTGCCACCAGCCGTAGGCCGCGCAGGCCGCCCCCAGCCCCGCGGCGACCAGCCATTGCACCGGCTCGGACAGCCGTGCCAGCGGCTTCTTCAGCGCGCATGCGACCACCAGCCAGGCCAGCGTGGCCGGCAGCGCCACACCCGCGCCGTAGGCAAAGGTCAGCAGCCAGTCGTCGAGGTCATGGACGACGAAGCTGACCGCCACCGCGACCACCGCATGCACGAACAGCACCGCGCGCAGCACCACCCCCACCCGGCAGGCGTCGAAGGGCGACGACACCGTGGCCGGCGGCCGGGCGACGGCATGGTCGAAGATGGTGGTCGTGCCGAACTGGCTGGTCGGCGGGGCCGGCCGCGCCTTGCGCACGGGCATGCCGGGGGGTGGCAAGCGGGAGTCTCCTAGAATCTTGCAGTTCGCTCGTGTATGTCGTGGGCGACATACCGCGCCGATTCTCCAAGACAGCCCCAGCCTGCGGCAAGCCTCATACGCCACGCCTGCCGGCCGCCACATCACCTGCTCACCATGTCCGAATCCCAACTCGACAAGAAGTCCCAAGCCTGGTCCGCGCTGTTTTCCGAGCCGATGAGCGAACTGGTCAAGCGCTACACCGCCAGCGTGAACTTTGACCGGCGCCTGTGGCGCGCCGACATCCAGGGCTCGCTGGCGCACGCCGAGATGCTGGCCGCCCAGGGCGTGATCTCGGCCGATGACCATGCGGCGATCCAGCGCGGCATGGCGCAGATCACGCAGGAGATCGAGTCCGGCCAGTTCGAATGGAAGCTCGAGCTGGAGGACGTGCACCTGAACATCGAGGCGCGCCTGACCCAGCTGGTCGGTGACGCCGGCAAGCGGCTGCACACCGGCCGCTCGCGCAACGACCAGGTCGCCACCGACGTGCGCCTGTGGCTGCGCGACGAGATCGACGTGATCGCCGGCCTGTACACCGAGCTGCAGCAGGCCCTGCTCGACCTCGCGGAGAAGAACGTCGACGCCATCCTGCCGGGCTTCACCCACCTGCAGGTCGCGCAGCCGGTCAGCTTCGGCCACCACATGCTGGCCTACGTGGAGATGTTCGCGCGCGACGCCGAGCGCCTGGCCGACGTGCGCCGCCGCGTCAACCGCCTGCCGCTGGGCGCCGCCGCCCTGGCCGGCACCAGCTACCCGCTGGACCGCGAACGCGTCGCGCGCACGCTGGGCATGGAAGGCGTGTGCCAGAACTCGCTGGATGCGGTGAGCGACCGCGACTTCGCGATCGAGTTCACCGCCGCGGCATCGCTCGCGATGGTGCACGTCTCGCGCCTGTCGGAAGAGCTCGTGCTGTGGATGAGCCAGAGCTTCGGCTTCATCGACATCGCCGACCGCTTCTGCACCGGCTCGTCCATCATGCCGCAGAAGAAGAATCCGGACGTGCCCGAGCTCGCGCGCGGCAAGACCGGCCGCGTGGTCGGCCACCTGATGGGCCTGATCACGCTGATGAAGGGCCAGCCGCTGGCCTACAACAAGGACAACCAGGAAGACAAGGAGCCGCTGTTCGACACCGTCGACACGCTCAAGGACACGCTGCGCATCTTCGCCGAGATGGTGGGCGGCATCACCGTCAAGCGCGAGGCGATGGAACGCGCCGCGCTGCGGGGCTACGCGACGGCGACCGACCTGGCCGACTACCTGGTCAAGAAGGGCCTGCCGTTCCGCGACGCGCACGAGGTGGTCGCGCACGCGGTGAAGACCGCCATCCAGCAGGGCGTGGACCTGTCGGAGCTGCCGCTGGCCACGCTGCAGGGCTTCTCGCCACTGGTGGGCGAGGACGTCTACGAGGTGCTGTCGCTGCGCGGCTCGCTCAACGCGCGCAACATCCTGGGCGGCACTGCGCCCGAGCAGGTGCGCGCCCAGATCGCGCGCCACCGCGCCCGCCTGGCCGGCTGAGCCCGCCTCCCCCAGGGCGGGGAGGGGCGGCAGCCGCCTCGGCGCAGCGCGGATCGACGCCGGTTGCCTCGCGTTCACGCTTGACGCGCAAGGCACCACACGCCTTGCGCCACGTCAAGGCCGCGGCGGCGGCGCGCCGCTAGCCTGCCGGCAAGTCAACTTGCAGGAACGCCGCCATGCCCGCCCTCGTCTGGTCCGATGCGCTCAAGCTCGACAACCCGCGCATGGACGCCACCCACCTCGAGTTCGTCGAACTGCTCAACCTGGTGAAGGCCGCGACCGGCGACGAGGTGCTGTCGCGCTACCGTCGCCTGATCGAGCACACCGAGGAGCATTTCGGCCAGGAAGACCGCTGGATGCGCCTGACCGGCTTTGCGCCCGAGAACTGCCACCAGGGCCAGCACCGCCACGTGCTGCAGGTGCTGTACGAGATCGAGCGTCAGCTGCTGGAGCACCAGCCGGTCAACCTGCCGCGCTTTGCCGACGAACTGGGCGCCTGGTTCTCGCAGCATGCGCAGACCATGGACGCCGCGCTGGCCTGGCACCTCGAGCAGGTCGGCTTCGACACCGAGACCGAAACCCTGCGCGAGGCCGCGGCCGCCTCGTTGCCGGCCGAACCCATCACCGGTTGCGGCAGCCGCAGCTGCGGCTAGCCGACGATACGGCTCAGGCGTGGGCGTGCTCGCGCAGCTCGTGCCGTGCGCTGCGCAGCACCCGCAGGCCACCGCTGACGCCCAGCGCCGCGATCACCGTCGCGACGACCAGGTCGGGCCAGGCCGTGCCGGTGCCGAAGACGCCCAGCGCCGCCAGCATGATCGCGACGTTGGCCAGGGCGTCGTTGCGCGAGCACACCCACACCGATTCGGCATTCGCGTCGCCCTTGCGGAAGCGGTAGAGCATCGCGGCGACCGCGAGGTTGGCCACCAGCGCGGCCAGGCCGATGCCGCCCATGGTCGGCGCATCCGGCTGCGACCCCTGCCAGGCCAGCCAGCCGGCGTGCAGCAACACGCCCGCGCCATAGACCACCATCGCCCAGCCCTTCAGCCAGGCCACGCGCGAGCTCCACACCGCCGCGAGGCCCAGCACCGCGAGCGACAGCCCGTAGTTGGCCGCATCGGCGCCGAAGTCCACCGCATCGGCCAGCAACGAGGCCGACTCGGCCGACAGCCCGCCGACGATCTCGACGAGGAACATCCCGGCGTTGACGACGAGCGCCACCCACAGCGCGCGCCGCCAGCGCGGGTCGTTCGCGTGCGTGCCCGCCGGGGCACAGGCATGGTCATGGCAATGTGCAGACATGGGCTTCCTTTCCGACGTTAAAGTCATTGGAAACCCTGTACCTGCTCCAGAGTCAAGCGATGAAGATCGGAGACCTCGCCGCCGCCAGCGACACCCCGGTGGAAACGATCCGGTACTACGAGCGCGCCGGGCTGCTGCCTGCGCCGCCGCGCACCGCATCGAACTACCGGCACTACGACGAAAGCCACGCGGCACGCCTGCGCTTCATCCGCCACTGCCGCGCGCTGGACCTGTCGCTGGACGAAATCCGCACGCTGCTGGAGCTGCGCGACCACCCGCAGGCCAGCTGCGCCGAGGCCAACGCCGTCATCGACGAGCACCTGGGCCACGTCGCGCAACGCATCCGCGAGCTGAAGCTGCTGCAGGCCCAGCTGCGCGAGCTGCGCTCGGCCTGCAACGGCGACGGCCCGGGCCGCGACTGCGGCATCCTCGGCCGGCTGGAGCAGGAAACCCCGGCCCCGCTGGCCAGCGGCCACGGCACCACCCACCTCGGGCGCACGCACGGGCGGTGAGCCGCCGCGGCCGCGACACGCATGGCCCATGAAGAAGGCGGCCCCGCAGGGCCGCCTTCGGTCTCCCTGAGCAGGCTGCCGGGCCTCAGTTGCGGAACTCCACGCTCTGCGCGCGCAACGCCGCCCCGTTGGCACTCAGGCGACCTTCCACCTCGACACGCGCGCCGTTGGCCAGGTCGGCCTGCGTGCCGCCGGAGAACTGTGCCGCCGCGTACTCGACGGTGACGCCCTGCACGACGAAGGCCTGGGCGGTCGTGTCCAGCGACTGGATCGTCCCGCGCACCTCGAAATCGTCGTCGTCATCGTCGTCCCGGTCCTCGAAGTCCACCTTGCGCGCGACCAGCACGCCGTTGCGGATCGCGCCCTCGACCTCCACCCGTACCCCGTCGGCAAGGTTGCCGCTGTTGCCGTCGTCGAACTCCACCTGTGCCCCCGAGGCATCGACCGGGATGCCGTCCACACGGAAGTCCGCAAGCGACTGGAAGTCGGAAACGTAGCCTTCGATTTCGGCCGTGGCCATGTCGTCGACCGTGCGGGCGGCGCTGGCCAGCGCCGTGGCGACCCAGTTGCCGCCCTGCTGCGCGGTCTGCAGGACCACGCGCACCAGCGCACCGTCGGCCAGCGCCGGCCGGCTGCCGGCAGGCACGCCGGCGTACGAGATCGTGGCGTTCCCGATGCGGAAGGTCTGGGCCGTGGCGTCGAGGCCGGACACCCGGCCGCGCAGGCGGTAGGCGTTGAGGTTGTCTTCGAACTCGACCCGGGTCGCGGCATGGTGGCCCGAGCCGGCGCCCAGGTACCCGTAGACGACGACCAGGTCACCGGCTCGCACGCTGTTGCGCCCGTCGGCAAAACCTTCGAACACGGTCCGGGCATCCAGCGCCACGGTCTGCCCCAGCACGGTCAGCGAGTCCGCGCCGACCGCGGTGACCGGCCCCCGGATCAGGCTGCTGAACCGCAGCTCGGTGGCCGTGCTGCGGTCGTCGTCGGACACCTCGGAGACCGGCCCGCCCTCGACCTCGACCACCATGCCCAGCCGCAGGTGGCCCGGGCCGACCGAGTTGCCCTCCTCGTCGCGGATCGTCGCGTTGGCATGGTCGAAATGGATGTCGTTGACGATGACGGAGGCAAAGCCTTCGATGCGACCGGACGCGAACACTCCCGCCGGACCGCCTCCTGCGCCGCTGCCGCCACCACCGCCCCCGCCGCCTCCACAGGCCGCCAGGGCAAAGGCGGACACCATGGCCAGCGCGGCATGGCGCAGGCCACCGGAGGGCCAACCAAAGAATGACTTCTGCATCTTCTGCTCCTCGAGGTCTCGTGGGATGGTGAAGCCGACCGCGATCCGGCCGGACAGGCTGCCGCGCGTCGGCGCGGCAGCGTGGACCCGGGAATCAACTGACGTGCCCGGCCCGGACCGCGGCGGCGCCCCGACACCGGGGCGCCCACGACCACAGAAACCAGGAGCGTGCAGGGATGCGGGACGCCCTGAGGGTAAGTGCACGCCAGCCTCGATCAGGCAGCAAAGTGCGACGGATGTAGCGGCTGGTAAGCCGCCGGCGGGACCGGAAGGAGCGAGCGCCCGCTCAGCGCACGACGAACTGGAAGTTCACCGTCTGCACCGGCTGCGCCTGGGGATTGCCGAGCGCGCGGTACGCGAAGCGCAGCGACAGTGCGCCCGGCTCGCGCGCCTCGTAGCGGAACACGTCGAAGCCGCTGCCCTGCACGTCAGGCAGGTGGAGCGGCTGGGCCACCTCGAACAGCTGGGGCGTGCTGCCGTCGACCGCCGCCCAGCCGTAGCCCGTCCCCGGCTGGCTGGCCAGCATCAGCACGACCGGTTGTCCGGCGGGCACCTCCACCGTGCCGCCGGCATCGCCCTGGGTCAGCACGATGGCCGCCGGCGGCAGGTTGTCCGGCACGCGCAGCAGGCTGCGCGGCAGGTGCGGCGGCAGGTCGAGCAGGTTGACGTCCAGCGCGCGCAGCACCCGCGGGCTGGCCTGACGGAAGGCGCGCGTGCGCCCGGGCTGTTCCGGGTCGAGCTGGATCACCAGGGCCTGCGGGTCCTGCCGGGCGCCCCGCGCGGAGCGCCAGGTGCCGGACTGGGTGAAGCTGCGGTCGCCTTCCGGGCGGCCGAGGTAGGTCTGCAGCAGGTCGTAGCCGGCGGGCGCCCCGCCCGGGTCGGCGTACAGCTGCAGGTCGGTGCGGATGCCGCGGCAGTCGGCGCAGGGCAGGATGCCGACGTAGCGGGCCGCCACCACGCGATGCGGGCTCGGCGCGGCCGGCGACGCCGGCTGCCGGGGCCCGTGGGCGCATCCGGCGAGCAGCCCGGCTGCCAGCACCAGTCCCCAGTACCGCGCTTTCCACATGGCCATGCGACTCCTGCGTTGTGCCTCCCGGAACGGAAGCCCCAACCGTAGCCGCAAAGCGCGCGCGGCGCAAACCCCGGGTCAGGTGGCGTCAGTCGCCCAGCGGCGAGACGCGGAACTCCTTGACGATCTCCAGCGAGTCCAGCATGTCCGCCAGCGCGCTGGCGTTGCCGGGGCTGCTGGTGCGCACCACCATGCGGTACTCGAAGAACCCGGCGTCGGTGTCCAGGCGGTAGTTGAGGTTGGCGATCGTGAAGCCGTAGCGCCGCATCAGCCGGCGCAGCTCGGTCTCGTCCATCTTCGCGTGGCGGTCGAAGCGCACCACGAAGTGGGCGTAGAACTGCGAGGGCATGCGGCTTTCTATCCAGCGGAACAGCGACAGCGTGCCCAGGGTCAGCACGGTCGCCACCAGCGCCGGAAAGTAGAAGCCGATGCCCATCAACACCCCGATCGCCGCGGTGGTCCAGATCGACGCGGCGGTCGTCAGGCCGCGCACCGACAGCCCTTCCTTCATGATGGTGCCGGCGCCAAGGAAGCCGATGCCGGTCATGATGCCCTGCGTCATGCGCGTCGGGTCCAGCGTGATGCGCCCGCCGCTGATCTGCGGGAACCAGCGCGTCTCGTAGATCGTGACCAGCATCAGCAGCGCGGTGGACATGCAGACCAGCGCGTGGGTGCGGAAGCCTGCGGGACGGCCGTGGTAGCTGCGCTCCAGGCCGATCAGCCCGCCGATCAGCAGCGCGGCGACGAGCCGCACCACCATGTCGACGTAGTCGGGGTCGGAAATCAGGGTGTGCCAGTTCATCTCCACATGGGCAGGGCCGGTTGCGCCGGCACCGCCGCTCCTCTCGACGGTTCGGTATTCGGCCCCCGTGGCCGGGGACCCCTTGTTGTCGTCCAAGACCGGGACCATACCAAGATTCGCGACCCCGTGAGGTCCCAGGGGCGACGTCCCGCTCACCGGACGATCCGCGCGCGCTCGGGTACCCTTGCGGCTTCCGCTTTCCCGGCCAGCCGTCCCGGCCTTGCACGCACCATGCGCCGCCTGATCGCCCACCTCGACATGGACGCCTTCTACGCGTCGGTCGAGCTGCTGCGCTACCCCGAGCTGAAGGGACAGCCGGTAGTGATCGGCGGCGGGCGGCGCCACCAGCCGGTCGTGCGCGAGGACGGCCGGCGCGAGTTCGCCCGGCTGCGCGACTACGCCGGCCGCGGCGTGGTCACCACCGCCACCTACGAAGCGCGCGCCTTCGGCGTGCATTCCGGCATGGGCCTGATGAAGGCCGCCGCGCTGGCGCCCGATGCGATCCTGCTGCCGACCGACTTCGACGAGTACCGGCGCTACTCGCGCCTGTTCAAGGCCGCCGTCGCCGAGATCGCCCCGCACATCGAGGACCGCGGCATCGACGAGATCTACATCGACCTCACCGAGGTGCCCGGCGCCCAGGAGCCGGCCGGCAGCGACCCGCTGGGCGGGGTGCGCGCGGTGGCGCAAGCCATCAAGGACAACGTGAGGCGCGCCACCGGGCTGAGCTGCTCGATCGGCGTGACGCCGAACAAGCTGCTGTCCAAGCTGTGCTCGGACCTGGAAAAGCCCGACGGGCTGACGCTGCTGGCCGAGGGCGACCTGCAGCGCCGCATCTGGCCGCTGCCGGCCAAGCGCATCAACGGCATCGGCCCGAAGGCGAGCGCCAAGCTGGAATCGTTCGGCATCCACACGATCGGCGACCTGGCCGCTGCGGACCCGCGCTGGCTGGTCGCGCAGTTCGGCCAGAGCTACGGCCGCTGGCTGCACGAGGCCGCGCACGGCCGCGACGACCGGCCGGTGGTCACCTACAGCGAGCCCAAGTCGCTCAGCCGCGAGACCACCTTCGAGCGCGACCTGCACGCGCGGCACGACCGCGAGCAGCTGGGCGTCACCTTCACCCGGCTGTGCGAGCAGGTCGCGGCCGACCTGGCGCGCAAGGGCTACGTGGGCAAGACCATCGGCGTGAAGGTGCGCTACGACGACTTCCGCACGCTCACGCGCGACCACACCCTGCCGCATCACACCGCCGACGCCCGCGAGATCCGGCGTGCCGCCGGCCTGTGCCTGAAGCGCGTGCCGCTGGAGCGGCGCCTGCGCCTGCTCGGCGTGCGGGTCGGCAGCCTGTGCAAGGCTTCCGAGGCCCCGGCACGCGAAGCCCAAGCCCCCGCCGCGCGCGAGGAGGCGCTGCCTTACACCCTGCCGCTGTTCTGAGCGGACGCCCGCGTCCGGCTAGCATCGCGCCATGACCCGACCCGACCTGCGCCTGCCCTCGATCGAAGGACTGCGAGCCTTCGAGGCCGCGGCCCGCCTCGGCACCTTCGAGCGCGCCGCCGACGAGCTCAGCATCACCGCCAGCGCGGTGAGCAAGCGGGTCGCCACCGTCGAGGAGCTGCTCAACACCCAGCTGCTGGTGCGCAGCGGCAAGAGCCTGGGGCTCACCGCGGCCGGCAAGGAATACCTGGAGCAGGTGCGCCAGGTGCTCAGCCTGCTGGCGGCCGTGCCGCTGCATCGGCGCGCCGCGCAGCGGGTGCAGCGCCTGCGGGTGTGCAGCCCGCCCACCTTTGCCCGCCAGGTCCTGGTGCCGCACCTGCAGGGCTACAGCACCGCCCACCCCGAGGTGGAGCTGGAGGTGGTGCTGAGCATCCCCTACCTCGACGCCGGCCCGGCCGACGCGGACGTGGAGATCCGCAACGGCGCGCCCCCCTCGCCCGACGCCCGGCCGCTGATGCGCGATGTCCTCGTGCCGATGGCCGCGCCCGCGCTGCTGCAGCGCCTGCCCGCCCTGCGCACGCCGGCCGACCTGCGCCATGCGCCGCTGCTGCGCACCCCGCTGGATCCGTGGACGCCCTGGTTCCGCGCCGCCGGGCTGGACTGGCCGGAGCCGTCCCGGGGCCCGCGCCTGGTGGACCTGGGCCTGCTGCTGGAGGCCGCCGTCAGCGGCCAGGGCATCGCGCTGGCCCGGCCCAGCCTGGCGCTGCCCTGGCTGCGCAGCGGCGCACTGCAGCCGGTGTCCACGCTCAGCATCCCGGCCGCCCATCCCTACCACCTGCTGCCGCACGCCGCCCAGGGCGCCGCGCCGGGCTTTGCCGCCTGGCTGCAGCAGATCTGCGAACAGGTCGCCGCCGAAGGGGCGGAACTTCTTTCGCGCCTGGCCTGAGCATCTTTCCGGGCACGGGCGCTCCCCGCTGCCTAGCATGGGTCGACATGGCACCCCTGTCCCGGAGAGACCCGTGAGCACTCCCATCGCCTGCATCGAGGACCTGCGCCGGCTGGCGCAACGGCGCGTGCCGCGCGCCATCTTCGAGTACGTCGACCGCGGCTCCTATGACGAGGTGACGCTGCGCGCCAACCGCCGCGACCTGGAGGCGATCGCGCTGCGCCAGCGGGTGGCGGTCGACGTCGAGCACCGCAGCACCGCCACCACGCTGGTCGGCGAGCCGGCGACGATGCCGGTGGCGATCGCGCCGACCGGGCTGACCGGCCTGAACTGGGGCAACGGCGAGATGCTCGCCGCCCGCGCGGCACAGCGCTTCGGCGTGCCGTTCACGCTCAGCACCATGTCGATCTGCTCGATCGAGGACGTGGCCGCCTTCGTCGACCAGCCCTTCTGGTTCCAGCTCTACGTGATGCGCGACCGCGGCTTTGCCGCCTCCCTGATCGAGCGGGCCAGGGCCGCGAACTGCTCGGCCCTGGTGCTGACGCTGGACCTGCAGGTCCAGGGCCAGCGCCACCGCGACCTGAAGAACGGACTGGCCGTGCCGCCCAGGCTGACGCTGGCCAACGCGCTGGACGTGGCCAGCAAGCCCGCCTGGGCGCTGCGCGTGCTGGCCGGCAAGCGCAAGAGCTTCGGCAACCTCGACGGCTACGTGAAAGGCGCCGACACGCTGGCCACGCTGAGCCAGTGGATCGCCGGCCAGTTCGACCCGACGCTCAGCTGGGCCGACGTCGAATGGGTGCGCAAGCTGTGGGCAGGCAAGCTGATCCTCAAGGGCATCCTCGACGTCGAGGACGCGAGGATCGCGGCCAGCACCGGATGCGACGCCATCGTCGTCAGCAACCACGGCGGCCGGCAGCTGGACGGCGCGATCTCCAGCATCCGCGCGCTGCCCGAGATCGTGCAGGCAGTGGGCGACCGCACCGAGGTGCTGTTCGACGGCGGCGTGCGCTCCGGGCAGGACGTGCTCAAGGCCGTGGCGCTGGGCGCGCGCGGCTGCCTGATCGGCCGCGCCTTCCTCTACGGCCTGGGCGCCATGGGCGAGGCCGGCGTGACCACCGCGCTGGAGCTCATCCGCCGCGAGCTGGACGTCAGCATGGCGTTGACCGGCACGCGCGACGTGCGCGAGGCGAGCCCTGCTTTGCTGCGCCTGCCGGACGGCTGGCGCCCGCTGCCGCCCGGCACGCCGGCCCTGCGGCAGGCGGCCTGAGCCGGCGCGTGGCCTGCGGCCTCACGCCAGCTCGTCCAGCGCCGCCTGCACCATGGCCCTGACCAGGGCCTCGTCGACCGGCTGGCGGTAGCGGCACTTGAGGTGCCGCACCCCGCGCCTGCTGCCTTCCAGCTGCGGGAACTGCGGCGCGATGCCGGCGCCCTGGAAGAACTGCAGGTTGGCGTGCGTCTTGTGCGTGACGATGGCCAGCGCGTTGGTGCCGCGCCAGGTGAAGACCAGGTTGCCCCACTTCACCGTCTGCTCCAGGCCGGGCGCGGCCTCGAGAACCGCGCGTTGCAGCGCCTGTGCCGTGGCCCGCTCGTCGGGGGCGAGGTTGTCGAAGTAGGCCGCGACCAGCGCGGCGGGGCGGACTGTGGTTCGCATCGTGAAGCAGGTTCCCTCTTGCTCTGCTGCATCTTCCTTGCCAGCGGCATGCCCGGTCCGCCGCCAGGCTCATCCTCAGGGGGCGCGGACCTCGAACGTGTTGCACTGCTGGAAGCTGCCGCTTTCCAGGCCGCGGCGGAACCACGCGACGCGCTGTTCCCCGGTGCCGTGCGTGAAGCTCTCGGGCACCACGGTGCCGCCGGCGCGCCGCTGCAGGTTGTCGTCGCCGATCTGCGCGGCGGCGTTCAGCGCCTCCTCGATGTCTCCCTGCTCCAGCAGCTGGCGCGCCCTGTCGGCGTGATGCGCCCACACGCCCGAGAAACAGTCGGCCTGCAGCTCCAGGCGCACGCTCAGCGCGTTGTACTCGGCCTGGCTGAGCCGGCTGCGCATCGAGTGGACCTTCTCGGTCAGGCCCAGCAGCTTCTGCACATGGTGCCCGACCTCGTGCGCGATCACGTAGGCCTGCGCGAAGTCGCCCGGCGCACCAAGCTTGTGCTTCAGCGTCTCGTAGAACGACAGGTCGATGTAGACCCGCTCGTCGGCCGGGCAATAGAACGGCCCCATCGCGGCCTGCCCCTGCCCGCAGGCGGTCGGCGTGCTGCCGCGGAACAGCACCAGCCGGGGCTCGCGGTACGTGGCGCCGCTGCGGGCGAACAGCTCCTGCCAGGTGTCCTCGGTATCGGCCAGCACCACCGCGACGAACTGCGCCATCGTGTCGTCGGCCGGCGGGGCGGACGAGGGCACCTCCTGCGGCGCGCCCATGCCGCCGTCGAGCATGCCCAGCAGGGTCAGCGGGTTGATGCCCAGCACCCAGCCCAGCACCAGGGCGACGGCCACCGTGCCCAGGCCCAGGCCGCGGCCGCCGAGCGGCATGCCCCCGGACGCCCGGCGGTCCTCCACGTTGCGACTGGCCCTGCGGCCTTCCCATTTCATCGTTGCTCACCCCGTTGGACGGCGCACGCAGCGCCCCTGACCGCATCGTAGCCGGTGCCCGTGCGGCAGGAAACTGCGCGGCCCGCGTCAGCAAGAAATTCTGCGCCGTGCAAAAACTACCCTGCCAGCAGGGATCCCCGCAGGACGACGGCCTGCGCACCGCCGGCAGGCGGCCCGGCGGGCCAAGGCATACCGGTTGCTGACCCTGTTGCCGTGGGCTCGCCGCCGGCGGGCTCTCCCATCCCCTGCCCCACGAGGAGTCCCATGGCGAACATCAACTTCTTCGAAGCGAAAGGCTGCCCGCTCGACCGGCAGCGCTTCACCTGGAAGGACATCAGTCCCAAGCCCATCAGCAAGCTGGACGACGATGCGTTCACGCGCGTGCGCATCATCCTGATGAACGGCATCGAGCTCGATGCGCTGCGCCTGAAGCACCTCATCGCCCGGTTCAACGGCGAACTGCGTGTGCCGCTGGCCGAACTGCGCCGGGTCGAACAGCACCAGGCCACCACCATCAACTGGCTGCTGGGCGCCGACCATTCGCCCATCGAGACCACCATCGCCTACGAGCAGGTCGCGATCGAGGTGACCGCCGCGGTGGCACAGAACGAGCCCGACCCGTACCTGGCCCAGGCCTACCGCTTCGGGCTGCTGGAGGACTTCGACCACCTCTATCGCTACTCCGCGCTGCTCGACCGCCTGGAAGGCAAGGACGCGAACAACATCCTGCAGGGCTACACCGACATCGTGCCGGGCCGCCCGACGATGCTGGAGCACCGCGCCCCGGTGGACGACGTGCGCATGCCCTACGAGAAGACGGCGGCTGCCACCCTCAGCAAGATCCACGCGGCCATGATCACCGCGGCCGAGTACCAGACGCACGACTACTACATGAACATCGGCCCGCTGTTCGCCGACCCCGTGGCACGCGAGCTGTATGCCGAGATCGCCTCGATCGAGGAGCAGCACGTCACGCAGTACGGCTCGCTGGAGGACCCGACCGAGAGCTTCCTCGAGAAGTGGCTGATCCATGAAGCCACCGAGGTCTACCTCTACCACTCGTGCGTCGAGCAGGAAGGCAACCCGCGCGTCAAGGCGATCTGGGAGCGCTTCCTCGACTACGAGCTGGGGCACCTGCAGGTGGCGATCAAGCTGTTCAAGGACATCGAGCGCCGCGACCCGGCCGAGGTGCTGGCCGAGGTGCCGACCATGCTGCCGTTCCAGAGCCAGCGCACCTTCGTGCGTGACGTGCTGGAGAAGGAAGTGGGCTACCGCGCCATCGGCCCGGACTTCACTCCCGACGGCAGCGAAAGCGAGGCGACGCTTGCCTACCGCCAGCACATGAACGCCAAGGGCTCGCCGTCGCAGGCCGTCTCTGCCGGCTACCGCTGGGCCCCGGGCACCGAACTGAACCGCAAGGTCGTCAACTACTGAACACGAGGAGCCGCTGATGCAGAACGCCACCCACATGGGCATGAACCGCACCGGGGCGAAGATGTCGCCGATCGACGTCAGTCGCATGGAAGAAGCGGCGATGAACGCGCCCGAAACCGAGCCCGACGGCTCCAGCATCACGATGATGCGCAGCGAGGCGATCGCCGAGGCCGACCGCGTCGGCTCGGTGCCCATCCCCGGCACCGTACGCGGCGTGGTCTCCACAGGCGTGTCCAAGCTCAAGGGCGAGAAGCCCGAGGTGCTGCTCGACAAGCTCGGCGAGCGCCTGGCCTTCGAGCGCACCGGCACGCGGCTGTACGAAGCGCTGATCGCCAAGTGCGAGATGACGCCGGACACCGGGCTGGTGCCGCCGCTGGCCGAACTGCAGCGCATCCACGACGAGGAGGCGCAGCACTTCCACATGCTCGCCGAGGTGCTCGAAGGCATGGGCGCCGACCCGACGGCGCAGACGCCCTGCGCGGACGTCTCGGCGGTGATGTCGCAGGGCATCATGCAGGTCGTCACCGACCCGCGCACCACCATCCCGCAGAGCCTGAACGCCATCCTGGTGGCCGAGCTGGCGGACAACGCGAGCTGGGAAATGCTGGTGCAGCTGGCCGAGGAGACCGGGCACGACGAGATGGCCGAGCGCTTCCGCGCCGCGCTGGCCGAGGAGGAACAGCACCTGGCGAGCGTGCGCCAGTGGCTGACCGCCGCCGTCTCGAACGAAGCACTCTGAGCGCGTCGCGCCACGCGTGACCGCAGGCCGGCTCCCGCGCCGGCCTGCCCGTTTCAGGGCAGGCGACGCCCCCCGCCTCCCCAGCCGGCACAGGCCGCGGCAGCCCAGCGCCCGCCGAGCGCCAGCACGCCGGCACGGTAGCCGCTCGCAGGGGTCGCCCCCTCCGGCAGCGCCAGCACCCAGACGCTGCCGCCTTGGCTGGCCCAGACGATGCGCGCATCGGCCTGCGCGGCCGCATGCAGCGCCCGGGCCGGCGGCGTGCCCGGTGCCAGCAGCAGCGTGAGCCGGTGCGCCGCCCCGGGGGCCGGCTGCGTCGCCGCGGTCGCCGCCGCCAGCGTGACCGCGCCCACCAGCACGGCCCAGGCACCGGCCGGCCGGGCGCCCTCGCGCCGGCCGAGCCACCACCCGCCCAGCACGGGCAGCAGGCCGAACCCGAGCAGCCAGCCCAGGTCCCAGGCCAGCGGCTGCGCGACGTCCATGCGGATGCGGTGCAGGCCCAGCCACCAGTGGCTGAGCACGGCGTCCAGCACATGCCAGGCGCCAAAGCCCAGCAGCAGCGCCGCGGACAGGGCACGGGCCGATCCAGGCGCATGCGGTGCGGCGCGCACCAGCCCCCCACAGCCCGGCCGCAGCCAGCAGGTACATCAGCAGGTGAAACAAACCGTCGGCCAGCACCTGTACCCGCAGGCCCTGCCAGCCCGGGCCGTCCAGGCCGCTCAGCAGGTGGTGCCACTGCAGGATCTGGTGCAGCAGGATGCCGTCGAAGAAACCGCCCAGCGCGATGCCGAGCAGCACGCCGGCACGGCGCAGGCGCGGGTCGGGGATGGCGGTCGGCTGCATGCCCCCAGCGCCGGCAAGCCGTGCGCCCGGCGGCGCCGGCGCCCGTCAGGTCTTGGGCAAAGTGACGCCGCGCTGGCCCTGGTACTTGCCGCCGCGGTCCTTGTAGCTGGTTTCGCAGACCTCGTCACTTTCGAAGAACAGCACCTGGGCGCAGCCCTCGCCGGCGTAGATCTTGGCCGGCAGCGGCGTGGTGTTGCTGAACTCCAGCGTCACGTAGCCCTCCCACTCGGGCTCGAAGGGCGTGACGTTGACGATGATCCCGCAGCGCGCGTAGGTGCTCTTGCCCAGGCAGATCGTCAGCACGTTGCGCGGGATGCGGAAGTACTCCACCGTGCGCGCCAGCGCGAAGCTGTTGGGCGGGATGATGCAGACGTCGGACTCGATGTCGACGAAGCTTTTCTCGTCGAAGTTCTTCGGGTCGACGATGGTCGAATTGATGTTGGTGAAGACCTTGAACTCACGCGCACAGCGGATGTCGTACCCGTAGCTGCTGGTGCCGTAGCTGACGATCTTGTGACCGTCCGCAGCCTCGCGCACCTGGCCGGGCTCGAAGGGCTCGATCATCCCGTACTCCTCGGCCATGCGGCGGATCCATTTGTCGCTCTTGATGCTCATGAGATTCCCCGTAAGTGGCGGCATTGTAGGGAAGCGGCGTCCGCCGCCCCGCCGCGGACCGTGACCGGGCGGCCGTTTCGGGTAAACCTGGATGCAAAGCTGCGACAAATTCCGGGATTTCGGGCGGCCGCCGGCCGCGAAAAGTCCTAGCATTGAGCCATGCGTCTGTCGCCAAGCTGCAGGAGAGCCTGACCCATGCGCACTGCACTCGACCTTCTCACCCAGTACGCCGAGTACCACCGCGACCGGCGCAACATCGTCACCCACTTCGTCGGCATCCCGATGATCGTGCTGGCGGTCGGCATCCTGCTGGCCCGCCCCGCGATTCCGGTCGGGGAGGTCGTGCTGACCCCTGGCTGGATCGTGTTCGCCGCCGCGGCGCTGTGGTACCTGACGCGCCACTTCGTGCTCGGGCTCGCGGTGAGCGTGGCCGTCGGGCTGCTGGTCGCCCTGGGCCACGAGGTCGGCGCCGGCAGCACCGCGCTGTGGCTGGGTGCGGGCCTCGGGCTGTTCTTCGTCGGCTGGGTGATCCAGTTCATCGGCCACTACTACGAAGGCCGCAAGCCGGCCTTCGTCGACGACCTGGTCGGCCTGCTGGTCGGCCCGATGTTCGTGGTCGCCGAAGCGATGTTCGCCCTGGGCTGGAACCGCGAGATGCTGCACGAGATCGAGCGGCGTGCCGGCCCGACCGTGCTGCGCGACTTGGCCAACGCCCGGCCCTGAACCCGGCGTTCAGGCCGCCGGTGGAACCGGCGGCGCCAGCTCCGGCTGGGCGACGAAGCGCTCGCGGCCGGTGTAGAGCAGGAAATGCCGGTTGGTGCAGCGCGCGAACAGCGCCATGCCCAGCTGCTCGGCCAGCCGGTGCCCCATCTCGGTGATGCCCGAGCGCGACACCACCACCGCCACGCCCATCTGGGCCGACTTGATCACCATCTCGCTGGTCAGGCGCCCGGTGGTGTAGAGCGTCTTGCCCTCGCCGCTCACGCCTTCCAGCCACATCCAGCCGGCGATCGCGTCCAGCGCGTTGTGGCGCCCGACATCCTCGGTGAACAGCAGCAGGCGCTCGCCTTCGAACAGCGCGCAGCCGTGCACCGAGCCGGCCGACTTGTAGACCGTCTCGTGCCGGCGCATCGCGTCCAGCAGGCCGTACAGCTCGCCCTGCGTCAGGCGGGTGTCGCCCAGCCGCAGCGACCCGACCTCGTCCATCAGCCCGCCGAACACCGTGCCCTGCCCGCAGCCGGTGGTCACGATGCGGCGCGCGGTGCGCGCCTCGATGTCCGCGACGCCGCCGCGCGTGGTGATCGCGCAGGCGTTGACGTCCCAGTCGACCTGCACGCTCTCGACCTGCGCGATGTCGGTCACCAGGCGCTGGTTGCGCAGGTACCCCAGCGCCAGCAGCTCGGGCTGCCCTCCCATGGTCATCAAGGTCACCAGCTCGCGCTTGTCGAGGTAGAGCGTGAGGTCCCGCTCGGCGGGCATCTGCACGACGCGCTCGTGGCCGAACTCGTCCACCACCCGGGCCTCGTGGGTGAAGCGGGTGGAGGCACTGCTCAGCAGCGGACGGGGACGGGCGGGTTCAGGCAAGGCGGACATGGCAAGACAGCGACGCCCGGCGCAAGCGCCGGCATGAAGATCGGGTGACTCCAAGTGTGCCTCAAGCCCCGGGAGCGGACGGGGCGGGCCGCCCCTTGCTCGCCCGGCTCACTTCTGCTGCGCGGTCGGCTCCTGCGGGGCGGCCGTGTTGGGCGGCGTGGCGGCCGTCGGTGCGGGCGAATGGGCCCCGGCCTGTTCCAGCGGCGGGGTCGGCTCGACGAAGGGCCCCGGATCGGCGCAGGCCGGGGTCGGGGCCGGCGGCTGCACCGCCTTGCCCTGGGCCTGGGCGTCGCGCCGGTACTGCTCGGCGATGCGGTTCTGCCACACGCACAGCTGGTACGCGCCGACCTTGTCGGCGTGGGCGGCGCGGGCCTTGGCCAGCTCCGCCTTGGCCTGCGCCTCGGCGGACGGCGGCGGCAGCTTGGCCGCCGCGGGGGTGCCGAAGGTCAGCGCCAGGACGGTGGACGCCGCGGCGAGCAGGAAGCGACGCGGCATGGCATCCTCCTTGGGTCGGCCGTTCAGGCCGACGGGGTCACGGGGCGGCCCGAAGGTGCGGGCCGGGCCGACCGTTGCGCCGGGATCTTGCCGGCGCGGATGTCGTCGTACCAGAGCTCGTGGTGTTCGCGCGCCCAGGTTTCGTCGACATACCCGGTCTTCATGGCCTGATAGGCACCTTTCATGCCCACCGTACCCATGTAGATGTGGCCCAGGAACAGCGCCATCATCAGGATGGCCGCGACCGCGTGGACCATGTGGGCCACCTGCATCTGGCCGCGGGTCTCGCCCCAGCCCGGGATCAGCTTGTCGAGCACCAGGCCCGAGCCGACCACCACCAGCCCCAGCAGCAGCACGCCGCCCCAGAAGACGAGCTTCTCGCCGGCGTTGAAGCGGTGCGAGGGCACGTGCTCCCCGGAGAACAGGCCGCCGCCCTTGGCCAGCCAAGCCAGGTCGTCGCGCGTGGGCAGGTTGTCCTTGATGAACGTGAGGATCACCACCACCAGCGACACCGCGAACACCGGTCCGGCGAAGTTGTGCAGGTTCTTCAGCCCGTAGGCCAGCCAGCCGAACAGCGTCCCGCCCAGCACGGGCAGCAGGAAAAACTTGCCGAACGCCATCACGATGCCGGAAATCGCGAGGATCGAGAACGCGATCGCGTTGACCCAGTGCGCCGCCCGCTCGAAGTAGGTGAAACGCTCCACCATCCGCCCGGTGGGCGCGTCGTGCACGTCCAGCGGCCCCTTGCGCCAGTAGAACAGCGCGATGGCCACCAGCACGATCAGCAGCAGCGCCCCGCCGTAGGGCAGGATCCACTGGTTGCGCACCTGGCGCCAGGCCTCGCCGGCGGTCGTGCGCAGCGAGCCGGGATACTGCACCGTGCGCTGGATCAGCACGCCGGCCTCGGGCGCCGGCAGGCTGGTGTAGCCGGCCTGCTCGCCGGAGTTGCGCACGGCGCGCCAGAACGGCGCGTTGTTGCCGGGCTGGCTGCGCGCCCGCTCGGCGTTGGTGTCCTCGGGACGGGGGTCGGCCGGAGCGGTGAAGCCCTCCGGCGGAGCATGGGTCGGTGCTGCCTGCGCGAGCACGGCCGCCGGCATGCACAGCGCCGCCAGCAGCATCAGTCGGGTGATCAGGCCTTGCATGGCATCTCCTGCCGGGACGGACGTCACTGCGTCCGCGTGTACTCGTTCTGCCCCTGGTTGCGGGCACGGATGTGCTGCTCCCAGCTGGCCTTGTCGCCGCGCTGCCAGCCGCCGGCCGCGAAGGGGTTGTCGGTCCCCTGCCAGGCCGGCGTGCCAGCCTTCTTGCGGGCCGCGTCGGCGGTCTGCGGACGCTCGCTGCAGGCCATCAGGGCCGCGGCCACCAGGGCCAGGCCCGCGATGCGGATGGCGCCCTTCATCATGACTTGCCTCCTTCGGTCGCGGTGGCCGGCTGCTGGGTCGGGCCCTGCGTGGGCTTGCCATAGGCGGTGCCCCAGCCCCAGACCTCGCTGCCCTTGCCACGGGTCAGCACGCGGGTGCGGAAGATGTCGGCCACGATGTCGCCGTCGCCGCCGAGCAGCGCCTTGGTCGAGCACATCTCGGCGCACGCCGGCAGCTTGCCCTCGGCCAGGCGGTTGCGGCCGTACTTCTCGTATTCGGCCTGGCTACCCGGCTGTTCCGGACCGCCCGCGCAGAACGTGCACTTGTCCATCTTGCCGCGCAGGCCGAAGGTGCCGTTGCTGGGGAACTGCGGCGCGCCGAACGGGCAGGCGTACGAGCAGTAGCCGCAGCCGATGCAGATGTCCTTGTCGTGCAGCACCACGCCTTCCTCGGTGCGGTAGAAGCAGTCGACCGGACACACGGCCATGCAGGGCGCGTCCGAGCAGTGCATGCACGCCACCGAGATGCTCTTCTCGCCGGGCACGCCGTCGTTCATCGTGACGACGCGGCGGCGGTTGACGCCCCAGGGCACGTCATGTTCGGCCTTGCAGGCGGTCACGCAGCCGTTGCACTCGATGCAGCGCTCGGCATCGCAAATGAACTTCATTCTTGCCATGTCGATCTCCTTACGCTGCCTTCTCGATCTGGCAGACCGTGGTCTTGGTCTCCTGCATCATCGTCACGCTGTCGTAGCCGTAGGTGGTCGCGGTGTTGACCGCTTCACCCCGCACCACCGGCGCAGCGCCCTCGGGGTAGTACTGCAGCATGTCGGCGCCCTGCCAGCGGCCGGAGAAGTGGAACGGCAGGAACACCGTGTTGCGGTCCACGCGCTCGGTGACCAGCGCCTTCACGCGCAGGCGGGCACCGGTGGGCGTCATCACCCACACCGCATCGCCGTTGCGGATGCCGCGGTCGTTGGCCGCCACCGGGTTGATCTCGACGAACATCTCCTGCTGCAGCTCCGCGAGCCACGGGTTGGAGCGGGTCTCCTCGCCGCCGCCCTCGTACTCGACCAGGCGGCCGGAGGTCATGATCAGCGGGAAGCGCTGGCCGATGTCCTTGTTCTGCTGCTGCACGGTCTTGTACAGCGTGGGCAGACGCCAGAAGGCCATCTTGTCGTCGTGCGTCGGGTACTTCTCGACCAGGTCCGGGCGGGTCGAATAGATCGGCTCGCGGTGCTGCGGGATCGGGTCGGGGAAGTTCCACACCACGGCACGCGCCTTCGCGTTGCCGAACGGATGGCAGCCGTGGTTCTTCATCACGACGCGGATGATGCCGCCGGAGGGGTCGGTCTTCCAGTTCTTGCCCTCGGCGGCCTGCTTCTCTTCCTCGGTCAGCTCGTCCCACCAGCCGAGCTTCTTCAGCAGCACGTGGTCGAACTCGGGATAGCCGGTCGTGATGTCGGCGCCCTTGGAATGCGAGCCGTCGGCCGCCAGCAGCGACACGCCGTTGCGCTCGACGCCGAAGTTGGCGCGGAAGTTGCCGCCGCCCTCCATCACGTGGCGCGAGGTGTCGTACAGGTTGGGCGAGCCCGGGTGCTTGAGCTCCGGCGTGCCGTAGCAGGGCCACGGCAGGCCGAAGTAGTCGCCGTCCAGCACGTAGCCGGTTTCCTTGTCGACCCCGCCCTTGGCGCGCAGCGTCTTGACGTCGAAGACGTGCATGTTGCGCATGTGCGCCTTCAGGCGTTCGGGGCTCTGGCCGGTGTAGCCGATGGTCCACACGCAGCGGTTGATCTCGCGCAGGATGGACTCGGGCTCCGGCTCGAGCATGCCGCCCTTGCCCTCGACCATCTTGTAGTTCTTGACCAGCTCCTTGCCGAAGCCCAGCTTCTCGGCCAGCTGGTACATGATCATGTGGTCGGTGCGCGACTCCCACAGCGGCTCGATGACCTTTTCGCGCCACTGGATCGAGCGGTTCGACGCCGTGCACGAGCCGGAGGTCTCGAACTGCGTCGTCGCGGGCAGCAGGTAGACCGCGCGGTTGGGGTTCTGGTCCTCGGGCTTGCCGGGCATCGCCGCCATCGCCGCCGTCGCCGACGGGAACGGATCGATCACGACCAGCAGGTCGAGCTTGTCCATCGCGCGCTTCATGTCCAGGCCGCGCGTCTGCGAGTTCGGCGCATGGCCCCAGAAGAACAGCGCACGCAGGTTGGATTCCTGGTCGATCAGCTCGTTCTTCTCCAGCACGCCGTCCACCCAGCGGGAGACGGTCATGCCGGACTTGGTCATCATGCCGGGGGCATAACGGCTCTTGAGCCAGTCGAAATCCACGCCCCAGGCGGCGGCGAAGTGCTTGAACGAACCTTCGGCCAGGCCGTAGTAGCCGGGCAGCGAGTCGGGGTTCGGGCCGACGTCGGTCGCGCCCTGCACGTTGTCATGGCCGCGGAAGATGTTCGCGCCGCCGCCGGACACGCCGATGTTGCCCAGCGCCAGCTGCAGGATGCACGAGGCGCGCACCATCGCGTTGCCGATCGAGTGCTGGGTCTGGCCCATGCACCAGACGATGGTGCTCGGACGGTTCTTGGCCATGATCTCGGCCACCTTGTAGCAGGTGGCCTCGTCGACGCCGCAGACCTCCTGGACCTTGTCCGGCGTCCACTTGGCCAGCACCTCCTCGCGCACCTCGTCCATGCCGTAGACGCGGTCGGCGATGTACTTCTTGTCTTCCCAGCCGTTCTTGAAGATGTGGTACAGCACCCCGAACAGGAACGGGATGTCGGTGCCCGAGCGGATCCGCACGTACTCGTCGGCCTTGGCCGCGGTGCGGGTGAAGCGCGGGTCGACCACGATCACCTTGCAGCCGGTCTCCTTCGCATGCAGCAGGTGCAGCATCGACACCGGGTGCGCCTCGGCGGCGTTCGAGCCGATGTACAGCGCCGCCTTGGCGTTCTGCATGTCGTTGTAGGAGTTGGTCATCGCGCCGTAGCCCCACGTGTTCGCGACGCCGGCGACCGTGGTGGAGTGGCAGATGCGCGCCTGGTGGTCACAGTTGTTGGTGCCCCAGAACGACATCCACTTGCGCAGCAGGTAGGCCTGCTCGTTGCTGTGCTTGGACGAGCCGACCACGAACAGCGCGTCGGGACCGCTCTGCTCGCGGATCTCGAGCAGGCGCTTGGAGATCTCGTCGAGGGCCTGGTCCCACGAGATGCGCTGGTACTTGCCGTTGACCAGCTTCATCGGGTACTTCAGGCGGTATTCGCCGTGGCCGTGCTCGCGCACTGCCGCGCCCTTGGCGCAGTGGGCGCCGAGGTTGATCGGCGAGTCGAACACCGGTTCCTGGCGCACCCACACGCCGTTCTCGACGACGGCGTCGATCGCGCAGCCGACCGAGCAGTGACCGCAGACGGTGCGCTTGACCTCGACCTTGGTGGCCCCGCCTTCAGCGGCCTTCGGCGCATCGGCCGCACGGGCCTTGCGCACCAGGGTGAGCTGGGAGGCGGCGATGCCGGCCCCGACGCCGATGCCCGAACGGCGCAGGAAGGCCCGGCGATCCATGGTCGGGATGCTGCGGTTCAGCCCCCGGACAAGGCTCGAGACGAGCGTGGAAGAAGCACCGGCGGCTGGGGCCGACCCGGTCGATTTGCGAGTGAGCAGCATGGTGGCTCCTGGCGACAGCTGGGAGAGGAGACGGCGCGATGCGCCCCCCGGTCAGACGCGAGCGGTCTGGTAATAACGTTGCACGTGCTCGGTGAGCTGGTAGCCCTTGCGCTGGCCTTCCTGCGGCGACGGCTGGGGCTCCACCTGGGCCGGTTCCGGCGTGGAAGGCACGAGGCTTGCAACCGCGACGGCAGCGGTGGCCGCGCCGGCGCTGGCGAACAGGCGTCGTCGTGTGATCGATGCTTCTGGTTGGCTCATGGTCGCTTCCTGGCTTCCTTAAACGGTGGCTTGTGCCTCGCATGCACACGAGGCGCAAGCCGATCCTATCGGCGCGGCGCATCGTTTGCACGCCCGGCTTTCCCGGATCGCCGCAGGTACGTTTGCTGCGCCGCAACAAGGCACGCCCGAGGTGCACGACGGCGGACATGCAAGCGCGATCCATGCCAGTGCACACGAGATGCGCACACCCTTGATTTCCGGCAACTCCCGCATGGCGCCCCGGCCGGATGCGACAACTTGTCGCACCCGGTGCGACAATCTGTCATGCTGCGACGCAGCAGCCGTGCCTATGCAAACTGTTGCATACCCGACTCACCTGCTTGGCTTTTGCAGTGCCTGCGACCCTCTTGAAAGCCCCTGCCCGGCGCCCATTTCGGCTTCAGGGACGACACGCCGGTGCCGGTTGGCAAGGCGCCGGCCCGCCAGGACAAGGAGCCATTCCCATGCATGCGACTTCGTTCTTCAGCTTCCCGGATGCCCTGTCGGCCGAGTTCGAGCGGCTGCGCCGGGAAATGGACAGCCTGTTCCAGGCCACCGGCTTCGCGCCCAGCATCCGCTCTGGCGCTCCGGGGGCGTTCCCCGCGCTGAACATCGGCACCACGCCGACCAGCGTGGAAGTCCACGCCTACGCGCCCGGAATCGATCCGTCGAAGATCGAGCTGACGCTGGACCGCGGCGTGCTGACGATCGCCGGCGAGCGCGCCCCGGACGTGCCGGACGGCGACGCCAGGACCACCGTCTACAGCCGCGAGCGCTTCAGCGGCCGGTTCCGGCGTGCGGTCAGCCTGCCCCAGGACATCGATCCCTCGCAGGTAGCGGCCACCTACCGCGACGGCGTGCTGCGCGTGAGCATCGCGCGCAAGGGCCCGGCGCAACCGCGCCGCATCACCGTGCAATGAGCCGTACCTGAAAGGAGCAACGCCATGAGCGATCGTCAACCGGTCCTGCGCCATCCCGAGGAAACGCGCGCCGCCGTGCCGCGCGTGGACGTGCTCGAGGACGAGGCCGGCATCACGCTGCTGGCCGACCTGCCGGGCGTGTCCAGGGAACAGCTGGAACTGCGGGTCGAGGGCGACACCCTGCACATCGAAGGCAAGGTGGCGACCGACGGGCCCGAGGGCCTGGAGCCGCTGTACGCCGAGCTGCGCCTGCCGGCCTACCGGCGCTCGTTCACGCTCAGCCGCGAGCTGGACACCGAGCGCATCGAGGCCAGCCTGAACCACGGCGTGCTGCGGCTGCGCATCCCCAAGCAGGCGCACGCCCAGCCGCGCCGCATCGCCGTGCAGGTCGCCTGAAAGCCAGAGTCCTCGGGAAGGCCGCGTCTCGGGCTACCATCACGGTGTGAACCCTGCCGGGCCGCGGTGTCGCGCCCGGCAGCCCCAGCGATTCCGCCGTGAGCACCCCTGCCGTTCCAGATCGCCCCGACCGAGACCGCGCCGCCGAAGGCTGGCGGCACAGCAGCATCCTTGTCGTCGACGACGAGCAAGGCATGCGCAACTTCCTCGAGAAGACGCTCGCCCCGCGCTGCGGCGAGGTGCATGGCGCCGACAGCGCCGAGGCCGCCGAGGCGCTGATCCGCACGCACCGCTACGACCTGCTCATCCTCGACATCGCGCTGCCGGGCAAGAACGGCATCGCGCTGCTGCGCGACCTGCGCGAGCAGGGCTATTCCGGCGAGGTGATCCTGATCACCGCCTTCGCGGACCTGGACACCGCGATCGAAGCGCTGCGTGCCGGCGCCTCGGACTTCATCCTCAAGCCCTTCCGCGTCACGCAGCTGCTCAACTCGGTGCAGCAGAGCCTGGAGCGCGCCCGGCTGGCGCGCGAGAACTACGTGCTGCGCCGCACGATCTCGCAGCGCACGCCGCCGTTCTCCGGGCTGGTGGGCCATTCGCCGGTGATGCAGCAGCTGCAGCGCGCCCTGCAGCGCGTCGCCCAGGTGACCAGCACGGTGCTGCTGAGCGGCGAATCCGGCACCGGCAAGGAGCTGGCGGCGCTTGCCCTGCACCGCAACAGCCCGCGCGCCAACGGCCCGTTCGTGCCGGTCAACTGCGCGACGATGTCGCCCGAGCTGATCGAAAGCGAGCTGTTCGGCCACGCCAAGGGCGCCTTCACCGGCGCGACGAAGAGCCGCGACGGGCTGTTCTACTACGCCCAGGGCGGCACGCTGTTCCTGGACGAGATCGGCGAGCTGCCGCTGTCGCTGCAGGCCGCGCTGCTGCGGGTGCTCGACGACCGGCGCATCCGGCCGGTGGGCAGCGAACAGCAGGTGCCGGTGGACGTGCGCATCATCGCGGCGACCAACCGCTCGCTGGCCGCCGAGGTCGCCGCGGGCCGCTTCCGCGCCGACCTGTACTACCGGCTGCAGGTGGTGGAGATCGCGCTGCCGCCGCTGCGCGAGCACAAGGAAGACATCCCCGACCTGGTCGAGCACTTCATCGCCACGCTCGCGCCGCAGCTCGGCGTCGAGCCGATCGAGGTCACGCCCGAGGAACTGGAGTACCTGCAGCAGTACCACTGGCCGGGCAACGTGCGCGAGCTGCGCAATCTGATCGAGCGCTCGCTGATCCTCGGCTCGCTCAACGTCTCGGCGCTGTACCAGTCGCTGCCCGCGGCACGGCCCTACCCCGGCACGGCCACCGACCTGCACACCCTCGAGAAGCAGCACATCCTCGCGGTGCTGGAATCGGTGCAGGGCGACAAGACGCGTGCGGCCAAGATGCTCGGCATCTCGCGGCGCACGCTGGAGCGGCGCTGCGCCGAGTGGTCGGTGTCCTGAGCGCGGGACCGGCGCGTGAAGTTCGAACGCCTGTCGATCCGCGCCAAGCTGCTGTGGATGGTGCTGCTGCCGCTGGTGGTGGTGCTGCCGTTGCTGGGCGTGATCCTGCTGGGGTGGAGCAACACCGCGATCGACCGCCTGCTGGTGACCAAGGTGCGCAGCGACCTGGCCGTGGCGCGCGGCTACTTCGACCGCGTGCTGGACGAGGTCAGCACCGGCACCGACATCGCGGCGCAATCGCACCCGCTGCATCTCGCGCTCGCCCAGGGCCGCCCCGAGGCGATGCAGGACCTGCTGGAGCGTTTCCGGCAGCGCGCCGGGCTGGATTTCCTGAATGTCTATGACGCCTCCGGCCGGCTGGTCGCGGCCAGCTGGGGCCTGCCCGAGCAGCCCCGCCTGGCGCTGGACCGCGTGCCGCTGAGCGATGCCCGCCCGGCGGCCAGCGTCGAACTGCTGCAGCCCGAGGAAGTGGCCGGCATCGCCCCGCCCCTGGTGGGACGCCTGGGCATCCCGCTGGTGCCGACCGAAGGCGCGGCCCCGACCGACCGCCAGGTCGAACACCGCGCCCTGGTGGTGCTGGCCACGGCGCCGGTGCTCGACGCGGACGGGCGGCTGCTCGCGCAGGTGCGCGGCGGCGTGCTGCTCAACCGCAACCTCGCGTTCATCGACCACATCAACGAGATCGTCTACCCGGAAGGCTCGCTGCCGTTCGGCAGCCAGGGCACGGCGACGCTGTTCCTCGAGGACGTGCGCATCACCACCAACGTGCGCCTGTTCGGCAACGAGCGCGCGATCGGCACGCGCGTCTCGCAGGCGGTGCGCGACGCGGTGCTGGGGCGCGGCAGCACCTGGCTGGACCGCGCCTTCGTCGTCAACGACTGGTACGTCTCGGGCTACGAGCCGCTGCAGGACCGCCAGGGCCGCCGCGTCGGCATGCTCTACGTCGGCTTCCTCGAGCGGCCGTTCACGCTGGTGAAGTACGCGGTGCTGGCCGGCATCGGCATCGTGTTCTTCGGCGTGATGATCGGTGCCGCCTGGGTGTCGCTGCGACTGGCACGCGGCATCTTCCAGCCGCTGGAGCAGATGGCGCGCACGATGCGCGAGGTCGAAGGCGGCAACGCGCAGGCGCGGGTCGGCGAAGTGGCCTCGCAGGACGAGATCGGGCAGCTGGCCGGCCACCTGGACCACCTGCTCGTTGCGGTGGACGAGAAGACCCGCGCGCTACAGCGCTGGGGCGAGGAGCTGGACCGCAAGGTGGCCGAGCGCACGCGCGACCTCGAGCGCGCGCAGCAGCAGCTGGTGCGCAGCGAGAAGCTGGCCGCGATCGGCCAGCTGACTGCCAGCGTCGCGCACGAGGTCAACAACCCGATCGCCGTGATCCAGGGCAACCTGGACCTGGTGCGCGAGCTGCTGGGCCCCGACGCCAAGCGCGTGGCCGCCGAGCTCAAGCTGATGGACGAGCAGATCGAACGCATGCGGCTGATCGTCACGCAGCTGCTGCAGTTCGCGCGGCCGACGGAGTACGCGGGCTACGTGGAGTCGGTCGACGTGCACCAGGCGCTGGAAGCCAGCCTGGTGCTGGTCGGGCACATGCTGTCCAAGACCCGCATCGAGGTCGAGCGCGACTTCCGCGCCACCCGGACGGTGGGCATCAACCGCCAGGAGCTGCAGCAGGTGCTGATCAACCTGATCGTCAACGCGGTGCAGGCCATGCCCGGCGGCGGCGTGCTGCGGCTGGCCACGCGCGACTGGGAGGACCTGGGCGTGGTGGTCCAGGTCGCCGACACCGGCCCGGGGCTGAGCGAGGAACTGCTGGCCGAGCTGTTCCAGCCGTTCGTCACGCGCAAGAAGGACGGCACCGGCCTGGGCCTGTGGATCAGCCGCTCGATCGTCGAGCGCTACGGCGGCGACCTGCGCGGCGAGAACCGGCCGGAAGGTGGCGCCGTGTTCTCGCTGCGCGTGCGCGGCGAACCGGTGGAGGCCGCCGGCTGACGCGCCGGCGGCCGCACGCACTCAGGAAACGAACAGTGCGCGGTGCTGCTCGCGCAGCAGGTTCTTCTGCACCTTGCCCATCGCGTTGCGCGGCAGCTCGGGCTCGAAGAAGATGCGCTTGGGCACCTTGTAGTTGGCGATCTGCTGCTTCAGCCGCGCGATCATCTCGGCCTCGTCGAGCTGGGCGCCAGGCCGCGGCACCACGATCGCGATGACGCCTTCGCCGAAGTCGGCATGGGGCACGCCCACGACCGCCGATTCGGCCACGCCGGGCATCTCGTTGAGGTGCCCCTCGATCTCGGCCGGATAGACGTTGTAGCCGCCGCTGATGATCAGGTCCTTGCTGCGGCCGACGATGGTGAGGTAGCCGCGCTCGTCGAAGCGGCCCACGTCGCCGGTCCTGAACCAGCCGTCCGCGGTGAACTCCTCGGCGGTCTTCTCGGGCATGCGCCAGTAACCCTTGAACACGTTGGGCCCGCGCACCTGCACGTGGCCGATCTCGCCGACCGGGCAGGGCTGCCCCGCATCGTCGACCACGCGCACGCCCACGCCCGGCAGCGGCTTGCCGACCGTACCACCGATGCGCTCGCCGTCGGCCGCACGGCAGGGGTTGGAGGTGAGCATCACCGTCTCGCTCATGCCGTAGCGCTCGAGGATGGTGTGGCCGGTGCGCGCCTGCCATTCGCGGAAGGTCTCGATCAGCAGCGGCGCCGAACCCGAGATGAACAGCCGCATGCGCGCACACGCCTCGCGGGTCAGCCCCGGCTCGGCGAGCAGCCGCACGTACAGCGTCGGCACGCCCATGAACACCGTGGCGCGCGGCAGGCGCTCGATCACCGCACGCGGCTCGAACTTCGACAGCCACAGCATCTTGCTGCCGTTGAGCAGCGCGCCGTGCGAGGCGACGAACAGCCCGTGCACGTGGAAGATCGGCAGCGCGTGGATCAGCACGTCGCCGGGCTGCCAGTCCCAGTAGTCCTTCAGCGTCAGCGCGTTGCTCAGCAGGTTGCCGTGCGTGAGCATCGCCCCCTTGCTGCGGCCGGTGGTGCCGGAGGTGTAGAGGATGGCGGCCAGGTCGTCGGCGCGACGCCGTGCCGGCGCGTGGCGGTCGCCCTGGCGCGCGGCCTGCTCGAGCAGCGTGCCGGTACGGTCGGCATCCAGCGTGTAGACGTGCGCGACGCCCGCGGCGTCGGCCAGCTCACGCACCCAAGGCAGGTTGCGGCTCGCGCACACCACCACCCCGGGCTGCGCATCGTTGAGGAAATACTCCAGCTCGGCCCGCTGGTAGGCCGTGTTCAGCGGCAGGTAGACCAGCCCGGCGCGCAGCGTGGCGAGATACAGCATCAGCGCTTCGACCGACTTGTCGGTGTGCGCTGCCACGCGGCTGCCGGCCGGCAGCTGCAGCGACTCGAGCAGGTTCGCCAGCATCGCGGTGGCACGCTCGAGGTCGTTCCACGTGTAGCCGAGCCCGTCTTCGGTCTCGATGGCGATGCCGTCCGGCCGCGCGAGGAAGGCCGTCTGCAGGGCACAGAAAAGGTTCTCGTTCTTCATCGTGTGAGGTCTCCGGTCGCGGGCGAGCGCGCCGCCCGCGTCCCCGACGCCCCGGCGGTGCCGGTACTTCAATCCAGCTTGGCGCCGGACGCCTTGGCCACCTCGGCCCAGCGCTTCACTTCTTCGGCCACGAATGTACCGAATGCCGGGCCGTAGGTCTCGGGAATCTCCGAGCCGAGCGAGGTCCAGGTCCTGCGGATCTCCTCGGAGGCGAAGGCCTTGCGCAGCTCGGCGGTCATGCGGTCGATCGCCTCCTTGGGCGTGCCCTTCGGCACCCACAGGCCGTACCAGGTACTGACCTTGTAGTCAGGGATGCCCGCCTCGGCCGAGGTCGGGATGTCGGGGAAGCCCGGCGCGCGTTTCGGTGCCGCCACCGCCAGCGGGCGGATGCGCCCGGCCTTGATGTGGCCGGCCGACGAGCCCAGGCCGTCGAACATCATCTCCACCTGCCCGGCGATCAGGTCCTGCAGGGCCGGGCCGGCGCCGCGGTAGGGAATGTGCGTGATGAAGGTGCCGGTCTGGATCTTGAACAGCTCGCCAGCCAGGTGGTGCGAGGTGCCGTTGCCGGCCGAGCCGTAGTTCAGCTTGCCCGGCTTGGCGCGCACCTCCGCGAGCAGCTCCTGGACGGTGTTGATCGGCAGCTTCGGGTTGACGACGATCACCTGCGGCACGTTGGAAACCAGGCCGACCGGCGTGAAGTCGTTCAGGATGTCGTAGTCCAGCTTGGGGTACATCGCCGGCGCGATCGCGTGGTGCACCGCGCCCATGAAGAAGGTGTAGCCGTCGGCCGGAGCGCGCGCCGCCACCGACGCGCCGAGCGTGCCGCCCGCGCCCCCCTTGTTGTCGATCAGCACCTGCATGCCCAGCTGCTTGGTCAGCACCGCGGCCAGCGGTCGGGCAAACGCATCGGTGCCGCCGCCAGCGGGGAACGGCACGATGATGGTGATGGGCTTGGACGGCCAGGTGTCCGCCCGCACCGGCGAAGCACCGATAGCTGCCGTTGCGGCCACCGCCAGCGCCAGCGCGCGCACTGCATCACGACGTGTAAGCATGTCTCAGGTCTCCTTGGTGGTTGGTCGATGTCGAAGAGATGAGCCCGACCCTCGCTCATGGACGATGCCTGTCAAAGCCTTTGCGCGATCCGCTTCGAGCAGACGACCTCGCCGTGCACGAACCGGTCGTGCCGCTCCTCCACTTCGCCGAGGTCGTAGAGATAGTTGACCATCAGGCCGAGCGACTGCTTCAGCCCCTTGCGGCCGGTGTCGGCCGCCCAGTTGATGCGCTCCAGTCGTGCGCCGTTGCCCAGGTGGAAGCGCGCCACCGGGTCCCCGCGCGGCGTGACCGACTCGTGCGCCAGGTAGTAGTGCGCCAGCAGTTCGATCGCATCGCGCAGCTCCGGCGGTGCGGCATCGGGCGTGAAGTCGCCCGGCATCCCCGTGAGCTCCGCGCCGAACCGCTCGCGCAGCGCGGCGTCGGCGCGCTGCAGGCGCTCACGCAGCCTCGGCTTCGCCGCGCCGGACGCCCAGTCGTGCGGCTGGCGCAGCCACGCAGTGAAGCCGGGGATGGGCGACAGGGTGCAGAACGTGCGCAGCTGCGGGAGCTCGCGGTGCAGGTGCTCGGCGACGCGCTTGATCAGGAAGTTGCCGAGCGAGACGCCCTTGAGGCCCGGCTGGCAGTTGCTGATCGAGTAGAAGGTGGCGACCTTGAAATGCCTGGGCGCCAGCGGCGGCGAGGCCGGATCGATCAGCGGCCCGATCGCGCCGGGCATGTCCGGCACCAGGGCCACCTCGACGAAGATCAGCGGCTCGCCGGGCAGCTGCGGATGGAAGAAGGCAAAGCAGCGGCGATCGGGCTGCAGGCGGCGGCGCAGGTCGGTCCAGCCGGCGATCTCGTGCACCGCCTCGTGCTCGATGATGCGCTCCAGCAGCTCGGCGGGCGAGCGCCAGTCCATCTGCTCCATCTGCAGGAAGCCGGCGTTGAACCACGACGACAGCAGGTGCTGGAAGTCCGCCTCCACCGCGGCCAGGTCCGGCCGCTTGGGCAGGAGGGTCAGCAGCACCCGCCGCAGCGCGACGATGGCCGCCGTGCCGCCCGGGGCCCGGTTGAGCCGCCGCAGCAGCTCCTGGCGGGGCGGCTCGGCCGCGGTCGTCAGGCGGATCAGGTGCTCGGCCGTGGGCGCCTCGGCATAGCGTTGCGCGGCCTGCAGCACTTCTTCGGGGTCCGGTCCGAACTGCTGCTCCAGCAGCTCGAAGAACCCCACCAGCTGTTCGGGCGGCAGCGCCAGCAGCTCGCGCTGCAGGTGGGCCGCGATCGCGATGCTGTTGGCCTCGCCGCGCTCGGACAGCAGGCGCCGGCAGGTGTCGGCCACGCGCTGCATGCGGCGCGGGTCCGTCGCGCCGCGGCGCGCGCGGGCGCGCAGCGAGGAGATGCCCAGGCGCAGCGTGGAAGACGGCAGGCTGAACATCTCGTGCGCTCCCTTGGCCATGGTGTCAGGCCACGCGTGACTGGGCCGCCTCGCTGGCGCGCAAGGCCTTGAGGGCGGCCAGCTGGGCCATGAGGTGGTCGTGCATCAGGCGCTGGGCACGCTCGGCATCGCGTGCGCACAGCGCGTCGAGCAGCTCGCGGTGCTCGGCGATCGACGCCTCGAAGCGACCGGGCTGCGCCAGCTGGCGCCCGCGCAACATCCGCATGAAGCCGCGCAGCTGGTCGGTCGCGCGACTCAGCCACCCGTTGTGGGCGACCTCCTGCACGCGGGTATGGAACACGTGGTTGGCCCGGTAGTAGCCGTCGGCATCGTGGGCGGCGGCGTGCCGCTCCAGCTCGCCGTGCAGCAGCCGCAGTTCGGCCAGCTCGTCGTCGCTGGCATGCAGCGCGGCCTCGTAGGCGCAGCGGCCCTCCAGCAGCGCCATCACCGGGAACAGCTGCTCGGCGTCGTCCTCGGACACCTCGGTCACGACGCAGCCGCGCCGCGGCTGCAGCGTGACCAGCCCTTCGGAGGCCAGCACCTTGAGCGCCTCGCGCACCGGCGTGCGGCTGACGCCCCATTCCTGCACCAGCGCCAGCTCGTCGATGCGCTGGCCCGGCAGCAGGCGACGCTCGAAGATCAGCGTGCGCAGGCGCGACGCCACCTCTTCATGCAACGAGGCCGTACGGATCGGACTGCACGAAAGCGTGACAGAAGTGACAGATGTCATGGCCGATACCGGGCGTTCAAGGTAACCTGCGGCTTCACGAACCTTAAAACTGAATGAATACTAGGATCCAGAATTCATAATTACAAGTAAGGGTTGACCCTGCGCCTGCCGGGTCTGCAGAAGAAGAAACCACAAAGGGGCACCACCCCTTCTTTTCGGAGGATCGACATGAAACGACTGCTTGCGGCATTGGCCATCGGCATGGGCTTGAGCGCTCCGGCGTCCAGCCAGATCCTGATCGGCCAGACAGCCGGGTTCAGCGGGCCGGTGGCCGCCGGCGTCCGGGAGACGACCGACGGGGCCCTGCTGTACATCGAGTCGGTCAATGCCCGCGGCGGCGTCAACGGGCAGAAGATCGAGCTGATCTCGCTCGACGACGGGTTCGAGCCCAAGCGAGCGGCGCAGAATGCGCAGGAACTGATCGTCGACAAGAAGGTGGTCGCGTTGTTCCTGGTGCGCGGCACGCCCCACACCCAGGCGGTCATGCCGCTGCTCGAGGAGCACAAGGTGCCGCTGATCGCGCCGTCCACCGGGGCGATGGCGCTGCACTCCCCGGTCCATCCCTACGTGTTCAACGTACGCGCCACCTACCAGCGTGAGGCCGAACGCGCCGTCCGGCACCTGAGCCTGATCGGCATGGACCGCATCGCGGTGCTGCAGGTCGACGACTCCTTCGGTGCCGACGCGATCGAGGGCGCCAACGCCGGGTTCGCGGCGGTCGGCAAGAAGCCGGTGCTGCTGGAGAAGTTCGACCGCAGCAAGCCCGACTTCAGCCAGATCGCCCCGAAGGTCGCTCAGGCCCAGGCGCAGGCGGTCCTGTTCATCGGTTCGGGCTCGGCGGTGGCCGACGGCACCCGCGCGATCCGCCAGGCCGGCTCGCGCGCGCAGATCGTGACCCTGTCCAACAACGCGGCCAGCGGCTTCATCAAGCAGATGGGCGAGAACGCGCACGGCACCATCATCTCGCAGGTGTTCCCGTACGAGCGTTCCATCTCCTCGCCGCTGGTCAAGGAGGCCGCCGACCTCGCGAAGGGTCGCAACATGGAGATCTCGCCGGCCATGATGGAAGGCTTCGCCGCCGCCAAGGTGCTGGTCGAAGCCCTGCGCCGCGCCGGCCCCAGCCCGACGCGCGAACGCATCACCGCCGCGCTGAACGGGCTGAAGAACTTCGACATCGGTGGCATGGAGGTCAGCTACAGCCCGACCGACCACACCGGCCTGGACTTTGCCGACCTGTCCATCGTCGGGGCGGACGGCAAGTTCCGGCGCTGACGCGCGCCCCGGGGCGGGCAGGCGGCCCGCATCGCGCCGGGCGCGGGCCGCGGCCTGCGCCGCAGGCGCCCTTCAGCGCTTCGGAAAGCTGCCGACCACGCCGTCGACGTACCAGTCCATCGTCGCCAGCGCCTGCTCGTCCATCACGCCGTCGGCCTGGCGCAGCCGGCCTTCGTTGTCGAGGATGGGGCCGGCAAAGGGATGGAAGCTGCCTCTTGCGATGTCCCGCTCGCGCTGGCGCACCTGCTCCGCGACCGCTGGCGGCACCTGCTTGCCGAACGGGGCCAGCCGCACCACGCCTTCCTTGAGGCCGCCCATGAACTGGCGCGGGCGCCAGCGCCCTTCGAGGACCTGCAACGCCGTGTCCACGTAAAAGTCGCCCCAGTGGTGCGTCACGGCGGTGAGCTGGCCACGCGGGGCGAGCGCGCGCATGTCGCTGTGGTAGGCGATGCTCATCGCGCCGCGCGCCTCGGCCGCCTGGATCGCGGCGGTGGAGGCGCTGTGGTGGGTGATCACGTCCACGCCCTGGTTGACCAGCGCCAGGGCGGCGTCGCGCTCGCGCGCCGGGTCGAACCAGTTGTTGACCCACACCACGCGCACCTGCGCCTTGGGGTTGACCGCACGCATCCCGCGCGCGAAGGCATTGAGCCCCTGCACGACCTCGGGCACCGGGAAACCCGCCACGTAGCCGGCCTGGCCGCTGCGGCTCAGGTGGCCGGCGACCATGCCGGCGAGGTAGCGCCCCTCGTGGAAGCGGGCGTTGTAGGTGGCGACGTTGGGCGCGGTCTTGTAGCCGCCCATGTGCTCGAACACCACCTCGGGGAAATCGGCCGCCACCTGCAGCGTGGGGTCCATGTAGCCGAAGCTGGTGGTGAAGATCAGCCGGTGGCCCTGCTGCGCCAGGTCGCGGATCACCCGCTCGGCGTCCGGGCCTTCGGCCACGTTCTCGACGTAGGTGGTCTGCACCCGCGCACCCAGCCGGCGTTCGAGCTCGAGGCGGCCCAGGTTGTGCTGGAAGGTCCAGCCCGCTTCGCCCACCGGGCTGACGAACACGAAGCCGACCTTGAGGGGAGCGGGGGTGCGGGCGAAGGTGGCGGGCAGCAGCGTGCCCAGTGCGGAGGCGGCCAGGAAGGCACGCCTGAGGTTTTTGTACATGGTGTTCCTCTACATGGCCCCGGGGAAACGGCACGGCTCCTGGGGCGCGGAGCCGAAGGCGACGATGCTACCGGAAGCGCGCGAACACGGCGTCCAGCTCGGCGATCCAGCGCGCCTTGTCCGCGTCGCTGGCAAAGCTGGCCTCGAGGCTGTTGCGCGCCAGCGTGTAGGCGTGGCCGGCGTGCAGCTGCGGCAGCGCCGCGAAGGCCTCGAGGTAGTTCTGGTTGACGTAGCCGCCGAAGTAGGCCGGGTCGTCCGAGTTGACGGTCACGCACAGGCCGCGCTCCAGCAGCGTGGCGAGGTTGTGCTGCGCCATCGTCGGGAACACGCACAGCTTCACGTTCGACAGCGGGCACACGGTCAGCGGCACGCGCTCGGCGGCCAGGCGTTCGACCAGCGCCGGGTCCTCGACGCAGCGCACGCCGTGGTCGATGCGCTCGGCGTGGAGCACGTCGAGGGCCGAACGGATGTAGGACGCCGGCCCCTCCTCGCCCGCGTGCGCGACCAGGCGCAGGCCGAGCTCGCGGCACTTCGCGAACACGCGCGCGAACTTCTCCGGCGGGTTGCCGCGCTCGCTGCTGTCCAGCCCGACGCCGATGAAGTGATCGCGCCAGGGCAGCGCCTGCTCCAGCGTCGCGAAGGCCTCGTCCTCGCTCAGGTGCCGCAGGAAGCACAGGATCAGCTCGGAGCTGACGCCCAGCTCGCGCTGCGCCGTCTCCTTCGCGCGCGTCAGCCCGCGGATGACGGTCTCGAACGGCACGCCGCGCGCGGTGTGGGTCTGCGGGTCGAAGAAGACCTCGGCGTGCACGACATGGTCGGCCTGGGCGCGGCGGTAGTAGGCCATCGCCATGTCGAAGAAGTCTTCCTCCTTCAGCAGCACGCTGGCGCCGGCGTAGTAGATGTCCAGGAAGCTCTGCAGGTCGGTGAAGGCGTAAGCCGCACGCAACGCGTCCACGTCCGGATACGCCAGCCCGACCTGGTTGCGCTGCGCGAGCTGGAAGATCAGCTCGGGCTCCAGCGAACCCTCGATGTGGATGTGCAGCTCGGCCTTGGGCATGGCACGCAGCAGCTCGGGCAGGCGATCGCGGGCGATGGACTCGTACGACATGCTCAGCAGACTCCGAAGGTGATGCCCTGCTCGCGCAGGTAACGACGGTAGGCGGCGCTCAGCCGGTCGGCCGCGCTGTGCAGCTCGCCGCCGGACAGCGGCAGGCGGCGGGGCACCTGGGATTCGACCACCGGTTGGTCCTGGGTGAAGATGGTGTGCTGGAAGGCGCGCAGTTCCTCGTCGCTCGAGGCGAAGTCGGTGACGGCCATGCGGAACCACACGCGGCTGCGCTCGGGCTCGACCGGGCAGACGAACAGCGAGATCACGTCGCGGTAGCCGTCCTGCTTCTGCGGCAGCTTGGTCAGCACCGCGGTGTACGGTGCGGTCACCGCATAGGTGTACTCGACGTCGCTGCCCTCGGTGGACAGCCGGTTGCTGCGCGGCTGCCAGGCACGGCAACCGGTGGCCAGCACGCCGGCCGCGGTGGTCTCGACGCGGTAGTCGGCCTGCGCGACATGCTCGCGGTCGCCCAGCCAGCCCTCGTGCACGAAGCCGAAGTGCGACATGTCGAGGAAGTTCTCGACCACGCGCGGCGCGCTGGTGGCCACGTCGTAGGGGCCGACCGTGATCTTGCGCAGGCGCTCGTCGGCCTCGGTCTCGAACTCGGGCGCCGGGGCGTCGCCGGACAGGCACACCCACAGCAGGCCGGCGCGCTCGGCCACAGCGTAGGCGCCGACCTTGTGCCCGGGCGGCGGCGTGAAGTCCGGCAGCGCGGGCACCTGCACGCAGCGGCCGCCGGCCTCGAAGCGCCAGCCGTGGTACGGGCACTCCAGCCGCCCTTCGTGCACGCGGCCGAGCGACAGACGCGCGCCGCGGTGCGGGCAGCGGTCGTCGAAGGCGTGGACCGCGCCGTGCGCGTCGCGCCAGAGCACCAGCGGCTGCTCGAGCAGCCGTACCGGCAGGGGGTTGCGGGTCGACAGTTCGTCGCAGGCTGCGACGGGATGCCAGAGGGTGGATTCGATCATCGGGGATTGCATGACCGGGAGCCTAGCAAATCGGCCGTTCGCGCGCGTTGCGCCAGCACGGAACATGCCAGCGCACCGCATGCTTCAGCGCGCCGGCAGGTCCGCCTCGAGGCGCTTGAGCGCCTGCAGCGGCGGGATGGTCTCGTACATCACCGGGTCGAGCAGGTCCCGGACGATGCCGCAGGTCGGCTGGTGCGGATGGCTCACCTCGATGGTGCGCGTGGGCGTGAAGATCGCGTCGCCACGGCGTCGAAGCCCTCGGGGTACAGGGTCTCGCGCAGCACCTGGCAGTCGTGCGCCACGGCCGCCGCGGGCGTGTGCACGCCGATCTTGCCGATGCGGTAGGGCATGCCCCGCTCGGCGCCGAAGAAGCCGTGGCCCTTGCCGAAACGCCCCCCTCCTCGTGGATCGCGCCGGTGCCGGTGACCAGGTAGTCGATCGAGGGCAGCGTGTCGCGGATCTCGGCCGGCGTCACCGGGCGGCCGTGGCGCTCCATGCCGTCCAGCGTCGCGGGCATCGTGCTGCCCTGCTGGTGCGCCAGCAGCGACCATGCGTTCTCCGCGATGGCCGCGGCCGGCATGCTGCACTTGCGAGTGCAGCACGTGGCGCCGAGGCTGGGCGAGCGCGCCACGCAGCGCCTGGGCGTGCTCAACGACCTGCGCCGCGAGATCGACGAGGAGTGAGCCCCGCGGTGCGGGCGGGGCGTCGCCCTGCCCTGCGGCGCCACGACGAAAAAAGGCCGCCCGCAGGCGGCCTTTGGAGGTATCCGGGAACGGGATCAGTTGCCCGCCGGGACCTTGCCCTCGACGCCCTTGACGTACCAGTTGATGCCGTGCAGGAACTTGTCGTCGGCCACTTCGCCGTCGGCCAGCACCTGCTTGCCGGACTGGTCGACCACCGGACCCTTCCAGATCACGTAGCTGCCGTCCTTCAGGCCGGCCTTGATCTTCTCGACCAGCTCGCGCACGTCGGCCGGCACCTTGTCGGACACCGAGACCAGGTCGATCGCGCCTTCCTTGACGCCCCACCATTCGGCACCGGTCGTCCAGGTGCCGTTCAGCACGTCGTTGACGGCCTTCTTGTAGTACGGCGCCCAGTTGATGACCGCCGAGCCCAGGTGCGCGTTCGGGCCAAAGGCGCTCATGTCCGAATCCCAGCCGAAGCCGAGCTTGCCGGCCTTCTCGGCGGTCTGCAGCACGGCGGCCGAGTCGGTGTTCTGCATCAGCACGTCGGCGCCCTGGTTGATCAGCGACTGGGCCGCCTCGCCTTCCTTGGGCGGGTCGAACCACTTGTTGACCCACACCACCTTGGTCTTGATGTCCGGGTTCACCGACTGGGCGCCCAGCGTGAACGAGTTGATGTTGCGGATCACCTCGGGGATGGGGATCGACGCCACCACGCCCAGCGTGTTGGTCTGGGTCATCTTGCCCGCGATCACGCCGGCCATGTACGCGCCCTCGTAGGTGCGCGCATCGTAGGTGCGCATGTTCTCGGACGTCTTGTAGCCGGTGGCGTGCTCGAACTTGACGTCGGGGTGGTCGGCCGCGACCTTGAGCATCGGCTCCATGTAGCCGAAGGTGGTGCCGAACACCAGCTTGTTGCCCTGGCTGACCATGTCGCGGATCACGCGCTCGGCGTCGGCCGCCTCGGGGACGTTCTCGACGTAGCTGGTGACGATCTTGTCGCCGAACTCGGCTTCCAGTTCCTTGCGGGCGCGGTCGTGCGCGTAGGTCCAGCCGGCATCCCCCACCGGACCGACGTAGGCAAACGCGATCTTGAGCGGCTCTGCCGCCGGCGCGGGCGCTTCGCTCACCGGGGCGGGGGCAGGCGCAGGGGCCTCTTCCTTCTTGCCGCAGCCCGCCAGCGCAGCCGCAGCCACCAGCGAGCCCAACCCTGCCAGCTTGAGCAGGGAACGTTTGTTCAGGTCGGTCATGGGGTTCTCTCCGAGAAAGAGCGAGGTAGGAAAACGGTGATTATGGGGAATCAGCTGCCCGGGTAGAAGGACTTGCCGAGCGAGGCCGGCATGTTCACCCGGATCCAAGTCGGGTTGCGCGAGATCAGCACCAGCACCACGATGGTGGCCACGTAGGGCAGGGCCGTGAGCACCTGGCTCGGGACCTGCACCCCCTGGCCCTGGAGGTGGAACTGCAGCATCGTCACGCCGCCAAACAGGTAGGCTCCTAGCAACACCCGTGCCGGTCGCCAGGTCGCGAAGGTGGTCAGGGCCAGCGCGATCCAGCCCTTGCCGGCGATCATGCCTTCCACCCACAGCGGGGTGTAGACCACCGACACGTAGGCCCCTGCGATGCCGCACAGCGCCCCGCCGGTGACCACCGCCAGCAGGCGCAGCCGGCGCACCGGGTAGCCGAGCGCATGCGCAGATTCGGGCGACTCGCCGATCGCGCGCAGCACCAGGCCGCCGCGCGAGCGGTACAGGAACCAGGCCAGCGCGACGGTCAGCGCGATCGCGAAGTAGACCATCGGGTGCTGCTTGAAGAAGGCCGGGCCGAAGAACGGCACGTCGGCCAGGCCCGGGATCTCGAAGCGCGGGCGCTCCGACAGCTTGGCCTGCGTGTAGCCGATGCCGACGAAGGCCGAAAAGCCGGTACCGAACAGGCTCAGCGCCAGGCCCGAGGCGTACTGGTTGGTGTTGAGCCAGATCACCAGCACGCCGAAGGCGGCGGCCATCAGCGCGCCCGCGCCCGCGCCGGCGGCAAACGCCAGCCAGTCGCTGCCGGTGTGCACCGCGGTGGCGAAGCCGGCGATCGCGGCCACCAGCATCATGCCCTCGGCGCCCAGGTTGACGATGCCCGCGCGTTCGTTGATCAGCAGGCCCAGGCCGGCGATGGCCAGCACGGTCCCGGCGTTCAGCGTGGCGGCGATCAGCAGTGCGATGGCGTCCATGCTCAGGCTTTCCTGGCAGCCAGCCGCCGGGCCTTGGCGGCACCGGCCTGCCAGCGGATGCGGTAGTGGATCAGGGTGTCGCAGGCCAGCAGCGTGAACAGCAGCAGGCCCTGGAAGACGCCGGTGATGGACTTGGGCAGCCCCAGGCGCGACTGCGCCAGCTCGCCGCCGATGTAGAACATGCTCATCAGCACGGCCGAGAACACGATGCCCACCGGGTGCAGCCGCCCGACGAAGGCGACGATGATCGCGGCGAAGCCGTAGCCCACCGGGACGTAGGGCGTCAGCTGGCCGAGCGGCCCGGACACTTCCAGCGCCCCGGCCAGGCCCGCCATGCCACCCGAGGCCAGCAGCGCCAGCCACAGCGCCCGGCGCGACGAGAAGCCGGCGTAGCGCGCGGCCATCGGCGCCAGGCCGCCAACCTGCAGCTGGAAGCCGGCGTAGGTGCGGAACAGCAGGATCCAGAACGCCGCGACCATGGCCAGCGCAACGAGCAAGCCGACGTTGACGCGCATGCCCTGGAACAGCCGCGGCACGCGGGTGGACTGCAGGAAGGTGATGGTCTGCGGGAAGTTGTAGCCCTGCGGGTCCTTCCACGGGCCGTAGACCAGGTAGCTCAGCACCATGTCGGCCACGTAGACCAGCATCAGGCTGACCAGGATCTCGTTGGCGTTGAAGCGGTCGCGCAACAGCGCGACGATGCCGGCCCACAGCATGCCGCCGAGCACCCCGGCCAGCAGCACCGCGACGACGATCCAGCGGCCGGTCTCGGGCGTGGCCTGCATCGCGACGCCACCGGCGAACACCGCGCCGAGGATGAACTGCCCTTCGGCACCGATGTTCCAGACGTTGGAACGGAAGCACACCGCCAGCCCCAGCGCGATCAGGATCAGCGGCGTGGCCTTGATCGCGAGTTCGCTCAGGGCGTAGCCGTTCTTCACCGGCTCGTAGAAGAAGATCTGCAGGCCGCGCACCGGATCCTTGCCCAGCGCGACGAACAGCAGCACGCCGATCACGACCGTGATCGCCAGCGCCAGCAGCGGCGAGGCGTAGGACATCAGCGTCGACGCCTGCGGCCGGGCTTCAAGCTTCAGCATGGAGCACCTTGTCGTTGTTGTCCCGCGGGCCTGCCGCGCCCTCGCGCGGCCACAGCCCGCTCATCCAGATACCGATCTGCTCGACGCTGGCCTGCGAGGTGGTGATCGCCGGCGAGACGCGCCCCTGGGCCATCACGACCAGCCGGTCGCAGATCTCGAACAGCTCGTCCAGCTCCTCGCTGACCACCAGCACCGCGCAGCCTGCGTCGCGCAGCGCGAGCAGCTCGCTGCGGATCTGCGCCGCGGCGCCGACGTCCACGCCCCAGGTCGGCTGGGCGACGATCAGCACCCGGGGCTGCGCGTCGATCTCGCGCCCGACGATGAATTTCTGCAGGTTGCCCCCGGACAGGCTGCGCGCCGCGGCGTCGGGGCCACCGGCCTTGACGTTGAAGCGCTCGATCAGGTGTTGTGCAAGCGCGCGCACCTCGCGCACTCGAACCCAGCCGGTGCGCGGGCTCACCGCCTCGGTGCGCGTCAGCAGCGTGTTCTCGGCCAGCGACATGGTCGGCACCGCCCCGCGGCCGAGCCGCTCCTCGGGCACGAAGTGCAGCCCCTCGCGCCGGCGCCGGCGCGGCGAGTGGCGCGCGATGTCCCGGCCGAACAGGCGGATCGAGCCGGGGGCGGCGCGCAGGTCCTCGCCCGACAGCGCGGCGAGCAGCTCCTGCTGCCCGTTGCCCGAGACGCCGGCGATGCCCAGCACCTCGCCGGCGCGCAGCTCCATGTGGATGTTCTCCAGCGTGGTGCCGAACGGGTGCGACTTCGGCAGCGACAGTCCCTGCACCGCCAGCGCCACCTCGCCGCCGTGCGCCTCGCGGTGCACCAGCTGAGGCGGCTCGGCACCGATCATCAGGCGCGACAGGCTGGTGTTGGTTTCCTGGGTCGGGTCGACCTCGCCGGTCACCCGCCCGCCGCGCAGCACCGTGCAGTGGTGGCACAGCGCGCGGATCTCGTCGAGCTTGTGGCTGATGTAGAGGATGGAGCAGCCGGTGGCGGCGAGCTGGCGCAGCGTGACGAACAGCTTCTCGACCGCCTGCGGCGTGAGCACCGAGGTCGGCTCGTCCAGGATCAGCAGCTGCGGGTTGGTCAGCAGCGCGCGCACGATCTCCACGCGCTGGCGCTCGCCGACGCTGAGCGTGTGCACCGGGCGCTGCGGGTCCACGTCCAGCCCGTACTGGCCGGAGACGGCGCGGATGCGCTCGCTCACTTCGGCCAGGCTCATCGTCTTGTCCAGCCCGAGCCAGACGTTCTCGGCGGCGGTCAGCGTGTCGAACAGCGAGAAGTGCTGGAACACCATGCTGATGCCCAGCCGGCGCGCCTCGTGCGGATTGCGCACCACGACCGGCTGGCCGTTCCAGAGGATCTCCCCGGAATCCGGCCGCACCGCGCCGTAGATGATCTTCATCAGCGTCGACTTGCCCGCGCCGTTCTCGCCGAGCACGGCATGGATCTCCCCCGGGGCCACCTTGAGGTGGATGCCGTCGTTGGCCTTGACCGCAGGGTACTGCTTGCTGATGTCGCGGAGTTCGAGTCGGAGCATGGCGGTGTTCATTCCGGACGGCGGTAACGTTCCTGACCCGCCACCCAGGTGGAGACGACGTTGCGCTCGTCGCCCAGCGTCATCCACGCAAACACGCGCTCATGCAAGTCGCGCGCCACTTCGATGCGCCGCCGGGCCACGGGCCCTTGCGCCCAGTCCCACACCACGAAGTCGGCCAGTGTACCGGGCGAAAGGTGTCCGATCTCGTGCGACAGTCGCAGGTGCCGCGCCGCGCCGTGGGTGGCGGTGTACAGCGCCTTCCAGGCGGTGAGCTTCTGGCCCTGCAGCGCCAGCACCTTGTAGCCGTCGGCGATGGTGCGCAGCATCGACAGCGAGGTGCCGCCGCCGACGTCGCTGGCCAGGTGCACCGCCACGCCCTGCCCTTCGGTGCGGCCCCAGTCGAACAGGCCCGAGCCGATGAACATGTTGCTCGACGGGCAGAACGCGATCGAGGCGCCCGCCTCGCGCAGCACGGCGCGGTCGGTGTCGTCCAGCCAGATGCCGTGCGCGAACAGCGAGCGCGGCGTCATCAGGCCATGGCGCACGTAGATGTCGAGGTAGCTGCGCGCCTCGGGGAACAGCTCGGCCATCCAGCGCACCTCGCTGCGGTTCTCCGCCACGTGGGTCTGCATGTAGACGTCCGGGTAGGCGGCGCACAGCCGGCCGGCCATCGCCAGCTGCTCGCGCGTGGAGGTGGCGGCAAAGCGCGGCGTCACCGCGTAGGCCACGCGGCCGCGGCCGTGCCAGCGCTCGATCAGGTCGACGCAGTCGCGCTCGGCCTGCGCCACGTCGTCGCGCAGGCCGTCTGGGGCGTGGCGGTCCATCAGCACCTTGCCGGCCAGCACGCGCATGTGGCGCTGCGCGGCCGCGGCGAACAGCGCCTCGGCCGAGACCTTGTGCACCGTCGGGAACACCGCCGCGGCGGTCGTGCCGGACGCCAGCAGCGCGTCGAGGAACAGCGCCGAGCCGCGCTCGGCCTCGGCCGGGTCGGCGTACTTGCACTCGGCCGGGAAGGTGTAGGTGTTCAGCCACTCGAGCAGCTCGGTGCCGTAGCTGGCGATCACGTCGAGCTGCGGGGCATGCACGTGGGTGTCGATGAAGCCCGGCAGCAGCAGCCGGCCGCGGTGGTCGATGCAGCGCCAGCCCGGACCCGGCGCTTCGGTGCCGGGGCGGGTGCCGGCGATGCGGCCGTCCTCCACCAGCAGCCAGTGGTCGGGCAGGTAGCGCACCGCGGCGGGCGCCTCGACCTGCCAACCGGGGTCCTCGGGGAAATCGAACAGGTCGGCGCGGACGGCCAGGCGTTCGGTCATCGGGTCATCTCTTTGCGGGTGACGAGGCTGCGCGCCACCTCGCGCACCTGTTCCCGGAACCACCGGTAGGCCGGGGACAGGTGGGTGCGGTCATGCCACAGCTGGTAATAACTCATCGGTGGCACCGCCACCGGACAACGCACGATTTTCACCGGAAGCTGCCCGACGTAGCGCTGGCAGAACTGCCGCCCGGTCGTCAGCACCAGCAGGCTGTCGGCCACCATGTGCGGGATCTGGCCGAAGTGTGCACTGCGCACCGTCACGTTGCGGCGCAAGCCCAGCGATGCCAGGTGGGCATCGATGACGCCCTGGGCGCCGCTGCCGGCATGCAGCGGGGTCGGCGCGACATGCTCGCAGGCGAGGTAGCGCGCCACCGTCCAGCTGCGCGGGTTGCGCACCGCGGGGTGGTCCTGCGCGACCAGGCACACCACCTCGTCGGTCAGCAGCCGGCCCAGGTGCAGGTCCTCGGGCGGCTCGAGCCAATTGCCGATCACCAGGTCCACCGCCGCGTCGGCCAGGCGCCGCTGCACGTCGAACTCGGCGGTCAGCGGCAGCAGCTCCAGCGACATGCCCGGGGCGCTGCGCTTGATCCAGGTCACCAGCTCGGGCAGGAACAGCGGATCCAGGTAGTCGCTCGCGGCGACGCGCACCACCAGGTCGCTCGAGGCCGGGTCGAACCCGCGGCTGGACTGCTGGCGGCCGAACAGCCGGTCGGCCTGGCGCAGCAGCTCCGCCGCCGGGGCCTCCAGCTCCAGGGCCACCGGCGTCGGCACCATGCCGTTGCCGCTGCGCACCAGCAGCATGTCGCCGGTGAGCTCGCGCAGCCGCCGCAGGTGGGCACTGACGGCGGGCTGGGACAGCTCGAGCTTGAGCGCGGCGCGCGAGACACTGCGTTCGGTGATCAAGGTATGCAGGATCCGGACGAGATGGAGCTCGATCTTGTCGAATCCGGTGCGCATTGCCATATCCAGCGGGAAATATCTTCTATCCACATTTTCGTATAGACAGAGGGACGCAAGCGGGTATCGTTCGGGTATCCACCAATGACTGGCAGCACCCCATGTCCGACCGCCCCGTGCGCTTCTACTACCGAGGCCGGATCGTCTCGCTGAACGACGTCCCGCCGACCCGCACCCTACTCGAATGGCTGCGCGAAGACGCCGGCGCCACCGGCACCAAGGAGGGCTGCGGCGAAGGCGACTGCGGCGCCTGCACCGTGGTGCTCGGCGAGCTGGACCGCGAGCGCCTGCGCTACCGCGCGATCAACAGCTGCATCCGCTTCGTCAGCTCCATCGACGGCTGCGCCCTGTGGACCGTGGAGGACCTGCGCGGCGCCGACGGCAGCCTGCATCCGGTGCAGCAGGCGCTGGTCGACAGCCACGCCACCCAGTGCGGCTTCTGCACCCCCGGCTTCGCGATGTCGATGTTCGCGCTGTACCAGCAGCGCCGCGCCTGCGGCCACACCGACCCGGTGGACACCGGCGAGGCGCACGAGGCGCTGTCGGGCAACCTGTGCCGCTGCACCGGCTACCGCCCCATCGTCGACGCGACCCGCCGGATGACCGACTACCCCGCACCGGCGTTCGACGAGGCCGCGGTGGTGCGGCAGCTGCAGGCCCTGCAGCAGGCCCCGGCACTGGACAGCGGCCGCGCGCTGCGACCGCAGACCCTGGCGCAGCTGCTGCAGCTGCGCGCCGCGCACCCGCAAGCCCAGGTGATCGCCGGCTGCACCGACGTCGGCCTGTGGGTCACCAAGATGCACCGCCGCTTCGACACCACGCTGGACGTGACCGGCGTGCGCGAGCTGCAGCAGGTCGAGGTGCGTGCCGACGCGCTCGAGATCGGCGCCGCGGTGCGCCTGAGCGACGCCTTTGCCGTGCTGGCCGCGCACTGGCCGCAGCTGCAGGACTTCTTCGCGCGCTTTGCCGGCCGGCCGGTGCGCGAGTCCGGCACCCTGGGCGGCAACGTGGTCAACGGCTCGCCGATCGGTGACTCGATGCCGCTGCTGATCGCGCTGGGCGCGCAGCTGCGGCTGCAAGGCACGCGCGGCGTGCGCGAGCTGGCGCTGGAGGACTTCTACACCGGCTACCGGCAGAACCTGCTGGCCGCCGACGAGGTGCTGACCCACGTGCGGGTGCCGCTGCCGCCGCGCGGGCTGCTGCGCGCCTACAAGCTGTCCAAGCGCTTCGAGGACGACATCTCCGCGGTGTGCCTGGCGATCCGCCTGGAGATCGACGCCGGCACGGTGCGCGGAGCCCGCATCGGCGCGGGTGGCCTGGCCGCGACCCCGAAGCGCGCGGTGCAGACCGAGGCCGCGCTGGTCGGCCGACCCTGGACCGAAGCCACCGTGCAGCAGGCCATGCAGGTGCTGCAGCAGGAGTTCGCCCCGATCAGCGACATGCGCGCCAGCGCAGAGTACCGCCGCGAGGCGGCCGGCAACCTGCTGTGGCGCTACTGGCTCGAAAGCCAGGGCGCGGCCGCCCCGCTGCGACTGGAGCGCCTGACCCTGGCCAGCCTTGATGGAGCCCTCTCGTGAACGCGCCCGACCTGCTTTCCCCCGCCGCCGTGTGCGGCCAGCCCGTCGTCCATGAAAGCGCGCGCGCCCAGGTCAGCGGCGCGGCCACCTACATCGACGACCTGCCCGAACTGAAGGGCACCCTGCACGCCGCCCCCATCCTGAGCCCGGTCGCCCACGGCCGGCTGCGCGGCATCGACGCCGCACAGGCCCTGCAGCAGCCCGGCGTGGTGGGCCTCGTCACCGCGGCGGACATCCCCGGCGACCGCTACTTCCCCACCCCGATGCGCGACGAGCCGGTGTTCGCGATCGACGAGGTCTGCTACGTCGGCCAGGTGGTGGGCCTAGTGGTCGCCACCGACGTCAACGCCGCGCGCGCCGCGGCGCGCCAGGTGCAGTGCGACATCGAGCCGCTGCCCGCGGTGCTGACCATCGACGAGGCCATGGCCGCGCAGAGCTACGTGCTGCCGCCGGTGCACCTGAAACGCGGCGACGCCGCGGGTGCCATCGCGGCCGCCCCGCACCGCCTCGAAGGCGCCTTCGCGGTCGGCGGCCAGGAGCACTTCTACCTGGAAGGCCAGATCGCCTACGCGATCCCGCAGGAGCAGGACGGCTGGACGATCCACAGCTCCACCCAGCACCCCGGCGAGGTGCAGCACTGGGTGGCGCACGCGCTGGGGCTGGACGGCCACCACGTGCGCGTCGAATGCCGGCGCATGGGCGGCGGCTTCGGCGGCAAGGAAACCCAGGCCGGGCACCTGGCGGTGTGGGCGGCGCTGGCCGCGCGCAAGTTCGGCCAGCCGGTCAAGCTGCGCCTGGAGCGGCTGGACGACTTCATGATCACCGGCAAGCGGCACAACTATCAGTACCGCTACCGCGTCGGCTTCGACGGCGAAGGCCGCATCCTCGGGCTGCAGGTGGAGCTGGCCTCGCAGTGCGGCTTCTCGGCCGACCTGTCCGGCGCGGTCAACGACCGCTCGGTGCTGCACATCGACAACGCCTACTACCTCGAGCACGTCCAGATCGACTCGTACCGCTGCAAGACGCACACGCAGAGCAACACCGCGTTCCGCGGCTTCGGCGGGCCGCAGGGCATGATCGCCACCGAGGCGGTGCTGGGCGACATCGCGCGGCACCTGGGCCTGGACCCGCTGGAGGTGCGCCGGCGCAACTTCTACGGCCCGGGCCGCGACGTCACGCCCTACGGCATGACGGTCGAGGACAACATCGCCCCGCAGCTGGTGGCGCGTCTGGCCGAGGAGTGCCGCTACCGCGAACGGCGCGAGCGCATCGCGCAGTGGAACGCGCAGCACCCGGTGCTCAAGCGCGGGCTGGCGCTCACGCCGGTCAAGTTCGGCATCTCGTTCACGATCACCGCGTTCAACCAGGCCGGTGCGCTGGTGCACGTCTACAGCGACGGCACGGTGCTGGTCAACCATGGCGGCACCGAGATGGGCCAGGGCCTGCACACCAAGGTCTGCCAGATCGTCGCCGACGAGCTGGGCGTGCCGTTCGAGCGGGTGCGCATCACCGCCAGCGCCACCGACAAGGTGCCCAACGCCTCGGCCACCGCGGCCTCCAGCGGCACCGACCTGAACGGCCAGGCCGCGCAGTACGCGGCGCGCCAGATCCGCCAGCGGCTGGCCGCCTTCGTCGCGGCGCAGCAGGGCTGCCCGGCCGAGGCGGTGGTGTTCGCCGGCGGCAAGGTGATCACGCCGCAGGGCAGCCGCGAGTTCGCCGAGGTGACGCACGAGGCGTACATGGCGCGCGTGCAGCTGTGGTCCGACGGCTTCTACGCCACGCCCAAGATCCACTACGACAAGCAGACCCTCCAGGGCCGGCCGTTCTACTACTTCGCCTACGGCGCGGCCTGCACCGAGGTGGTGATCGACACGCTGACCGGCGAGAACCGCGTGATGGCGGTCGACATCCTGCACGACGTGGGGCGCAGCGTGAACCCGGCGCTGGACCGCGGCCAGATCGAGGGCGGCTTCGTGCAGGGCATGGGCTGGCTGACCACCGAGGAGCTGAAGTGGAACGCCGAGGGGCGGCTGACCACGCATGCCCCCAGCACCTACAAGATCCCGACCGCCGGCGACGTGCCGGAGCACTTCCACGTCTCGCTGTGGCCCGAGCCCAACCGCGAGGAGAGCGTGTTCCGCTCCAAGGCGGTCGGCGAGCCGCCCTTCATGCTGGCGATCTCGGTCTACGAGGCCCTGCGCGATGCGATCGCCGCGGTGGCGCCGCAACGGCGCGACCCGGTGGTGCTGGACGCCCCGGCCACGCCCGAGTCGGTGCTGCGCGCGGTGAAGGCACGCCGGGCGCAGCGATGAAACACACCGCCCGCGAGTGGCTGGCACGCGGCGAGCCCGCGGTGGTGGTCGAGGTGGCCGCCACGCAGGGCTCGGTGCCGCGCGAGGCGGGCACGCGCATGCTGGTCGGCCCCGCCGGCACCTGCGGCACCATCGGCGGCGGCCACCTCGAGCTGCAGGCCATCGAGCTGGCTCGCCGGCACCTCGCGATGCGCCCCGGCGACGCCTTCGAGCGGCGCTACCCGCTCGGCCCCGCGCTCGGCCAGTGCTGCGGCGGCGTGGTGACGCTGCGCTTCGCGCCGCTTTGCGACGCCGAACTGGCACGCTGGCCGGACGAGGCGCCGCTGTTCCACCTGCAGCTGTACGGCGCCGGCCATGTCGGTCGCGCCATCGTGCGGCTGCTCGCGACGCTGCCATGCAAGGTGCAGTGGATCGACGAGCGCGAGGCGGAATTCCCCGCCAGCTGGCCGCCACAGGTCGAGCGCGTCTGCGTCGACGCGGTGGAGGCCGAGGTCGACACCGCCCCGCCCGGGGCCTGCTACCTGGTGCTCACGCACCGCCACGACCTGGACCTGCGCATCACCGAGGCCATCCTGCGCCGCGGCGACTTCCGCTACTTCGGGCTGATCGGCTCGCAGACCAAGCGCGCCCGCTTCACCCACCGGCTGCTGGAACAGGGCATCGCGCCGCAGGCCATCGAGCGCATGACCTGCCCGATCGGCGTGCCCGGCATCGAGGGCAAGGCGCCCGAGGTGATCGCGGTGGCGGTGGTCGCGCAGCTGCTGCAGCTCGGCGTCGTGCCGGACGGCCCCCCGCGTCCGGGGGCGGCAAAGCCCGCCCGCATCGCCTAGGATGTCGGGATCATGAGAATCGATTTCGTTTCCGACGTCGTCTGCCCGTGGTGCGCCATCGGCCTGCATTCCCTGGAAATCGCGCTGGAGCGCCTGGGACCCGACTTCCCGGTCGAGCTGCATTTCCAGCCCTTCGAACTCGACCCGGGCACGCCGCCGGAAGGCAAGGACCTGACCGAGTACCTGTGCAGCAAGTACGGCCTGACGCCCGAGCAGGTGGACCGCAACCAGGAGGCCATCCGCCAGCGCGGCGAGGCCGTGGGCTTCACCTTCCGCATGGACCGGCGCACGCGCAGCTACAACACCTTCGACTGCCACCGCCTGCTGCACTGGGCCGGGCTGGTCGACCCTGACGCCCAGCGCCGGCTGCAGCACCTGCTGTTTGCGGCCTACTTCACCGAAGGCGAGAACCCGGGCGAGCGCGCGGTGCTGCTGCGCGCGGCCGCCGAGGCCGGGCTGGACGAGGCCGAAGCCGCCCGCGTGGTCGACCAGGGGCTGTATGCCGAGGAGGTGCGCGAGCGCCAGCGCTACTACCAGGAGGCCGGCATCCAGGCCGTGCCGGGCGTGGTGGTCAACGAACGCCACCTGATCTCGGGTGGCCAGCCGCCCGACGTGTTCGAGCGCGCGCTGCGGCAGATCGCCGCGGCGGAAAACGCCTGAGGGGGCACCGGTGCGGGGCTGGGCGCGCTGGGTGCTGACGGCCGCCGGCTGCGGGTGGCTGGGCTTCGCCCCGGCCGGCAGCGCCGCCGATACCACCTTGCCCGCGCGGGACGAACACCTCGTCATCACCCTGCTGCGCACCGAGGCCGCCAGCTACGAGCACGGCAATGGCGTGCCGCAGGACGGCGCCCGCGCCGCCGAGCTGTACTGCAAGGCCGCGCGCCTGGGCGACCCGGTCTCGCAGTTCAACCTGGGCTGGATGTACGCCCACGGCCGCGGCGTGCCGCGCAGCGACGCCACCGCGGCCTTCTTCTTCCACGCCGCCGCCGAGCAGGGCTTCGAGCAGGCACAGCACATGCTGCGCATGGTCGGCGGCCCGCCCAACGAGGTGCCGCCCTGCATGCGCGAGACCGTCCCGCCGCCACCGACGCTGCAGGCGGCCAAGGCCGATCCGGCGCCCGGGCTGCTGGCGACCGCCCCCAAGGACGTGCGCGACCTGGTGCTGAAGCTGGCACCCGAGTTCGGCGTGCGGCCCGAGCTGGCGCTGGCCATCATCCAGGCCGAATCGAACTTCGACATCGTCGCGCTGTCGCCGCGCAACGCCAAGGGCCTGATGCAGCTGATCCCCGAGACCGCGGCGCGCTTCAACGTGCGCAACCCCTACGATCCCGAGCAGAACATCCGCGGCGGGCTCGCCTACCTGCGCTGGCTGCTCGCCTACTTCGAAGGCGACGTCGCGCTGGTGGCGGCGGCCTACAACGCCGGCGAAGGCAAGGTCGAGCGCTACCGCGGCATCCCGCCCTACCTGGAAACCCGCGCCTACGTGCGGCGCATCCTCGACGCGGTCGGGCAGGCGCAGCACCCCTACGACGCACGGGTCACGGCGCCGTCGCGAGCGCTGCGGCTGATCAGCGCACGATGAGGGCGCGGGGCCGCCGCCCAGGCACACCCGTTGCTGCGTTCGCCGATGTCCGGCCGGCAGGGCGCCCCGCAGGTGCGGGATGAACCAGCGTTCTGTTACACCTGCCGTGCATCACGCTGAAAGAATGGGTCGGCACGCCCGCCGGCCGTCCGGCGGCCCCCGACGGACCCGCCCGACTGCATGCCCGCCCATCCTGCCTCCTCCCTGCCCGTCTACCTCCTCATCGGCCTGATCACGGCAGCCATCTTCGCCGTGGACCTGGTCACCCGGCTGGGCGTCGCCGAATGGGTGCTCTACCTGCTGCCGGTGGCGCTGTCCATGCTGCAGCCGCGCCTCGTGGTGCCGCTGGTGGTCGCTGCGATCGCCACCGTGCTGGTCGTCGTCGGCCTGTTCTTCTCGCCGCCCAGCGGCAGCCTGATGCAGGTGATCGTCAACCGCTCGATGAGACTGGTGGCGATCTGGAGCACGGCGATCCTGGTGCACCGCGTGCTGCGCGGCCGCGCCCACGAACAGCTGCAGTTGTGGCTGCAGCAGGGCGAGACCACGGTCACGCAAAGCCTGGCCGGCGAACAGAGCCTCGCCGAGCTCGGCCAGTCCGCCTGCACCGCGCTGGCCCGCTACACCGGTGCCGCGGTCGCGGTGCTGCATCGCCTGGAAGACGACACCCTGCATGCGCTCGGGAGTTCACCCTGCATGCGCTCGGGAGTTCACCCTGCATGCGCTCGGGAGTTACTCCCTGGCCCTGCCCGTCACCGCGCTCGCCCCGACGCGCCTGGGCGAGGGCCTGGCCGGCCAAGCGGCGCACGACGGCCAGCCGCGCTGGCTGGACGGCCTGCAGGCGCAGCACCTGCGCATCAGCTCGGCGCTCGGCAGCTCGGCCCCGGGGGCGGTCCTGGTCGCACCGCTGCAGGTCGACGCCAAGGTCTGCGGCGTGATCGAGCTGGGCTTCATCGGCACCCCGGCCAACGCCGAGGCCATCCGCCAGCTGGCCGTGCAGGTCGGCGAGCCGGTCGCCGTGGCGCTGCGCTCGGCGCTGTACCGGCAGCGCATGGCCGAGCTGCTGGAGCAGACCCAGCGCCAGAGCGAGGAGCTGCAGGCGCAGCAGGAGGAGCTGCGCGTCTCGAACGAGGAACTGGAAGAACAGAGCCGGGCGCTGCAGGAATCGCAGGCGCGGCTCGAGGCACACCAGGCCGATCTGGAGCAGACCAACGCGCGGCTGGAGGAGCAGGCGCAGCGGCTGGAGCGCCAGCGCCAGGACCTGGTGATCGCGCAGCAGGCGCTGCAGCTCAAGGCCAAGGAGCTGGAGAAGGCCAACCGCCACAAGTCCGAGTTCCTCGCCAACATGTCGCACGAGCTGCGCACGCCGCTCAACAGCTCGCTGATCCTGTCCAAGCTGCTGGCCGACAACCGCGACGGCAACCTCAGCGACGAACAGGTCAGGTTCGCGCGCTCCATCCACTCGGCCAACAACGACCTGCTGCGGCTGATCAACGACATCCTGGACCTGGCCAAGATCGAGGCCGGTCACGTGGAGCCGAACCTCGAGCGCGTCGCGGTGGCCGAAGTGGTGCAGCGCCTGCACGACATCTTCGCGCCGATGGCCGAGCACAAGGGGCTGCAATGGACCACGCGCGTCGATCCGGCCGTGGGCGAGACGCTGCTGACCGACGACCAGCGCCTGCAGCAGGTGCTGCGCAACCTGCTGTCCAATGCGGTCAAGTTCACCGAGCGGGGCGCGGTGGCGCTGGAGGTGTTCCAGCCGCTGCCCGGGCGCATCGCCTTCGCGGTGCGCGACACCGGCGTGGGCATCGCGCCCGAGCAGCACGAGGTGGTGTTCGAGGCCTTCCGCCAGGCCGACGGCTCGACCAGCCGCAAGTACGGCGGCACCGGCCTCGGGCTGTCGATCTCGCGCGAGCTGGCGCACCAGCTGGGCGGCGAGATCCGCTTGCAGAGCGCGCCCGGCCAGGGCAGCGTGTTCACGCTCGAACTGCCGGTGGTGCTGCAGCTGCCGCAGGCCCCGCCGCCGGCCCCGCATCCCGCCCCGGTGCCCGCGCAGGCCGCGCGCGACGACCGCCACCGCCTGCAACGGCCGCAGCGGGTGATCCTCGCGGTGGAGGACGACGCACGCTTTGCCGAGGTGCTCTACACCCTGGTGCACGAGCTGGACTTCGACTGCCTGCTGGCCGACACCGGCGCCGAGGCACTGCAGCCGGCGCAGCGCTTCCAGCCGGCCGGCATCCTGCTCGACATGAGCCTGCCGGACCAGTCGGGCCTGAGCGTGCTGGAGCAGCTCAAGCGCGACCCGGCCACGCGCCACATCCCGGTGCACGTGGTGTCGCTGCACGACCGCGTGCAGACCGCGCTGGAACTGGGCGCGATCGGCTATGCGGTCAAGCCGGTGGACCGCTCGCAGCTGGCCGGCGTGATCCGCAGGATCGAGGAGCGCCTGGACCGCCGCCGCGCCCGCGTGCTGGTGGTGGAGGACGACGCTTCGCTGCGCGACAGCATCCGCGCGCTGCTCGGGGCCACGCAGGCCGAGATCACCACCTCCGGCACCGTCGCCGACGCGCTGGACCAGCTGTCGAGCCACACCTACGACTGCGTCGTGATGGACCTCGCGCTGCCCGACGGCAGCGGCTACGACCTGCTCGAGGCGATGTCGCGCAGCACCGAGTACTCCTTCCCCCCGGTGATCGTCTACACCGGCCGCTCGCTGACGCCCGGGGAAGAACAGCAGCTGCGGCGCTACTCGCGCTCCATCATCATCAAGGGCGCACGCTCGCCGGAGCGCCTGCTCGACGAGGTGACGCTGTTCCTGCACAGCGTGGAGTCCAGCCTGCCGCCGGACCAGCAGCGCCTGCTGCAGCAGGCGCGCACGCGCGATTCGGTGCTCGACGGCCGCACCGTGCTGCTGGTCGAGGACGACGTGCGCAACGTGTTCGCGCTGGCGAGCGTGCTCGAGCCGCTCGGCGTGCAGCTCGAGCTCGCGCGCAACGGCCGCGAGGCGCTCGAGCGGCTGCAGCAGCTCGAGCGCGTCGACCTGGTGCTGATGGACCTGATGATGCCGGAGATGGACGGCCTGACCACGATCCGGCACCTGCGCGCGGACCCGGTGCTGCAGTCGCTGCCGGTCATCGCGCTGACGGCCAAGGCCATGCCCGACGACCGCGAGCGCTGCCTCGAGGCCGGTGCGGACGACTACATCGCCAAGCCCATCGACGTGGACCGCCTGGTGTCGCTGTGCCGGGTGTGGGTGCGCAAGTAGGACCGCCATGGACGAGGACACCCGGCTGTTCGACATCGAGGTGCGGCTGCTGCTGGAAGGCGTGTACCAGGTCTACCAGCACGACTTCCGCAACTACGCCACCGCCTCGCTGCGCCGGCGCATGCAGCAGGCCATGGAGCACTTCGGCTGCACCAGCATCTCGGAGCTGCAGCACCGGGTGCTGCACGACCGCCGCGTGTTCGCGCAGATGCTGCAGTTCTTCACCGTGCAGGTCAGCGAGCTGTTCCACGACCCCGGCTACTTCCTGGCGCTGCGCCAGGAGGTCGTGCCGGTGCTGAAGACCTACCCGTCGCTGAAGGTGTGGGTGGCCGGCTGCAGCACCGGCGAGGAGCTGTGGTCGCTGGCGGTGCTGTTCGACGAGGAAGACCTGCTCGAGCGCACGGTCTTCTACGCCACCGACATCAACCCGGTCGCGCTGCGCACGGCCGAGGCCGGCATCTACCCCCTTGACCGCATCGCCCGGTTCAGCGCCAACTACCGGCAGGCGGGCGGGCGCCGGTCGCTGTCGGACTACCTCGTCACCGGCTACGACGCCGCGGCGTTCGACCGGCGCCTGCGCAAGCAGGTGGTGTTCGCCGACCACAGCCTGGCCACGGACAGCGTGTTCTCGGAGGTGCAGATGGTCTCGTGCCGCAACGTGCTGATCTACTTCAACCGCGCGCTGCAGGACCGCGCGCTCGGCCTGTTCCACGACGCGCTGGTGCGGCGCGGCTTCCTGGGCCTGGGCAGCCACGAGACCGTGCGCTTCACCGCGCATGCCGAGGCGTTCGAGGACCTGGTGCCCGAGCACCGCATCTACCGCCGCCGATGAAGCCGCACATGGTCGTCGCGCCCCCGCCCTGCGCCGCTGCCGGACGCTGCCGCGCCATCGCGATCGGCGCCTCCGCGGGCGGTGTGGAAGCGCTGGGCACGCTGCTGCCGCGCCTGCCGGCGGACTTCGCCCGGCCGGTCCTGGTGGTGCTGCACCTGCCGCCGCGCCACCCCAGCCCGCTGGCCTCGATGCTGGATGCGCGCTGCGCGGTGCCGGTGCGCGAGGCGCTGGACAAGGAACGGATCCGGCCCGGCACGGTGTACCTGGCCCCGCCCGACTACCACCTGCTGGTCGAGACCGACGGCACGTTGGCGCTGTCGGTCGACCCGCCGGTGCTCTATTCGCGCCCGGCGATCGACCCGCTGTTCGAATCGGCCAGCGCGGCCTACGGCGAGGCGCTGCTGGCCATCGTGCTGACCGGCGCCAGCGCCGACGGTGCCGCCGGGCTGGCGGCGGTGCGCCGCGCCGGCGGCACCGCCTGGGTGCAGCGGCCCGACAGCGCCGCCCACCCGACGATGCCGCAGGCCGCGCTGCAGATGGCCGGCGCCGACGCCGTCTACACGCTGGAGGAGATGGGCAGGCAACTTGCCCTGCTCTCCGGCACGTCCCACCACCCCCACCCGCCGACCGGCGAACCGCGAGATGAGCGCCATGGAACCTGACATCCATCTCCTGGTCGTTGACGACATCGAGCAGAACCTCGTCGCGATGGAGGCACTGCTGAACCGCCCCGGCGTGCGCGTGCTGCGCGCCCGCTCCGGCACCGAGGTGCTGGAGATGCTGCTGCAGCACGACGTGGCCGCCGCGCTGTTCGACGTGCACATGCCCGGGATGGACGGCTTCGAGCTGGCCGAGCTGGTGCGCGGATCGCAGCGCACCCGGCACATCCCGATCATCTTCCTGACCGCGGCAGCGGCGGACCAGCAGCGCTCCTTCCGCGGCTACGACGCCGGCGTGGTGGACTTCCTGCACAAGCCGGTCGAGCCGCACGTGCTGGTCAGCAAGATCAACGTGTTCATCGAGATGCACCGGCAGCGTCGCCAGCTGGCGCAGCAGATGGAGGAGCTGCAACGGGCCCTGCAGCTCAACGAGATGTTCACCGCCGTGCTCAGCCACGACCTGCGCACGCCGCTGTCGGTGGTCAAGCTCAGCGCCGAGCTGCTGCTGATGCAGGGCAAGGACGAGATCTCGCGCACCATCGGCCAGCGCCTCAAGTCGAGCAGCGCCCGCATGTCGCGCATGGTCGAGCAGCTGCTCGACGTCTCGCGGCTGCGCAGCGGCGGCCTGCGGCTGAGCTACACCCAGGCCGACCTGTCGGCCCTGTGCGAGCAGATCCTCGCCGAGCTGGACCTGGGTGGTGCCTCGGCCCGCGTGCAGGTGCAGGCCGAGGGCGACCTGTGCGGCCGCTTCGACGTCGACCGCACGCTGCAGGTGCTGGCCAACCTGGTCGGCAACGCGCTCGAGCATGGCGACGCGCACAGCCCGGTGCACGTGCGGCTCGACGGCACGCAGGCCGAGGTGCTGAAGGTCGCCGTGCACAACCAGGGGGTGATCCCGCCTTCGGTGATGACACGGCTGTTCGAGCCCTACCACCGCTGCGACGGCACCACGCCCGGCGGGCTGGGCCTCGGGCTGTACATCGTCGAACGCTTCATCACCGCGCACGGCGGCCAGGTGGTGGTGCACTCCAGCCCGGAGCACGGCACGGTGCTGGAAGTCACGCTGCCGCGCCACGGCGGGCACGCGGCCAGCGACGCCCCGCCGGCGCTGGCGATCGGCGAGCCGCCTGCGGCGGCCGAAGGGCCGGGCGCGTCCCCTGCCTGGCCTCCGTCGGAGGCCCGGCACGGAACGCGCACGACGACTCCTCCTCCCCCTGCCTGATCAGGCAGCCCTCGACGAGGAGCCGGTCGGACCGGTGCCGGTCCGTTCGATCAGTCGCCGGCGATCCGCCGCAGCGCGTCGAGCTGCAGCACGCGCACCGTGTAGCCGGCGACTTCGATGATCTGCTTCTCGCGCAGCTGGCGCAGCACGCGCGAGAAGGTCTCGGGCGTGACTGCCAGCTGCGAGGCGATGGCGCGCTTGCGCTCGCGCAGCACCACCACCGCCCCCTCGCGGCCGGGGCGCAGCTCGGCGTGCTGCAGCAGCCAGGTCGCGCAGCGCGCCTCGGCATCCTTCTGCATCAGGCCGAGCGTGCCCTCGGTCAGGTCGCGCACGCGCACGGCCAGCACCGTGATCAGCCCCTCGGCCAGCAGCGGGTGCTCAATGCACAGGGCGCGCACCGCCTCGAGCGGGAAGGACCACAGCAGCACGTCGCTCTGCGTGCACGCGTCTTCCAGGTAGCGGCCGTTCAGCCAGGCACTGGCCACGTCCAGCCACTGGCCCGGCTCCACGCGCCGCGTCTGCTGCGTCAGCCGCCCCTGCGACATCGTGCCCAGCGCCACCTGCCCCGACGCGACCAGCCACAGCGCATGTGCCGCGTCACCGCGGCTGAGCACCGGGCAGCCCGGCGGCAGCGTGTGCTCGACGGCCTCCCGCGCCAGCGCCAGCGCCGCCTCGCGCGGCACCCGGGCAGGCTGCAACGCCGCCTGCAGCATGGCGGTGCGCGCATCGAGCGGGATCGCGCGTCCGGGCGGGTGGTCGAGCTGCACCGGCAGGCGCGGCGGCTGGCGATCGATGAGGGAAGCAGACACGGTACTCACGTTGAGGGCTCCTCGGCGTGATGCGGACTTTGGCGGCAAGCCCGCCGCGGGACGTTGCGCTGGCTCAAGAAAGCCTCACGGCCACCGGCCGGATTCCCGCCGACTTGCGCCAGGTCTGCCCCGCGGCCCCGGGGGCACCGGCCCCACCCTGCCGGCAGCAGGCCTGCTTGACCTGACTCAAGCAGGCGGACGGACCCGGCCGCACAATGGGCGCCTCCAGCGAGGACACCGCATGCTGCCCGGCTTTTCCAGCCCCGCCGCGAGCTTCGACCAGCCGTTCGAGATGCTCGCCGCCTGCCACGATCGCGTGCGCCGCAGCCTGCGGCGGCTGACGCTTCTGGTACCGCACCTGCAGGCGCACGGCAACGATGCCCCGGCGCGCCAGGCGGCCGCCGACGTGCTGCGCTACTTCGACCTGGCCGCCCCGCACCACCACGAGGACGAGGAGCGCCACGTGTTTCCGCCGCTGCTGGCGTGCGGCCCGGCCGCCGTGCAGGCGGCGGTGCGGCAGCTGCAGCAGGAGCATCGCGAGATGGCGCGGGCCTGGGCGGCCTTGCGCCCGGGCCTGCAGCGGCTCGCCGACGGCGAGGCCGACACGCTGGACGAGGCCGATGCCGGGCGCATCCAGCGCTTCGTCGCGCTCTACGAGGCCCACCTGCGCCTCGAGGACGAGCAGGTCTACCCGGTCGCGCGGCAACAGATCGACGCAGCCGCTCTGCCGGCCATCGGTGCCGAGATGGCACGACGCCGCGGCGCACCCGCGCCCGGCATGCAGGACCTGCCCGGCCGCCGCTAGGCGTGGCGGCCGCGCGCGCGGCTGACCAGCTGCAGCACGCCGCGCAGCCGGTCCTGCTCGACCGGCTTGGTGAGGTAGTCGTCCATCCCCGCTTCCAGGCAGCGCACGCGGTCCAGCGGCATCGCGTGCGCGGTCAGCGCGACGATGGGGCAATGCCCGCCGCGCATGGCTTCCATCGCGCGGATGCGGTGCGTGAGCTCGATGCCGCTCATGCCGGGGATCTGCAGGTCCATGAAGATGAGGTCGAAGCCCTCGGCCTCGCACAGCTGCAGCACCTCGGCGGCGCTGACGGCGCAGGTGACTCGGTGCCCCAGGCGCCGGATCAGGGTGGTCGCCACGAAGCGGTTGACCGCATGGTCGTCGACCAGCAGCACGTGCAGGCCGCTGCCCGCATCGGGCGCGGCGTCCGCTTCCAGCCCGGCCAACCCCCGGTAGGCGGTCGACTCGAAGCGCGAACGCGCCTTGTCGTGCGAAAGGTTGAGGTTCTGCGCGGCGGCGACGGCCCACTCGCGAGCGGCCTCCGGGTCGTCGTCCTCCCCGGGGTCCACGCGCAGCAGCGGCAGCGTCAGGTGGAAGCGGCTGCCCTTGCCGACCTCGCTTTCGGCCCACAGCTGCCCGCCCATGGCCTCGGCCAGCCGGCGCGAGATCGTCAGCCCCAGCCCGGTGCCGCCGAACTCGCGGGTGGTCGAGCTGTCGGCCTGGGTGAAGGATTCGAAGATGCGCTCCAGCTTGTCGGGGGCGATGCCCACGCCGGTGTCGCTGACCGCCAGGTGCAGCACGGCCGAGCCGCCCTGCCCTTCGGGCCACACCGAGACGTCGATGCGGCCCTGGCGCGTGAACTTGATCGCGTTGCCGACCAGGTTGACGATGATCTGCCGCAGCCGCAGCGGGTCGGCCACCAGCCGCGGCGGCACGTCGGGGGCGACCAGGCAGTTGAGCTGCAGGTGCTTCTCGCGCGCGCGCGGTTCCAGCGGCGCGATCGCTTCCTGCAGCAGCGTGCGCACGTCGAAGGCCAGGTGCTCGACGCTCATGCGGCCGGCCTCGATGCGCGACAGGTCCAGGATGTCGTTGATGATGTTCAGCAGGGCGACCGCCGAGGACTTCACCAGCGTCAGGTAGCGCCGCTGCGTGTCGGTCAGCGGGGTCTCCAGCGTCAGGTCCACCAGGCCCATGATGCCGTTCATCGGCGTGCGGATTTCGTGGCTCATGTTGGCCAGGAACTCGCTCTTGGCGCGGCTGGCCTCCTCGGCCGCGGCCTTGGCCTCGCGCAGCTCGCTCTCGACGCGCTTCTGTTGCGTGATGTCGGTGATCACGCCGAGGATGCCGCCGATCTCGCCGTTGGCGCCGGTGAACGGCGTCTTGCTGTAGATGACGTCGCGCACCTCGCCGCTGGGCAGCGTCAGGCGCGTCTCGTAGGTCTGGATACCGCCGCTAGCATACAGCTGCTCGTCGTGGGCCTCCTCCTCGCGACCGCCGCTGTCCGGGCGCAGGTCGGCCGCGCTCAGCCCGAGGAAGTCCTCGCGACGCAGCTCGAACAGCGCCTCGCAGGCGCGGTTGCAGCCGATGTAACGCCCCAGGCGGTCCTTGAAGTACACCGGGCTGGGGATGATCTCGACCAGCTCCTCGATGAAGCGCAGCTGGTTGAGCACCTCCTCCTCAGCGCTGCGGCGGTCGGTCACGTCGGTGTAGGTGCCCACCATGCGCAGCGGCTGCTGCGCGGCATCGCGCTGCACCACGCGCCCGCGCGAATGCACCCAGCGCCAGTGGCCCTCCCGGTCGCGCACGCGGAACTCGGCTTCGTAGCCCGGCACGTCGCCGCGCAGGTGCGCCTGCAGGCGCTCGTGCACGTCGGCACGGTCGTCCGGGTGCATGCGCTCGCGCCAGGAGGACGGATCCAGCGTGATCTCGCGGGGCTGGTAGCCGAGCATCTCGTACAGCCGCGGGCTGACGTACAGGCTGTCGTCGACGAGGTTCCAGTCCCACAGCGCGTCGCTGACGCTGCGCAGCGCCAGCTCCAGGCGCTCGTCACGGCGGCGTCCGGACCGCAGCGCGGCTTCGGCGTGTTCGAGGCGCGCTTCGAGCCGGGCATGCGAGGCGCACAACGCCTCCACCCAGGCTCGCAACCGCTGCAGCTCCTGCGCACGCCGCACCGGCTCGGCCTCGGGCAGCGTGGCCCACCAGCGATCGAATTCAGCCGGGCCGTCCAGACCCAGGCCACCGCGCAGCAGGCTCAGCAGCGAGGGGCTCCAGCTCATCGGGTCGTGCCCACGGAGCAAGGAATCGTCCGATACGGGAAGTGCATGACTCCGGCATTGTGCCTCGCGCCCCTTGCCGCAGCCCAGGCTGCAAGCGTAAGAGGGTGTCAACCGCAGGAAGCCGGCGGCGCGCCCACCAGCAGGGCGCGGAAATCGTTCACGTTCGTGTACGTCGGACCGGTGACGACCAAGTCACCGAGCGCCGCGAAGAAGCCGTAGCTGTCGTTGCGGTCGAGGCAGGCACGCGCGTCCAGCCCCAGCGCGGCAGCGCGCTGCAGCGTGTCGGGCGCGACGATGGCGCCGGCGTTGTCTTCGGAGCCGTCGATGCCGTCGGTATCCGCGGCCAGCACGTGGACATCCGCCTCGCCCTGCAGGGCCAGCGCCGCGCCGAGCAGGAACTCGGTGGCGCGTCCGCCGCGGCCGCCCCGGCCCTGCACCGTGACCGTGGTCTCGCCTCCGGACAGCAGCACGCAGGGCGCGGCAAACGGCTGCCCGTGGCGGGCCACGTGGCGCGCCAGCGCCGCGTGCACCTGCCCGACCACGCGCGACTCGCCCTCGATCTGGTCGCTGAGGACGTAGGCGGCCAGCCCCGCGTCACGCGCCGCCTGCGCGGCGGCCTCGAGCGACTGGCGCGGCGTCGCGACCAGGTGCACCTCGTGCCCGGCAAAGCGCGGGTCGCCCGGCTTGGGCGTCTCCAGCCGGCCGTCGGCCAGCGCCGCTCGCACCTCGGGCGGCACCTCGATGCGGTAGCGCTCCAGGATGCGCAGCGCGTCCGCGCAGGTGGTGGGGTCCGGCACCGTGGGGCCGCTGGCGATCACCGCCGGGTCGTCGCCCGGCACGTCCGAGATCAGCAGCGTGACCACGCGCGCCGGCGCGCAGCGCGCCGCAAGCCGCCCGCCCTTGATCGCCGAGAGGTGCTTGCGCACGCAGTTCATCTCGCCGATGGTCGCCCCGCTGCGCAGCAGCGCCTGGTTGACGCGCTGCTTGTCGGCCAGGCTCACGCCCGGCGCCGGCAGCGACAGCAGCGCCGAGCCGCCGCCCGAGATCAGGCACAGCACCAGGTCGTCGGCGGTGAGCCCCTGCGCCAGCGCGGCGATGCGCTCCGCGGCGCGGCGGCCGGCGTCGTCCGGCACCGGGTGCGCGGCCTCGACCACCTCGATGCGCTGCAGGCGCGCCTGCGGCGGCACGTGGCCGTAGCGCGTCACGACCAGCCCCGACAGCGGCGCCCCGGCTGGCCAGGCGGCTTCGACGGCCGCCGCCATCGCCGCGCCGGCCTTGCCCGCTCCCAGCACCAGCGTGCGGCCGCGCGGCGGGGGCGGCAGGTACGGGGCCAGGCAATGCGCCGGCGACGCGCGCCGCACCGCGGCGTGGAAAAGGTCGAGCAGAATGTTGCGCGAAGCTTGCATGAAAGGCTCGGAGAAGGAAACTGCGCTAGCCTATCGCGGCCTGCCTGACCTCGCCAGCTTCGGCCGCCGACCTCACGCCCGACAGGCATCCTGCGCGTCCCGGCCCGTCTGCCGGGCGCGGCAGATCCGCACTGCAGTAGAGAAGAACGAACCGATGAGCATCAAGTTCCCGGGGCTGCCCGGCCTGGAGCTGGCCCCGTTCCGTCCGCGTCTGCTGTCCGCCATCCAGGGGTACGACCGCCAGCGCTTCGCCTCCGACCTCTCGGCCGGCCTGACGGTGGGCATCGTCGCGCTGCCGCTGGCGATGGCCTTCGCGATCGCCTCCGGGGTCAAGCCCGAGCAGGGCCTGTTCACCGCGATCATCGCCGGCTTCCTGATCGCGGCGCTGGGTGGCTCGAGCGTGCAGATCGGCGGGCCGGCCGGCGCGTTCATCGTGATCGTCTACGGCATCGTGCAGCGCTACGGCCTGGGCAACCTGTTGATCGCCACCGTGCTGGCCGGCGGGCTGCTGTTCCTGATGGGGCTGTTCAAGCTCGGGGTGCTGGTGCGCTACATCCCGGTGTCGATCGTGATCGGCTTCACCAACGGCATCGCGGTGCTGATCGCCTTGTCGCAGGTCAAGGACCTGCTGGGCCTGCAGATCGAGAACCTGCCGGCAGACTTCTTCACCCAGATCGCGGTGCTGGCGCGGCACCTGGACACGCTGAACCCGTACGCGGTGGCCACCGGCCTGGCCTGCCTGGCCATCGTCGTGGTCTGGCCCAAGCTGTACGCGCTGCCGCTGCCCTCGGGGCTGGCCTCGCGCAGCGAACGCTGGTTGCGCACGCTGGCGCGGCTGCCCGGCACGGTGATCGCGCTCGGCCTGGCCACCGCGGCGACCGCGCTGTTCGGCCTGCCGGTGGAGACCATCGGCTCGCGCTTCGGCGGCATCCCGCAGGCCCTGCCCAGCCTGCAGTTCCCCGACTTCAGCTGGGAAGGTGCCAAGCAGCTGTTCATCCCGACCATCACGATCGCGATGCTGGGGGCGATCGAGTCGCTGTTGTGCGCGCGCGTGGCCGACAACATGACCGACCTGCCGCGCCACGACCCCAACCAGGAGCTGATGGCGCAGGGCGTGGCCAACATCGTGACGCCCTTCTTCGGCGGCATCCCCGCCACCGGCACGATCGCGCGCACCGTCACCAACGTGCGCTCGGGCGCGGCCACGCCGGTGGCCGGCATCGTGCACGCGCTGACGCTGCTGCTGATCGTGCTGGTGGCCGCGCCGCTGGCCTCCAGCGTCCCGCTCGCGGCGCTGGCCGGCATCCTGCTGTTCGTCGCCTGGAACATGGGCGAGTGGCGCGAGTTCGCGCGCCTGAAGCACTTCAACATGCCCTACCGCGTGCTGCTGGTCGGCACCTTCGTGCTGACCGTGGTGTTCGACCTCACCGTCGCGGTGGAGGCGGGCCTGGTGCTGGCCTGCGTGTTCTTCATCTACCGCATGAGCGTGCTGTTCCGCATCGCCGAGCTGCCGCTGCCGGCGGCCGGGCGCGACGTGCAGGCGCTGGCGCTGTACGGCTCGCTGTTCTTCGGCGCGGTCGGCAAGATCGAGGACGTGGCGCGCCAGCTGCGCCCCGAGACGCGCGCGCTGATCCTCGAGATGCACCAGCTGATCTCGGTGGACACCACCGGCCTGGACGCGCTGGAGCAGCTGCACCGCGACCTGGCCCGCAAGGGCGTGCGCCTGATCCTGTGCGAGCTCAACGAGCAGCCGCTCGGCCTGATCCGGCGCTCGGGCTTCATCGAGCGCATCGGCGCGCAGCACATCGTCGACACGCTGGGCGAGGCCATCACGCTGGCGCACCAGTCCCCGGCAGCTGCCGCGCAGGCGCCGTCCCCGGCCGGCGCGCCGCAGGCCGACGCCCTCAAGCCCGACAGCGCGGCCGCCTGAGGCCGCCACGGCGCCCCGCCCGGCCTGCCCGCCAGGGGGGGCGCGGGGCGACGGCGCCGGGCCCCGGTAAAATCCTCGAGTTCACCTAGCGACGGCCACCGGCCGGGTCCTGAAAGCCATGCCTCTGTTCTGGAAACCCTACAAGTCCGAAGTCACGCAGTTCCTGGAGGAACTGAAGGCCAAGAACCCGAAACTGGAAGAGGAGCAGCGCAAAGGCCGCGCCCTGCTGTGGGACCGCGAACTCGACCGCGAGGCGCTGGAGGCCTACCAGGCCGCGCGCGTGCCGCAGCCGCCCTACGTCTACCTGACCAAGGGCTCGTCGCGTTGAGCCCCGTCCAGCAGCCGTGACGACCGACCTGCCGGCGCCGGAGGCGCCCGAAACCGAATCCGTCGGTGCCGGCCTGCCGGAGGTGGTCGACACGGTGGCGGTCGCCAAGCTCTACGGCGCGCCGCTGTTCGAGCTGCCGCAGGACCTGTACATCCCGCCGGATGCGCTGGAGGTCTTCCTCGAGGCCTTCGAAGGCCCGCTGGACCTGCTGCTCTACCTGATCCGCAAGCAGAACTTCAACATCCTCGACATCCCGCTGGCCGACGTCACGCGCCAGTACCTCAGCTACGTCGACCAGATCCGCTCGACCAACCTCGAGCTCGCCGCCGAGTACCTGCTCATGGCGGCGATGTTGATCGAGATCAAGTCGCGGATGCTGCTGCCGCCGAAGAAGACCGAGGAAGGCGAGGAGCCCGAGGACCCGCGCGCCGAGCTGGTGCGCCGCCTGCTCGAGTACGAGCAGATCAAGCTGGCCGCCGCCAAGCTGGACCAGCTGCCGCTGCTGGGCCGCGACTTCCTGCGCGCGCAGGTCTACATCGAGCAGTCGCTCAAGCCGCGCTTCCCGGACGTCAGCATCGACGAGCTGCGCGAGGCCTGGCTGGAGATCCTCAAGCGGGCCAAGCTCACCCAGCACCACAAGATCACCCGCGAGGAACTCTCGGTGCGCGAGCACATGAGCATCGTGCTGCGCACGCTGCAAGGCCGGCGCTTCGTCGAGTTCCAGGAACTGTTCGACCCCTCGCGCGGTCCGCAGGTGCTGGTGGTCACCTTCATCGCGATGCTGGAGCTCGCCCGCGAGCGCCTGATCGAGGTGACCCAGGCCGAGGCCTACGCCCCGATCTACGTGCGCCTGGCCTACCAGCCGGCCTGAGGCCCTCCCCCCGACCCGGTGGGAAGCGGTTGTGCGATGCAGCATCGCCGGCCGCGGGTGGCTAGAATCCGCTCCACTTCGGACCAGCCCCCCCAGACGGCGCGATGAGTTCCCACGCCACCCCCGATGCCGGCGCCACCGGCCGCAAGCCCGTGACGCTGCACCGCCTGCGCGAGATGCACGCCGCCGGCGAGAAGATCGCCATGCTGACCTGCTACGACGCCAGCTTCGCCCGGCTGCTGGACGACTGCGGCGTCGACTGCCTGCTGGTGGGCGACTCGCTGGGCATGGTGCTGCAGGGGCAGCCCTCCACGCTGCCGGTGTCGCTGGAGGACGCGGTCTACCACACCCGCGCCGTGGCGCGCGGCAACCGCAGCGCCTGGCTGGTCGCCGACCTGCCGTTCGGCAGCTACGAGGCCTCGCCCGAGCAGGCGCTGCGCAGCAGCGTGGCGCTGATGCAGGCCGGTGCGCAGATGGTCAAGCTCGAAGGCGGCGGCTGGACCGCCGAGACCGTGCGCTTCCTCGTCGCGCGCGGCATCCCGGTGTGCGCCCACCTCGGGCTCACGCCCCAGAGCGTGCACGCGCTGGGCGGCTACCGCGTCCAGGGCCGCGACGAGGCGGCGGCCGCGACGCTGAAGCGCCACGCCGCCGAACTGGCCGACGCGGGCGCGGCGATGCTGGTGTTGGAGCTGGTGCCCAGCGCACTGGCCGCCGAGATCGGCGCCGCCCGGCCGGACCTCATCACCATCGGCATCGGCGCCGGCCCGCGGTGCGGCGGGCAGGTGCTGGTGCTGCACGACATGCTCGGCGTCACCCGCGGCCGGCTGCCGCGCTTCGTGCGCAACTTCATGGCCGGTGCCGCCAGCATCGAGGACGCCGTGCGCCTGTACGTGCAGGACGTCAAGGCCGGCCGCTTCCCCGACCCCGAACTGCACGGCTACTGACCGGATCCACGCCCATGCGCATCGTCCACACCATCCCCGAACTGCGCCAGGCCCTGGCCGGTGCCACCGCGACGGCCTTCGTGCCCACGATGGGCAACCTGCACGAGGGGCACCTGTCGCTGCTCAAGCTCGCGCGCGAACGTGGCGGCCCCGTGGTGGCCAGCATCTTCGTCAACCGGCTGCAGTTCGCGCCGCACGAGGACTTCGACAGCTACCCGCGCACCTTCGAGCGCGACTGCGACCTGCTGCGCAGCGTCGGCTGCAACGTGGTGTTCGCCCCGCGCGAGGAGGACCTCTACCCCGAGCCGCAGGTCTACCGCGTGCAGCCGCCGGCCGAACTGGCCGACATCCTGGAAGGCGCGTTCCGTCGGGGCTTCTTCAACGGCGTCTGCACCGTGGTGCTGAAGCTGTTCAACTGCGTGCAGCCCCGCGTGGCGGTGTTCGGCAAGAAGGACTACCAGCAGCTGCTGGTGATCCGCCGCATGGTGCAGCAGCTGGCCCTGCCGGTGGAAATCGTCGCCGGCGAGACCGCGCGCGCGCCCGACGGGCTGGCCCTGTCGTCGCGCAACAGCTACCTGAGCGAGGCCGAGCGCGCCGAGGCGGTGCGCCTGTCGATGACCCTGCGCGACATCCAGCGCCGCCTGCGCAACGGCGAGACGGCCGAGCTGGCCGCGCTGGAGCAGGCGGCGATGGAGGAGCTGCGCGCGCGCGGCTGGACGCCGGACTACGTCGCGATCCGCCGCCAGCGCGACCTGCTGCCCCCCACGCCGCAGGAGCGTGCCGCCGGCGAGCCGCTGGTGGTGCTGGGCGCCGCGCGCCTGGGCCGCACGCGCCTGATCGACAACCTGGAGATCTGAGCGCGCCGGCGCCTCAGGGCGCCAGCAGCGATTCGAGCCGCGCGCGGATCTGCCGCACGGTCGGCTCGTGCTCGAAGTACTCGGTGTGGAACACCGGCGAGGCGTCCATCGCCTCGGCGAGGCCCGCCAGCGCCGACTGCTTGGGCACGATGCCGTCGCCGTCGGCCTCGAAGCCGGCCCAGTCCTCGATCACGCGGTGCCAGACGCGCTCGCCGATCGGCCGGCTGTCGCCCGGGCCCCATTCCGAGCCCCACACCCACATGCCCTCCGGCATCCCCGGATGGCGCCGCGCCATGCGCGCGACCCCGGCCGGTTCCACGTCGCGGAAGCCGGGCGGGATGTCGTAGGCCAGCGCGCGTTCGAGGATGGTCAGCTGCACCAGGTGCTGCTTGTCGAGGATCCCCGAGGCCAGGTCGCGCACCCAGCCGACCAGCACCGCCGCGCCCGACCAGCGCCGGCCGATGCTGCGGAACACCCCGGTGCCCTGGTGCGGCGAACCGGCCGTCAGCGCGTAGAAGCGCCAGCCCGGCCAGCGCTGGCGCAGCCGGGGCAGCGCGAAGCGCGCGACGTTGCCGCCGCGCGAATGCGCCAGCAGCACCAGCGTGCCCTCGGGCCGGTCGCCGATCACCGCGCGGTCGAGCGCGTCGACGAGCTGGTCGATGTTGCGCGCCACGCGCAGGAAGGTGTCATGCTCGAAGCGCCAGGTGCAGCAGCCGTCGAGCAGCGGCATGCGCCGCCACGGCCCGGCCTGCCGCACCTGGGCGGCGTCGGTCTCCAGCCAGGCGCCGAAGCCGCTGCGCGCCGAGCTCAGGCCGCCATGGATCAGCACCACGTGGCGGTCGCCGGCCGGCTGCTCGGGACGGTGCGCGACCGCCGGCCGCGAGGCAGGGGCAAGCCGCGCGCCGCGCTTCTGCGCCAGCCGCAGCACGTCCGGCCCCGGCTCCGGCTCGCCGAACACCTGCGCCCACCACGCCTCGTCCTCGCGCAGCCGCTGCACGAAGGTCGGATCGCGGTCGGCGATGGTCTTGCGGATGCCCAGCCAGCGCAGCACGCGCAGCGCCTGCCGCTTGATCCAGGCGAAGGTGGTCTCCTGCAGCTCGAAGGTGAACACCGGCACCGCGACCAGCAGGCCGACGCCCGGGCGCATCGAGCGCCGCACCTCCGGCGCCTGGACCCGGTTCGCGTCGTGCAGCCAGGTCGGCTGGCCCTTCTTCAGGTACAGCAGGTCTTCCGAGAACCCGATGCCGTCACCCCGGAAGCTGCACGGCTGCCACGGCATGCGCGCGGCCTCCTCGCCGGGCGGCGGCGGGGTCCAGCCGCGCGGCGCGCAGCCGCCCCAGTACAGCCGCGTCTCGACCTCCAGCTGCACCACCACGCGCTTGTTGCGCCACTCGGGCGGAAGCTGCTCGGCCAGCTCCTGCGCCAGCTCGTCGGCCTGCGCCAACGGCAGCTTCATGCGCAGCGGGCGGCCGTGGCGGCGCACGATCGGCGCGATCCACCACACCGGCGGCTGCCAGACGCGCAGCCGGCGCGCCACCGGCTCCTCGATCGCGGCGTCGGACACCATCTCGTCGAACCAGACGGCACGGTGGTCGGTGCACGGCAGCCCGTGCAGGTGCTCGCTCAGGCGCGCTTCCTGGCGCAGCTGCTGGGCAATGCCCTCGACGAAGGGGGCGAGCTCCTCGCCAAACCACTCGGCGCGCCGGGCCTCGAAGCGCTCGAGCACCTCGTGCGCACACAGGCAGCCTTCGATCTTCTCGACCGGCGGCTGCCGGCGCGGACGACGGGTCCGTGCCTCGTGCGGTGCGTCGCCGCCCGGCATGGCGAAGCCGGGCGCCACCGCGGCAGCTGCGGCCAGCCCTGCCGCGCCCGGCGCCAGGTCATCGTCGTCGAGCTGGAACTCCAGCTGCACCCGGGAAGCACGCTCGGCCATCACCGGCTCCGCACGTTGAGCTTGAACGCGATCATCGCGCGCAGCTTGTTCGGCACCACCGGCTTGAACAGCAGGTGGAAGTCATGCTTCTGCGCCTCGGCCTCGAGCGTCGCGGTGGTGCTGCCCGTGACCATGATGGCGGGCAGGGAAGCGTCGAAGAACCCGCGCAGCATCTTCAGCGCGTCGATGCCGTTGCTGCTCGCATCCAGCCGGTAGTCGACCAGGACCAGGTCCGGGCGCAGCCCCTGCTGGCTGGCCTGCGCGGCCCACTGGCGGCACGGCTCGACCGTGTCGAAGGCGTAGACCGTCGCCCCCCAGCTCTTGAGCAGCACCTCCAGCCCTTCGCGCACCGCGGGCTCGTCCTCGACCACGACGATGTGGCGCCGGTCCAGCGTCAGGCCCAGCGGCGCGCTGCGGGGCGCGGTGGCTTCCTCGATGCGCGGCGGACGGCCCTTGGGCACCCACAGCGAGAACACCGTGCCGCGTCCGGGCACCGAGCGCACCGTCAGCTCGGCCTGCATCAGGTCGGCCAGGCGCCGCACGATCGCCAGCCCCAGGCCCAGCCCCTTGCGCTGGTGCGGCGGCAGGGGCTGGTCGACCTTGACCTGGTAGAACTCCTCGAAGATGCGTCCCAGCTCCTGCTCGCGGATGCCCACCCCCGAGTCCCACACCTGCAACAGCAGCCGGTCGCCGCGCGCGCGGCAGCTGACCAGCACGCCGCCGTCCTCGGTGTAGCGGATCGCGTTGGAGATGAGGTTGCGCAGGATGCGGTCGACCAGCACCGGGTCGGCGTAGGCATGGTGATGGCCGCCGCGGAACTTGAGTTCCAGCCCCTTCTCGAACGCGATCGGCTCGTAGTGCAGGCGCTGGCGCGCGAAGATGTCGCGCAGGCTGAAGTGCTCGGGGCGGCACTCCACCGCGCCGGTGTCGATCTTGGTGATGTCCAGCAGCTCGCTGAACAGGCCTTCCAGCGCGTCGACCGAGCTGTTGATGCTGTTGACGAGCTGGATCACTTCCTCGTCGCGGCTCTTGCTGCGCAGCGCCTCGGCGAACAGGCCCACCGCATGCAGCGGCTGGCGCAGGTCGTGGCTGGCGGCGGCGAAGAACTGGGTCTTGGCGCGATTCGCCACCTCGGCGTCGCGGCGCGCCGCCTCGGCGACCTCCTTCTCGACGCGCAGCTGCTCGGCCAGCTGCTCGGTGCGCACCTTCAGCTCGATGACGCGTTCCATCGCCTGCCGGTAGTTGCGCCCGAGCAAGGCGGTCATCGCCATCGTCAGCATCAGCACGCCGGCCAGCTCGTAGCTGTAGAGGGTGCGCTCGGCGGCAATGCTCGCGATGGTCGGCACGAAGCACAGCCCGAGGAAGGTCAGGAACAGCTTGCGATGCTCGGCCAGCACTGGCACCGAGGCCACGCAGTAGCTGAAGATCGTGATGATCAGGCCGATCTGCTGGATGGCCTCGCCGCGGCTGTAGAACAGCAGCGCCGCGGTGCCCCACATCGCCCCGGAGGCGAGGATGCCGGCGTTCCAGCGCCGCTGCCAGGCAGCGAAGTCGGTGGCCGGGTCGAGCTGCACCTTGGCGAAGCGGTACGCGATCCAGGCGCGGTACGCCCACACCAGCGCGAAGCCGGCCGCCCAGAGCGTGAGCATCAGCGGCGGGGCGAACCCCACGTGCAGCATCACGACGACCGTGCTGCCGATCAGGTTGCCCAGCAGGCTCGAAGCCGTGTAGGCATAGAGGTTGCGGACGTGGTCCGGCAGTTCACGGGCGCGTCCGGCGGTCTCCGTCGCGTCGGCCGGGCCGGACAGGAGCGAAGGGCTGCTCATCGTTCAGGCGGCGATCTTTCTTTTCTGCAGGTGGACGGGCTGGAACACCTTCTGCGCGCTGCGCCAGTGCGGCAGCACGTGCCCTTGCGCGTCGGTCACCATCGTGGGACTGCAGATGTCCAGGCGCTGCGCCTCGGACTCGAAGTCGTCGGGCCCGAACGGCACCACCTCGGGCGGCAGGGTGTCGGTGCCGGCCATGAAGGTGCGCCCGGGCACCGGGTCGAAGCGCGTCGAGTACATGTCGCCGACGTCCAGCACGGCCGCGGTGACCGAGCCGCGCCGCAGCAGGCGCGGGATGTCGTCGGCCAGCTTCTTCAGGCGGTTCCACGGCGTGTAGATGCGCCGCATGACCTCGTAGTAGGTGTCGAGGAAGTCCTGCAGCGGGCTCAGCTGCGGCTGCAGCACCAGCGTGTAGGCACTGAAGTCGTACAGGTTGGCGTGCGGCAGGAACATCGGCGCCTCGCTGGCGGCCATGCGGTCGAAGAACGGCGTGCCGGGGATCGGCGTCTCGAACGAGACGAAGCTCGGCACGTGCAGGCCGCAGCGGTGCAGGTGTTCGGGCAGCGAGCGGATGTAGGCCGTGTCGTCATGCAGCGGGCTGACGATCAGCCCGCCGATGACCAGGATGCCCTCGTCGCGTGCCTGGGCGATGGCCTCGGCCATCTTGCCGATGTTGTTCTGCGGCTTGGTGATGTCCTTCAGCGTGGCCGGGTTGAAGGTCTCCAGCCCGACGAACACCGAGCGGCAGCCGCAGTCGTACATCAGCTTGAGCAGCTCGCGGTTGGCGATCACGTTGAAGGTCAGGCAGGCGCCCCAGCGCACGTCCAGCGGCTTGAGCGCCAGGCACAGCTCGCGGAACCACTTCAGGTTGCCGGCCAGGTTGTTGTCGTAGAAGACGATCAGGCGCTGCTTCCAGTTGGCCACCTTGAGCTGGCGCAGCGTCGCCTGCCCGGCCTGGATGTCGCGGATGACGCTGTGCACCGGCCGCAGCGCGTGGCGCGTGCCCAGCGCCGTCAGCGCGCAGAAGTCGCACGAGTACGGGCAGCCGCGCGTGGCCTCGACCGACAGCGGGAAGATCTGCTTGTGGGCCACGCCTTCGATGGCCGGCACCGGCACCAGCTCGGCGTGGTAGCCGCTGGAGCGGTAGACCGGCTGCAGCCGGCCGGCACGCGCATCCTCGGCCACGCGCGCGACGGTGTCCTCCGGATCGCCGACCACCACCGCATCGAAGTACGGCAGGCACAGGTGCGGGTAGGTGCTGGCCATGCCGCCGCCCAGCACGGTGCGCGCGCCGCGGCGGCGGAAGTAATGGCTGATCTGGCGCGCCCGGTCGAAATCGGCGTGCACGCAGGACAGGAACACCAGGTCGTAGCTGCGCGACCAGTCCGGGTCGTCCCAGGTGTCGTTGATGATCTCGACCTCGCACCAGTCGGGCAGCAGGGCCGCGACCAGCGGGCCGATCTGCGGCTGCAGCCCGCCGCGGTGGTGCGCTCCGCGGCGGTGGTAGTCGGTGAAGACGGCGATGACGGCCACACGCATGACGAGACCTCGTTCAGCCGGGCGAGGCCACGTCAGCGCGACGTCGATCGCCAGGTCGGGAAGGCGCCGTGCTGCTGCGTCATCTGGCTCACCGCAAGCACTGCCTGGGTGCGCGAGCTGACGCCCAGCGCGCGCAGCACCGCCGCGACATGGTCCTTGACGGTCTCCACGGACAGGTTCAGTTCGCGCGCGATCAGCTTGTTCGGCTTGCCCTGCAGCAGCAGCGCCAGCACGTCGGTCTGGCGCGGCGTCAGCCCGAGCGAGGCCAGCGGCGGATGGGTCTGGTAGCCCGCCTGGGTGGCGGCCTGGCGCACCGTGGCCGGGGCGGACGACTCCCCGGAGGACGCCGGGCTGTCGACGCCCATGCTCATCGGCGGCACGTACACGCCGCCGGACATGACCATGCGCAGCGCCTCGAACAGCGTGTCGTTGGAGGCGCGCTTGGGCACGAAGCCCATCGCGCCCATGTCGATCGCGCGGATCACGTCGCTGGTGCGGTCGGAGGCGGAGATCACGACCACCGGCAGCGCCGGGTAGGTCTGGCGCATCTCGGCCAGCAGGTCGAAGCCGTCGGCATCGCCCAGGGCCAGGTCGAGCAGGACCAGGTCGTAGTCGGCGTCCTGCTGCAGCGTCTCGCGCGCAGCCCGCCCGCTGCTGGCGGAGGTCACCTGCACGCCGTCCCCCAGCCCCTGGATCACGCTTTGCAGCGCCGACAGGATCAGGGGGTGGTCATCGACCAGCAGGACCTTCATGCGCGCTTCTCCTCCATCAGCCTGTCAGTTCTCTCAGTACGTGCCCAGCCCCGGGATGCTACCGCCGCGCCGCGGCCGCCGGCCCCCCCCTAAGGGGGGGATGCGCACGCACTGCGCGCGCGTCGGGGCGTCAGGGATAGCGGCGCGTGACGGACTCGGCAACGCACACCGGCTTGGCCGAGCCTTCGCGCTCGACCGTGACCTCGATGGTCAGCTGCACGCCGCCGTCGTCGACCGGCTCGTAGCCGAGCAGCTTGAAGTGCGCACGCAGGCGGCTGCCGACCGGCACCGGGGCGGGAAAGCGCACCCGGTTCAGCCCGTAGTTGATGCCCATGCGGGTGTTGCGCACGTCGAATGCGGTGGCGAAGAAGGCCGGCATCAGGCTCAGCGTCAGGAAGCCGTGCGCCACCGTGGTACCGAACGGCCCCGCCTTGGCGCGTTCGGCATCGACGTGGATCCACTGGTGGTCGCCGGTCGCGTCGGCGAACTGGTCGATGCGCGCCTGGTCGATCTCGATCCAGTCGCTGGTGCCCAGCGAGGCGCCGACCAGCGGCGCCAGGTCATGCAGGTGCTCGAAGATCCTCATGTCGTCTCCCGGCCGGCTCAGGACTGCAGCCAGCGCACGATGGGTTGCCATTGCTCCAGGTCGCGCTCGACCCGGCCGGGGGCGACGTCCCACAGCGTCAGGCCGCGGGCGGCGAGCTGGATGTAGTTCTGCGTGTCGCGCAGGTAGCCGATCACCGGCACCTCCAGCGTCGCGGCGAAGGCGCGCAGCTGGTCGGCCGCGATGGTGCCCTCCTTGACCCGCATGCCCACCACGCCGACGCGCACGCGTTCGGACTTGCGGTGCGCCAGCACGTCGTCGAGGAAGGCGCGCGTCGCGTAGATGTCGAAGATGCTGGGCTGCAGCGGGACGATGATGGCGTCGGCCAGCTGCACCACCTGTTCCAGGCGCTTGCCGTGCAGCCCGGCCGGGGTGTCCAGCACCACGTGGGTGGTGCCCTTGGGCGGGCGGACCAGGTCCTCGCGGGCGCGGTCCCAGGTGGCGATCGGGCGCGCCGCGGCGGGGCGCAGCGACAGCCAGGTGCGCGAGGACTGCTGGCGGTCGACGTCCCCGAGCATCACCTTGTGGCCTTGCGCGGCGAAGTAGCCCGCCAGGTTGGTCGACAGGGTCGACTTGCCCACGCCGCCCTTGGGATTGGCCACCACGATCACCGGCATCGCGCCCTCCGCCCGTCGGAAACTGGAATCGGGTAATGTTAGCGGCCCGTGCGGCATGCCGCCTCGAGAGCAACCCCGGCTTCCGGCCCGCATCCGCCCCAGTCCGCATACCGCACAACACGTCCATGAGACCGACCCTCGTCCTCGTCGCCCACCCCCAGATGCACCTGTCGCGCGTCAACGCGGCGCTGATGAAGGCCGCCGCCGGCCTCGGCGACGAGGTGGTGGTGCGCGACCTGTACGCCGCCTACCCCGACTACCTGATCGACACCGCGGCCGAACAGCAGGCGCTGCGCGAGGCCGAACTGGTCGTGTGGGTGCACCCGATCCGCTGGTACGGCATGCCGCCGATGATGAAGCTGTGGCTGGACGAGGTGCTGACCGCGGGCTGGGCCTACGGCGCGCAGGGCCACGCGCTGCACGGCAAGTCCCTGTGGCTGGTCGCCTCCACCGACGGCCCGCGCACCGCGTACCAGCCCGACGCCAGCGGCCGGCCGGTGTTCGACCTGTTCCTGCCGCCCTACGAGCAGACGGCCACGGTATGCGGCATGCGCTTCCTGCCGCCGTTGGTGCTGCGCGGCGCGCACCGCGTCACGGCCGCCGAGCTGCAGGACCACGTGGACACCTTCGTGCAGCGGCTGCGCAGCTACCCGGACTGGCCCGAGCTGGCATAAACGCACACCAAATCCCGGCGCGCGACATTCACTTGTTCGGAGCGCGCACATCGGCGCGCCGGGAGGCCGGACAATCCGGGGATGGAAGCATCTGCCTGGTTGACCACCTCCCTCATCTACCTCGCCGCCGCGGTCATCGCGGTGCCGCTGGCCAAGGCCCTCGGGCTGGGCTCCATCCTCGGGTACCTGGTGGCCGGCATGGCGATCGGGCCGTGGGGGCTGGGGCTGGTCAGCGATGCCGAGCAGATCCTCGGCTTCTCCGAGTTCGGCGTCGTGCTGATGCTGTTCCTGGTCGGCATGGACCTGGAACCGTCGCGCCTGTGGGCGATGCGCAAGCCCATCTTCGGCTGGGGCAGCGTGCAGGTGCTCGGCAGCACGCTGCTGATCGCGCTGCTCGGCCTGGCCGCGGGCTGGTCCTGGCAGGTCAGCGTGGCCGCGGGCTTCGGCCTGAGCATGTCCTCCACCGCGATCGCGCTGGGCGTGCTCGGCGAGCGCCACCTGATGGCGCGCGAGTCGGGCCGGGCGGCGCTGTCGATCGCGCTGTTCCAGGACGTCGCCTCCATCCCCATCCTCGCGCTGCTGCCGCTGCTGGGCAACGCGCCGCACGTGGCCGAGGCCGGCAGCGCCGCCACGGCGCTCAAGGCGGTCGCGGTGGTCGCCGCGGTGATCCTGGGCGGGCGGCTGCTGCTGCGGCCGGTGCTGCGCTGGATCGCCAAGAGCAACTCGCGCGAGATCTTCACCGCCACCTCGCTGCTGCTGGTGGTGGCGATCGCCACGCTGATGCAGGCCATCGGCATGTCGATGGCGCTGGGCGCCTTCCTGGCCGGCGTGCTGCTGGCCGACAGCGAGTACCGCCGCCAGCTGCAGACCGACGTCCAGCCCTTCAAGGGGCTGCTCATGGGCCTGTTCTTCATGGCCGTCGGGATGTCGATCGACTTCCCGGTCGTGCTGGCCAATGCCGGCGTCATCCTGGCCGTGCTGGCCTGCTTCCTGGTGCTGAAGCTGCTGGTGATGTGGGGCATCGCGCGCGGCATGCCGGTGCCGCGCGAGGAACGGCCGGTGTTCATCCTGCTGCTGGCCCAGGGCGGCGAGTTCGGCTTCGTGGTGCTGCAGGCCGCGACGCTGGCCGAGGTGCTGGACGCCTCGACCACGTCGATCCTGATCGCGGCGGTCACCCTGTCGATGCTGCTGACGCCGCTGCTGCTGATGCTGGTCGACCGCTACGCGGAGCACACGCCCAGGCGCGGCAGGAAGGCGCAGGTGGAGGAGCTGAGCGAACCGCAGGAGGCGCCGGTGCTGATCGCCGGCTTCGGGCGCTACGGCCAGATCATCGGCCGGCTGCTGTACGCCAACGGCATCGACGCGACCGTGCTGGACCATGACCCGGACCAGGTCGAGGCGGTGCGCCGCCTGGGGCTGCGCGTGCACTACGGGGACGGCACCCGGCTGGACCTGCTGCGCACGGCCGGCGCCGAACAGGCCAAGGTGCTGGTCATCGCGGTGGACGACATCGAGCACAGCCTGCAGATCGCCGACCTGGCGCGCCAGCATTTCCCGCACCTGCGCATCGTCGCGCGGGCGCGCAACGTCACCCACTGGCACGAGCTGCGCCGGCGCGGCATCACCGACATCGAGCGCGAGACGCTGGGCTCGGCGCTGACCAGCGCGCGCAGCGTGCTCGAGGCGCTGGGCTGGCACCCGCACCATGCGCGCGAGCTGGCGCTGCGCTTCCGCCAGCACACGCTCCAGCAGCTGGAGGCCCAGCGGCCGCACTACCAGGACGAGGCCAAGCTGGTGGCGATCGCCAAGCAGGGCCGTCGCCAGCTGGAGGAAATGTTCGCGCAGGAACGCGCGGCCCGCCAGGCGCGGCGCAAGGAAGGCTGGGGCCCCTGAGCACGACGAGGCGGGAGGGCCGCGCTGCCCGCGCAGGGGCAGCGGCGACCTCAGGGACGCCGGCTCAGAACGCGTCCCACACCAGCTTGATGCCGGTCAGGAGCATGCCCGCATAGACGAGCCGGTAGAACCACACCGGGCTGACGCGGTGCACCAGCCGCACGCCGATCCACACCCCCACCGGCGCCAGCGGCATCAGCACCAGCGCGGTGGCCATGTTGCGCAGGTCGATCAGCCCCAGCCAGGCGTAGGGGATCCACTTCGCCGCGTTGACGACCGCGAAGAACACCGCCAGCGTGGCGGAGAACTTCACCGGCGACAGGCGCAGCGGCAGCAGGTAGGCGTTGACCGGCGGCGCACCCACGTGGGCGACGAAGCTGGTGAAGCCCGAAACGATCCCGAGCAGCCAGCCGACCCAGCGCGGCGGCGCCTTGGCATCGGCGCGCGGCGGGAAGAACAGGCGCTGCGCCAGGAACAGCAGGGTCAGCACCCCGACCACCGCCGCCACCGCCTGCGACGACAGCAGGCCGAACAGCAGCGTGCCGATCACGATGCCCACCAGCCCGGCCGGCAGCAGCAGGCGCAGCACGTCGCGCTCGACCTGCTTCACGTAGGCCATCAGGCCCATCGCGTCGGCCACCATCAGCAGCGGCAGCATCACCGCGGCGGCCTGCGGCACCGGGATGGTCAGCGCCATCAGCGGCACCGCCAGCGAACCGAAGCCCACCCCGATGCCGCTCTTGGCCAGTCCCATCAGCAGGACGGCCGGCACCGCCGTGGCGTAGAACCATGGGTCGGTGATCAGTGCGTTGGCGAAGAATTCAGGCAATCCGGCACGCCTCGTCGAAGCTCAGGCGCGGGCTGCGCGGGAACAGCCCGCTCGGATCACCGTAGCCGAGGTTGCAGATGAAGTTGGTCTTGACGTCGGTGCCGGCCCAGAACTCGGCGTCCACGCGCGCGGCGTCGAAGCCGCTCATCGGGCCGCAGTCCAGGCCCAGGGCGCGCGCGGCCATGATGAAGTAGCCGCCCTGCAGGCTGGAGTTGCGGAACGCGGTGGCCTGCGCGACCGCCTCGTTGCCTTCGAACCAGGTGCGCGCGGCGGGGTTGTGGGGGAACAGCTGCGGCAGCTTCTCGTAGAACTTCAGGTCCATGCCGATGATGGCGGTGACCGGCGCCGCGGCGGTCTTGGCGCGGTTGCCCTCGCTCATGCAGGGCAGCAGGCGCGCCTTGGCCTCGGGCGACTTCACGAAGATGATGCGCGCCGGGCAGCAGTTGGCCGAGGTCGGGCCGTACTTCATCAGGTCGTACAGGCGCTGCAGCAGGGCATCGTCGACCGGACGGTCCTGCCAGGCGTTGTGGGTGCGGGCGTTGTCGAACAGCTGTTCGGTGGTGATGTTCATGCAGGCAGTCGGGTGAATCGGGAAAGGCGAGAATTGTCGGATGTTTTCCCCCTCTCAACATGACGTGCGGCTTTTCTTCTGCGAGGCCTGGCGCAAGAACCGTGCCGGCGAGCCGCTGACGCCGATGGAGGCCCTGGCCGCCGACTGGATCGCCGAGCACCCGGAGTACCACGCCGACCTGGCCGACGCCGAGGCCGCCAAGGCCGCGAGCTACCAGGTCGAGGAGGGACGCACCAACCCGTTCCTGCACCTGGCGATGCACCTGTCGATCAGCGAGCAGACCGGCATCGACCAGCCGCGCGGCATCAAGCAGGCCTGCGAGCTGCTGGCGCGGCGCCTGGGTTCGCTGCACGAGGCGCACCACGAGATCATGGAGTGCCTGGGGCGCATGATCTGGGAATCGCAACGCAGCGGCCTGCCGCCCGACGGCGACGCCTACATCGACTGCGTCAGGCGGCGCGCCACCCGTTGACCCGCATCACGAGCCGGGCGCTTGACTTTGACATCATGTCAAGGTTCAGGCTGTGAACCATGAACACCTCCGCCACTGCCTCCGTGACCCTGCCCATCGAGGGCATGACCTGCGCCTCCTGCGTGCGGCGCGTCGAACGCGTGCTGCAGCGCCTGCCCGGGGTGGACGCGGCCAGCGTCAACCTCGCCACCGAGACCGCCACCGTCCAGGGGTCTGACCTGGGCCTGCCCCGGCTGATCGAAGCCGTGCGGGAGGCAGGCTACGCCGTGCCGCAGCGGCAGGTGCAGCTCGCCATCGGCGGCATGACCTGCGCCTCCTGCGTGAACCGCGTCGAGCGGGCCCTGCGGCGCGTGCCCGGCGTGCTCGCGGCCAGCGTCAACCTCGCCACCGAGACCGCCACGGTCGAGGCGCTGGCCAGCGTCAGCGACGCGGCCCTGCGCGCGGCGGTGCAGGACGCCGGCTACGAGGCGCGCGACCTCGCCGCGCCGCCTCCTGCCGCAGCCCGCCCGGGCCTCGGCGAAGGCCGGGCGGTGCTGCTGGCCGCCCTGCTGTCGCTGCCGCTGGTGGCGCCGATGGCGGGCGACCTGTTCGGGCGGCACTGGATGCTCGACGGCTGGCTGCAGCTCGCGCTCGCCACCCCGGTGCAGTTCCTGCTCGGCGCGCGCTTCTACCGCGCCGGCTGGAAGGCGCTCAAGGCCGGTACCGGCAACATGGACCTGCTGGTCGCGCTGGGCACCTCGGCCGCCTACGGCCTGAGCCTGTACCTGCTGCTCGCGCACGGCAGCCACGCGCACCTGTACTTCGAATCGGCCGCGGTGGTGATCACGCTGGTGCTGCTGGGCAAGTGGCTGGAGGCGCGCGCCAAGCGCCAGACCACCGAGGCGATCCGCGCGCTGCAGGCGCTGCGGCCGGACACCGCGCGGGTGCTGCGCGACGGCGCCGAGCAGGCCGTGCCGCTGGAGCAGGTGCGCCTCGGCGACCTGGTCGTCGTGCGCCCTGGCGAGCGGGTGCCGGTGGACGGCGAGCTGGTGGACGGCCGTTCGCATTTCGACGAGTCGCTGCTGACCGGCGAAAGCCTGCCGGTGCCCAAGGGCCCCGGCGACCGGGTCACGGGCGGGGCGATCAACGGCGAAGGGCTGGTGCAGGTACGCACCACCGCGATCGGCAACGAGACGGCACTGGCGCGCATCGTGCGGCTGGTCGAGTCGGCCCAGGCCGGCAAGGCGCCGGTCCAGCGCCTGGTGGACCGCGTCAGCGCCGTGTTCGTGCCGGTGGTGGTCGCCATCGCGCTGCTGACGTTCCTCGCCTGGGGGCTGGCCGGCGGCGACTGGTCGGCCGCCGTGCTGCCTGCGGTCGCGGTGCTGGTGATCGCCTGCCCCTGCGCGCTGGGGCTGGCCACGCCGGCGGCCATCATGGTCGGCACCGGCACGGCCGCGCGCCACGGCATCCTGATCAAGGACGCCGAGGCGCTGGAAATCGCCCACGCGGTGCAGGTGGTGGCATTCGACAAGACGGGCACCCTGACCGAAGGCCGGCCGACGCTGGTCGCGCTGCAGCCGGCCCCCGGCGCCGGCCTCGACGGGGACGCCTTGCTCGCGCTGTGCGCGGCACTGCAGGCCGGCAGCGAGCACCCGCTGGGCCATGCGGTGCGCCAGGAGGCCGCCGCGCGCGGCGTGGCCGCGCCCGAGGCCCGCGAGCTGCGCGCGGTGGCCGGCCGCGGCATGGCCGGCCAGGTCGGCGAGCGCGACCTGCGCCTGGGCAGCGGGCGCTGGATGACCGAGCTGCCGCTGCCGCCGATGCCGTTGCAGGACGCAGCCCATGCGCTGCAGGCCGAGGGACGGACCGTCTCCTGGCTGGTGCAGCTGGCGCCGCAGCCGCAGTGGCTGGGGCTGCTGGCCTTCGGCGACACGCTCAAGGCCGGTGCGCGCGACGCGGTCGCCCGGCTGAAGGCGCAGGGGGTCGAGACAGTGCTGATCAGCGGCGACAACCGCGACAGCGCGCAGGCGGTCGCGCAGCAGCTGGGCATCGAGCGGGTGCACGCCGAGGTGCTGCCGGCCGACAAGGCCGCGGTGGTGGCCGGGCTGAAGGCCGGCGGGCGGCGCGTCGCGATGGTCGGCGACGGCATCAACGACGCGCCGGCGCTGGCCGCGGCCGACGTCGGGATGGCGATGAGCACCGGCACCGACGTCGCGATGCACGCGGCGGGCATCACGCTGATGCGCGGCAACCCGGCGCTGGTGGCCGACGCGATCGACATCTCGCGCCGCACCACGCGCAAGATCCGCCAGAACCTGTTCTGGGCCTTCGTCTACAACGTGGTCGGCATCCCGCTGGCCGCCTTCGGCTGGCTCAACCCGGTGATCGCCGGCGCGGCGATGGCAGCCAGCAGCGTCAGCGTCGTCAGCAACGCGCTGCTGCTGCGCTACTGGCGGCCATCGCGCCCCGCCGGCACGGGACGCGCGCCATGAACATCGGCCAGGCGGCGCGCGCCTGCGGGGTGTCCGCCAAGATGATCCGCCATTACGAGTCGCTGGGCCTGCTGCCGCCGGTGCGGCGCACCGAGGCAGGCTACCGGCAGTACGACGCGGCCACCCTGCACACGCTGCGCTTCATCCGCCGCGCCCGCGAGCTGGGCTTTCCGATCGAGGAGATCCGTGCGTTGCTGCAGCTGTGGAGCGACCCCTCGCGCACCAGCGCCGAGGTCAAGCGCATCGCCCTGCAGCACGTGGCCGACCTGCAGCAGCGCATCGACGCGATGCAGGCGATGAAGCGCTCGCTCGAGCAGCTGGCCGCCCACTGCCACGGCGACGGGCGGCCGGACTGCCCCATCCTGGACGACCTTGCGCAGACCCCCGCGCCCGCGCCGCGCCCATGAAAAAGGCCGCTGCAACGGCAGCGGCCTTGTCGCGTAAAAGCGTCAGCTGCGCGACCTGCGCACGAACCGACGCTCCCGGTGATCAGCGGAAGCGGCTTTGAGGCACGACCTTCATCTCGCCCGGCAGCGAACCGATGTACTGGGCGATGGCCTTCAGCTCGGCGTTGGAGAACTGCTTGACCTGGCCGGCCATGATCGCGTTGGCGCGACCGATGTAGGGGTTGCCCTCGGTCTTGTACGACTTCAGCGCGACGTAGAGGTAGTCGGGATGCTGGCCGGCGATCTTCGGGTAGCTGCCGTCGATCGGCTTGCTGAAGTTGGCGCCGTGGCAGGACACGCAGGCGCCCTTCTGCAGCAGCGCGGCCACTTCGGCGCTGGGCTGCTTGGCCGGCTGCTCCGGCACGGGTTGTGCGGCCGGCAGCGCCTCGTAGTAGGCGGCGAGGTCGGCCATGTCCTGCTCGCTCAGCGTGTCGGCGATGCCGCGCATCGTCGGATGCTTGCGCTCACCCTTCTTGTAGGCGTTCAGGGCGGCGACGATGTACTGGGCGTTCTGGCCCGCGATCATCGGCACCTTGTGCACTTCCGGAAAGCTCGACTGGTAACCCGGTATGCTGTGGCAGCCGATGCACATCGCCGCCTTGCTGCCGCCCGCTTTCGCGTCCTGGGCCTGCGCGGCGCCTGAAAAACCGGCCACCGCGGCCAGCACCATCATCGTGGAAAGCACTTTGTTCATGGGGTTGCGCGAACGAGTTCTGGAATTCAAAGCAACCACGCATTATAGGCCCGGCTCTTATACTGGATCGACGCCCCTCCAACATTGACGCATCGCAGGTTCCCATGAAGTTTCAAGGCTCCGAGAACTATGTCGCCACCGACGACCTCCGGCTGGCTGTCAACGCCGCGATCACGCTCAAGCGCCCGCTGCTGGTCAAGGGCGAGCCGGGCACGGGCAAGACCATGCTCGCCGAGGAAGTCGCGCGCGCGCTGGACATGCCGCTGCTGCAGTGGCACATCAAGTCCACCACCAAGGCGCAGCAGGGCCTGTACGAGTACGACGCGGTGAGCCGCCTGCGCGACAGCCAGCTCGGCGACGAGCGGGTCAAGGACATCCACAACTACATCGTCAAGGGCGTGCTGTGGCAGGCCTTCGAGGCCGACCGGCCGGTGGTGCTGCTGATCGACGAGATCGACAAGGCCGACATCGAATTCCCCAACGACCTGCTGCGCGAACTGGACCGCATGGAGTTCTACGTCTACGAGACGCGGCAGATGATCCGGGCCAGGCACCGCCCGCTGGTGTTCATCACCTCCAACAACGAGAAGGAGCTGCCCGACGCCTTCCTGCGGCGCTGCTTCTTCCACTACATCCGCTTCCCGGACGCCGAGACGATGCAGAAGATCGTCGAGGTGCACTTCCCCGGGCTGAAGAAGGAGCTGCTGGCCGCCGCGCTGCGCAACTTCTACGACGTGCGCAACCTGCCGGGCCTCAAGAAGAAGCCCAGCACCTCCGAGCTGCTGGACTGGCTCAAGCTGCTGGTGGCCGAGGACATCCCTGCCGAGGCGCTGCAGAGCAAGGACGAGAAGGTCGTGGTGCCGCCGCTGGTCGGGGCGCTGCTGAAGAACGAGCAGGACCTCACCCTGTTCGAGAAGCTGGTGTTCATGCAGCGGCACAACCGCTGAGACCGGAGGCAAGCGAGCGATGATGACCCTGGAACCGGTGACGCTGCGCGGCCGGCACGCCACGCTGGAGCCGCTGACGATGGCGCACGCCGACGCGCTGGCCGAGGCCGTGCGCGACGGCGAGCTGTGGAAGCTCTGGTACACCACCGTCCAGCCGCCCGAGAAGATGCCGGCCGAGATCGAGCGGCGCCTGGCGCTGCAGGCCAAGGGCACCGGGCTGTCGTTCGCGGTGCGCGACCAGCGCACCGACCGCATCGTCGGGCTGACCGCGTACCTGAACGCGGACACGGTCCACCACCGCGTCGAGATCGGCTCGACCTGGTATGCGGCCAGCGCCCAGCGCACCCCGATCAACACCGAATGCAAGCTGATGCTGCTCACCCACGCCTTCGAGCAGCTCGGGTGCATCGCGGTCGAGTTCCGCACGCACTTCATGAACCACGCCAGCCGGCGCGCGATCGAGCGCCTGGGCGCCAAGCTCGACGGCATCCTGCGCAGCCACATGGTGATGCCCAACGGCACGGTGCGCGACACGGTGGTCTACAGCATCGTCGCGGCCGAGTGGCCGACCGTGAAGACCCACCTCGAATGGCAGCTGGCGCGCCCGCGCGGCTGAGCGTGCCGCCCTCAGCCGTGATGCGGCGCATGCGGCCGGCCGCGCTGCGCCTGGCGGGCCAGTGCCCGCATCAGCAGCGCGACCATGCCGGCGAAGGCCTCGTCGAACTCGGCTTCGCCGCCGCTGGCGGCCACCACGATGCCGTCCAGCCACACGCTGCCCCACAGCGTGGTGTCACCCGGGCGCAGGCGCCACGGCTCGGCCGTCTGCAGGTGGAAGCTGTCGCGCCCGTGCTGCCAGCTCAGGCGCGCCTTGGCGCGCGCGAAACCGGCATAGTCGGCATCCCAGTCCTCGCGCCGGCCACCCAGCGAGCATTCGTACAGGATGGCCTCCTCGAAGCCCGCGTCCAGCGGGGTGCGCGCCGGGTCCATCACGACCACGTGCAGGAAGCCGCCCTGGTTGATGCGCGGGTCGCGGGTGGAGGCCTCGAGGACGGGCCGTGCCAGCTCGACCGCGGCGCGGGCGGTGTCCTGGTCGATCAGGGCGCTGTCGCTGCTGCGCTGCATGTCCATGGCGGTGCTCGCATCGGCAAAGTCACGATGCGAACGCCGCGGCAAGCGCCGTGCCCTGCCGGCGGCCGGGCACGGCGCAGGGTCTGGTTGCACATGCGCGCAGCCGCCGCGCCACAATAGGTGACTTCGGGGCGTCCGACCATGCTGATCAACTTCTTCTTCACGCTGCGCAGTGCCCGGCTGCCGGTCTCCATCAAGGAGTACCTGCTGCTGCTCGAAGCGATCAAGAGCGGCGTGCTCGACGACGAGGGCGGCCCGACGATCGACCGGTTCTACTACCTGGCGCGCGCCGCGCTGGTCAAGGACGAGGCGCACTACGACCGCTTCGACCGCGCCTTCGGCGCGTACTTCAAGGGCGTGGAGCTGCTGACCGACTTCGGCAAGGACATCCCGCTCGAATGGCTGCAGAAGCGCCTGGAGCTGGAGCTCTCGCCCGAGGAGAAGGCGCAGATCGAGAAGCTCGGCTGGGACGCGCTGATGCAGCGGCTCAAGGAGCTGTTCGAGCAGCAGAAGGAACGCCACGAGGGCGGCAACCGCTACATCGGCACCGGCGGCACCTCGCCGTTCGGGGCCTGGGGCTACAACCCCGAGGGCATCCGCATCGGCCAGGACAAGGGCCGCAACCGCAGCGCGGTCAAGATCTGGGACCAGCGCCAGTTCAAGGACTACGACGACACGCTGGAGCTGGGCACGCGCAACATCAAGGTCGCGCTGCGCCGGCTGCGCCGCTTCGCCCGCGAGGGCGCGCCCGAGGAGCTGGACCTGGACGACACCATCCGCTCCACCGCGGCCAATGCCGGCTGGCTGGACCTGAAGATGGTGCCCGAGCGGCACAACAACGTGAAGGTGCTGCTGCTGATGGACGTGGGCGGCACGATGGACGAGCACGTGCACCGCGTCGAGGAGCTGTTCAGCGCCGCCAAGGCGGAATTCAAGCACCTGGAGTTCTACTACTTCCACAACTGCGTCTACGACTACCTGTGGAAGAACAACCGGCGGCGCTTCAGCGAGAAGTTCCCGACCTGGGACGTCATCCGCAAGTACAACAAGGACTACAAGCTGATCTTCGTCGGGGACGCGACGATGAGCCCCTACGAGATCCTGCAGCCCGGCGGCAGCGTCGAGTACAACAACGAGGAGCCCGGCGCCGAATGGCTGCAGCGGCTCACTCATGCCTTCCCCAAATACGTGTGGATCAATCCCGAGCCGCAAGGCGTCTGGGCCTACCGGCAGTCGGTGGCCATCATCCAGCAGATCATGAACCAGCGCATGTTCCCGCTGACCCTCAACGGCCTGGAAGGGGCCATGCGACTGCTGTCCAAGTGATCCGGCTGGCGCGCGCTTCGTGGACCCGGCTGTGCCATGGCACCTGGCTCGGGCTGCTGGCCGTCGCGCTGGCTGCCGCCCCGGCCCGGGCCCAGGATGCCGGGGACGCCGCCCCCCCGCCCGCCGAGGCCGCCTCGGCGGCCGAGCCGGAACCCGAAGCGGCCGGCACCTCCTACCGCCTGCGCATCCAGGCCCCGTCCGCCGAGCTGCGTGACCTGCTGCGCCGCCACCTGGACCTGTCGCGTTTCCGCCAGGAGCGCGACATCACCGAGGCCGAGGTCGGCCGCCTGATGAGCGCCGCCCCGGCGCAGGCGCGCGCCCTGCTGGAGACCGAAGGCTATTTCGCCGCCCAGGTGTCGATCACGCGCGAGCCGCCTGCCGAGGCGGGCCGCCAGCCCCTGATCATCCTGAAGGTGGACCCGGGCCCGCGTGCCGAGGTCGACCGCCTGACCGTCGAGATCCAGGGCCACCTGCAGGAAGCCGCCGATGCCGGCGACCAGGGCGCCGCGCGCCGCATCCGCTTCCTGCGCGCGCGCTGGCCGCTGCAGCCGGGCAGCGTGTTCACCCAGGACGCCTGGACCACGGCGAAGAACGCGCTGCTGGCAAGCCTGCGCGCACGCGGCTACCCGACCGCCAGCTACGCCGGCACCTCGGCCCAGGTCGACCCGAAGACGCACAAGGTGCGCATCTTCGTGGTGGCCGACAGCGGCCCGCTGTTCCGCGTCGGCGACATCCGCGTCGAAGGGGTGGAACGCACCACCGAACAGGCGGTGCGCAACCTCGCGCCGTTCCAGCGCGGCGAGGTGTTCACCGAGAAGATGCTGCTGGACTACCAGGAGAACCTGCAGAAGTCCGGGCTGTACGACGGCGTCGCGGTCGAGCTCGACCCGGATGTCGAACAGGCCGATGCCGCACCGATCATCGTGCGGGTGCGCGAGACGCAGACCAAGTCCGCCACCGTCAGCATCGGCTTCAGCAGCAACACCGGCCCGCGCACCGGCCTGCAGTTCACGCACCGCCGGCCGTTCGGCCACGACTGGGTCGCCAGCACCCGGCTGCTGTACGGCCGCGACGAGCGCGTGGCGGCGCTGGACCTGCTCTCCTACCCCAAGCCCAAGGGCTACCGCAACCTGATGAGCCTGTCGACCGAGTACCTGGCCGCCGGCGGCGCCGAGACCAGCACGCAGCGCGTGCGCTACGGCCGCACCCAGGACACCGAACGGCTCGACCGCCTCTACTACGGCGAGTTCAACCGCACCGAGGTCCGCACCGACACCACCGAACGCATCGACCGTGCCCTGTGGGCCAACTACGAATGGACCCGGCGCGACGTCAACAACGTGCTGTTCCCGACGCGCGGGCTGATCCTCTCGGCGCATGGCGGCGCGGGCGTCTCCTACGACACAGACGACGACCGCGGGCCCTTCGTGCGCGCCTACCTGCGCGCCACCTGGTACCAGCCGCTCGGCCAGCGGCGCATCCTGCAGCTGCGCGGCGAGGCCGGCCAGGTGTTCAAGCGCGAGGGCCTGGGCGTGCCGGACACCCTGCTGTTCCGCGCCGGCGGCGACGATTCGGTGCGCGGCTACGGCTACCGCACGCTGGGCCCCGAGCGCGACGGCGCGGTGGTCGGCGGCCCGGTGCTCGCCACCGCCTCGGCCGAGCTGATGTGGCCGCTGATGGAGGGGCTGCGCGACTGGTATGGTGCGGTGTTCGTCGATGCCGGCAATGCCGCGCGCAACTGGCGTGACTACGAGCCGGCCTACGGCGTCGGCTTCGGCGTGCGCTGGCGCAGCCCGATCGGCCCGCTGAAGGCCGACATCGCCTACGGTGAAGCGCAGAGGAACATCCGCCTGCACCTGAGCGTGGGAGTGAGTTTCTGATGAGCCGTCCTGCGCCCCCCTCCCCCGCCCCCGCCGGCCGTCCGCGGCGCCGCTGGTGGCCCTGGCTGCTGGCCGCGCTCGTGCTGCTGGCGGCGTTGCTCGTCGGCGCCGGGGCCGGCCTGCGCTGGGTGCTGCACACCGAGTCCGGCACCCGCTGGGCGCTGGACCAGGCCGCGCGCCACGTGCCCGGCTTCGTCGTGCGCGACCCGCAGGGCAGCCTGCTGGGCGACTTCCAGGCCCGGCAGCTGGTCGTGCCGGCCGGCGCCACCACGGTCGAGGTCCAGCAGCTGCACTGGTCGGGCCTGCGCCTGCACGGCTGGCGACTGTCCGCCCCCTACGTGCAGCTGGGAGCCACCGAGATCGCGGCCGGCCGCGTCGTCGTGCGCAGCGGCCTCCCGGAAGAGGCAGCGGCCGCGGCGCGCCCGCAGCCGCCGGCATCGCTGCGCCTGCCGCTGGGCGTGCAGGTCGACGCACTGCGGGTCGACGAACTGGTGCTGCCCGACCAGGCCGTGCCGGTGACGGCGCTGCGCGCCCGCCTCGTCGCCGGCGAGCAGCACGCCATCGAGTCCTTCAGCGCTGCCTGGAACGGCCTGCGCGCCGAGGGCGAGGCGCGCATCGGCGCCGACGCCCCGCTGCCGGTACAGGCCCGCGTGCGCGTCACGAGCGACCCCGAGGCCGGCGCCGGCGCGCCCATCCCCGCCTGGGCGCAGGACGTGCAGGCCGAGCTGGGCGCCGACGGCCCGCTGGAACGGCTGGCCGCCACCCTGTCGCTGCACATGCAGGAACAGTCGCTGCAGGCCGAGGCCGGGCTGGCCCCGTTCGAGCCGCTGCCGCTGTCGCGGCTGGACGCTCGCTTCCGGAAGCTGGACCTGGCCCGGCTGCTCGGGCCGTTCACCGCGCTGGCGCCGACCACCCAGCTGGACGGCAGCGCCGTGGTGACGCTGCGCGACGGCGGCCAGCCGATGGGCATCGAGGTCGAGCTCGCCAATGTGGTGCCGGGCAGCTGGCACGCGCTGCGGCTGCCGCTGGCGCGCGCCGTCGTGCAGGCCAGCGGCGAAGGCAGGCGCTGGACCGTGCAGCGCGCCGAGCTCGACGCCGCGGGGGCACCCGGCCACCCGGCCGGGCGGCTGAGCGCCACCGGCAGCTGGAACGACGGCGAGCTGCAGCTGCAGGCCACGCTGGCCTCGCTGGTGCTGGAGGCGCTGGACCAGCGCCTGCCGCCGATGCTGCTGAGCGGCCCCGTGACCGTCCAGATGACGCCCGGGGCCACGCCGGACGCGCCCTTCGGCACCGTGCAGCTGCGCACCACGCTGCAGGGCGGGCTGACCCGGCGCGGCCGCGCCGGCGCCCCGCAGGCGCTGCAGGACGGCCAGCCGGTGCAGCTGGTGCTGGAAGCCGACGGCACCCCCACCCGCTACCAGGTGACGACGCTGGAGGCACGCGCCGGCGAAGCCCGCCTGCAGGCCCGCGGCAGCGCGCAGCGCGACGAGCGCGAGCGCTGGCAGGTGCAGGCCGGCCTGGACCTGCGCGCCTTCAACCCGGCGCAGTGGGTGCCGGGCCCGCCCGAGGCGGCCTGGCGCCGGCAGCGCCACGCGCTGAACGGCACGGTGAAGGTGGACGCCGAGGTGCCGGCCCAGGCGCCGGATGCGGCAACGCTGCTGCGCCAGCTGCGCGGCACGCTGCAGGTGGCGCTGGACGACAGCCTGCTGGCCGGCCAGGCCGCCCAGCTGGGCCTGAAGCTCGATGCCGACGGCGCGGGCCGCCTCGGCGCGCAAGGACAGCTGCTCGCGGCCGGCAACACCGCCACGCTGGACGGCCTGGTGCGCCTGCCGGTGGCCGGCCGCGCGGCGCCGGCCGACGACCATGTCCGGCTGACGCTGGAGGCCCCGGCGCTGCAGCGCCTGGCCGGCCTGGCCGAAGCGCTGGGCCTGGGCACGCTGCAAGGCCAGGCGCGGCTGCAGGCCGAGGTACAGGGCCCGCTGGGCGGCTGGATCGTGCAGGCCACGGCGCCCGCGCCCCGCCGCGGCATGGGCACGCCCGCACTGCCGCCCCTGCGCACCGAAGGCCAGGCCGACGTGCAGGCGCTGCGCGCCGGCGGGATCGGGCTGGACCGGCTGCAGGGCCGCTGGGACGCCAGCACCGAGGGCGCCGGCCGCCTCAGCGCCGACCTGCAGGCCGCGCAGCTGCGCCTGCCGGGACTGCAGGTGCCGGCGGCCACGCTGCGCGCCGACGGCAGCCTGGCGGCGCACCGCGCGCAGCTCGAGGCCGCGCTGGAGCCGGCCACCGGCCGGGCCGCCGCGACCACCCCGGACGGCCGCCCCGCCGCGCCGCTGGCGCTGACGCTGGCGCTGGCCGGCCGCTGGGATGAGGCGGGCAGCCCCCCGGGCTGGCGCGGCACGCTGGAGACCCTGGCGCTGCGCCCGACCGACAGCGCCCCGGCCCTGCTGCGCGGCGAGCAGGCGTTGCCGCTGCTGGTGGCCGAGAACCTGCGCCTGGCCTGGCTGGAAGACGCGGGCGGCGGCAGGCGCCTGGAGATCGAGCCCGGCCAGCTCAGGCTGCTCGACCAGGTGGTGCGCTGGAGCGAGGCGCGCTGGCGCCGGGGCGCCGGCGACCCGCAGCTGGACGTGGAACTGCAGGTCGAGCCGGTGGCCATCATCCCGCTGCTGCAGCGTGTGCAGCCCGACTTCGGCTGGGAAGGCGACCTGCGCATCGGGGCGCGCGTGTCGCTGCACACCGACCCCGAGGTCCGCGCGCGCATCGAGCTGGCGCGCACCGGCGGCGACGTGCGCATCAACGAGTTCGGCGTCGTGCAGGCGCTGGGCCTGGGCGAGCTGCAGCTGCGCCTGGAGGCCGCGCAGGGCACCTGGCGGTTCAGCCAGCGCATCGCCGGCAGCAACCTCGGCCGCATCGTCGGCGACCAGGCCGTGCGCACCCTGCCCACCGCCCTGTGGCCGCAGCCGGAGGCGCCGGTGGCCGGCCAGCTCGAGATGCAGGTCGACAACCTCGCCGGCTGGGGCATCTGGATGCCGGCCGGCTGGCGCCTGGGCGGCCAGCTGAGCGCCCAGCTCGAGATCGCCGGCCAGTTCGGCGGCCCCAACCTGGTCGGCCGCCTGGAAGGCCGTCAGCTCGCGGTGCGCAACGCGATCGAGGGCGTCAACCTGCACGACGGCACGCTGCGCATGAGCTTCGAGGGCGAGACCGCGCGCGTCGAGACGCTGCGCTTTGCCGCCGGCGACGGCCACGCCGAGCTGCAGGGCAGCGCACAGCTCGGCGCCGACCCGGTCGCGCGCCTGCAGCTGCAGGCGAAGCAGTTCGCGGTGCTGTCGCGCGTGGACCGGCGCGTGGTGGTCAGCGGCGAGGCCGCGATGCAGCTGGACCGCGAGCGCATCGGGGTCGAGGGGCGCTTCCGCGCCGACGAAGGGCTGATCGACATCAGCCGCGCCGACGCACCCAGCCTGTCGGAGGACGTGGTGGTGCGCGGCGCCGACGACGAGGACGAGGACGCGGCCGCGAAGGCCTCGGCCGGCCCGGCGCGCGACCTGGCCCTGGACCTGCGGGTCAACCTCGGCGAGCGCTTCCGCCTGCGCGGGCGCGGCATCGACACCCGGCTCGAAGGCGACCTGCACCTGACCTCGCCGCGCAACCGGCTGGCGGTCGCCGGCGAGATCCGCACCGTCGACGGCAGCTACCAGGCCTACGGCCAGGACCTGGAGATCGAGCGCGGCGTGCTGACCTTCGTCGGCGAGGTCGCCAACCCGCGCCTGGACATCGTCGCGATCCGCCCCAACCTGGACCAGCGCGTCGGCGTGACGGTCAGCGGCAGCGCGCTGTCGCCTCGCGTGTCGCTGTTCTCCGAGCCGCCGCTGTCCGACACCGAGAAGCTCGCGCTGCTGGTCACGGGCCGCAGCTACGACACGCTGGCGGGCAACCAGACCCTGCTGCTGCAGCGCGCGGCGCTGGCGCTGCTGGCCGGCGACGGCAGCGGCGAAGGCCGCAACATCATGGACATGATGCCGCTGGACGAGCTCTCGGTGCGCCAGACCGAAGGCGCGGTGCCCGACACCGTGGTCAGCATCGGCAAGCAGATCTCCGACCGCATCTACGTCGGCTACGAGCGCGGGCTGAGCGCCGCCGCCGGCTCGTGGCAGGTGGTCTACCGCATCGCGCAGCGCTTCACGCTGCGTGCCCAGGCCGGGCAGGACTCCGCGCTCGACCTGGTGTGGATGTTCCGCTGGAACTGAAGAGGGCATCCCACGCGTGCCTGCACTTAGCTATGAGCGCTCAGCTGCACGCAGGTAGACCCATGCTCTACCGCTCTGCACTAACGTCAAAAAGGGCGGCCAAGCCGCCCTCTTCGAACAACCCAATGGAAGGTTGTACTCAATGTGCCTTCAAGAACTGATCAACTCGATCTGCGGCAACGAACTCGACAATGGCACGCACATTGGGAGAACAGCGCTGGAAGACTAGCCGCTCGAGTACCCGTGGCCCATGCTTCAACACGAGACAGCCGACTAGCTCATCAACAAACGACTGAGTAACCTCAACATCCCGGAAGTCAAGAACAACCTCTCCACCTTCACGGAGCACTCTCTCCACTTCCTGTCGCAGAGGGATCGCCTTTCCTCGAAGGCCAGCTAGATGTCCAGCCAGCCGCGGCCGCAGCGCTAGTTCCGTTCGCATGATGCACCCAGCACAGCCAACCCCAAAGGATCAAACCATTCGACGTCTTCCGCATTAATGCGTAGATCTCCTTGAGTGTCATCTACGCTACGCACGAATGCAAACAACGCCCTTGGATCACTTACGCCCACTTCCCTAGGCAGGCGCACTTCTGTCTCTCTACTCATAGCTGAGCTTTACGATGTACCACCACCGCTTATTTAGGTAGGTTAGACTTTGTGGGATTCTCTCCCACTGAGGCGCAGTACAGCACTGTACCCACCTTGAGAGCTGACACAGCAGCACTCTCGTGGAGATGTTCCGCCGGAACTGACCCATCAGCCCGGACAGCTTCCTCCTCTTCCGGAAGCCCCGGTAGATCGGAAAACGGCATGCTAGCCTCCGGGGATCGCCCGCACCTCGCCGAGGGTCACGGCGTGTGCCAGGAATCTGCACACGAAGCCGCCTCCGGCGCGGGGCCGGTCGCGCCCTGTGAGGACTCGACCGCCCCGGTTCTGCCCGCTGGCCGCCACGCCGTCCCGCACCCTGCCCCAGGTACCGGACGGGCAGGCCGTCTACAATGCGCGCCTGCCCTGCCTCCCCGTAGTTCAATGGATAGAACGAGCGCCTCCTAAGCGCTAGATACAGGTTCGATTCCTGTCGGGGGGACCAGCGCCGCCGGCGCACCGCGTCACGCGATGCAGGTGCGGTTCTTGCCGGTGCGCTTGGCCTCGTACAGCGCCTCGTCCGCGCGGTCCAGCGTTTCCTCCAGCCGCTCGCCCGGGCGGTAGACCGTTACGCCGGCCGAAAAGGTCACGAACACCTTGCGCTCTTCCTGCATGAAGAAGCTGGCCGACAGCGTGCGCTGCAGGCGGGTCAGCACCACCTGTGCCTCCTCGGCGCTGGTCTCGGGCAGCAGCACGACGAATTCCTCGCCGCCGTAGCGCGCCACCGTGTCCATCGGGCGCAGCGCCTGCTTGACGTGCTGCGCGAGGAAGCGCAGCGCCTGGTCGCCGGTCTGGTGGCCCAGCGTGTCGTTGAGCTTCTTGAAGTTGTCGATGTCCAGCAGTCCGACGGCCAGCTCGCGGCCGCTGCGTTCGGCGCGCGCGTGCTCGGCCTCGAAGGCCTGGATCAGCCCGCGCCGGTTGGCGATCTCGGTGAGCTGGTCGGTGGACACCTCGGCCGACAGGCGCTGCAGCTCGTCCTCCAGCTGCCTGACGCGCTGCTGCAGCTGCTCGGCCTCGGCCTGCCCGGCTTGCAGGCGCTGCTGCGTCTGCCCGACCTGCTGCTGCACCGACTTGGTCTCCTCGACCAGCTCCTTGACCATGCCGGCCAGGCTCTCGAGCGAGTCGGCCTGCTCGATCGCGCTGGCGTAGCGGCCCATGTTGTCGTGGAAGCGCCCGGTCTGCGCGCCCAGCTCGCCGATGTCGCGCAGCATCGCGTTGATCGCCTGCTTGAGCAGGTCGCGCGCGTGGTTGCGCTGCGCCTTCAGCTCGACCTGCTGCATGCGCGTGGAGTGCAGCATGTGGCTGACCGCCCGCACGGTGCGCGCGCTCAGGCCCTCCTGCAGCTTGCTGCGCATCGCCTCGCACTGGCCCTGCACCCAGGAGTCGTCCTCGGACAGGTCCGCCAGGCCCGCGGTCAGCTCCTCGCACAGCCCGCGCAGCTGGTCGGTCAGGTGCTGGCGATGCTCGAGCAGGCGCCGCGCGTCGGCGGCCCAGCCGCACCAGTCCTCGGCCAGCTCGTCGTCGGCCGCCGTGGCCAGCGGCCGGCGCAGTTCCTCCAGGCGCGCGCCGAGCCGGGCGCAACGCGGGTCGTCGGCCGGCAGCGCCGGCTCGATCGCATTGGCAAGTCCACCGACCACCGCCTGCCAGGCCGGCGGCAGCAGCGCCTCGTCCGCGGCAGCCGGTGCCAGCTCGCCCGGCACGGTGGCCGGCCCGGAAGCTGCCGCGGCCGCCTCGGCCAGCAGGGCATCGCCCCAGGCCGCGGCATCGGGCGCGGTGTCGGTTTCCCAGCTCGCGACCAGCTGGGTCAGGCGCTGCTGCAGGCGTGCGAGGTCGCTGCGGCTGCCGGCGAGCACCCGTTGCAGGCTTTCCTTCTTGCGCCCGCTGGTCCACTGGCGGCCGCCGCGCTCGATGGCCTTGACCAGGCGCCCGATCAGCGCGGCCCAGGAGGGCGCAGGACCCGTGCCGCTGTCGTCGGCCGCATCGAGCAGGCGTTCGGCCGCGTCCCAGCGGCCCTGCTGCAATGCTTCGGCCAGGCCCGGCACGCTCGCCCCGGCCTGCATGCCCAGGCGCTCCAGCAGCCGGCGCACCGCAGGCGGCAGCGGGGTGTCGGCCTCCGGCGGGTCGCCGGCTTCGGCACGATAGGCGCGGCGGTAGTTCTCGGGCGTCGGCTCGAGCCGGTCCTGGGCCAGCCGCAACAGCGCGGCCTTGGCGAGTTGGGCGGGCGTGGCCGCAGGGCCTCCGTGCGGCGCCGGCGAAGTGGCGCGGCCGAGGGCACCAGGCTTGGATTCCATGACGGTGAGGATCGGTCAGTACAGGGGCTTGGCGGACGCCGCCCCGGGGGTGTGTTCCTGCGCCGGGTCGCCGGCCCCCTGGCGGGCGGCACCGGCGTGCATCCAGTGCGCCTTGCGGGGCAGCACGGTGTCGCGCAGCCATTGTTCGAGGTCGGGCCCGCGCAGCGGCTTGCTGAACAGGTAGCCCTGCATGATGCCGCAGCCCAGGCGGTCCAGCACGTCCATCTGCAACGGCGTCTCGACGCCCTCGGCGACCACGCGCAGGCCCAGCGAGCGCGCCAGCGCCAGGATCGCGGTGACCACCGCGGTGCTCTCGCGCCGGTGGCCCAGCTCGCGCACGAAGGAGCGGTCGATCTTGAGCTCGCTGATCGGCAGCGTCGTCAGGTAGGCCAGCGACGAGTAGCCGGTGCCGAAGTCGTCGATCGAGATCTCCACGCCCAGCGCGTTGAGCTGCCGCAGCGCCGGGATCACGTTCTGCAGGTCCTTCATCAGGCCGGTCTCGGTGATCTCCAGCTCGAGGCAGCCGGGAGCGGCATGCTGCTCGGCCAGCGCCGACTGGATGCTCTCGATCAGGTCGGTGCGCAGGAACATGCGGCTGGGCATGTTGACCGCGATCGACACCTCGATGCCGAAGGCCTGCTGCCAGGCGCGCGCCTGGCGGATCGCCTCGCGGATCGCCCAGTGGCTCATCGGGATGATGAGCCCGGTTTCCTCGGCCAGCGGGATGAACTCCGCCGGCGGCACGATCTGGTCGTTGCGCTGCCAGCGCATCAGCGCCTCGGCACCGATGAAGCGGCCGCTGCGCACGTCGACCTTGGGCTGGTAGTGCAACACCAGCTCCTCGCGTTCGAGCGCCTTGTGCAGCGCGGTCTCCAGCGCCAGCTTCTCGCGCCCCTTGCCGGCCAGCTGCGGCGTGTAGATCGCCGCGGCATTGCGCCCCTGGGCCTTGACCGAGTACATCGCCACGTCGGAGTTGCGCAGCAGGTCGGCCACGGTGGTGCCGTCACGCGGGTACAGCGCGATGCCGACGCTGGCGGTGACGAAGCATTCCTGCCCGCCCACCAGCACCGGATCGCGCAGCGCCTCCAGGATGCGCTGCGCGACCCGCACCGCGTCGCGCTCGTCGCCGACCTCGGACAGCAGCGCGACGAACTCGTCGCCGCCCAGGCGTCCCACCGCCTCCAGGGTGCGGTGCGCGCGCGAGCCGGGCGTGTCCGGCGCCGCGTCGATGACCTGGTCGGAATGGCGCACGCAGGCGCGCAGCCGGTGCGCCACCTCGACCAGCAGCTCGTCGCCGGCGGCATGGCCCAGCGTGTCGTTGATGATCTTGAAGCGGTCCAGGTCGATCAGCAGCAGCCCGACCTGGTGGCCCATGTGGCGCGCATGCTCGATCGCGCGCTCGGCACGCCAGATCAGCTGGCGCCGGTTGGGCAGCCCGGTCAGCGAATCGAAGTTGGCCAGGTGCTTGATCTTGTCCTCGGCCGCACGGCGGTCGGTGACGTCCTGCACGATGCCGGTGTAGCCGGAGATCGCGCCGTGCTCGTCGAACTCGGGCTCGGCTTCCAGGTGCAGCACGCGCTGGCGGCCGTCACGCAGCCGCACCGGCACGTCGGTGCACAGCACGGTGTAGTGCGCCAGCACATCGCGCAGGATCGCGAAGAAGTTGTTGCGCTCGTCGCGCGGCACCATGCGCAGCGCCTCGCGCAGCGAGAGATGGTCGCGCGGGCTGAGGCCGAAGACGCGCAGGCCCTCGACCGAGAACACCAGCCCGCTGCCGTCGGGGCGCCAGTCGAAGCTGCCCATGCGCGCCAGGTCCTGGGCACGCGCGAGCTGGGCCTTGCTGCGCTCCAGCTCGAGCCGGGTGCGCGAGGAGCGCAGCAGGTAGCGCAGCCGACCGGCCAGCAGGCTCCACTGGTGCGACTTGACGAAGAAGTCGGTGGCGCCGGCCTCGTAGGCCCGGTTGATCGAGGCCTCGTCGTCCAGCCCGGTGAGCATCAGCACCGGGATGGACTGGAAGCCCGGCATCGCGCGCAGCTCGCGGCAGCAGTCGAAGCCGTCCATGCCCGGCATGATCGCGTCGAGCACGATGACGTCGGGCGACCAGTCGGCCAGCAGGGCCAGCGCCCGCTCGGCGCTGGAGGCTTCGGTGATCGCGAAGCCGCGCTCGCGCAGCGCCATCGACGTCAGCAGCAGGTTCACCTCGTCGTCGTCGACCAGCAGCACGGTCGGCTGCTTCAGGTCGGCATCGTCGGCGAGCGCAGAGGTCATCGGTCGGATCCCAGCAGGGTACGCAAACTGCCCAGCACGCGGTCGGCCTCCTGCCGGATCGTCTCCATCAGCCGGTCGTACGGACCCGGCTGCCCGGAGCGGATCAGGGACTCGATCTCGGCACACAGCGCCGACAGCCTCATGGCCCCCACGCTGGCCGAGGACGACTTGAGCGTGTGGGCCGCCAGCCGGATTGTGGCGAGATCGTTGAGCTCGTGCGCCTCCTCCATTTGGGGGACCAGACGGTGCAAGGATGTGTGAAATGTCCGGAAAAGCCGCAAAAGCAGCTGGTTCTCGCCCTGCGGGTCGAGCTCGCGCAGGCGCGCGACGGCGTCGGCATCGAAAACCTGCGGGTCGGGTTCAATCATCTTCGGCTCCCTATCGTCGGTTCGCGCGGCGGTCGTTCCGACCGCAGTCATCGTGGGCTGGGCATCTGGCGCTCCCGCGCGACCGTCGGCATCCTCCATGGCCGGTTTCAGCCAGTGCGTCAGGACGGCCAGCAGCTGGCTCTGGCGGAAGGGCTTCGACAGGTAGTCGTTGAACCCGTGGGCGAGGAAACGCTCCTCGTCGCCGCCCAGTGCATTGGCCGTCACGGCCAGCACCGGGGTGTCCGGCGGGGTGCGGAATTCGAACCGCCCTCCCGACCCGCGGCGGAACCAGCGCAGCGTCTCGACGCCGTCCATGCCCGGCATCTGGATGTCCATCAGCACCAAATCAAACCGATGTTCGCACAAGGCGCGCAAGCCCTCCAGACCGGAATGCGCGAGATGCGTGCGGCAGCCCAGCCGGCGCAGCATCTGGTGGATGACTTCCTGGTTGACCGGGTTGTCCTCGATCACCAGCACGTGCCGGTCCAGGCGCGGCAGCGGCTGTTCGCGCTGGCGCGCCGGCGGCGCGGACAGCCCGAGGATGGCCTGGCGCAGCTCCACCTTGCGCACCGGCTTGGCGACGAAGCGCTGGAAGCCCACATCGTGCGCCACGCGCACATCGTCGGGGCTGGACACCGAGGACAGCAGCATCAGCTTCAGGTGGCGCCAGTGCGGCTGCTCGCGCACCGCCCGGGCGAACTGCACCCCGTTCATGCGCGGCATGGACATGTCCACCAGCGCCAGGTCGAACTGCCCGCCCAGCTCGCGCTCGCGTTCGAGCAGCTCCAGCGCGTCGACGCCGTCGCGCGCCAGCGCCACCCGCATGCCCCAGGCGCCCAGCATGTTCTCGAGCACGGTGCGGTTGGTCTCGTTGTCCTCCACCACCAGCACGCGCAGCGCAGGCATCTGCTGCGCGTCTTCCTCGACCAGGCCTTCGCCGGCACCGGCCACGATGCCCAGCGGCACCCGGAAGGTGAACCGCGAACCTTGCCCGGGCATGCTGGTGACGCCGATCTCCCCGCCCATCATCTCGACCAGCTGCTTGGAAATCGCCAGCCCGAGCCCGGTGCCGCCGTAGCGACGCGCCATGCCGCCATGGGCCTGCGTGAAGGCGCTGAACAGGCGCGGCAGCACCTCGGGCGCGATGCCGATGCCGGTGTCGCGCACGGTGAACTCCAGCATCACCTGCCCGGGCGGCACCGGCACGCCGGGCACCTGCTGCACGTCGACCACCACCTCGCCGCGCTCGGTGAACTTGATCGCGTTGGCCACCAGGTTGGTCAGCACCTGGCGCAGCCGCAGCGGATCGCCGTGCAGCACCGGGGGCAGGCCGGGCTGCTCGCGGAAGTTCAGCTCCAGCGCCTTCTCGTGCGCGCGCGGGGCCATCAGCTCCAGGGTGTCCTCCACCACCGCGCGCAGCGAGAAGGCCGTGGGCGCCAGCTCGAGCTTGCCGGCCTCGATCTTGGAGAAGTCCAGGATGTCGTTGATGATCTCCAGCAGGCTCTCGCCCGAGCGGTACACCGCCTGCGCGAAGCGGCGCTGCTTCTCGCTCAGCGCCGTGCCGAGCAGCAGCTCGGTCATGCCGAGGATGCCGTTCATCGGCGTGCGGATCTCATGGCTCATGTTGGCCAGGAACTGGCTCTTGGCCCGGCTGGCCGCCTCGGCCGCGTCGCGGGCGCGCTGCAGCTCCTCCTCGCGCTCGTGCTCCTCGGTGATGTCGGTGCACAGGCCGTAGACCCGGATCCCGCCGCCGGGCAGCTGGCGCGCGCGGGTGCGCGTGCGCAGCCAGCGCAGGCCGCGCGTCGGATGGCGCAGGCGGTGCACGAAGTCCACCGGCAGCAGCTGGCGCTCGCGCTGCTCGCACTCGTCCAGCAGCGGCCGGTCCTCGGGCGGGACATGCTCCAGGTAGGCGCGCGGGTTGCGCGCGTGCTCGTCGGGCGTGACGCCCCAGAACGCCTGCAGCCGGTCGCTCACGTAGAGGAAACTGGAGCGGTCCGGCGTGGTGATGAACAGGTGGTCGTCCACCGCGTCGGCGAACTCGCGGAAGCGCGCCTCCGATTCCATCAGCGCGCCTTCGGCGCGGCGGCGTTCGGTCAGGTCGCGCGCGATGACGATCACCGCGCGCGGCGTGCCGTCGGGATGGCGCAGCGCGATGCAGCGGGCGTTGAGCACCCGCTCGCCGCGCTGCCGGGTCGTCCAGACGAACTCATCCTCGATCGGCTCGCCGCCGTCCAATGCATGGCGGATCGCCGGCAGGATCAGCGCGGTGAGCTTGCGCCCCAGCGCCTGCTCGGCCGGCAGCCCGAGCAGCGCCTCGCGCTGGACGGCGAACTCGCGCTCGGCGTGCTGGTTGACCGCCAGCAGCCGCAGCTGCCCGGGTTCCATCACGTAGAGGCTCACCGGCAGGTGCTCGATCAGCTCGTCCAGGTGGGCGCGCTCGGCCTCGAGCTGCTCGGCCTTGAGCTGGCGCTCGGTGACGTCGCTCAGCACGGCGAGGTAGACGAAGCGTGCCTCCTGCTCGTCGAGCACGTAGGCCACGTCGATCTCGGCCCAGTACGGCGCGACGGTCCCGTCGTCGAGCAGCCGCCGGCCCTGGAACTCGAGCCGGAAGTCCTTGGCCTCGGCGATCGCCCCGCGCAGCGCCTGCGCGGTCTGCGGGTCGGACATCAGCGCCCAGCACTCGCGGCCGATCAGCTGTTCGGCCGGCAGCCCGGTGATGCTGCTGCAGGCTTCGTTGACCCATTCGATGCGCCCCCGCTCGTCGGCGATGATCACGCCGCTGGGCACGCGCGCGGCGACCATCGCGATGCGCCGCAGGCGCTCCTGGTGCAGCACCATGCCCGAGCGCGCCACCTCCCGCCGTGCCAGCACCGACAGCTGCCCCATCGCGGTGGCCAGCAGCTGCTGCAGGTCGACGTCGTCCGTCGACCGCTGCAGCCCGTACCACTCGACCACGGCCACCGGCTCGTCGTCGGACCACACCGGCACCGCGACCCCGCCGCACGCACCGGGCGCACGCCACGGGTGCCCGGGCAACGGCCCGGGACTGGCCGCCACCGCATGGCGCGCGATCGCGCTGCCGGCCAGGCCGTCGTCGGCGCGCACCACGGCCAGGCGCTCCAGGTCGAGATGGCTTTCGTGGCCGTTGCCCCGCTCGTCCCAGGGGAACACCACGCCGGTCTGGCCGTTCCAGTCGGCCACCTGCAGCACCGCGTGCCCCTGGGCGCCCATGTAGCGCGCGAGCGCCTGGCCCACCGCCTCCAGCGCCGCGCCGAGCGTGCGCGCCTGGTTGACCGCCTCGACCACCGCCTCCAGGGCCGCATGGCGGGCCGCCAGGGCGGGCGGCGGGGCCGGCGACGTGCGCACGCGCCACGCCCACGCCGCCGCGGCGACGAGCAGCGGCAGCGAGCCGGCGGCAGGCAGCCCCTGCCCGCGCCAGGCCCACAGCCAGCCGGCCGCAGCCAGCAGACCGGCGGCGATGAGCTGCAATGTGGCGTGTCGGTTCCTCGGCATCCTTCTTCCAGGCGGGAGGCAGGGCACACCCTGCCGGGGGCTGGTTCTTCGTCGTTTTCGCCCGTTTCCGGCCGAACTTGAGCGTCCGCCTGGCGCACGCGCGTGCGGTCGTCCTCGGGCCGGGCCGGCGGCAGGGGCCGACCGCCCGAGGAACCCGGTCGGGAAACTTAAAATGCCCCGATGCCTCGCGCCCCCGCCCCAGCCGACGCCGTTCGCGGCAAGCCCGCCCGCTTCGTCGCGGGCGTCGGGGCCACCGTCGCGATCGCCTGGTTCTGCGTCAGCCTGGCCGGTGCCGCCTGGCTGGACGCCGGCTCCCCTGCCGCCTTCCGCGCCGGCTGGCTGCTGCTCGCGCTGGCCTCGGGCCTGCTGCTGATGCTCGGCATGGCCTGGTGGTTCGCCGGCCGGCTGCAGGCACTGGAGACCCAGCGCCGGCAGGCGCTGGCCCGCGAGCACGGCCTGCAGCAGCTGCTGTCGGACTGGTACTGGGAAACGGACGAACGCCACCGCCTGACCCTGCTGCTGCCGCCGCGCGGCGCCCCTGCGGCCGACTGGCAGGTCGGCGATCGCCTGGGCCGCGCGCTGTGGGAGGTGTACGACAGCGACCCGCAGCTGTGGCATGGCCACCGCCAGGCGCTGGATGCACTACGCGGCTTCGAGGCGCTGCCGGCGTGGCGCGGCGAGGCGGACGGGCGCACCACGCTGTGGCTGCTGCACGGCGTGCCGCGTTTCGATGCCGAGGGCCGCTTCGCGGGCTACCAGGGCACGGCACGCGACGTGACCGACGACGGCGAGCTGCGCTTTTCCCGCCGGATCGGGCAGCAGCTGCTCGATGCGCTGCCCAGCGCCGTGATCGTGGCGGAATCCCCCGCCGCCGCACCGGGGCGCTGCGTGATCCGGCACTGCAACGAGACCGCGGCGCGCCGCCTGGGCGAGCCGGCGGCAAAGCTCGTCGGGCGCGAGCTGACGGGCGAGCTGGCGCGCGTGGCCGAGTGGCCGCTGGCCGCGGTGTGCGAAGCGCTGGGCGCCCCCGTGCCGCCGCGCGACGCACCTCCCGCCGGGACGCGGCCCTGGCAGGCCCGGGTCGACCGCTTCACGTTCGAGCACGGCGGCCTGCAACGCCACACGGTGCTGGTGCTGCTGACACCGCCGGTGACGCCGACCGACGAAGCGGTGCAGCTGGAGCGCCAGGCCGCCGCGCGCGAGCTGGAGTCGTTCAGCTACACCGTCTCGCACGACCTGCGCGCGCCGATCCGGGTGGTCGAGGGCTTCACGAAGATCCTCAAGGAAGACTACGGCCGCGTGCTGGACCGCATCGGCAACGACCACCTAGACCGGGTGCTCGGCGCCACCGCGCGCATGAACCGCATGATCGACGCGCTGCTCGCGCTGTCGCAGCTGTCGGCCAAGCCGGTGCAGCAGCAGCCGGTCAACCTGACGCAGCTGGCCACCTACATCGTCGACGACCTGCGCCGGCAGTCGCCCGAACGCCAGGCGGACATCCACATCCAGGACGGCATGACCACGGAGGGCGACCCGACGCTGCTGCGCATCGCGCTGGAGAACCTGCTCGGCAACGCCTGGAAGTACAGCAGCAAGCGCGAGCGCACGCAGATCGAGTTCGCCTGCGAAGCGCAGGGCGGACGGCTGGTCTACCGGGTGCGCGACAACGGCGCGGGCTTCGACATGCGCTTTGCCGACCGGCTGTTCGGCGTGTTCCAGCGCCTGCACAGTGCCAACGACTTCCAGGGCACCGGCATCGGGCTGGCCACCGTGCAGCGCATCGTGCGCCGCCATGGCGGCCAGATCTGGGCCGAATCGGAAGTCGACCAGGGCGCGACGTTCTACTTCACGCTGGGCGACGGCAGTCGCGCGGCGTGAACTGCATCACGCCTTTCGCTGGCCCGGTGCGCTGAGCGTCTCGAGCGCGGCGACGAAGCGCCAGCTCTGCTCCTCCAGCGTGAGCTGCTCCTGCTCGGCCTGGCGCTTCAGGCGCTCGAGCGCCTGCGCGCGGTTGAGCGAGAAGCGGTGCATCGCGATGCCCACCGCGATGGCCGTGACCTGCTCCAGCACCTGGGCATGCTCGGCCGCGGCCGGGCGCGGCGCGGCAGCCGCCGGCGCGCGGGCGCTGCTGGCGAAGGCCGCCTCGACAGCCGGCACGATCTGGCGGATGTCCAGGGGCTTGACGAGGTATGCCACCGCGCCCAGCTGCTTGACCTGCTCCAGCGTCTCGCTGTCGGAGAAGGCCGACAGGAACATGAACGGGATCTGCAGGTAGTCGCGCAGGTAGGCCGCGACGTCGAAGCCGCTCTTGCCTTCCATGCGGATGTCCAGCAGCGCCAGGGCGGGCCGGTGCTCGCGTGCAAGCAGGATCGCATCGTCGCCATTGTCGGCGTCGATGACCTCGTAGCCTGCCTGTGACAGGCCATGCGTCAGGGTGGCGAGGACCAGCCGGTCGTCGTCCACCACCAGGATCTTGCCTTTGCCGGACACGTTCTCGATTTCTGGCTATGCGCGGGTACAAGCGCCGATGAGCGATTGTGGCGCAAAACCCCGCCCGCAGGGCGCGACGCCGCACCGGCGGTCAGGCGTGGGGCAGGCGCGTCACGCCGGGCGGGGTCAGGCGCACCACCGCAAGCACCCGGTCGCCATCGTTCTCCAGCGTCAGGCGCGCGCTGCGGCGCGGCAGCAGTGCGCGGATCAGCCCGAGCCCCGAGACGCCGCCCGGGATCTGGGCCAGCGTGAAGCCCGCCGGCAGCCGGCCGGGGTTGGACACCTCGATCTGCACCGCATCGGGCTCGCATGCCAGCCGGCAGCCCACCTCGCCGGAGGCGCTGTGCTTGATCGCGTTGGTCAGCAGCTCGTTGAGGGTCAGCGCGATCGGGATCGATTCGGCCTCGGGCAGCACCCAGGCCTGGGCGTCCTCGCCTTCGATGCGCAGTGCGATCGGCCGGTCGAAGGTCTTCTGCACCGAGCCGGTGATCGCCTCGACCACGCGGGTCAGGCGCAGCGGCCCGACCGAGCCCACCTGCAGGCCGTAGACATGCGCGATGGCCTGCACCTGGCCGGCCACCTCGCTGATCGGCCCGGCCATCTCGGGCTTGCGCATCGCGATCTGCTGCAGCAGGCCGGCCACGCCCTGCAGGTTGTTCTTGATGCGGTGGTGCACCTCCTTGACCAGCAGCTCGCGCTGGGCGATGGCCGCTTCCAGCCGGGCCTCCTGCGCGGCGCGCTGCTCGGTGACGTTGGTGGCCACCAGCAGCAGCTGGTCGGGCGGCTGGCCCGGGCGCGCCAGGGGCAGGTAGCGCGCGTCCCACACCGTGGTGCTGCCGTCGCCGGCATCGAAGCGGTACTCGCGCTGCGTCACGCCGTCGCTGGCCAGCGCCGCGGCCATGTCGGCGCGCATCAGCGCGGCCTCGCGCGGCGGGTAGCTGTCTTCCAGCGTGCGGCCGACCAAGGCGCCGACCTCGCGGCGCGCCAGCTCGGCGGCCACCGGGTTGACCTGCAGGATGCGCAGCGTGCGGGCGTCGAACAGCGTGATCGCCATCGGCGCCAGGTCGATCAGGCGCTGCAGCGAGGCCTGCGCCTCGGCGATGCGCTGCTCGGCCTGGCGGCGGCTGTCGATGTCCAGCAGCGCGTACGTGATCTCGCGGCCGTGCGGGCCGCTGCCGGTGACCACCGCGTTGCCGACCACCCAGAAGTTGCGCCCGTCGCGCGCGCGCAGCTCGCACTCGAAGTTCTGCGTCTGGCCCAGTTCGAGGTGCGCCACCGCGGCCTGCTGCAGCGGATGGTCCGGGTCGTCGGTGGCGACCACGCTGATCGGCTGCCCGGAAAAGTCGGCCAGGTCGCCGCCGAACATGCGGCGCGCCGAGCGGTTCATCCACTCGATGCCCTGCGGCCCGACGGTGACGATGCCCACCAGCACCGAATCGAGGATGGCGCGCGTGCGTTCGGCCTGGATCGCCAGCGCCTGCTCGGCCAGCCGGCGCGCGTCGACATTGACGTAGGAGGCGATCATCCCGCCGTCCGGGTCGCCTTCGTGCACCAGGCGCTTGTGCACCTGGACCCAGCACAGCACGCCGTCCTTGCGACGCAGCAGCCGCTCGCCGGTCCAGCGCCCGGTGCGCAGCAGCGCCTCGCTCTGCTCGGCGTACAGCCGCGCGTGGTCGTCCGGGTCGGCGAACAGGGCGCGCTGCTCCAGCTGTTCCAGCTCCCAGGGAGCGTAGCCGCTGAGCAGGCTGAAGCCTTCGTTGGCGCGCTGGATGCGGCCGTGGCGCAGGAACACGATGCCGACGTCGGACAGGCTGAACATCAGCTCGCGGTCGCGCGCCACCGCCTCCAGCTCGGCCTGCTGCAGCTTCAGGCGCGTGACGTCGGACAGCACGACGATGGATTCGATCTCGGGGCCGCTCGCGTCCATGCGCCGCATCGACAGCGCGCACCAGCGCGTCGGCTGGCCGGGCCGCGCGATCTCGATCTCGGTCTCGTACAGCAGCGTCTGCGACAGCACGTGCATCGCTTCGCCGATCAGGCGCGCCGCATCGACGCTGGAGGGCAGCAGGTCGGCGAAGCGCTGCTCGCGCGCCGCGTCCGGGGCCAGCCCGAGCAGCCGCTCGAACTGGCGGTTGTAGCGCAGCAGGGTCTGGCCGCGCAGGTAGGCAATGCCGGCGGTGACGCTGTCGAGGATGGAGGTCAGCTCGCGCAGCAGCCGCTCGCTGCGCTGCTGCATCAGGTGCTGCTCGGTGACGTCGAGCGTGACCACCGCCATGCTGCGCTTGCCCGAGCGCAGCAGGCGCGGCTCGACCCGGGTGTGCAGCCAGCGGGTGCCGAGCTCGGGGTGCTGGATCGCATAGCGCGCCTCGGCGCGGCCGCCCTCGCGCAGCGCCTGCTGCACGCGGTCGAATTCGGGCAGGGTGTCCGGGCGCACGCGCTCGCGCTGGATGGCCCGGAACTCGTTGTCCATCACCCCGCCGCCCTCGCCGGCCACCGCGCGGCCCAGCTGCAGCACGCCGGTGTCCTCGTCGAAGGTGGCCAGCTCGGCCTGCGCGGTCTCGGCCAGCGCGCCGAGCTGCGATTCGGCCATGTCGAGCCGCTCCTCGGCGGTGCGGTCCTCGATCACCACCATGTAGCGCCGCTGGCCGTTGCGCACCTCCAGGCAGCGCACCACGGCGTGCAGCACGCGCTCGTCGCCCAGGTGGTCGACCAGGGCATCGCGGTGCAGCGGCTCGCTGCCCGGGTACAGCGAGGCCAGCGGCCCGCCCACGTACCAGCCGAGCAGGTCCTGCAGGCGCGGATGGGCCTGCGACAGCGACAGCGGCACCTCGCCGATCAGCTGGTGCAGCGCGCGGTTGGAGCGCACGATCAGGCCGTCCTCGTCAAACAGCATCATGCCCACCGGCGACAGGTCGAACCACTGGTCCAGCTCGTGCACCGAGCGCTCGGCGCGTTCGCGCGCCTGGTGTTCGGCGGTGCAGTCGTACAGCACCGACAGCAGCAGCACCCGGCCGCGCGCATCGCGCACCTGGCGGTGGGCGGCGCGGTACCAGCGGGTGCGGCCGCTGGCGTCGATGAAGCGCTGCTCACCCATCACCGACGTGCCGGCGCGCTCCAGCTCCTGGTCGAGCCGGTGCCGCAGTGCCTCGCGCTGTTCACGGTCCTCGGGATGGAACAGCACCGCCGGGTCCAGCCCGAGCAGGTCCTCGCGGGCATAGCCGCTGTAGTCGAGCAGGGCCTGGTTGACGTCGACGATGCGGTGCTCCGCGTCCTGCAGCACCACCGGAAACGGCGAATGCCAGAACATGCAACGCAGCTCGCGCAGGGCGGTGCCGTCGTCGGGTTCCGCCGCGGGGCCGGGCTCCGGGTCCTCCGGCAGCACCGGCACGACCGGCTCGAAGCGCAGCAGCCAGCCCTCGCGTGCATCGCCGACCAGGCGCAGCCGCGCGGGCAGGCCGCCCGGCAGGGTCACCTCCGGCCCGACCAGCGACACCGGCGCGAACCCCGATTCGCGCGCGGCCTGGCGCAGCTGGTGGATCACCCACTGCACCGCCGGCAGCCCGAGCGGCGAGACCAGCGACGACAGCATCGCGTTGGCCGGCAGCTTGAGGCGGGCATGCAGCGCGGCGTTGGCGCCGGCGATCGCGCCGGTGGGCGTCAGCCGCAGCGCCGGCACGTCGGAGCGCTCGAACGCCCCGGCGCGGCGCTCGCCCGGACGACCGGCCTCGGGCTGCGCGCTCATGGCCTCCCCCGCGTGTCGACGCACCGCCGCGGCGCGACCACGCGCCGGCCGCGACGGGGCGGGCGCGGGATCCCGGATGCAAGGCCGAGGGAAAGACTGCTCATCGGGCCACCATGGTCTGACTGGCCCCAAGTGTAGAGGCAGCCGCGACCCGGCAACCGGCCGTGCCGCGACCGCGGCCGGATCACTCCAGCTGCGCGGCCATCGTCAGGGTGCCCAGCACCGCACGGTTGACTTCCAGCAGGCTCATCAGCAGGCCTTCGGCCAGCTCGTTGATGACCGGAGCGGTTTCGGTCTCGACCGCCTTGGTCAGCTCCAGGTACGGGTGGTACGGCCCGGTGCCTTCGACCAGGGCCTGGTACACCCGCTCGGGCACGGGGATGGTCTGCAGCAGCTCGTGGAACGGCTTGTTGAACAGCCGGTCCAGCAGCGAGAACACGCCGCAGATGAACACCTCGCCGCGGATCTCCTCGTCGCCGGTGTTGGCGATCAGCTGCTCCATCAGCAGGCCGCGGCGCACCGAGGCGTACATCACCGGACGCATGTTGACGTCCTTGCTCGCGGTGGCCAGCAGCAGCGCCAGCCAGCGCTTGAGCCGTTTGTAGCCGAGCAGCATGATGGCATGGCGGAACGAGCTGATCTCGACCGACAGGCCGAAGGCCGGCGAGTTGATGTAGCGCATCAGCTGGAAAGCCAGCGCCGGGTCGCGCTTGAGCACGGCGTCGAGCTTGTCGACGTCGTCGCCGTCGTCGACGCGGCGGATCAGCTCCACCAGCACCGCGAGGTCAGGCTGGCCGGCGCGGCTGCCCGACTGGGTGACCACGTCCTCGATCGGCCAGCCCAGGATGGCGACCGCCCCGCGCGCGAAGCTCGCCTCCATCTCGCTGACGGTGCGCACCCCGCTCTGGATGAAGCCCACCGAACGCGCCGGGCGCGTGGCGGCCTGGCCTGGCACCTCGTTGCGGCGCCGGTCGTCGGCCAGGTCGATGATCGAGTACTTGAAGCAGGGCAGCAGCTCGCGCGGCAGCGTGGACGTCGGCCGGCCGTGCAGCAGCAGCGTGGTGCCGCGCAGCGACAGCAGGGCCTGGGTGTTGGCCGGGTCGCAGGCGATGAACGAGGGAATCTCGATCATCACGTTGGACAGCGGCGTGGCCCGCAGCAGGTCGTTGAGCAGCGTCTCGCTCATGATGTTGAGCGACACCCGCGCCCCGCCCTCGGGCCACACCTCGGCGATCGCCGCGAGCAGCTGGTCGGCCTGCATCGGCACGCCGGTGCGCAGCGCGGACACGGTCAAGCGGGTGGCCACCACCGAACGCTGGCGATCGATCATCGGCGAGTAGCTCAACGCAATGTTGCGAAGAACGTTGTTGTCCATGCGGCTTTCTTCTCTTCTTGTGCAGGCCTGACGGGACCCTGTCCGTCAAATCAACCGAGATACTGGAACAGCGACAGGCGCTGCACCTGGGCGTAGGTTTTCAGGGCCGCATCGTAGCCGGTTTGCCTGGTCTGGAAGTCGCTGATGCCCTCGACAAGGTCCAAATCTTCCGCATTCGAGCGCTCGGTCTTGGCCTGCAGCTCGGTTTCACCCAGGCGGTCGGACACCGCGTCGGCCCGGTTCAGGGTGTCGCCGACCGCACTGCGCACCGACTGCATGCGCACCAGCAGCGAGTCGACGTCGCGCAGCCCGTCGTTGACCGTCTGCGTCACCTGGCCGCTGCCCGCGCCGGGCTGCTTCAGGCCGGCAATCACCCGGTCGAGCACGTCGAAGACCGACAGCGACCCGGTGCTGGGCTCGATGCTGAACCGGTCGCCGTCGGCCGGCGCCCCGCTGATCGTGAACGACATGCCGTCGATCTCGATGGCCTTGCCGCTTTCGTAGGTGCCGGTCACCGGCGCCCCGTCGGGCGTGCCGTCGGGGTTGCGGCGCTGGATCGACCAGGTGGTGGTCCCGCCGGTGACGCTGAAGTCGATGTCGTAGCCGCGGTCCAGGATCGCGGCCGGGTCGGTGACGCGGCCGGCGTCGATCCACGCCGAGCCCAGGGAGGTGACGGCGCGCGTCTCGAACACGCCGTTGCCGCTCGGCGCGGTCATCCAGGCGTAGTGGCCGTCCACCGTCATCGGCAGGGCCTCGTCGGAGGCCACCGAGGCTGCGCCGCCGACGCCGCGGTACTGCACGCCGCCGGGCGCATCGACGAAGGGCTGGCCCAGCGTGCCCTGCCCCGAGAACAGGTAGGTGCCGGCGCCGTCGCTGCGGTTGGCGATCGACAGCAGCTGGTCGCGGTACTGCTGCAGCTGCTCGGCGATGCTCTTGCGCTCGGCGTCGGTGTAGGTCGCGTTGCCGGCGGCCACGAGGCTGTCGCGCACCGCCTGCAGCATGTCCACCGCGTCGCCGAGCGCGCTTTCGGCCAGCGTCATCGCGTTGCGGCTGGCATCCACCGCGCGCTGCGAGACCTGCGCGCGCTGCGCCGCGGCCAGCGCCCGCTCGGCGCGTGCGGCAGCCGTCGGGTCGTCGCTGGCGCGCAGCACGCGCTTGTTGCTGGTGAGGCGTACCTGCGACTCGGCCAGCTCCTGCTGGCGCTTCTGCAGGTGGGCGATGGTGTTGTCGTAGGCGTTGGCGGTGGCGATACGCATGGTTCAGGTCCTTGTGCTTCAACGTCCGACGGTCTGCAGCAGGCTGTCGAACACCGTCTGCGCGATCTGCAGCACCTTGGCGGCGGCCTGGTAGCTTTGCTGGAACTGGATCAGGCGCGCGGCTTCCTCGTCCAGGTTGACGCCGGCGACGCTGGTGCGCGCCTGCTCGGCCTCGCGGGCGATGGCGTCGGACATCTCGGCCGACGCCTTGGCGCCCTGCACGCGCACGCCCACGGCCGCCATCACGCTGGCATAGGCGTCGGTGATGGTCTCGCCGCCGGTGGCCACGCCGCCCACCAGCTGCTGGCCGACCAGCGGGGCATCGCGCAGGGCCAGCAGGCCCAGCGCGTTGCCGTTGTTGGAGGGCGTCACCGTGGCCGGCTGCACCAGGATGCGGTCGCCCGGCTGCGGCGTGCCGGTGAGGGTCAGCTCCCAGCCGTTGATGCGGATCGGCTCGCCCGGCACCAGCGAAGTCGGCACGGTCCCGCTGACCGTGCCGTTGACGGTGAACGTGGTGGGCGAGGTGAACGTGATCTCGATCGGCTCGGCCAGGTTGGGGTCGACCTGCGCCGGGATCAGGCCGGACACCGCGACCGTGCCGGTGTTGCCCGGCGGCAGCGTCGCGATCACCGGCGAGGCGGCCGCGATGCCGCGCGGGTCGCCGAGCAGGCTGCGCATGTCGCCGGCGGCCTGGCGCAGCGGCTGCAGCAGGAAGCGGTCGCCCTCGGCCGGCGTGCCGGCAGGCACCGTGATCGTCAGCCCGTCGAACTCGGTGCCCGGCGTGTACGGCACGCTGGTGCCGTCGCTCAGGCGCGTGAGCTGCCAGGCCCCGCCCTCGTAGCGCAGTTCGTAGTCGCTCGCGGCCAGCAGGTGGGCGGAACTGACCGCCACCTCGGGCAGCGCCGAGCCGGTGTTGCGGCTGCTGGGCAGCACCCGGGGCGCGGCGGTGGACAGCAGTGCGGTGCCCGGCTGGCCGGCCTGGTCCAGCCCGAGCGCATGCTGCGCGTTGAGCGCACTCGAGAATGCCAAGGCCAGGCGGCCCAGCTGGTTCTGCGCATCGGCCAGGTCGGTGCGCTGGAAGCGCAGCAGGCCGGCCAGCGAACCGCCCGAGAGCGTGTTCTCCGGCAGCAGGCGGTCGACGTTGCCCTCGTGCACCGCCAGCCGCATCACCGAGGCGTCGTACTCGTCCGGCACGGCGCGCAGCTCCAGCGCGTGGTTGCCCAGCACCAGGCGCTGGCCGCCGCCGATGAACAGCCCCACCGTGCCGTCGTCGGCCGGGATCTGCGTGACCTGCACGTACTTGTTGATCTCGCGGATCAGCTGGTCGCGCTGGTCGAGCAGGTCGTTGGGCTCGTGGTCCAGGCCCTGCACGCGGGCGATCTGCTGGTTCAGGTCCGCGACGCGGCGCGCCAGCTCGTTGACGGTGGCGATGCCGGTCTTGAGCTCCTGCGTCACGCCGGACTGCAGCGTGGCCAGTTCCTGCGCCGCGGAGCGGAAGCGCGAGGCCAGTTCCTCCAGCCGCGACAGCACCACCTGGCGCGCCGACGAGTCGGTCGGCCGGCTGGCCACGTCGACGAAGGCATTGAGCACCTGGCTGGCCGCATGGCCCAGGCCGGCCTCGCCCATGTCGAACACCTGCTCGAGGCGCTGCAGCTGGGTCAGCCGCGTGCTGTCCATCGAGGCGATCGACAGCGTCGCGGCGGCCTCGCGGGTCAGGAAGGCGTCGTGCGCGCGGCTGACGGTGGTGATCGCCACCCCGTAGCCGAAGAAGCCGCGTCCGGTGTACTGGCCGCCGGCGGTCTCGAGCTGGACCGACTGGCGCGAGTACCCCGGCGTGTTCGCGTTCGAGATGTTGCCGGCGGCGGTGTCGATCTGGGCCTGTGCGGCGAACATCGCCCGCGTGCCGATACTCAGTATCCCTGCCATGGAGCCCTCACATCAGCGCACGCTGCAGCCGCAGCGTGGTGTTGATGACCTTCTCCAGCTTGTCCGCGTACGCCGGGTCGGTCGCATAGCCGGCCTTCTGCAGTCCCTGCGCGAAGCCCTCGGCCGTCTGCCCACGGCGCATCACCTCGGCGTAGCGGTCGTTGTGCTTCAGCAGACGCGCGTAATCGCGGAACGCGTCCTCGTAGGAGTCGTAGGCACGGAAGCGCGCCGTCACCTTGCGCGGCTGGCCGTTGACGTATTCGGTGGTGGTGATCTCGGCGACCTTGCCGGTCCAGCCGGCACCGGCCTTGATGCCGAACAGGTTGTGCGAGGGCGAGCCGTCGGGCATGCGGATCTCGCGCCGGCCCCAGGCGGATTCGTGCGCGGCCTGCGCGAGGATGAACTGCGCCGGGATGCCGGTCTCGCGCGTGGCGACCTGCACCGCATCCCAATGCTGGCGCAGGAAGTCGCCCTGGGCACCGGGCGCGCGCGGCGCCGCGATGTCCTGCGGCAGCTTCGCAAAGCGCGCCGGCAGCGTGCGGGTCAGCGTGGCGCTGGTGGCCGCCTCGGGGCCGCCGACCTGGCGCGACAGCTGCTGCGCGATGAGGTCGGCCAGCCCGCCCGGGCGGCCGCTGAGCTGCGAGGCGTACTGCACGTCCAGCATGTCGGTGGCGAGGTCGGAGCCCTCGTTGTCGAACATGCCGGACTTCATCGTCGCCTCGCGCATGCTCTTCAGCAGCTCCTGCATGAACACGGCCTCGAACTGCCGCGCGGCCTCCTTGAGCGCCGCCTTCGGGTCCTTGGCCGCGGCACCGCGCAGGGCGTCGAGCGACTTCACGTCGCTCGTCAGGCCCTGGGGGGGAAGGCTGACCGCCATCAGATCACCTCCAGCTCGGCCTGCAGGGCCCCGGCGGCCTTCATGGCCTGCAGGATGGCCAGCAGGTCCTGCGGCGTGGCGCCCAGCGCGTTGAGCGCCTTGACCACCTCGCTCAGCTGGGTGCCGGCGGGCATCTGCACCAGGGTGCCGGCCTGCTGCGAGATCTGGATGTCGGCGCGCTCGGCGACCACGGTCTGGCCGGCCGACAGCGGTCCCGGCTGGCTGATGACCGGCGTGGAGCTGATGCTCACCGACAGGTTGCCGTGCGCCACCGCGCAGGCGCCCAGCGTCACCGACTGGTTCATCACGATGGAGCCGGTGCGCGCGTTGAGCACCACCTTGGCCGCCGGCGCGGCGCGGTCGATCGGCAGGTTCTCGATGTCGGCGAGGAAGGCCACGCGCTCGGTCAGTCCCGCGGGCATGCGCACGCGCACCGCGCGGCCGTTGAGCGCCTCGGCCACGCCCTCGCCCTTGGCACGGTTGATGGCCAGCACCACCTGGTGCGCGGTGCTGAAGTCGTCGGCCATCAGGTCGAGCTGGATGTGGTCGCCGTGCTGCAGCGGCGTGGGCACGCTGCGTTCGACGGTCGCACCGGCAGGGATGCGCCCGGCGCTGAGGTGGTTGATCTGCACCTTGCTGCCGCCCTGCGCCGCGCCGGCGCCGCCGACCACGACGTTGCCCTGGGCGAGCGCGTAGATCTGCCCGTCGGCACCCTTCAGCGGCGTGGCGATCAGCGTGCCGCCGCGCAGCGACTTGGCGTTGCCCATCGACGAGACGTTGACGTCGATGGTCTGCCCGGGCTGCGCGAACGGCGGCAGCTGCGCGGTGACCATCACCGCCGCGACGTTGCGCAGCTGCATGTTGGTGCCAGGCGGGATGGTCACGCCCATCTGCTGCAGCATCGCGGCGATGCTCTGGGTGGTGAACGGGGTCTGGGTGGTCTGGTCGCCGGTGCCGTCCAGGCCCACGACCAGGCCGTAGCCGACCAGCTGGTTGCTGCGCACGCCCTGGACGGAGGCGACCTCCTTGATGCGCAGCGCCTGGGCGGAGGCAGGCCACCACAGGGCGATGCCGGCGACCACCGTCGCGACGACGATGGCCTGGCGCAGGAGCTTGTCGAGGGTGTTCTTCATCGGCGGACTTTCCTCAGGCTTGAGGAAAGTGTCGCCCCGATCACATCGGCAGAACGCTCAAAAAGAACCGGGCGAGCCAGCCTATTCCCTGCGCTTCGGCCTGCTGGCCCTGGCCCTTGTACTGGATGCGCGCATCCGCGATCTGCGAGGAGGCGACCACGTTGCCGGGCTGGATCGCGCGCGGGTCGACGCGTCCGGAGAAGCGCATGATCTCGACGTTCTTGTTCAGCCCGATCTGCTTCTCGCCGGCGATCACCAGGTGCCCGTTGGGCAGCACCTCGATGACCGTGGCGGTGATCGTGCCGGTGAAGTTGTTCGAGGCCTCGGTGCCGCCCTTGCCGGAGAAGGTGTTGGACGACGAGCCGGAGGCGCTGGCACGGCCGAACGAGTTGGGATTGACGAACGGCAGCGCGGTGATGCCTGCCTGCACGCTGCCGGACTTGTCCACCGTGGTGGACGACTTCTGGCTGGCCTGCACGCGCTCGACGATGTTGACCGTCAGCGTGTCGCCGGGCAGGCGGGCGCGGTGGTCCTCGAACAGCGGCCGGTAGTTGACCGCCTGGAAGATCGCGCCGTTGGTCGACTGCACGTCGGGCACCGGCTGCGGGCGCATCGTGCGCTGCTCGGCGACCTCGACCTGCGGGTCCAGCGTCGCGCAGCCGGCAGCCAGCAGCACGGCCGGCAGCAGGACCAGGGTGGACAGCTTGTGCATCGTGCGCATGAGGGGCTCCCGCATCACAGCTGCGTCAGGCGCTGCAGCATCTGGTCGGAGGTCTGGATCGCCTTGGAGTTGAGCTCGTAGGCGCGCTGGGTCTGGATCATCGTGACGAGCTCCTCGACCACGTTGACGTTGGAGGTCTCGAGCATGCCCTGCTCGATCAGCCCCAGCCCCTCGGTGCCCGGCACGCCGGCCATCGGCACGCCCGAGGCGGCGGTCTCGACGAACAGGTTCTGCCCGCGCGGCTCCAGGCCGCCCGGGTTGACGAAGCTGACCAGCTGCAGGTTGCCCAGCACCACCGGCTGGGCCGAGCCGCTGACGACCGCGCTGACCGTGCCGTCCGGCGCGATGGTCAGGCTCTGCGTGTTGGGCGGCACCGTGATGCCCGGGGCCAGCAGGTAGCCGTTGTTGGTGACGATCTGGCCGTCGGCGTTGGTCTTGAACGAGCCGTCGCGGGTGTAGGCCGAGGTGCCGTCGGGCATCTGGATCTCGAAGAATCCGTTGCCGTTGATCGCCACGTCCAGCGTGTTGCCGGTCTGCTGCAGGTTGCCCTGCGAGAAGCTGCGCGCGGTGGCCACGGCGCGCGTGCCCAGGCCGACCTGCAGTCCGGTCGGCAGGCTGGTCTGCTCGCTGGAGTTGGCCCCGCTCTGGCGCAGGTTCTGGTACATCAGGTCCTCGAACTGGGCGCTGGCACGCTTGTAGCCGGTGGTGGCGGCGTTGGCCAGGTTGTTCGAGACATGGTCCAGCTGCACCTGCTGGGCTTCCATGCCGGTCTTGGAGATCCAAAGCGATCGCATCATGGCGTCGGCTCCTTAGCTTGCACTGTTGGACAGCAGCCGGCCGGCCGTCTGCTCGTTGCGTTCGGCGGTCTGCAGCATCTTCATCTGGGCCTCGAACTGCCGCGCCGCGGCGATCATCGAAACCATCGTCTCCACCGCGCTGACGTTGGAGCCCTCCAGGGCCCCGTCGACCACGCGCGCGTTCGGGTCGGCGGGCAGCTCCTCGCCCTGCGCGGTGCGGAACAGCCCGTCGGTGCCGCGCTGCAGCGGCTGCTCGGGCGTGACCAGCTTGAGGCGGCCGAGCGGCACGATCTGGCCGTCCTGGCCGCGCGCGCTCACGGTGCCGTCCGGTGCGATCGAGACGCCGGCGTTCTCGGGCACCTGGATCGGGCCACCGTCGCCCAGCACCAGCAGGCCGCCGTGCGTCATCAGCATGCCGTCGGGGCCGACCGTCATCGCGCCGTTGCGCGTGTAGGCCTCGGTACCGTCCAGCGCCTGCACCGCGAGCCAGGCGTTGCCCTGCATTGCCACGTCGAGCGGGCGACCGGTCTGGGTGATCACGCCGGGCGCGTCGCTGTGGCCGATGGTGGTCTCGAGCGCATAGACCCGCGTGCTCGCGCCGTCGCCGCGCACCGGCACGGCGCGGAACGCCTGCAGCTCGGCGCGGAACCCGGTGGTCGAGACGTTGGCCAGGTTGTTCGCCAGCGACTCCTGCCGCTGCATCATCGCCTTGGCCCCCGACATCGTCAGGTAGATCATGCGGTCCATGGACGCCCTCCCGGCTCAGTGCCTCATCAGCGCAGGTTGACCAGCGTCTGCAGCACCTGGTCCTGCGTGCGGATGGTCTGCGCGTTGGCCTGGTAGTTGCGCTGCGCGGTGATCATGTTCACCAGCTCGGCGGTGAGGTCGACGTTCGAGTCCTCCAGCGCCCCGGACTGCAGCAGGCCCATGTTGCCCGAGCCCGGCACGCTGCGCGCCGGGTCGCCCGAGGCATGGGTGGCGATCCAGGCGTTGCCGCCCGCCGGCTGCAGGCCCTGCGGGTTGCGGAAGGTGGCCAGCTCGACCTGGCCGGTCGCGCGCGACTGGCCGTTGGAGAAGCGCGCCACGATCACGCCCTTGTCGTCGATGGTGACGCCCACCAGCTGCCCGGCGGTGTAGCCGTTCTGCGACAGGCTGGTCACGCCGAACGCCGTGCCGTACTGGGTCGCGCCGCCCAGGTTCATCTCGATGCCGGTGATCGGCTGCGTGGTGCTGCCGTCGGGCCGGGTGGTGGCCGGGATGTCCAGCGGGATCCGGCCGTTGGTCGAGGTGCCACCGCCGCCCATGTAGTACTGGATCGTGCCGCCGCCCGCGCCGGTCGGGTTGCCCCCGGTGGCCGGGAAGTTGATCGTCGCCACCGGCTGGGGATCGCCCGCGCCGTTGACGTTCAGCGGCGTGCCGTTCGCGGTGGCGTAGACGTTCCAGGTGTTGTCGGCGGTCTTCTGGAAGTAGTAGGTGACCGCGACGTCCTGGCCCAGCGCGTCGTACATCGTCACCGAGGTGGCGTTGTTGTAGGTGGTCGGGTCGTTGAAGTCGATGTTGTTCGCCGTCGGGCCGGTGATGCCGGCGCGCGAGTCGACGTTGAACTCCAGCTCGACGCGCGAGGTCGCCTGCGGGTTGATGCCGGCCGTGGGCAGCCGGATCGGCTGGGCCTGCTGCGGCGAGATCACGCCGTTGGCGTCGGCCACGTAGCCGAGCAGCGCCTGGCCCTGGTTGTTGACGACGTAGCCTTCGCGGTTGACCTTGAACTGGCCGTTGCGGGTGTACATCACCGCCCCGTCGATCTGCGGCGTGGCGCCGGTGCCGCTGCGGATGCCCGCGACCTGGAAGAAGCCTTCGCCGTTGATCGCGATGTCCAGCGGGTTTTCGGTCGGCGTGATGTTGCCCTGCGTGAACTGCTGCGCCACCGTGGCCAGCTTCACGCCGATGCCGATGTTGCTGGCGCCGGTGCCGTTCATCGCCGCGGCGTAGATGTCGGCGAACTCGGCCCGCGCCGCCTTGGCCCCGTAGGTGCTGGCGTTGGCGACGTTGTTGCCGATGACGTCCAGGTTCTTGCTGGAGGCGTTCAGTCCGGAGAGGCCTTGTTGGAAACCCATGGTGCGAGTCCTTTCAGGTGGGACATGCGGTCAGACGACCGCCTTGACCTGGTCGTAGGAGACGGTGCTGCCGCCATACAGGTCGAGTTCGAGCTTGCTGCCGTTGGCGCTGACCGCGCCCACGGTGTCGCGCGTGTAGGTGCTGACCGGGACGCCGTTGCCGCCCGAGGTCGCGGTGATGCGGTAGCTCACCACGGCGGGGACCTGGTCGACGTCCTCGGCCTGCCACTGGAAGTGGTGGCGCCCGCCCTCCAGCGCGCCCAGCTCGACGGTGTCGAGCACCTTGCCGCTGGCATCGAGCACCTCGACGGTGACCTTGTCGGCCTTGCCCGACAGCTCGAAGGCGCCGTTGCCCCGGCCTTCGATCATGTAGATGGAGTTGCCCGGCACCAGCACGTCGCGCCCGACCAGCGCCGCCCCCTGCATGGTCTGTGCCTGCAGCAGCTGCGTGATCATCGTGGAGATGCCGGCGTTGAGCTTCTCGATGCCGGTCACCGTGTTGATCTGCGCCATCTGGCTGGTGACCTCGGCGTTGTCCATCGGGTTGAGCGGATCCTGGTTCTGCATCTGCGCGACCAGCATCTTCAGGAAGCGGTCCTGCGCGGATTCGTCGGTCTTCGCCGCGGCGGTGCCGCCGGTGTACTCGGGGCCCAGGCCGGAGGTGGTGGTGCTGGCAGTGCCGGTGACGCTCATGGTGGTTCCTCGGTCGATCACTGGCCCATCTGCAGCGTCTTGAGCAGCAGCGACTTGGCCGTGTTCATCACTTCGATGTTGTTCTGGTACGAACGCGAGGCCGAGATCATGTTGACCATCTCCTCGACCGCGTTGACGTTGCTGTAGGTGACGTAGCCCTCGGCGTCGGCCTGCGGGTGCTGCGGATCGTGCACGCGGCGCCCCGGGGTGTCGTCCTCGACGATCTGGTTGACCTTGACGCCGGCGGCGCCCTGCTCGCCCATCAGCACGGTCTGGAACACCACCTGGCGCGCCTTGTAGGCCTGCCCGTCCGGGCCGGCCACGGTGTCGGCGTTGGCCAGGTTGCTCGCGACCACGTTGAGCCGCTGCGACTGCGCGCTGACGGCGCTGCCGGAGATGTTGAAGATCTTGAACATCGACATGGCGGACTCCCGGATCAGGCGGACTGCCCGGTGATGGCGGACAGCATGGTCTTGACGCTGCCGTTGATGAAGCGCAGCGTCGCCTCGTAGCGCACCGTGTTGTCGACGAAGTTGGCGCGTTCGCGGTCCATGTCGACCGAGTTGCCGTCCAGGTTCGTCTGCGCGGGCAGCGCGTAGTTCAGCGTCGCGGTCGCGCGCGCGTCGGCCGGATTCGGCGCGATGTGGCCGGGCGCGGTGGTCGCGAGCGTGGTGCCGGCGGCCGCCTGGCCCGCCCCGGTGGCCTGGCGCAGCGCGGCGGCGAAGTCCATGTCGCGCGCGACGTAGCCGGGCGTGTCGGCGTTGGCGATGTTGCTGGCGAGCAGGCGTTGCCGCTCGGCGCGCAGCACGAGCGCTTCCGACTGGAAGTTCAACGTACTGGTGAGGCGGTCGAGCATGGTGGGCTTTCCGGTGTCTGACACTGCGGGACACGACGCCCGGCATCGCGAGGACGCGCTGGCTCGTGCCGATGTCAGCCATTGTCTGGATCGGCCCGGAAAACATGAGCCCGAATAGCGGGCCAAAACGCGCCCAATTCGGCGCCTGGGACCGACGCCACCGGCCTTAAAGTGCACGGCATCCCATTGGTGGACCGTGCCATGTCCGAGCTTGTGCGCACCCTGAAGAAGGCCGTGACGCTGCGCCGCCTCGCCGGCGTCGCGGCGGGGCTGTGCGTGCTCGCTGCGGCACCGGCGCGGGGCCAGGACGTGGCGGTCCTCGAATCCAGGCTGCACGAACTGGCGCTCGCGCACGCCGGCAGCAGCGGCGCGGCCTCCGGCGCCCACGGCACACCGGTGATCACCCGCGTCGAGGTGCGCATCGGCGAGCTGGACCGGCGCGTGCGCCTGTCGCCGTGCGCGCGCATCGAGCCCTACCTGCCGCCCGGCCTCAAGCCCTGGGGGCGCACCCGCATCGGCGTGCGCTGCAAGGACGGCGAGCGGCGCTGGAACGTGTTCCTGCCCGCCACCGTGAGCGTCTACGCCCAGGCCTGGGTGGCGCGCACCGCCCTGTCCGCCGGCGAGGTGCTGACCGCCGAGATGGTGCAGCCCGCCGAGGTGGACCTGGCCGCCGCCCCTTCGCCGGCGGTGCTGGACCTGTCGCAGGCCATCGGCCGCCGCATCGCCGCCCCCCTGGCTGCGGGGGAAGCCCTCAGGTCCAGCCATTTGCGGCCGAAACAATGGTTTGCCGCCGGAGAAACCGTCAAGGTGGTCGCGCGCGGGCGCGGTTTTGCGATCAGCAGCGAAGGCCGTGCCCTCGTGGCAGGCCTGGAGGGACAGCCCGTGAAAGTGCGCACCCACAACGGCCGCGTGCTGACGGGCATCGCCCTGGACCAGCACACCGTCGAGGTGCGGTTGTGAGACGGAACTCAAGAAAATTTGCAGGTTGACCCTAAAGTCCGGCGCACAGGTGACGAAATACCGTTCATGGCGGACGGCCACCCGGCTGCCCAGCGCTGCTCAAGGAGAAACACATGAAGATCGGCAATCCCATCGAGACCCCCGTTGTCGGTGGCACCGGTGCGGCCACGCCGCGCCCGGGGGTCGGTGAATCCAGCGGCTCGGCCAAGCCGGCGGCTGCGGCCGAGCCGGGCAACGAAAGCGCCACGGTGAAGCTGTCGAGCACGGCCACCAGCCTCCTGGCCGCCACCCCCGAATTCGACGCCGAGAAGGTCGCCGCCATCCGCCAGGCGATTGCCGACGGCACCTACCGGATCGACCCGGAAGCGATCGCCGACAAGCTGATCGCCAACGCGCGCGAGCTGCTGAACCGCCCCGGTCCGGTCTGACCCGCGCTGCCGGCCTTAATCCGTTCCCCCCGAGACTTTTCGAACCTCCTGACCGCCCTGCCATGCACGCCCTGAACGCCCCCGCCTCCCGCGACGACAACCTGCTCGAACCGGTCGTGCTGGCGGTGGAGGCGCGCCTGCAGGCGCTGGGCCAGGCGCTGCAGCAGCGCGACAGCGCGGCCGTCGAGCAGTGCGCCTCGGACCTGCACCGTGCGCTGACCGAGGCGGTGGAAACCTTCCGTCACGCCGCCCGCTCCGGCGGCATCACGCCCGCCCTGCGCCAGCGCCTGGTGCGCGCCACTGGCCAGGTGGCCGCCCAGCGCGAAAGCCTGGCGCGCGCCACCGCCGCGCTGGACCGCGCGATGGACGTGCTGCTGCCGCGCACGCCCGACGTGGTCTACAGCCCGGGCCTGGCGGCCTACGGCAGCGGCGCTCGCAGCCAGCACAGCGCCAGCGCCTGAGGCACCTTCCTTCCACCGGCCCCGGCCGGTGTCACCCTCCTCGGCACGGCGATTGCTCGTTGCTGCGGCACGGCCGCTGCGCCGCCGTATGCCCGAGGACCGCATGACCCCTTCTCCGTCCAACGCCGACGGCTGGTTGACCCGTTCGCGCGTGCAGGTGATCGCCCTGGCGGCGCTGACGGCCGTCGTGCTGTACCTGTGCTACCTGATCGCCCTGCCCTTCCTGCCGGCGCTGACCTGGGCGCTGGTGCTGGCGGTGATCGCCAACCCGCTGCACGAACGCATCCGCGAGAAGGTGCACGGCAAGTCCGTCGTCGCGGCGCTGGCCGTGCTGGCCGTGACGGTGGTGCTGGCCGTGCCGACCGTGTTCGTCGCGCACGAGGTGGCCCAGCAGGCGAGCGAGCGGGTGGCCAAGCTGCGCGGCGACCCCGCGGAGAAGCTCTGGCAGCAGACCAAGGAACGCTACCCGCGGGTGGCGCCATTGATGCGCTGGGCCGAGCGCGAGGCCAACGTGCGCGAGCAGATGAGCCGCTTCTCCGAGTTCGTGCTCGAGAGCGCACGCCGCTTCGTCTCGAGCTCGGTGTACGCGGTCGTGGGCGGGCTGATCACGCTGTACCTGCTGTTCTATTTCTTCCGCGACAAGGAGAAGACGCTCGGCGCACTGCGGCGCCTGGTGCCGTTGTCGGCCCCGGAGAGCGAGCTGGTGTTCCGCCGCGTGCACGACACGATCCACGCGATCGTCTACGGCACGCTGGTGGTCGCGCTGGTGCAGGGCACGCTCGGCGGCCTGATGTTCTGGTGGCTGGGCCTGCCCGCACCGTTGATGTGGGGCGCGGTGATGGCCTTCCTGGCCATCCTGCCGATGCTGGGGGCGGCCATCGTGTGGATGCCCGCCGCGCTGATGCTGGCCTTCGACGGACAGTGGGACAAGGCCCTGCTGCTCGTGATCTGGGGCAGCGTGGTGGTCGGCCTGGTCGACAACCTGCTCTACCCGCTGCTGGTGAAGAACCGGCTGCGCCTGCACACGGTGCCGGTGTTCATGTCGGTGGTCGGCGGCCTGCTCGTGTTCGGTGCTGCCGGCGTGGTGCTGGGGCCGGTGGTGCTGGCGGTCGCGCTCGGGCTGCTGGAGGTGTGGCGCCAGCGGCTGGCGCGCACCGAGCTGCCCGCAGCGCTCCAGGCATCGCCCGCGGCGCCGCCCCAGCCCACCGCCGCCGCGACGCCGTCGCCCGAGCGCGTCGACGCCTGAGCCCGCGGCGGCGGCCTGCGGGTCAGAACGCGTAGGCGAAGCGCAACCCGCCCCAATGCCGGCCCTGCACGACGATGGGCGCGGCCACCTCCTTCATCAGCACGAACTGGCCACCGCCCATGTCGCGGCGATAGGTCTGCAGCAGGAAGGGCTTGCGGTTGCGTGCCGAGGCCAGCGCGGTGCGGTCGTTGAAGATGCGCCGGTTGCGGCTGTTGACCGTGTTCCAGGCCGTGTCGCCACGCCGCTGCGGGTGGCTGTACTTGCGGTTGTGCGTGGGCAGGTAGCCGTTGCGGTCCACCGCGGCGCAGAACACCACGCGCTCGGACAGGCCCAGCAGCCGCTCCTGCACCGGCGGGAACAGGCGGTCGGTCAGCTCGACGAAGCGGGTCAGGTGCTGCTGCGGGTCGGTGCCCTCGACCGGCACGTAACGTTCGTCGAACAGGTCCTCCAGCGCGATCGTGCCGTCGCGCACCGCCTCCTCGAGCAGGCGGCTCAGCTGCGCGGCGCCCTCCTGGGCCGCGCGGATGAAGGGCGTGTCCTCGGTCTCGATGCCGCAGGCGGCGATCACTTCCATCAGGTGCTCGCTGACCTTCAGGAAGGCCTCGCTGCGCCCCATCGCGGCGTGCAGCGCCTCGGTGGCCTGGCGCACCTCGCGGTCGATCACGTCCATCTGCGCACCCATGGTGTCGGTCACCGCGCGGCTTTCGCAGGCGGCATCGCTGATGCGGTGCACGTCGGCCTCCACCGCCGCGACCGCGCGGTGGAACGCGCCCTGCTGCCTGCCGCTGGCGTCGTGGCTGATCTCGCGCGACAACGCGGCGATGCGCGTGTCCAGCGCGCCCACCGTGCTCATGATGTCCTTGGAGGAGCCCTCGACCTTGGCGGCCAGGTCCTTCACGGCATCGGCGACCACGCCGAAGCCCCGGCCGGCCTCGCCGGCGCGCTTGGCCTCGACCGAGGCGTTGAACGCCACCAGGCGGGTCTGCATCGCGATCTGGGTGATCTGCTGGGCGGCGCCGGCCACCTCGCGCAGGGTGTCGACGATGGCGGCCACTTCCTTGCTGACGGCCTCGACCACGCTGCGCGCCTGGCCCACCGACTGCAGGCTCTGCGCCGTGAAGTTGCCGATCGCGGCCTGCGACTGCTGGATCCCCTGCAGCTGCTGCGCCAGCGAGGCGATCGCCTCGGTCTGGCGCGAGGAGAAGCGGATCGTGTCGTCGAGCACGCCGCGCACCTCGGCAGCCTCGCGGCCGAGCCGGGCAGCCTCCTTCTGCAGCGACTGCACCAGGCTGCGCACGTCGATGTCCCTGGTTCCGCCCGCTTCCTGAGTCGCGGGAGCAGGAACAGGGGCCTCGGCCTTTCTCCTCAGTACTGACAACATCTCTGCCTCCTGGCATCCGACACGGCTCTGGCGTCCGCTGGCTTCCACCCCCTTGGTGAAACTTCGGTCACCACTCGCGCAGCTTGACCCTCAGGCGCGCGATCGACTGGCTGTGCAGCTGGCAGACCCGGGATTCCGTCACGCCCAGCACCGCGGCGATCTCCTTGAGGTTCATGTCGCGCTCGTAGTACATGCTCATCACGAACTGCTCGCGTTCGGGCAGCGTCTTGATCGCCTCGACCAGCGCCTGGCGCAGGCGGTAGTCGTTGAGCTGGTGCAGCGGGTCGGCGTCGTTGTCGGCCACGTGGCGGTCGAGGTAATCGTCCTCGCCGTTGTCGCCGTTCATGTCCTCCAGGTAGACCAGCTGCGTGCCGCGCACCTTGTTCAGCAGGTCCTGGTACTCGGCCAGGCTGATGCCCATCTCCTTGGCGATCTCGCTTTCGTGCGGCGCGCGGCCGAGCCGCTGCTCGAGGCGGTGCACGGCCGCCTCGATCTCGCGCTGCTGCTTGCGCGTGCCACGGCTCATCCAGTCGGCGCCACGCAGTTCGTCGAGCATCGCGCCGCGGATGCGCTGGGTCGCGAAGGTCTCGAACTGCACGCCCTGGGTCGCGTCGTAGCGGCTGAGCGCGTCGTTCAGGCCGATCATGCCCACCTGGATCAGGTCATCGATCTCGACGTTGGCCGGCAGCTTCGCGATCATCTGATGCGCCAGGCGCCGCACCAGCGGGCTGTACTGCTGCAGCATCGAGTTGATGTCGAGGCGGCCTTTGGCGGTGTACATGTCGTTGGCACTCCGATGGATCAGTTGAACGCCTGGTGGGCAGCGACGTGGGCGGCCTGGAACGTGGCCAGGCCGTCCCACGCGCAGCCTTCGCCGTCCTGCATCGAGAACGGCAGCGCGCAATGCAGCAGGTTGTTCGACAGCTCGCGCAGCGTGCGCTCCAGCGCCGCTTCGTCGTCGCGGGCCGTGCAGGTGACGGCCTCGATCCGGGCCTCGCCGTCGAGGAAGTCGCGCACGCAGCGCACGAGGCTGGTCGCGGCCGGGCAGGTCCCGGACACCGGGGCGCCCGTGTCGAGCACGACCGCATGGCGGCGCAGCCCGGCCGACAGCGCGAGGATCTTGATCGACGCATAGGCGTGCGTCAGCGCCTGCGGGTCGTCTCCGGCCAGCACCAGCGGACGCACGCGACGCGCGCGGAACAGGCCGGCGAGCGTGTTCGCGTCGGCATGGAACATCACGACGTCGGCCGAGGGCACGGCCTCGCGCAGCGATTCGAACAGCAGCGAAGGCGCGCCTTCGACCTGGCCGAACGAGGCCAGCGTCGGGCCGACCGCGAGCACCGAGGTCAGCGCGTCGGCATCGACGATCCACTGCCCCAGGTCGAGGTCGCGCGTCAGCGCATCGGCGATGTCCAGCCCGCCGCCGGGCACGGCGTCGACCACCAGGGTGTGCAGCCCCTGGGCGGCCAGGCCCTGGCACAGCCCCTCGAGCAGCGCCGGGCTGCCGGGCAGGCAGGGGTTGGCGACCACCGGCAGCAGGTGCACCGCGTGGTACGAGAACAGCCGCCGCAGCCCGTGCGCCTGGTCGAAGCCCCGCTCAAGCATGCAGGCCCCCCGCGATCAGGCTGGCGCGCGCCGGCGGCGCGGTGAACACCAGGTTGACGTCGTCGCTGGCCAGGCGGTAGGCCGCGCTGCCGCCGCCGCGCAGCGCACGGTGCACCAGCGCGTGCGCCGACATGCGGTGCCAGTCCTCCGGCACGCGCTGGCCGTTGGCCACGCCGACGACCTTGAGTTTGTGGCGGATCATCGCGTCCAGCGCCGGGCCCAGCTTGACGGCCTCGTCCAGCTTGGACAGCACCACGCCCTTGCACTGGGCGGCGCGGTAGGACACGAGCACGTCCTCGATGGTCTCGCCCTGCGAGGCGGCGTTGACGACCAGCAGGCGCTGGATGCTGCGGTGGCCGACCATCTCGAGCAGTTCCTGGGTGCGGCTGTCGCGCTGGCCGATGCCGGCGGTGTCGATCAGCACCATCTTCTTGCCCGACAGCAGGTCCAGCAGGTCTTCCAGCGCGGTGCGGTCGTGCGCGGTATGCACCGCCACGCCGATGATGCGGCCGTAGGCGCGCAGCTGTTCGTGGGCGCCGACGCGGTAGGCATCCAGCGTGATCAGCCCCAGGTTGGACGGGCCGTACTTGGCCGCGAACGCGGCGGCGAGCTTGGCCGTCGTGGTGGTCTTGCCCACGCCGGTGGAGCCAACCAGCGCATAGACGCCGCCCTGGTCCTCCAGCGCCGGCTCGGCCTCGCCGGTCAGCAGGTTGCGCTCCAGCACGCCGGCGACCCAGGCCTCCAGGTCGGCCACGTCGGCCGGCGTGTTGGCCGCGAGCTTGCGGATCAGCGCCGGCGAGAACCCGCAGTCGAGCAGCTTCTGCGTCAGCTTGGCCTGGTGCGGGTTGCGCTGCATCTTCTCCATGAAGGCCAGCGCGCCGAAGCGTTCCTCGATCAGGCCCTTCATCTCGCGCAGCTCCTGCAGCATCGCGCGCTGCTCGGCATCGGCGGCCTGCGCCAGCGACGGCGTCGCGGACCAGGCCGGGGCATCATGCAGCGGCGGCACCGGCGCGGCCGGGGCACGCGGCAGTTCGGGCGCGGCCGGCACGGCCACCGGCTCGGGCTGGCGCCACGCGGGCTGCTGCGGCGCGGCCGCCGGCGCAGGCGCGGGGGCCGGGGCGTTCGCCGCGGCAGCGGCCTGCAGGGCGGCCTGGCGGCGCTTGAGCATGCGCTCGCGCACGTAGTCCTGGAACGACAGCGTGCTCATCGCCAGGCGCTCGACGTCCTGCTCCACCGGGCTGGCCTTCGGCGCCGGCTTGGCGGGACGCGCCGGCGCGGGGGCCGGGGCGCTGGCGAACTTCTCGATCGCCGCGACGCTTTCGGGCTCCATCGCCAGCACCTCGACGCCTTCCTTGCAGGGCCGGGTGGAGAGGATCACGGCATCCTCGCCGAAGGCCTGGCGCACCTGCACCAGGGCCTCGCGCGAGGTGCGGGCGACGAAACGCTTCACGTTCATGCTGTTCCTCCGATGATCGAGCCGATCCGGATGGTGTGGGTGTCAGGGATCTCGCTGTGGCCCAGCACCGCCAGGCGCGGGGCGGCGCGGCGCAACAGGCGCGCGATCGGCGCGCGGATCACGTCGGGCACCAGCAGGCAGGCAGGCACGCCCACGTCCTCCTGCTTCTTCGACGCGTCGGCGACCTGCCGGGTCAACGTCTCGGCGACGCCGGGGTCCAGCGCCGCGCCGTGCGGCGAGGTCAGCGCCTGGGTCACGAGGCGTTCCAGCTCCGGCTCGATCGCGATGACGTTGAGTTCCTTCACCGGACCGTAGATCTGCTGCACGATGGCCGGCGCCAGGGCGACGCGCACGCGGCGCGCCAGCTCGGCCGGGTCGGTGACGTTGCCGTGCTCGGCCAGGCATTCGACGATGGTTCGCATGTCGCGGATGTGGACCGACTCTTCCAGCAGCAGCTGCAGCACCTTCTGGAGCGTGGCGACGCTCACCATCTTGGGCACCACGTCTTCCATCAGTTTCGGCGCGAGCTTCGTCACGTGTTCCACCAGTTGCTGCGTCTCGGCACGCCCCAGCAGGCGGGCGGCGTGCACCTGCATCAAGTGTGAAAGATGGGTCGCCACCACGGTCGAGGAATCAACGACCGTAAATCCGGCCATTTGGGCGCTTTCCTTCTGGCGCTCCTCGATCCACACCGCAGGCAGCCCGAAGGCCGGGTCGGTGGTCTGCGTGCCGATCAGCGGCGTGCTCACGTGGCCGGGGTTGATGGCGAGGTACATGCCCGGGAAGCACTCGCCTTCGCCGATCACCGCGCCGCGCAGCGTGATGCGGTAGACGCTGGGCTTGAGCTCGAGGTTGTCGCGGATGTGCACCGCCGGCGGCAGGAAGCCGACCTCCTGCGCGAACTTGCGCCGCACGCCCTTGATGCGCGCGAGCAGATCGCCCTTGCGCTCCTTGTCGACCAGCTGGATCAGGCGGTAGCCGACCTCCAGGCCCAGGATGTCCACCGGCTGCAGGTCGTCCCAGGTGGCTTCCGCGTCCGGGTTCGGCTGCGCCGGCGCGGCGGGCACCTCGGTCTGGCGCCTGGCCTGCTCCTGGCGTTGGCGCATCCACCAGGCCGCGTAGCCCAGGCCGCCGGCGATCGCGATGAACGTGATGTGCGGCATGCCCGGGATCACGCCCATGAAGCCGATCACCGCGCCGGTCAGCGCCAGCGAGCGCGGCGAGCTGAACACCTGCTTGAGGATCTGGCTGCCGACGTCGTGCTCCTTGCCGACGCGCGAGACCACCATCGCCGCGGCGATCGAGATCAGCAGCGCCGGGATCTGTGCGACCAGCGCATCGCCGACGGCCAGCAGGATGTAGCTGTTGGCCGCCTGCCCGAGCGACAGCCCGTGCTGCGCGACGCCGACGATCAGGCCGCCGACGATGTTGATGACCAGGATCAGGATGCCGGCGACCGCGTCGCCGCGCACGAATTTCGAGGCGCCGTCCATGGAGCCGAAGAACTCGGCCTCGTCGCCCACTTCGGCACGGCGGCGCTTGGCTTCCTTCTCGTCGATCAGGCCGGCGTTGAGGTCGGCGTCGATCGCCATCTGCTTGCCGGGCATCGCGTCCAGCGTGAAGCGCGCGCTCACCTCGGCGATGCGTTCGGCACCCTTGGTGACGACGATGAAGTTGATCACCACCAGGATCGCGAACACGATCAGGCCGACGGCGAAGTTGCCGCCGATCAGGAAGTGGCCGAACGACTCGATCACCTGTCCGGCCGCGCCGGTGCCGGTGTGGCCGTGCAGCAGCACCACGCGCGTGGAGGCCACGTTCAGCGACAGGCGCAGCATGGTGGTCAGCAGCAGCACCGCCGGGAAGGCCGCGAAGTCCAGCGGCCGCACCATGTAGGCCGAGACCATCATCACCATCAGCGCCAGCGCGATGTTGAAGGTGAACAGCAGGTCCAGCGCGAACGGCGGCAGCGGCAGCACCATCATCGTGAGGATCATCACGACGACCAGCGGCGCGGCCAGCGCCTTCAGCGGCAGGCCGCCGAGCATGGGCTGCATGCGTTGCAGGACGGCATTCATCGGGACAGCCTCCCCGGCGCCGTGCACGCCGCGGAAGCCGGCGCGGACGGCGGCTCGGACGGACGGACGGCAAAGATGCGGAGCTTGGACATGGCGCGTTCAGTTACACGCCATTGTCTGGGTCCGCCTCGCGGGCTTGAGGCCGAAAAAAAGGGGTTCGGGCGTCCTATTCCGGCGATGGCGCAGCAGCGTCCACCCTCGTGGCGCCGGCGGCCTCAGGCCGGCTCGGCGGCCTTGCCGTGATGGGGATCCAGCTCGGCCGGCACGTCCAGCGGCGGCAGCTCGCCCGGCATCGGGGCCTGCCCAATCATGGCCGCGCGCAGCTGGTAGACGTAGGCCAGCACCTGCGCGACCGCGCCGTACAGCGGCAACGGGATCTCGCGGTCGAGCTCGGCGTGCGCGTACAGCGCACGCGCCAGCACCGGCGCCTGCAGCACCGGCACCTCGTGCTCGCGCGCGATGTCGCGGATCTGCAGCGCCAGCAGGTCGGCGCCCTTGGCGACCACGCGCGGTGCCGCCATGGTCGCCTCGTCGTACTTCAGCGCCACCGCGTAGTGGGTCGGGTTCATCACGACCAGGTCGGCGCGCGGCACCGCAGCCATCATGCGGCGCTTGACCATCTCGCGCATGCGCGCCTTCATCTTGACCTTGACTTCCTGGTTGCCCTCGAGCTCCTTGTGCTCCTGCTTGGCCTCCTGGTGCGACATCTTCAGCCGCTTGGCGAGCAGGTGCCGTTGCAGCGGCACGTCCACGGTCGCCGAGACCGCCAGCACCAGCAGCATCAGCGCCAGGCCGTTGAGCAGGGTCTGGCCGACCTGGCCGATCCCCGCAGGCAAGGCCATGCCCAGGGCAGCGACGAAGGCATCGAGCTGGGCATACAGGTAGACCCCGCCGACGGTGCCGATGACCAGCGCGAAGCCGCTCGCCTTGGCCGCCTCCAGCAGCTGCTCCTTGGAGACCAGCCGCCCGAGTCCGGTGACCGGGTTGAGCTTGGAGAACTTGGGCTGCAGCGGCTTGAGGGTCCAGTTCCAGCCGCCCGAGGCGATGTTGGACACCACCACGCCGGTGCCGATCACCGCACCGAGCGGCACCGTCACGAGCAGGAACTTGAGCACCAGCGCGGCCAGCCGCTCGGTCATCTGCTGGGGCGAGCGCAGGTCGGCAGCGCGGAACGTCAGCTCGTGGGCAAGCAGGTCCTGCAGCCAGGCGGCCAGCCACGGGGAGCCGACCGCCAGGGCGGCGACGCCGGCGCCGACGATGATGAAGTGCCCGAGGTGCCGCGAACGCGCGACCTGACCTTCCTCCCGCGCCTTCTTGATCTTGCGCGGGGAAGCAGGCAGGTTGCGGTCCTGCTGGTCTTGTTCGGCCATGGCGGTGCGTGGGGGATTGCACCGCCATTGTGGAAAGTTCCCCGCCGCCCGTCAGGGGGAATAACGGGGCAGGAACGGCGCTATTGCCGCCACCTGCGGCGGCCGGCCGGCTCAGAAGCCGAGGCTGGCAAGCAGGTCGTCGACCTGCTCCTGGCTGGTCACGACGTCGGTGCGGCCCTCGGGGTTGACCACCGGGCCGTTCAGGAAGGTCTGCTCGACCTTGTGCGCCTGGCCGGGGGGGGCGGCCTTGAGCAGCAGCGCGACCAGCTGGTCCTCGATGTCGGTGGCCAGCTTGACGACCTTGGCCACCACCTGGCCGGTCAGGTCGTGGAAGTCCTGCGCGAGCATGATGTCGGTCAGGTACTGGTCGATGCGCGCGGTGGCGGCATCGACGTCGCCGACGAAGTTCATCACGTCGCCGCTGGCCACCGCCTTGACCGGGTCGGCCACGATGGCCTGGGCGATGTGCCGCGTGCGCGTGGCGATCTGCCCCTGCTCGGCCTTGGCCTGGTCGACCAGGTTCAGCACCTTCTCGGCCGCCTCGGCGGTCTTGTTCGCGATGTAGTTCAGGCGGCTGCGCGCATCGGGCAGGCTGTCGGTGATTTCGCCCAGCCGCGGCATGAAGCCCAGCTGGGTCAGCGTGTCGTGCAGCTGGCGCGTCATCTCGCCCAGCTGCTGGAAGACTTCCGGCGAGGTGACACCGCCGGCAGTGCCGTCCGGCATGGAATCGTCGCGCTTCATCTCATGCCACCTTTCTCACTTGCCCTGCTTCTGGAGGATCTTCAGGACCTTCTCCTCCAGCGTGGCCTTCGTGAACGGCTTCACGATGTAGCCGGCCGCCCCGCCCTGCGCCGCGCGCACGATGTCTTCCTTGCGCGCCTCGGCCGTGACCATCAGCACCGGCAGGTGCTTGAGCGACTCGTCCTGCTTGATCTGCTCGAGCAGCTCGAAGCCGTTCATGTTGGGCATGTTGATGTCGCTGACGACGAAGTCGAAGTTGCCGTTGCGCAGCATCTGCAGCGCCGCCACGCCGTCCTCGGCTTCTTCCGCGTTGTTGTAGCCGATTTCCTTCAGCAGGCCGCGCAGGATGCGACGCATGGTCGAGAAGTCGTCGACGATGAGGAACTTGGTGTCGGCGGCAGTGCTCATGGACGGTTTCCTGGATGAAATGGCGAATTGCCGGGGTTATCGGCCGACCGGCGCGGGACTTGAGGGACGGATGTCGGGAATGCCGGGCAGCGGATAGGCGGGCAGGTCCTCGGGGCTGACGTCGCCGCCCTGCGCGTGGCGCTCCTCGGCCTCCTGGTTCATCACGATGATGCTGATGCGCCGGTTGGCCGGATTCATCGGGTCGTCCTTGTCCAGCAGCGCGCTCGAGGCCAGGCCCAGCACGCGCACCACCTGGTCCTCGCGCAGCCCGCCGGCGATCAGTTCGCGGCGCGAGGCGTTGGCGCGGTCGGCCGACAGCTCCCAGTTGCTGTAGCCGCGCTCGCCGCTGCTGTACGGCGCCGCGTCGGTGTGGCCGGCCAGCGTGACCTTGTTCTCGACCTCCCCGAGCGACTTGCCGACCTCGCGCAGGATCGCGCGCATGTAGTCCTTCACCAGCGCGCTGCCGGTGTCGAACATGGGCCGGTTCTGGGCATCGAAGATCAGGATGCGCAGGCCGTCGGTCGTGACGTCCAGGCGGATCTGCGACAGGTACGGTCCCAGTTGCGGGTTGCTGCGCAGCGCCTGCTCGATGCGCAGCTTGAGCTGCTCCATGCGCTGGGCTTCCAGGCGCCGCTGGTGCTCCTTGAGCGCCTGCAGGTTGACCGTCTTGCGACGCGCGTCGATGTCGCCCATCTTGACCTGGCCGGTGGTGCGCGACAGGTCGGTGCCGCCGCCCTTGATCACGTGCGACGAGTCGCCCGAGCCGCTGCCGCCTCCGAGCAGCGACACCTTGAGCGGCGAGTTGAAGTAGTCGGCGATGCCCTTGCGGTCGCCCTCGGTGGTGGAGCCGAGCAGCCACATCAGCAGGAAGAACGCCATCATCGCCGTCACGAAGTCGGCGTAGGCGATCTTCCAGGCCCCCACGTGGTGGGCCGGGGCTGCCTTGCGCACGCGCTTGACGATGATCGGCTGGAGCTTCTTCGAGTCGGCGGCCATGGTCGTTGCCTTCGGCTCAGCGGCGCGCCTCGGCGCGGCGGCCCTTCACGTGGCCCTCCAGCTCGGCAAAGCTGGGCCTTTCGGTGGAGTACAGCACCTTGCGCCCGAACTCCACGGCCACCTGCGGCGCGTAGCCCTGCATGCTCGCCAGCAGCGTGGTCTTGATGCACTGCAGTTCCTTGCTGCTTTCGTCGATCTTCTGCTCCAGCAGCCCGGCGATCGGCTCGACCACCGCATAGGCCAGCAGGATGCCGAGGAAGGTCCCGACCAGCGCCGAGCCGATCATCGCCCCCAGCACCGCCGGCGGCTGGCCGACCGAGCCCATGGTGTTGACCACGCCCAGCACCGCGGCGACGATGCCGAACGCCGGCAGGCCGCCGGCCACGCGCATCAGCGCCGCGGCCGGGGCATGCGCTTCCTGGTGGTGCGTCTCGATCTCGCTGTCCATCAGCGACTCGATCTCGTGGGCATTGAGGTTGCCCGAGACCATCATGCGCAGGTAGTCGGTGACGAACTCGACCACCTTGGGGTCGCGTCCCACCGTCGGGTACTTCTGGAACAGCGGCGACTCGTGCGGCGCATCGACGTCCTTCTCGATCGCCATCAGCCCTTCCTTGCGCGCCTTCTGCAGGATCTCGTACAGCAGCGCCATCAGCTCCATGTAGCGGGCCTTGGTGTACTTGGAGCCCTTCAGCAGCTTGGGCAGGGCGGCAAAGGTCGCCTTGATGACCTTGGGCTGGTTGCTGACGATGAACGCCCCGAAGGCACCGCCGCCGATGACCAGGATCTCGGTGGGCAGGGCGGCCAGCACCACCGCCATGTTGCCGCCGTGGATGATGAACCCGCCGAAGATGCAGCCGAGCGCCACGATGTAGCCGAGGATCACTAACATGATCGTTGTTCTTTCCGAGGTGCTTCGTCCCGAACCGGGAGGTGGCCGGTGGCCCCTTGTTGCTTCACATATTCCTTATCGGCGTCCCGGCAGGCATCTTGAGCAAGCGGCCCGCCGCGCTCAGGCGCCGTCGGCCGACATCATCCGGCGTCGCTTCTGCGTCTGGTCGATGTAGCGCTGCAGGGTGCGCAGCGACTCACCGTCCATGTTCTCGATCTCGCAGCCCACGCGTACGCCGGCGGCCTGGCCGTTCATCGACGTGACGTGCACGACGCGCAGCATCGCCTTGAGCTGCGTCTGCGCGTCCAGGCCGATGACCACGCCGTCGATCTGCAACCCCGGCTCCAGCGCCGGCTGGCCGGCCGGCTGGAACAGCGCGATGCCGGTGATGCTGACGTCGATCACGCGCAGGGTCAGCTCGCCGTCGGCTGCGGCCGGATGGCGCAGCCGCACGTGCGGCGTGGCATTGCGCAGCGGCTGCACGCGGTAGGCGTGGCGCCGCTGGAAGCGGTACAGCTCGTGGGGATAGCGGCAGTTCAGGGCGCTCGCGCCGTCGCTCGCATGCACGTGCACCAGGCCGGCGACGTCGAACTGGATCTTGACGTCGTCCAGGTAGCTCACCGCGACCGCGTCCTCCGCGTCCAGCAGCCGGTCGATCTGCGGATCGCGGCTGTCGGCGCCGAAGCGCACGACGCCCTGGGCCTTGTCGACCTCCCACAGCGTCGTGGTGTAGCTGATGCCGTCGGCGGTGGCGATCGTCACGAGCACGCGCTGCTCGGCCATCTGCCTCAGCAGGGCATGCACCTCGTAAGGGTCGAAGACCCGGAAGTCGTCGAGGCCTTCCGGGTCCGGGAACAGCGTGCTCATGTCGCGTGGGGGCGGCGCGCGCCCGGATCAGTGGATGGACTTGGGCGTGCCGGCGAGCAGCCGGTCGAGGTCCTCGAGCCACGGCTCGGCCAGGTAGCGGATCTGCGCGTCGTTGTGCAGGATGCGGCGCATGATGCGGCCCTTGACCTTGGCCTCCTCGGGCGCCAGCTCGCGCTGCGACGCGGCATGCTTGAGCTGGGAGATCAGCACGGCACAGGCGCCCTCGAGCTTGACGACGCGGTCCCAGTCGCCGTTGCGCGCGGCCTGCAGCATGTCTTCGCTCGCCTGCTCCAGAGCTTCGTAGAAGCCCAGCAGCGCCTTCTCTTCCATCGTCATCTCCAGGTGGGGCGCGGGCGCCACGGTCGTCACTCGTTGCATGGGGGAATCGTCTTTCACGCGGCGTGGGGGTGCGGCAGTTTCATGTGGGACCAGGCATCGAGCAGGCCGGCCAGCAGGTCCTGGCACTCCTTCATCGCCGCCTCGTCGTTGCGCAGGTTGGCGTGGGTCAGCCGCCCGGTGACGTAGACGTAGAGGCTGTCGAGGTTGCGCGCCAGCTCGCCGCCGTCCTTGTGGTTCAGCGCGGCGCGCAGGCCTTCCTCGACGATGCGCACGGCGCGCCCGATCGCGCGGCCCTTGGCTTCCACGTCACCACGCTGCAGCGCACCACGGGCCTCGGTGATGGCCGAGACGGCTCCTTCGAACAGCATCGCCACCAGCTTGTGCGGATCGGCGGTGGTGACGCCGGTTTCCACCTGGATGCGGCCGTATGCAGTCGCCTGGCTTCTGAAGGGTGCGTACATGGTCATTGCTCTCGCGGTTGATCCTCACAGATGTGATATCGGTCCGCGCCTGCCCGACTTGAACGAAATCTTTCGCTGCCCTCCATGCCTTCCCCGCAGGGCCCGAAAAAGCGAACAGGGCGGAGTTCCGCCCTGTCTGCCCGATGCCGCAGGCCGCTCACTTCGAGTTCGTCTTCGACCAGGCCGTCACCTGCTGCGAGACGTAGTTCGCCAGGCTGTTGAGGCTGCTCAGGCTTGCGTCCAGGGCCGTGTACTGGCGCAACAGGCGCTGCTGCACCAGCGCCACGCGGTCTTCCAGCCGGTTCTGCTGGTCCTCGTTGCGCTTGATGCTTTCCTTGAGTCCTTCCGTGCGGGTGCTGATCAGGCCCTCGCTGCTCGTCAGCGCCGCGGCGAGCGAACGGAAACGCTGCGCGAAGCCGTTGTTCTCCGGGGCCTGTTCGTCCAGGTTGGCGAAGGCCCGGGCCAGCTCGTCGATGTTCTCCAGCGCCTTGGACAGCTTGCTGCTGTTGACGCTGAGCGAGCCGTCGCGCTGCACCTCCAGCCCCAGGCTGGACAGGTTCGGGAACATCGCCGACGCACCGCTGTCCTGGCGCAGCAGCGTGCGCAGCTGGTTCTGCAGCGTCAGCGTGGCACGGTCCCCCTGCAGGGTCCCCGCCGTCTTGGAACCTTCGTCATACTTGGTCTGGGCCGCGATGTAGCTGTTGATGTCGTTGTAGGCTCTGACGAAGCCGTCGATCGCCTTGCGGATCGATTCGGTATCCAGCGCCACCTTCACCTGCACCGGGCTGCTGGTGACCTGGGTCAGCGTCAGGGTCAGGCCCTCGACCACGTTGCTCAGCTGGTTCGAAGCCGACTCGATGGCCAGCCCGTTGATGGTGGCCAGGGCGTTCAGCGGCGCCTGGGTCTGCGTCATGCCGCCCGGCACCTGCGGATCGTAGGCCAGCGCCTGCAGGCCGGGGTCGCCCGTGGCCTCGATGGTCACGGCATTGGCGACGCCGGTCTCGGTCGCGGTGAACACCAGGCGGGCGCCGGCCGCGTCCCGCACGATGGACGCGCTGACACCGGCATGGGCCGCGTTGACCTTGTCGCGGATGTCGGCCAGCGTCCCGGCGCCGTCGATCTGCACCTCGATGAACGAGCCGTCGCCCTTGGTGAACCTGAGCGTGCCGGTGCCGATCACCGACGAGGTGTCGGCATAGGCCTGGGAGGCCAGCGACTGCGCCTGCGCGAGCTGCTGGACCTGGATGCTATAGGAGCCGGCAGTCGCCGAGGTGGACGAGGTCACGCCCACCGCGGCATCGCTGCTGGTCGTGGTCGTGCCGCGCCACAGGCTGAGGTTGGTCAGCTGCGCGGCCGCGTCCCTGAGGTTGGAGGTGTAGCTCTGCAGCAGCCCGAACGACGACAGCTGGGTCGACAGCTTGGACGCCTGCGACTTCAGCTGCACGATGGGCTGCCGCTCGAGCGCCACCAGCTGCTCGACGATGCTGGTGACGTCCAGTCCGCTGCCGAGACCGGGAGAAGAGATTGCCATGCGCGCTCCTGGGCAGGTCTTGCTGTGAAGCCTTCCGGGGCCTTATCGGCCGCCTGCCGGAAAAACTTGAGGCGGGACGGCCCCGACGACCGGCGCGCGCGCGCCGACGAGCCTCCCGCCTGTGGAGAATCAGCGCTGCAGCAGCGCCAGCACCTGCTGCGGCAGCTGGTTGGCCTGGGCGACCATCGCGTTGCCGGCCTGCTGCAGGATCTGGGCACGCGACAGCGCCGCGGTCTCGGCCGCGAAGTCGGCGTCCATGATGCGGCTGCGCGCGGCCGACTGGTTCTCCGCCGCCACCTGCAGGTTGGCGATCACGTTCTCGAAGCGGTTCTGGATCGCACCGTACTTGGCGCGCTGGTCGTTGACCACGTCCAGCGCCTTGTCGATCACCTTGATGGCGTTGTCGATTTCTTCACCCACCACCGCGCCGGAAACCGCGGCCGTGTCCGTCCAGCCGCCGATGGCGATGCCGGAGGAGGCGCCGTCCAGGTCGGCGGTGAAGGCGGTGGCCAGGATCGTGGCCGGGTCGGTGGCGGCGAAGGCACCGGTACCGGTGACCGTGGTAGCGATGCCGTTCAGGTTCTGGCCGGTCAGCACGATGTGGTCGGACGCATCGGTGTTGGCGCCCACCTGGTAGACCATCGTCGCCTCGAAGGAGTCCCCGTTCTCGTCGAACAGGCTCTTGCCGTTGAACTTGGACGACTCGATGGTGCGCTTGATCTCGTCCTGCAGCTCCCGGAACTCCTTCTGGAGGTTGGCGCGGTCGCCATCGCTGTTGGTCGCGTTGCGCGACTGCACGGCCAGCTCGCGCATGCGCTGCAGCATGTCGCCGATCTTGCCCAGCGCGCCTTCGGCGGTCTGGGCCAGCGAGATGCCGTCGTTCGCATTGCGAATGGCCACGTTCATGCCGCGGATCTGCGCGTTCATGCGCTCGGCGATGGCCAGGCCCGCCGCATCGTCCTTGGCGCTGTTGACGCGCAGGCCCGACGACAGCCGCTGCATCGCCGTGCTCAGTGCGGTTTGCGACGAGTTCAGGTTGCGCTGGGCGTTCAGCGAAACGATGTTGGTGTTGATGATCTGAGGCATGGTGGCTCTCCTACACGAATCAAATGCTTGACTCCGGCCTGAGAGCCGGCTCTACCTTCACGGTGGACTCATTGTGGAAGTCTTTCCGTGAGCGATAGGCCTCGATAAGCGATCCAAACACCCCCCAATTCCACGCAAAAAAGCCCGGCCAGGGGCCGGGCCAGGGGGTTGCCTCCGGCGGGGACGGAGGCACCTGCCGTTGCGATCAGCGCAGCAGCGCCAGCACCTGCTGAGGCAGCTGGTTGGCCTGCGAGACCATCGCCGTGCCGGCCTGCTGCAGGATCTGGGCTCGCGAGAGGTTGGCCGTCTCGGCGGCGAAGTCCGCGTCCATGATCCGGCTCTTCGAGGCCGCAGCGTTCTCCACGCTCACCTGCAGCGTCGCGATCACCGCGTCGAAGCGGTTCTGCACGGCACCGTACTTGGCACGCTGTTCGTTGACCACGTCCAGCGCCTTGTCGATCACGTCGATCGCGTTGTCGATCTCGTCGCCGGCCGTCGTGGCAGTGTTGCTCCAGCCACCGATCGCGATGCCGGTCGCGCCCGTGCCGGTCGCGTTGGTCGTGAAGGCGGTCGCCAGGATCTCGGCCGCGTCGGTGCTGGCGGCCGCGGCGCTCGCGGTGGTGGCCGTGCCCTTCAGGTTCTGCGCCGTCACCTCGATCTTGTCGTAGTCGTTGGTGTTCGCACCGACCTGGAAGGCCATGGTTGCCTCGAACGTCGAATCGCTCGAGTCGAACAGGCTCTTGCCGTTGAACTTGGACGACTCGATGGTCCGCTGGATTTCAGCTTGAAGTTCTCCAAACTCCTTCTGGAGGTTGGCACGGTCATCGTCGCTGTTGGTGGCGTTGCGCGACTGCACCGCGAGCTCGCGCATGCGCTGCAGCATGTCGCCGATCTTGCCCAGCGCGCCTTCGGCGGTCTGGGCCAGCGAGATGCCGTCGTTGGCGTTGCGGATCGCGACGTTCATGCCGCGCACCTGGGCGTTCATGCGCTCGGCGATCGCGAGACCGGCGGCATCGTCCTTGGCACTGTTGACGCGCAGGCCCGAAGACAGCCGTTGCATGGCGGTGGCCAGCGAGTTCTGGGTCCCCGACAAGCTCCGCTGCGAGTTCATCGAGATGATGTTGGTATTGACAGACAAAGCCATGTTCTAGCTCCTAAAACGTGTATGAACAGCGGCGTTGACCGCCGAATGTTCCTCTGCGAAGCTGTCCTTCAGGAACGTTCCCTCGGACCGATCTCCTGCCCGGGCCTTCCGGCTCCGGCAGCTTCCGGGTCGCAAGCGGCCCGTTGCACTGCATTTCGGCCGGCTGCCGGGGAACTTTAGGGACATCGCGACGTTTTTCGATCGATCGACCCGTTGACAGGCCGGCGGCAACGTCGCGAGCCCTTCGGGCCGTTGCACCCAACTGGCCGGATTCAGGCGCTTTATCGGCCGTTTGGCGGCGCGACTTTTGCCTACAGTGCCCTGCATTGCAGCCATTCCACCCGGAACCTCACCGACATGCGCAATACCGCACACCTGCCTTCGTCGGCCCCCCGCAAGGGCCTCGCCCCGTACCAGCACCGCGGACACGAGTTCCTGCGGCAGAAGCAGTGGAGCCAGGCCGAACGGGAACTGGCGAACGCGGTCCGCTACGGCAGCCGGGAAGCGCTCGACTGGATCGGCCTGTCGATCGCACGCTGGAAGCTCGACGACCTGGACGGCAGCGTGGCTGCCGGTCGCAAGGCGCTGGAGCTGCAGCCGGGCAACACGACCGCCTGCATGGTGCTGACCCAGGCGCTGATCGCCCAGCAGCGCTTCGCCGAGGCCGCACAAGTGTTCGAGGCCCTGCCCGCCGGGGCACCCCGTGACCACGACTTCCACCTCAACTACGGCATCTGCCTGCTACGCACGCAGCGCCCGCAGGAAGCCATCGGCGAGTTCCTGCAGGCGCTGCAGTACCGCATGGACGCCGCGCCCACCCACACCCAGCTCGGCCTGGCGTTCCGTGAACTCAAGCTGTATGAAGAAGCGGTGGAATGCTTCCGCACCGCCGCCGCCCTCGATCCCCACCACGTGGCCGCACGCGCCTTCGTCGCGCACCTGGACCAGTTCGCCTGCCGCTGGACCAGCTTCACGGCCAACCGGGAGGAATACCTGCGCGCGCTGCACGAAGCCGCCCGTCGCTGCACCGGCCAAGGCGCGGAGAGCACCCCGTTCGCGCTGGTGGCGATGCCCCACACCCGCGAGGACTTCCTGGTGGCGGCTCGCCTCGAGTCCCGCCGCCTGGCACGGGGCGTCAAGCCGCTGCCCGCGCGTCCCCTCACCGCGGCGGATGCGCGCCGGCGGCTGCGTATCGGCTACCTGTCATGCGACTTCCACCAGCACGCGACCGCGCTGCTGATCACCGAGATGTTCGAACGCCACGACCGCGATCGCTTCGAGGTGTTCCTCTACTCCCACGGCGTCGACGATGGCTCTCCCGTGCGCGAGCGGCTGCGCCGCGCGGCCGAACACTTCGTCGACGTGGCCCCACTGTCACCGGCGGCGATTGCACGACGCGTCCACGACGACGGCATCGACATCCTCGTCGACCTCAAGGGCCACACCACCGACAACCGCTTCACGACGCTGGCCTACCGGCCCACGCCGGTGCAGGCCTCGTTCCTCGGTTTCCCCGGCACGACGGGTGCCGATTATGTCGACTACTTCATCGGCGACCGCCACGTCACGCCGCTGGCGCATGCGGACGGCTACAGCGAGAAGATCGCGCAGATGCCGCACTGCTACCAGCCGAACGACCGCCAGCGCCCCAAGCCGGTGCCGAGCACGCGCGCCCAGTGGGGCCTGCCGGAACAGGCGTTCCTGTTTGCCTGCTTCAACCAATCGTACAAGATCATCCCCGAGACCTTCGAGGCCTGGATGGACATCCTGCGCGACGTGCCCGGCAGCTGCCTGTGGCTGCTCGATGGCGGCCCGCAGGCCTGTACCAACCTGCGGGCGCAGGCCGAAGCGCGCGGCGTCGATCCGCAAAGGCTGATCTTCGGGGCGCCGGTGACTCCGGCACACCACCTGTCGCGCCTGGTGCATGCCGACCTGATGCTGGACACCTGGCCCTGCAATGCCCACACCACGGCCAGCGACGCGGTGTGGGCCGGCCTGCCGATCGTCACGCTGCCGGGCGAGACCTTCGCCTCGCGCGTGGCCGCAAGCCTGCTCTACACGCTGGACCTGCCCGAGCTGGTCTGCGCCGATGTCGAGGCCTACAAGCGGACCGCCGTGGCGCTGGCGCGCGACCCCGCCCGGCTGGCGCAGCTGCGCAGCCGCCTGGCGCACGGGCGTGACCACGGCCCGCTGTTCGACAGCACGCGCTTTGCCCGCGACATCGAGGCGCTTTACGCGCGGATGTGGGAACGCAGGCTCGCGGGCCTGTCCCCGGACCACCTGCCGGCCGCATGAAGCCGCGGCAAGCCGTGCGACACAGCTTGCCGGAGTTTTCCCTACATGGCCCGGGCAAGAGAGGGACACACGGCACCGAAGCCGTCCGATACCGCCGGGGCGCTGCGCCGCCCAGAATGGGACACAGCAGTCATGACACGGCCGGACCACGCCCCAGGCTCAGGCGTACCGTTCCGGCCGGATGACGGACATCAAAGGGACGTTGTTGGGAAGCAAGGCAGTCTCCTCCTGAGGTGGCACGGTTCCCGTGCCGTTGGCGGGTCGCCCGTGTCCGGGCGGCCCGTTTTTCTTTGCCAGGAGGAAACGATGCGTGGCCCCGGTGCCGGCCGCGCCGCAGGCCTCAGACCTGCATGTTCATGATGTCGGAGTATGCCTGCACCAGGCGGTTGCGCACGTGCAGCGTGGCCTGGAAGCCGATCTGCGCCTTCTGCATCGCGATCATCGTCTCTTCCAGCGAGACGCTGGGGTTGTCCAGCTGCACCTCGCGCTGCAGCTCCGTGGCCTTGTGCTGCGCCTGGCTCACCGACTTGAGCGCCTGGGTCAGCGCCTGCGAGAACCCGACCTGGGTGCCGGACGTCTCGACCCGAGCCGCCGGGCGCTGCTGCGCCGGCAGCACCACGCCGCTGCGGGCGAGCGCCTGCTCGAAGTTGAACGGTTTCAGCCTCACATCCATGACACATCCTCCGGCAGGACACACCTCCCCATGAGGTGAGCGGATCTTAGGGCCGGACCGGACCCGGCAATGCATCGAACTGGGACCGGTTTGCCGCCCTCTTCCAGCCATCTGCGGCGCGCCCGATCCGAATAATCGATCCCAGAAGAAGGACCGCTGGGACTCCCGATGGACAACGCCGTTGCCTTGCAACCCCAACACCTGCCCGCTGCATCGGACGGCCCCGATGCCGTGCAGCCGGGCCTGCTCGGCCGCCTGAACGCGCTGCCCGCCTCGCGCAAGCTTTCGCTCGGCGCCGGCCTGGCCGCGCTGCTGGCCATCGTCGTCGCGATGCTGCTGTGGTCCGCGCGCCCTGAATACAAGGTCCTGTACGCCAACCTGTCGGACAAGGACGGCGGCGCGATCATCGCGCAGCTGTCGCAGATGAACGTGCCGTACCGCCATGCCGACGGCGGCTCGGCCATCCTGGTGCCGGCCGACAAGGTGCACGACGTGCGCCTGAAGCTGGCCTCGGCCGGCCTGCCCAAGGGCTCGACCGTCGGCTTCGAGCTGATGGACAACGCCCGCTTCGGGATCACCCAGTTCCAGGAGCGGCTGACCTTCCAGCGCGGCCTGGAAGGCGAGCTGACGCGCTCGATCAGCGCGCTGTCGGCGGTGCAGAGCGCCCGCGTGCACCTGGCGCTGCCGAACCAGAACGGCTTCTTCCGCGAGCAGCAGAAACCCTCCGCCTCGGTGCTGGTCACCCTCTACCCGGGGCGCACGCTCGACCGCGCGCAGATCGCCGGCATCGTGCACCTGGTTTCTTCCAGCGTGCCGGACCTCTCGCCCAAGGCCGTCAGCATCGTCGACCAGACCGGCGCGCTGCTGACCGAGAACCCCGAGGCCCGCCACGGCCTGGGCCTGGATGCGCAGCAGCTGCAGTACGTCGCGCAGATCGAGGCGTCCTACACCCGGCGCATCATCGACCTGCTCGAGCCGGTGCTCGGCCGCGACAACCTGCGCGCGCAGGTCACCGCCGAGGTGGACTTCTCGCAGAGCGAATCGACCTCCGAGCAGTTCCGCCCCAACCAGGGCGGCGAGCCGGCCGCGGTGCGCAGCCAGCAGACCCTGGAATCGACCCAGCCCAACGGCACCACCGCCACCGGCATCCCGGGTGCGGTGAGCAACCAGCCGCCGGTGCCCGCCTCCGCCCCGATCAACGGCCCGGCGCAGGCCCTGCAGCCGGCCGGGGGCAGCGCGGCCGCCACGGTCAACGTGCGCCGCGAGGCGGTCACCAACTACGAGGTCGACAAGACGGTGCGCGTGACGCGCAACGCCAGCGGCACGATCAAGCGCGTCAACGCGGCCGTGGTCGTCAACCACCGCACCACCACCGGCCCGAACGGCAAGACCGTCACCGCCCCGCCGTCGCAGGAGGAACTGGACAAGCTCACCGCGCTGGTGCAGGAGACCATCGGCTACAACCCGGAGCGCGGCGACTCGGTCAAGGTGATCGCCGCCCCGTTCCACCCCGAGCGCAACGACGAGCCGAGCGACCTGCCGCTGTGGCAGCAGCCCCAGGCGCTGGACCTGCTGCGCGTGGCGGCCATGCCGGCGGCACTGGCCCTGCTGGCGCTGCTGATCATCTTCGGCGTCGTGCGCCCGGCCCTGAAGGCCGCCGCGCCGCAGCCCGAGCCCGTGCCCGCGCTGGACGCCAAGGTCGACGACCCCGAGGTGCTGCCGCCGCTGCCCGACCAGGCCGGCGGCACCAGCAGCGTGCCGATGCTGGCCGCCCCGGTGGCCAGCGACAAGCTGGAAGCCGCGCGCATGCTCGCGCGCGAGAACCCAGGCGCGGTCGCGAACATCGTGCGCACCTGGGTCAACAAGGACGCCGCGGCCTGAGAACCCCAGATGAATCCTTCCCGGACCCGCCATGGATGAACAAGGACTGCAGGACTCGGCCATCTTGCTGATGTCGCTCGGCGAAGAGGACGCGGCCGAGGTGTTCAAGCACCTCTCGCCCAAGGAGGTGCAGCGCCTGGGCGAGACGATGGCCAGGATGAAGGTCATCCCGCGCGACCGCGTCGAGGCCGTGCTGGAGCGCTTCGCCGCCGACGCGTCCGAGCAGAGCATGCTGGTCAACGACAGCGACGAATACGTCAAGACCGTGCTGCGCCGCGCGCTCGGCGAGGACAAGGCCAACCTGCTGATCGACCGCATCCTGCAGGGCAGCGACGTCACCGGCATCGAGAGCCTGAAGTGGATGGACCCGACCTCGGTGGCCGAGCTGCTGCGCAACGAGCACCCGCAGATCGTCGCCGCCATCCTGGTGCACCTGGACTTCGAGCAGAGCTCGCAGGTGCTCAAGTGCTTCACCGAGCGCCAGCGCAACGAGGTGATGATCCGCATCGCCACGCTGGACGGCATCCAGCCGGCCGCCCTCAAGGACCTCAACGAGGTGCTGTCGAAGGTGCTGGCCGGTGGCGACCGGCTGCGCAAGGCCTCGCTGGGCGGCGCCAAGACCGCCGCCGAGATCATCAACATGATGGGGTCCTCGGTCGAGAGCTCGGTGCTGGACTACATCCGCCAGAGCGACCCGGAGCTGGCGCAGAAGATCATGGACAACATGTTCACCTTCGACGACCTGTTGAAGATGGACGACCGCGGCTTCCAGCTGCTGCTGCGGGAAGTGCAGACCGAATCGCTGGTCATCGCGCTCAAGGGCGCCAGCCCCGAGCTGCGCGAGCGCGTGTTCGGCAACATGTCCACGCGTGCCGCCGAGGCGCTGCGCGAGGACCTGGAATCGCGCGGCCCGGTGCGCCTGTCCGAGGTGGAAGCCGAGCAGAAGGAACTGCTGAAGATCGTCCGCCGCCTGGCGGAAGAAGGCCAGATCGTCCTGGGCATGGGTGGCGATGACAGCTTCGTCTAACAAGCCGGGCCAGCGCCCGCTCTACAGCCGCTTCATCCCGCGCGAGGAGCTGCACTCGTTTTCGGCCTGGAGCCTGGGTTCGCTGGCCGAAGGCGAAGGCGGCCCGGTGCCGCCCGAGCCGCCCGCCGCACCGGCCGCGGCGCCCGCGCCGGAACCCGAGCCTGAACCGGCCCTCAGCGAGGCCCACCAGGCCGCGCTGCACGAGGCCCGCCAGGCCGGCTACAAGGACGGCTACCGCGACGGCCTGGTCGCGCTGGAGAACTTCAAGCAAAGCTACGCGGCGCAGATCACCGCGCAGGTGGGCCAGATCGCGCAGGCCTTCCAGGCCCAGCTCGAGCTGCTGGAACAGCAGCTGGCCGGCGCGCTGGCCGCGGTGGCCTGCGACATCGCCCGCCAGGTGGTGCGCACCGAGCTGCAGACCCGCCCGGCACTGGTCGAGGCGGTGGCGCAGGAAGCCCTGTCCACGCTGCTGCACTCGGCGCGCCACGTGCAGGTGCGCGTGCACCCCGAGGACCATGCGCTGCTCGTCGAGCGCGGGCAGCTGGACCTCGAATCGCGCAACGCCCGGCTGGTCGCGGATGCGTCCGTCACGCGCGGCGGCTGCATCGTCGAGTCCGACATCGGCACGGTCGACGCCGCGATCGAGACCCGCTGGCGCCAGGCCCTGGCCGCGCTCGGCCAGTCCGGGGACTGGAGCGACGCCGCGCCCGACGCGGGAGACCCGGCATGAACGGCCAGCTGCGCTCGCCCGCCGACAAGCTGCGCGACTGGCAGCAGTACATGCGCGACCTGCGCGCCTTCGCCTCGGCACCGATGCCGCTGGAAATGCAGGGCACGCTGGTCAAGGTGGCCGGCCTGGTGCTCGAGGCCGCCGGCATCCGCGTGCCGGTCGGCTCGGTCTGCGAGGTGCGCATGGACGGTCAGCCCCCGGTGCAGGCCGAGGTGGTCGGCTTCGCCGGCGACCGCGCCTACCTGATGCCCACCGGCGAGGTGCACGGCCTGGCCAGCGGGGCCCGCGTGGTGCCGCTGGCCAGCCCGATCACCCCGCCGCGGCTCGGCCAGCCCGCCCATCCCTGGCGGCGCAGCGAGGACCGCAGCCTGCACCTGCCGATGGGCGACGGGCTGCTCGGCCGCGTGGTCGACTCGCACGGCCGCCCGATGGACCGCAAGGGCCCGCTGGAGAACGTGCGCAACGAGCCGCTGGTGCGCCGCCCGATCAACGCGATGGACCGCGACCCGGTGCGCGTGCCGCTGGACACCGGCGTGCGCGCGATCAATGCGATGCTCACCGTCGGCCGGGGCCAGCGCATCGGCCTGTTCGCCGGCTCCGGCGTCGGCAAGTCGGTGCTGCTGGGCATGATGGCGCGCTACACCGCCGCCGACGTGATCGTGGTCGGCCTGATCGGCGAGCGCGGCCGCGAGGTCAAGGAGTTCATCGAGGACATCCTCGGCGAGGAGGGCCTGGCGCGCTCGGTGGTGATCGCCGCCCCGGCGGACGCCCCGCCGCTGACGCGCATGCAGGGCGCGAGCTACGCCACTGCCGTGGCCGAGCATTTCCGCGACCGCGGCGCGCACGTGCTGCTGCTGATGGATTCGCTGACCCGCTACGCGATGGCGCAGCGCGAGATCGCGCTGGCCATCGGCGAGCCACCGGCCACCAAGGGCTACCCGCCCTCGTGCTTCGCCAAGCTGCCGCAGCTGGTCGAGCGCAGCGGCAACGGCCTCAACGGCGTGGGCTCGATCACCGCGTTCTACACCGTGCTGTCCGAAGGCGACGACCAGCAGGACCCGATCGCCGACGCCGCGCGGGCCATCCTGGACGGCCACATCGTGCTGACCCGCGAGCTGGCCGAGTCCGGCCACTACCCCGCGATCGACGTCGAGAAGTCCGCCTCGCGCGTGATGCACAACGTCGCCTCGCCGCAGCACCTCGAGGCCGCGCGGCGCTTCCGCCAGATGTACGCCCGCTACAACCGCAGCCGCGACCTGCTGCAGATCGGCGCCTACGCGCCCGGGCAGGACCCGGAGCTGGACGCCGCGGTGCGCGCCTTTCCCGCCATGCGTGCCCTGCTGCAGCAGGACATGCACGAACGCGCCACGCTGGAAGACAGCGTCGCGCAGATGCAGGCCACGGTCTTCGCCACCCACGGCGACCCGGCCGCGGCCGCCCGTTGACCCCCGACCGAGAACCGCCCATGAGTCGCCTGCATGCCCTGAAGGTTGCCCTCGAACACGCCGAGCAGGAACGCGACGCGGCCCTGCGCGCGATGCAGCGTGCCGCCGCCCAGCTGGAAGCCGCCGAACGGCAGGCCGCGCAGCTCGAGGACTACCGCACCGACTACCAGAAGCGCTGGAGCCAGCAGTTCCAGCGCGAAGGCACGGTCGACATCCTGCAGTGCTACCAGAACTTCATGTCGCGCCTGAACGCCGCGATCGAGCAGCAGCAGCGGGTCGTCGCGCAGGCGCGCGCCGGCCGGCAACGCTGCCAGGCCGTGCTGGTCGAGCGCGAGACGCGCGCCGCCTCCATCCGCAAGCTGATCGAGCGCCGCGAGGCCGAGGAAGCGCTGGCGCAACGGCGCCGCGAGCAGAAGGCCACCGACGAGCAGGCCTCGCGCCTGGCATGGGCCGCGCGCGTCCATGTGCTGACCGCCTGAACGGGACGCCATGAGTGCCATCACCTCGCTGTTGCTGTCCGCCCCGGTCGCGCCGGTCCCACCGCCCGCCCCGGTGACGCCGACCGCGGCATCGCGCGGCTTCTCGCAGCTGCTGCGCCAGGCGCAGCAGCCACCCGCCCCCGAAGCGCAGCCGCCGCGCGCCGAGGAAGCGCCCGGGCGCGGCGAGGCGCAGCAGCGTCCCGCCGAGGCCGAACCGGCGCGCGAGTCCGCCGACGCCGACGAAGCGGACGCCACGCTCCACCCGGACGCTGCCGCGCTGATGGTGGCGCTCGAGGCGGCGCCGCCTCCTCGCGAGGAGGCGGCCGTGGCAGCCGCTGCGACCGCCGCCGCCGACGACGTCACGGACGAGGCCGCGGCCGCCACGCCGGGTGCACGCGCCGCCCGGCCAGGGCAAGACGCGGGCACCCCGGACCTCGCGGCCACGCAGGCCGGGCACGCCCCGGTGGAAGAGGCCGAGGCCGGGGCGGCGGACACGGAGGCAGCTTTCGAGACGCTGATGGCCGCCACGGCCGAGGCCACGCAGAGGGCCTCCGGCGCACCCGCAAGGACGGCCGAGCCCCCGCCCGCGCTGGCCGCGGTGCCGGGCACCGCACCGGTCGGCGCCACCTCGGCCACCGGCGCCGCCCAGGCCCTCGCCAGCCGGCATGTCGACACCCCGGCCGATGCACCGGAGTTCCCGCAGGCCCTGGCCTCGCAGGTGAGCTACCTGGTGCGCGACGGCGTGCAGCAGGCACGCCTGACGCTGAACCCGGCCGAGATGGGCCCGATCAGCGTGCAGATCGCGGTGCAGGGCCAGCAGGCGCAGGTCGACTTCGCCGCTGCGTCGGCGGCCACGCGCGCGGCGATCGAGCAGAGCCTGTCGCACCTGGCGGCCGCGCTGCACGAAGCCGGGCTGACCCTGAGCGGCGGCGGCGTGTCGCAGCAGCACCAGCCGGCACGGCAGGCCGGGCCGGCCTCGACCCCGGGAGGCCGCAGCGGCCGCGGCGACGTGCCGGACGCCGAGCCCGTCGCGCCCGTGACGGCCCCGGCGCGCCGCATCGACGGCCGGCTGGACCTGTATGCCTGAGCCTGGCGTCGAAAACGACCGATTTCCCTGCCTTTTCCCCGCTTCTGAAGCGCCCCGGATTCGAATAATCGGAACATCGCGGTGAAAGCGGCCCACGCGCTGCGCCACCGCCTCGAAGCACCGAAGGAAACCAAGAACATGCCCGCTGCCATGGCCCCAGCCGCCGCAGATGCCGCGCATCCGAACGGCGGCAAGAAGAAGCTGCTGCTGATCGTCCTTGCGGTCCTCGCCCTGCTGGTCGCCGCCGCCGTGGCCGGCCTGCTGCTGCTCAAGCAGCGCCAGGCCAGCGCGTACTACGACGACGAGATCGACGAGGTGCCGGTCCAGGAAGTGGCGCGGCCGCGCACGGTGCCGGGCCAGCCGCCGGTGTTCCTGCCGCTGGAGCCCTTCACCTTCAACCTGTCGGACAAGAACGTCGAGCGCTATGCCCAGATCGGCATCACGTTCGAGATGACCTCGCCCGAAGCCGCCGAGCGGCTGAAGGCCTACCTGCCGGCGGTGCGCAGCAACATCCTGATGCTGCTGATGCACAAGACCGCCGACGAGCTGCTGGATCGCGCCGGCAAGGAACGCCTGGCCGCCGAGATCCTGCGCGAGGCCGTGCGTCCCCTGGGCATGCGCATGCCGCCCGTGGACGCCGAGTTCGCCGACGACGACGGCTCGGGCCGCCGGCGTGCGCCGCGCGGCAACGCCGTCATCAAGGCCGTGCACTTCTCCAACTTCATCATCCAGTGAAGCAGTCGACGGGCACCGGCGCGGGAACCGCAACATGAACCAGCAGATCCTCTCCCAGGACGAAGTCGATGCCCTGCTGCAGGGCATCACCGGCGAGAGCCAGAAGCTCGAGCAGACCGAGGAGCCGGTCGGCGGCATCCGCGAGTACGACATCGCCAGCCAGGAGCGCATCGTCCGCGGGCGCATGCCCACGATGGAGATCATCAACGAGCGCTTCGCCCGCAACGTCCGCATCGGCCTGTTCAACCTGATCCGCAAGAGCCCCGAGATCTCCGTCGGACCGATCAAGGTGCAGAAGTACAGCGCCTTCCTGCGCGAGATCGTGGTGCCCACGAACTTCAACATCGTCTCGGTCAAGCCGCTGCGCGGCTCGGGCCTGATCGTCTGCGACCCGACGCTGGTGTTCGCGGTGATCGATTCGCTGTTCGGCGGCTCCGGCAAGTTCCACACCCGCATCGAAGGCCGCGACTTCTCGCCGACCGAGCAGCGCATCATCGCCCGCCTGGTCGACGTGATCCGCGAGGAGTACAAGAAGGCTTGGCAGGGCATCTACCCGCTGGAGCTGGAATACCAGCGCTCGGAGATGCAGCCGCAGTTCGCCAACATCGCCACGCCCAGCGAGATCGTCGTCGCGACCTCGTTCACCCTGGAGATCGGCGACACCTCCGGCACCATCCACCTGTGCATCCCGTACGCGACGCTGGAGCCGATCCGCGACGTGCTCTATTCCACCGTGCAGGGCGACTCGATCGGCACCGACCGCCGCTGGGTCAAGCTGCTGACCCACCAGATCCAGGCGGCCGAGGTCGAGCTGTGCGTGGAGCTGGGCCACGCGCCGGCCACCGTCGAGCAGCTGCTCGCGCTCAAGCCCGGCGACTTCATCGAGCTGGACCTGTCGCCGCTGGTGCAGGCCAAGGTCGACGGCGTGCCGGTGTTCGAATGCCACTACGGGACTTCCAACGGGAAGTATGCCATCAAGATCGAGCAAGTGTTGACCGGCCGCGACTTCGGCTGGTTGGGAGAACCCCATGTCTCATGATGCCTCCAAGCCCCTCGACCCGCAGGAAGCGATGGCTGCCGAGTGGGAAGCCGCGCTGGCCCAGCAGCAACAGGCCGGCGCCAGCACCTCGTCCATCAACGAGGTGGTGAGCGGCCCGGCCGAACAGGTGTCGACCCCGTCGTTCACCAACTTCTCGTCGACCGGCCCGACCACGGCCGGCAACGACATCAACATGATCCTCGACATCCCGGTGCAGCTCACCGTGGAGCTCGGGCGCACGCGCATCCCGATCAAGCACATCCTGCAGCTGGCACAGGGCTCGGTGATCGAGCTGGACGCGCTGGCCGGCGAACCGATGGACGTGCTGGTCAACGGCTACCTGATCGCACAGGGCGAGGTCGTCGTGGTCAACGACAAGTTCGGCATCCGCCTGACCGACATCGTCACGCCGTCCGAGCGCATGCGCCGCCTCAGCCGCGGATCGTGATCCGCGTCACGGCGCCGGTACGCACAACAAGGGGGCCTTTGGCCCCCTTGTTTCTTGCATTGCGCGCGGCGCGCTTGCCGAGAATGGACACATGCCACGCCCGCGTGGCGCCACGCGCACCGACACCTGTTGCCGCCCATGCCGTCCTCCGGAACGTTCGCCCTCTGGTTCCTGTTCATCCTCGCGCTGATCCCGCTGGTGCTGTGGCTGCTCAAGCGCTCGCCGGTGCTCGGCCTCGGCACCGCCGGCGCGCTGCAGGTCACCCGCATCGTCTCGACCACCGCGCTCGGCCCCGGCCAGCGGCTGGTCACGGTCGAGGTCGGCGAAGGCGAGGCACGCCAGTGGCTGGTGCTGGGCGTGACCGCCCAGAGCATCACCACCGTGCACACCCTGCCCGCCGGCGCGCTGCCGCCGGACGGCCACACCGTCGGCCGCGGCGCCTCGTTCCCGTCGCTGCTGGCCCGCGCGAGGAAGGAGCGCTGAACATGCGCGCCCTGGAGTTCCCGTCGCTGCGCGGCGCCGCCCGGGCCGGTGCGGGCACCGCCCTCGCGCTGCTTGCCGCCCTGCCGGACACCGCCGCCGCCCAGGCCGCCGCGGGCGGCTCGCTGCCACTGGTCGTCGGCCAGGGTGCCGGCGGCACCACCTACTCGGTGCCGATCCAGACCCTGCTGTTCTTCACGGCGCTCAGCTTCATCCCGGCCGTGGTGCTGCTGATGACCGGCTTCACGCGCATCGTGATCGTGCTGTCGCTGGTGCGCCAGGCGCTGGGTACCCAGGCCGCGCCGCCCAACCAGGTGATCATCGGCCTGGCGCTGTTCCTGACCTTCTTCGTGATGAGCCCGACCATCGACCGGATCTACAGCGAGGCCTACCAGCCCTACGCCGCGCAGCAGATCCCGTTCGAGCAGGCGCTCGAGCGCGCCGAGGTGCCGATGCGCGAGTTCATGCTCAAGCAGACCCGCGAATCCGACTTCTCGCTGTTCGCCAAGCTGGCCAAGCTCGATCCCTCGGTCACCGCCGAGAACGCGCCGTTCCGGGTGCTGGTGCCGGCCTTCGTGACCAGCGAGCTCAAGAGCGCGTTCCAGATCGGCTTCATGATCTTCATCCCGTTCCTGATCATCGACATGATCGTCGCGAGCGTCCTGATGAGCCTCGGGATGATGATGCTGTCGCCGGTGCTGGTCTCGCTGCCGTTCAAGCTGATGCTGTTCGTGCTGGCCGACGGCTGGAACCTGCTGCTCGGCTCGCTCGCCGCCAGCTTCGCCACCTGAGGTCGGGAAAGAGGAATCCCATGGACGCCCAACAGGTCTTCACGTTCGGGCAGCAGGGCCTGCACCTGCTGCTGGTCGTCGCCTCGCCGATCCTGGTGGCGGTGCTGGTCGTCGGCGTGCTGGTCAGCGTGATCCAGGCCGCCACGCAGATCCACGAGGCGACGCTGTCCTTCGTGCCCAAGATGCTCGCCGCCGTCGCGGTGCTGGCGATCGCCGGGCCCTGGATGCTGACCATGCTGGTCGAATACATCCAGCGCACCCTGCTGGCCATCCCCTCGGTCGTGAGCTGAGGCGCCACTGCGCGCCGGAGATCCGCCCGTGCTGACCTTCACCGAGCAGCAGCTGATGGCCTGGATCACGCCGGTCCTGTGGCCCTTCCTGCGCACGCTGGCGCTGTTCAGCAGCGCGCCCGTGCTGTCGGTGCGTTCGATCCCGGTGCGCGCGAAGATCGGGCTGGCCTTCTTCGTCGCGCTGGCCGCACAGGTGTCGATGCCCGCGCCGCCGGCGATCGGCTTCGAGTCGGCCGGGTTCCTCGCGGCCGTCGTGCAGCAGCTGGTCGTCGGCCTGGCGATCGGCTTCGCGGTGCGACTGGTGTTCGCCGCGATCGAATACGCGGGCGAACTGATCGGCCTGCAGATGGGCCTGGGCTTTGCCGCCTTCTTCGACCCGGGCTCGGGCGGGCAGACGAACGCGGTCAGCCGCCTGTTCGGCACCACGGTGTCGCTGCTGTTCGTCGTCATCAACGGCCACCTGGTGCTGATCGCCGCGGTGATCGAGAGCTTCCACGCCTTCCCGGTCTCGGCCGAGCCGATGGCCTTCCTGCACGCGGTGCAGCTGCACACGCTGGGTGCCGAGGTGTTCAGGATCGGCGTGTGGATCGCGCTGCCGATCATGGCGATGCTGCTGTTCATCAACCTGATCCTGGGCGTCATCACCCGGGTGGCACAGCAGATGAACATCTTCGCGATCGGCTTCCCGATCACGCTGTCGGTGGGGCTGGTGGGCGTGCTGGCGATCCTGCCCCTGCTGGAGCAGCCGTTCACGGTGGCGCTGGAGCAGATGCTCTCGCGCTTCCAGTGAGCGCAGCCGGCCTCAGACCAGGCCGTTGCGGATCGCGTAGACGGTGAGTTCCGAGTTGTTCGACAGCCCGAGCTTCTCCAGCACGCGGGCGCGGTAGACGCTGACGGTCTTGGGGCTCAGGGTGAGCTCCTCGGCGATGTCTGACAGGCGCTTGCCCGAGGCGATCATCACCAGGGTCTGCAGCTCGCGGTCGGACAGGCGCTCGTGCGCGGCCTCGGTGGCCGGCGCGGTCAGGCTCTCGACCAGCATCTGCGCCATCTCGGGCGTGACGTACTTGCGGCCCTGGGCCACCATGCGCACCGCCGCGACCAGCTGCGCCGGGTCGCCCCCCTTGTTGACGTAGCCGTAGGCGCCGGCCTTGAGTGCGCGGATCGCGTACTGGTCCTCGGGGTACATCGAGACCACCAGCACCTTGACCGGCGAGCCTTCGTCCTTGAGCACGTGCAGCACGTCCAGGCCGCTGCGTCCGGGCAGGTTGATGTCCAGCACCAGCACGTCGCACGGCGTGGTGCGCAGCAGGCTGCGCAGCTCGCCATAGTCGCCGGCCTCGCCCACCACCTCGATGTCGTCCACGTCCGCCAGGGTGTCGCGGATGCCCCGGCGGATCAGCGCGTGGTCATCGCACAGGATCACCTTGATCATAGTTCTCCCCAGAACGTCGGGTCGTGTTGTCCCGAGCGCACGTCCTCGTGCGGCGCATCATCGCTTGGCGGCCCTTCCCCGGTCAACGGCACCAGCAGGATCAGCGTGGTGCCATGGGGGCCGCTGGTCAGGTCCACCCAGCCGCCCACGGTGCCGGCGCGCTCGTGCAGCCCGCGGATGCCGAACGAGCGGGCCTTGGACAGGTCCGCCGGGCTCAGGCCCCGGCCGTTGTCGCTGACCTCCAGCGACAGCACCCCGCCGGCCAACGTCAGGTCGACCTTCACCCGGCTCGCCTGGGCATGCTTGGTGATGTTGGTCAGCGCCTCCTGGGCGGTGCGGTAGGCCACCAGCGGCACGCCGGCCGGCAATTGCATCTGTTCGTGACTGGAGTGAAAGGTGGTGGCAATGCCCGTGCGCTTCTCGAACCGGGCGGTCATCCATTGCAGCGCCGCGACCAGGCCCTGCTCCAGGATGGCCGGGCGCAGGTTGTGCATGATGCGCTTGCTGGCCTCCAGCGCGTGGTTGACGGTCTCCAGCGCCGACTGCGCGCGCTGCCGCACCGCCTCGTCCTGCGCGTGCCGCGCGATCCAGGCGATGTCGAACTTGAGCGCGGTCAACGAGCCGCCCACGTCGTCGTGGACCTCGCGCGCGATGGCCGCACGCTCGGCCTCGACGCTGGTCTGCAGGTGCTGGGCCAGCTCGCGCAGCCGCTCCTTGGATTGCGCCAGCGCGGCGTCGGCCACCTGCTTCGCGCGCATGGCCTGCTGGGCATCGATGGCATGCAAGGTCGCAGGCACGAGGCGTGCCAGGTTGTTCTTGAGCAGGTAGTCGCTCGCCCCGTTGCGCATCGCCTCGACCGCCACGTCCTCGCCGATCTCGCCCGAGACGATGATGAACGGCACCAGGCGCTGGCTGGCGCGCAGCATGTCCAGTGCCATCAGCCCGGAGAACCCTGGCAGGTTGTAGTCGGACAGGATGACGTCCCAGTCCTCGCCGCCGCAGCCGTCGCGCAGCGCGGCCTCGAACTCGGCGGCGGTCTCCACCCGCATCGAGGTCACGTCCAGCCCGGCGCGCCGCATCTGGGTCACCACCAGCTGGTGGTCCAGGTCCGAGTCCTCGATGTGCAGCACGCGCAGGAGGCGGCGGGGCGGGGTGGCGCTCATGGGTTGCAGCATCGCATGCCGGCCCCGAAACGAGAAAAAAGTCCTACAGGATCAGGGCCGCCATGCCGAATAGCCATCAGATTCCTTGCCTTGTCGGTCCTTCGACCCCGGCAAGCCGTGACAAAAATTCTACTGGGACGCCTGCAGCCTCAGCCCCCGACGTGGAGACCCCCGGTGACGAATGACACATCCTTGCCCGGCACGACCAGCGCCATCCCCTTGCTGATGGCAGCCGAACTGCAGGACCACCTGATGACCGCCAGCCACGACCTGGAGCGTCTCGACACCCTGCTCGCCGATGCCAGCGACAGCCTGCTGCAGCGCTTCTCCGCAGCCGTGGCGCAGATGCAGTCGCTGTCGGCCGCTGCCGCCGAGCGCCGCATCGGCACCGACGAGCTGACGGCGGTGATGCAGCACCTGGGCGCGGCGGTGGTCGCGCTGCAGTTCCAGGACATGGCCTCGCAGCTGATCGCCCACACGCACCGGCGCCTGCGCAGCTGCGCGGACCAGCTGGCGCGCGAGGCGATGGGCGACGAGGACGAGGACGGCGAGGCCGTCGTCGAGGTCGCGCCGCTGCGCCCCAACCCGGTCACCCAGGCCGAGATGGATGCCGGCTCGATCGAGCTGTTCTAAAGATCCCCGGGCAACTTCCGATATAGGCGAAAACGGAGAGCGCTATGCATTCAATCCTTGCCGTGGATGATTCGGCATCGATGCGCCAGATGGTCTCGTTCACCCTGAAAAGCGCGGGCTATCACGTCGTCGAGGCCGTGGATGGTCAGGACGCCTACGAGAAGGCCGGCACGCAGAACTTCGACCTGGTGCTGACCGACCAGAACATGCCCCGCATGGACGGCATCAGCCTCACCCGCAAGCTGCGCGAGACCCCCCAGTTCAAGACCACGCCCATCCTGATCCTGACCACCGAGTCGAGCGAGCAGATGAAGCAGGCCGGCCGCGCCGCGGGCGCCACCGGCTGGCTGGTCAAGCCCTTCGATCCCGCCCGGCTGATCGAAGTGATCCGCAAGGTCATCCGTTGACCGCCGGGGACGCTGCGCCAACACGACGACAAGACCAGGAGTACCCGATGGGCGAGATCACGTCCTCCGCTTCCCAGAGCAATGCAGGCATCGACCTGAGCCAGTTCTACCAGGTCTTCTTCGAGGAAGCGGCCGAGAACCTCGACCGCATGGAGCAGGAACTGCTCGAGCTGGACATCGAGGCCCCGGACGACGAGGAACTGAACGCCATCTTCCGCTGCGCCCACTCGATCAAGGGCGGCGCCGCCACGTTCGGCTTTGCCGACGTGGCCGAACTGACGCACCAGATGGAGACGCTGCTGGACAAGCTGCGCCGCCACGAACTGCAGCCCACCGCCGAGATGGTCGACGTGCTGCTGGCCTCGGGCGATGCGCTGCGCGCCCAGCTCAAGCGCCACCAGACCGGCGTGGGCGAGGAGATCGACACGTCCGAGCTGCTGTTCAACATCCGCGCGATGGTGGCCGGCGAGGCCCCGGCGCCTGCGGTGGCGGCCCCGGCACCGGCCCCCGCCCCCGTGGCGGCGCCGGCACCTGCCCCTGCCGCAGCCCCGGCCGCAGCGGGGGGCGTGCGCACGCTCGAGCTGACCGTCGGCCCGCTGCCCGACCCCTCGCAGGCCGACAACCTGCAGGAACTGTTCCGCGAGATCACCGACCTCGGCACGATCGAGCCCCTGGACGACGGCCAGGCCGTCGACGGCACGCGCCGCTTCAAGGTGGTCACGAGCAGCAGCGAAAGCGAGCTGCTCGACCTGTTCACCTTCCACGTCTCGCGCGAGCAGGTGCGCTTTGCGCCGATGGAAGCCGCCCCGGCTGCGGCGCCTGAAACCCAGGGAGCCGCGCCGGCGGCCAGCGCCGACCCGGGCTACGGCTTCTTCGACGATGCCCCCGGCGCACCGGCCGCCGCCCCGGCAGCGCCGGTGGCCGCGCCGGCCCCGGCAGCCGCTGCCCCGAAGCCTGCCGCAGCCCCCAAGGCGGCTGCCAAGGCCGAAGGCCGCAGCGCCGCCTCGCTGGATGCCGCGACGATCCGCGTCTCGATCGAGAAGGTCGACCAGCTGATCAACCTGGTCGGTGAACTGGTCATCACCCAGGCCATGCTGGCGCAGAACAGCCGCACGCTGGACCCGGTGGTGCACCAGCAGCTGCTGGCCGGCCTGACGGACCTGGACCGCAACACGCGCGACCTGCAGGAAGCCGTGATGTCGATCCGCATGATCCCCATGTCCACGGTGTTCAGCCGCTTCCCGCGCATGCTGCGCGACCTGGCGCACAAGCTCGGCAAGAAGGTCGAGCTGGTCACGCACGGCGAGGCCACCGAGCTGGACAAGGGCCTGGTCGAGAAGATCACCGACCCGCTCACCCACCTGGTGCGCAACTCCTGCGACCACGGCATCGAGCTGCCCGAGGAGCGCCTGGCCAGGGGCAAGCCCGAAACCGGCACGATCACGCTGTCGGCCTCCCACCAGGGGGGCTCCATCGTGATCGAGGTCGCCGACGACGGCCGCGGGCTGAACCGCGAGAAGCTGCTGAAGAAGGCACGCGAACGCGGCCTGCACGCACCGGACACGCTGTCCGACCAGGAGGTCTGGAACCTGATCTTCGAACCCGGCTTCTCGACCGCCGAGCAGGTCACCGACGTGTCCGGCCGCGGCGTCGGCATGGACGTGGTGAAGAAGAACATCGCCGCGCTCAACGGCACCGTCGAGATCCAGTCGGTCGAGGGCCAGGGCATGCGCGTCGCGGTGCGCCTGCCGCTGACGCTGGCCATCATGGACGGCATGAGCGTGGGTGTCGGCGAGGAGGTCTACATCCTGCCGCTGTCCTCGGTGGTGGAAAGCTTCCAGGTCGAGCCGGGCATGGTGCGGACCATCGGCAACCACGGCCGGGTGGTCGAGGTGCGCCAGGAGTACATGCCCGTGATCGAGCTCGAGCAGGTGTTCAACGTGCCGCGCTTCGACTTCGAACGCCCCGGCTCGATCATGGTGGTCGTCGAGGCCGAAGGGGGCCGCGTCGCGCTGCTGGTGGACGAGCTGCTCGGCCAGCAGCAGGTGGTGGTCAAGAACCTCGAGGCCAACTACCGCAAGGTGCCCGACGTCTCGGGCGCCACCATCATGGGCGACGGCCGCGTCGCGCTGATCCTGGACGTCGGCAGCCTGGTGCGCCGCTCGCGCCACTGAGCCTTCCCGCAGGCCGGGCCGCCCCGTGCGGTCCGGCCGTGAAACAGTTCCTCAAGTCTTCGTGCGGCCCGGCCGACAACCCTGGAGAGTAGAGGAACCGCACATGGCAACGATGCAACCCCCGGTGCAGGAAAGCACCCCCGTCCTGCCGCAGGCCACCGCGCTGCCCTCCCGGGAGTACCTGACCTTCCGCCTGGGCCGCGAGGAATACGGCATCGACATCCTGCGCGTGCAGGAGATCCGCGGCTACGAAGATCCGACCCGCATCGCCAATGCCCCGGCCTTCATCAAGGGCGTGGTCAACCTGCGCGGCGTGATCGTGCCCGTCGTCGACCTGCGCATGCGCTTCGGCTGCGAGCAGGTCGAATACAACGACTTCACCGTCGTCATCGTCCTCAACGTCCGCGGCCGGGTGGTCGGCGCCGTGGTCGATGCGGTGAGCGACGTGCTGGAACTGCCCGCCGAGGCGGTCCGGCCGGCTCCCGAGCTCAGCGCCGCGATCGACGCGACGTTCATCACCGGACTCGGCCAGGTCGGCGAACGCATGCTGATCCTGCTGGACATCGAACGCCTGATGCTCTCGCCGAGCCTCGGGCTGGTCACTGCCGACGGGTCGGCCTGACGCTGGCCCACCCACCCCGCCACACCGGGACGGGCCGGCGGCCACAAGCCGCCCCAACCCGCCTCCCGATCGCAACACCGCTTGTCACAGAAGGGCTGCTCATGACCTCGACAACTTCCGCGCACGCCTTGCAGGGTGCCCATCACCCCCGAACCGGAACCCAGCGCTCGCTGGCCACCATCATGGCCTTGGTGGCCAGCGGCGCCCTGCTGCTCGGCACGCTGCTGCTGACGGTGGCCTTCTACCTGTCGGCCTCCATGCAGCACCGCGACAACACCTACGCCTACGCGCACGCCAAGGCCGACGCGCTGGCCGGAGCGCTGGACGCCTTCCACCAGAGCATGCGCGTCACGGCCGAGAACGCCTTCGCCTCGTTCCGCCGCCACTTCGCCTCCACCTTCACGCTGGAGGACCCCATCCAGGGCATCCTGACCAGCCGCGGCGAGGCGATCAACGACAACACCGTCGCCGTCGACGACTTCGCGCTGGACTACCCCGGCGGCAACGCCACCGTCTTCGTGGTGCAGGGCGAGGACTTCCGCCGCATCACCACCTCGGTGAAGAAGGAGGACGGCACGCGCGCGGTGGGCACCCTGCTCGACCGGAGCAGCCCCGCCTATGCCGAGCTGCGTGCCGGCCGCCGCTACGTGGGCACGACCACGCTGTTCGGCCGCCCCTTCATGACGGTCTACGACCCGGTCAAGGACGGCAGCGGCCGCATCGTGGGCGTGCTCTACATCGGCGTCGACATCTCGATGCAGCAGGCCGCGCTGATGAAGACGGTGCAGGAAGCCCAGGTCTACGAGCACGGCGGGCTGTACGTGCTGGCCCCGCACGAGGACGTCGAACAGTGGCGCCTGGTGCTGCACCCGCAGCACAGCGGCAAGCCGCTCAAGGCCGTGCTGGGCGAGGGCACGGCCGGCTGGGTGCGGCGCCTGGTCGCCGAGGACAACGGCTGGGTGACCGGCATGGCCGCACTGCTCCATCCGGAGGTGGCCGGCGAACGCTGGGCCGCCGGCGTACGCAGCGCCAGCACCGGCTGGTACGTGATCGCCGAAGCGCCGAAGTCCGAGGTGCTGGCCGCGCTGCACCGCCAAGTGCTGGTGCTGGGCCTGGCGATCACGGTCACCGGCCTGGCCGTTGCCGGCCTGCTGTGGTGGTTCATGCGGCACATGCTGCGTCCGCTCGCGCCGCTGGCCGCACGCGTGCAGGCCATCGGGGCCGGTGACCTGTCGGTCCCGCTTGCCTCGGACCGCCGCGACGAGATCGGCGCCATCACGCGCGCCGTCGAGGAGATGCGCCGTGCGCTGCACGACAGCCTGCGCACCGTGCAGCTGGCCACCGAGAGCATCACCACCGCCAGCGGCGAGATCGCCGCGGGCAGCCAGGACCTGTCGGCACGCACCGAGCAGACCGCCTCCAGCCTGCAGCAGACCGCCGCCTCCATGGAGCAGCTCACCAGCACCGTCAAGCAGTCCGCCGACGCCGCGCGCCAGGCCAACCAGCTGGCCGTCTCCGCCAGCGAGGTCGCCGCCAAGGGCGGTGCGGTCGCCGCCGAGGTGGTCACCACCATGGACGAGATCAACGCCGCCTCCAGGAAGATCGCCGACATCATCGGCGTCATCGACGGCATCGCCTTCCAGACCAACATCCTCGCCCTCAACGCCGCGGTCGAAGCCGCCCGCGCCGGCGAGCAGGGCCGTGGCTTCGCGGTCGTCGCCGGCGAGGTGCGCAACCTCGCCCAGCGCTCCGCGCAGGCGGCCAAGGAGATCAAGACCCTCATCGGCGCCTCGGTCGAGAAGGTCGAATCCGGCTCCAAGCTGGTGCAGTCGGCCGGCCAGACCATGAACGAGATCGTCGCCTCGGTGCAGCGCGTCACCGACATCATCGGCGAGATCAGCGCGGCGGCTGCCGAGCAGAACCAGGGCATCGGCCAGATCAACGCGGCCGTCAGCGAGCTGGACCAGATGACCCAGCAGAACGCCGCGCTGGTCGAGGAGTCGACCGCCGCCGCCGAGAGCCTGCGCCAGCAGGCCCAGAAGCTCGCCGAGCTGGTCAGCACCTTCAGGCTGCAGCAGGCCGACGCGCTGGCTGCCCGGGCCATCTCGCGCGCGCGCACCGCGTCCGGCACACCGGCCAGGCCGGCCGCGCAGGTGACCCCCAAGCGCAGCGAGGCCGCAGCCCCTGCCGCACCGACCGCCCAGCCTGCGGCCACGGCAGCCGGCGACGACGACTGGACCACGTTCTGACCTCGCGCTGACCTGCCTTGCGCGACGCCCGGCCCCGGCCGGGCGTCGTCGTTTCCGGGCCATCCATGAAGAAGTTCTCATGCCGACCCGGCCGGCCGTCGGCCCGGGATTCAAGTCCTGAGGCGACCTGCCGATACCGTGATCTGGAGTGTCCAACCCCTCAGACCCGCACCGCCCGCGCGGTGCAGACCATACCCATCGTTCCCCTGCATTGCCTGACATCCGCCCCGCATCGCAGGGGACGCCCCGCTCTTGAGACTCACATGAAACTGGCCGACCTGAAACTTGGAGTGCGCCTCGGCGCTGGCTTCTCGATCGTCCTTGCGTTGACGCTCGCAGTCGCCGCGCTGGGCATGAGCCAACTGCAACGCATCCGCACGCTCGAGCAGGATTCCGATGCCCGAGAACAGCTGAACACCCTCGCCGTCCAGTGGCGCAACGAAACCGGGATCAACCTGGCGCGCACGCACGCGATCGCCAAGTCCGCAGGCGCTCGGACCCTGTGGGACGACCTGCGCACCCCGATGGAAGAATCCAGCGCCCGCATCAACGGGCTGCTGAAGGAACTGCAGGAACGCACCCGCACCACCGAGGGCAAGCAGCTGCTCGCCCAGGCCGAACAGGCACGCAAGGAGTACGTCTCGGTGCGCGACAAGGTCTTCAAGGCGCTGGAACTGGCCCAATACGACGAGGCCGACGAACTCCTCGCGGGCGAGCTGGCACCGCGCTCGCAGACCTACCTCGGCGCGATCGACGCCTACGTGCAGCGCCAGAACCAGCGTCTCGCGGAGACCCGCGCGCTGGTCGCGGACAGCGTCTCCTCGGCCCTCGTCTGGCTGACGGTGCTGACCGTCGGCGCGCTGCTGGCCGGCATCCTGCTGGCCTGGCTGATCACCCGCTCGGTCACCCGTCCGCTGCAGCAGGCCATCGGCGCGGCCGACCTGATCGCCAACGGTGACCTGTCCAAGGACGTGCTGGTCGACCGCAAGGACGAGCTGGGCCTGCTGCTGTCGGCGCTCGGCCGCATGCAGGACCAGCTGCGCACCGTCGTCGGTCGCATCCGCCAGTCCACCGACAGCATCACCACCGCCAGCGGCGAGATCGCCGCGGGCAGCCAGGACCTGTCGGCACGCACCGAGCAGACCGCCTCCAACCTGCAGCAGACCGCCGCCTCCATGGAGCAGATCACCGGCACCGTCAAGCAGTCCGCCGACGCCGCGCGCCAGGCCAACCAGCTGGCCGCCTCCGCCAGCGAGGTCGCCGCCAAGGGCGGTGCGGTCGCCGCCGAGGTGGTCACCACCATGGACGAGATCAACGCCGCTTCCAGGAAGATCGCCGACATCATCGGCGTCATCGACGGCATCGCCTTCCAGACCAACATCCTCGCCCTCAACGCCGCGGTCGAAGCCGCCCGCGCCGGCGAGCAGGGCCGTGGCTTCGCGGTCGTCGCCGGCGAAGTGCGCAACCTGGCACAACGCTCGGCCCAGGCCGCACGCGAGATCAAGAGCCTGATCGGCGCCTCGGTCGAGAAGGTCGAATCCGGCTCCAAGCTGGTGCAGTCGGCCGGCCAGACCATGAACGAGATCGTCGCCTCGGTGCAGCGCGTCACCGACATCATCGGCGAGATCAGCGCGGCAGCTGCCGAGCAGAACCAGGGCATCGGCCAGATCAACGCGGCCGTCAGCGAGCTGGACCAGATGACGCAGCAGAACGCCGCGCTGGTCGAGGAGTCGACCGCCGCCGCCGAGAGCCTGCGCCAGCAGGCCCAGAAGCTCGCCGAGCTGGTCAGCACCTTCAAGCTGCGCCAGGCCGACGCCCTCGCGGCGCAGACCATCTCGCGCGCCCGCGCCACGGCGGCCACGCCCCGACCGGCCACGCCGCCTGCCGCACCCAAGCGCAGCGAAGCGGCGGCGCCCGCGGCACAACCGGCCGCACGCCCGGCGCCCGCGCCCGTCCCCGCCGAGACGACCGGCGACGACGACTGGACCACGTTCTGATCCGCGACCGCAGCCGGCGATCCGCCCGCCGCCGGGTCACCGGCTCAAGTTCGGCCGGTCGCGGCCGAAACACCGTTGAATACCACCTCTAGCAGGAGACGACATGGGCGCCATGGACCCCATCCAGCACATCCAGCCTGCCACCAGCGCGCGCGGCGCGTCGGCACAGGCTGCCGCCAGCAAACCCAAGGAGTACCTCACCTTCCGCCTCGGCAACGAGGAGTACGGCATCGACATCCTCAAGGTGCAGGAAATCCGGGGCTACGAGGAACCCACGCACATCGCCAACGCCCCCGCCTTCATCAAGGGCGTGGTCAACCTGCGCGGCGTGATCGTGCCCATCGTCGACCTGCGCATGCGCTTCGGCTGCGAGCGGGTCGAGTACAACGGCTTCACCGTCACCATCATCCTGTGCGTGCAGGACCGCACCGTCGGCGCGGTGGTCGACGCGGTCAGCGACGTGATGGAGCTGCCGGCCGAGGCGATCAAGGCTGCGCCCGAGCTGAGCTCCGCAGTGGATGCCCGATTCATCACGGGCCTGGGCCAGGTCGGCGAACGCATGCTGATCCTGCTCGACATCGAGCGCCTGATCCTCTCGCCCAGCCTCGGCCTGGCGAGCGCCGAAGTCGCGCTCGCCTGACGGCACGGCCCCTTGCCCATGGCACGCGGCATCGCACCGGCGCAGCGCTGCCGGCCCTGCCTGCCGCGCATCCCTGGGCGGGGATCGCTTCCTTCCCCCGACGGCCGCCGCACGGGCGGCCGTGGCGCGATGCGGGTGCCCTGAACCCTACAGTCCCGCCCCCGACGCGCCGATAACCGGTCACAGAGACACCGAACACGGACAACACCATGGGTGCCAACGACCAGTTCACGACGACCGCCTCCCGGCCCAAGGAATACCTGACCTTCCGCCTCGGCACAGAAGAGTACGGCATCGACATCCTCAAGGTGCAGGAGATCCGCTCGTACGAGCCGCCCACGCGCATCGCCAACGCGCCTGCGCACGTCAAGGGTGTCGTCAACCTGCGCGGCGTGATCGTGCCCATCGTGGACCTGCGCGTGCGGCTCAACACCGACACCTGCGAATACAACGCCTTCACCGTCGTCATCGTGCTGCATGTCGGCGGTCGGGTGGTCGGCGTGGTCGTCGACGGCGTCAGCGACGTCCTCGAGATCCCCGCCGAAAGCGTGCGCCCCGCACCGGAGATCAGCTCCGCCGTGGATGCCAGCTGCATCCTGGGGCTGGGCGAGGTCGGCGACCGCATGCTCATCCTGCTCGACATCGAGCGCCTGATGTGCGACCCCTCGATGGGTCTGGTCGACTAGAACGACGACAAGGAGACGACAATGGCCTTCCTGTTCCAGCTCATGCGCAGCTTCACGATCCGCACCCGGATGATCGGGGCGATCGTGGTGGTCCTTTTCCTGTTGAGCCTGGTCGGCGGTGCCGGCCTGTTCGGGCTGTTCCGCCTGCAGGCGCTGGGCAGCGAGTACATCGCCCAGACCGCGGCGACCACCGGCGCGCTGTCGTCGTTGCGCGACGGCATGGGGATGATGCGCCGGTACGAGAAGGACATGATCATCCACTACGAGACGCCGGAGAAGGTCACGCAGATCCGCCAGCTCTGGCAGCAGACCTTCACGTCCGTGCGGCAGCAGCTCAACGCCATCCTCGCGTCCGACTCGAGCGACGTCGCGATCGTGCAGGAACTGTCCAGGCACCTGGACGACTACGCCCGCTCGTTCGAGCCCACTGCCAACCAGCTGGTCAACGGCGGCTACGACAGCGCCACGGTCGCCCAGCGCGTGATGGGCAAGGCGATCGCTGCCTACGACGCGGCCGAAAAGCAGCTCGCCGCCCTCGAGCAGGCGCAGGCCGAGCGCAACCGCAGTGCCGAAGCGGCCAACCAGGACGCGATGCAGCTGACCATCGCGCTGTTCGGCGTGGCGGTCGCCTGCGCGGTCGTCGTGGTGGTGCCGCTGACGCTGATGAACATGCACAGCATCTGCAAGCCCATCGCCAGTGCCCAGGCCCTGGCGCGCTCGATCGCCGACGGTGACCTCACGCACCACGTCGAGGTCAGCGGCAAGGACGAAGCCGCCGACCTGCTGCGCGCCCTCAAGGAGATGCAGGACTCGCTGCGCGCCATCGTCACCCGCGTGCAGTCGTCGACCGAAAGCATCACGACCGCGTCCGCCGAGATCGCCACCGGCAACCAGGACCTGTCCTCGCGCACCGAACAGGCCGCCTCCAGCCTGCAGCAGACCGCCGCCTCCATGGAGCAGCTCACCAGCACCGTCAAGCAGTCCGCCGACGCCGCGCGCCAGGCCAACCAGCTCGCGGTCTCGGCCAGCGAGGTGGCGGCCAAGGGCGGCGAGGTGGTCTCGCAGGTCGTCTCGACCATGGACGAGATCAACACCGCCTCCAAGAAGATCGCCGACATCATCGGCGTGATCGACGGCATCGCCTTCCAGACCAACATCCTCGCCCTCAACGCCGCGGTCGAAGCCGCCCGCGCCGGCGAGCAGGGCCGTGGCTTCGCGGTCGTCGCCGGCGAGGTGCGCAACCTCGCCCAGCGCTCCGCGCAGGCAGCCAAGGAGATCAAGTCGCTGATCAGCGCCTCGGTCGACAAGGTCGAGTCCGGCGCCCGCCTGGTGCAGACCGCCGGCACGACGATGCAGGAGATCGTCGGCTCGGTGCAGCGCGTCACCGACATCATCGGCGAGATCACCGCGGCCACCGCCGAGCAGCGCGACGGCATCGGCCAGATCAACCAGGCCGTCACGCACCTGGACCAGATGACGCAGCAGAACGCCGCGCTGGTGGAACAGTCCACCGCGGCCGCCGAAAGCCTCAAGGAGCAGGCCTTCAAGCTGGCCGACGTGGTGCGCGCGTTCCGCCTGGACCTGCGCCAGGACACCGGGGCCTTGCTGGCGCACTGATTGCTAGCGTCCCGCTTCGTTGCACCATCAGGAATCGCGCATGAAGCTGTCCGCCCATCTTTCGATCAGAGCCCGCCTCTACTTCAGCACCGCCTTCGCGCTGGTGCTCCTGACCCTGATCGGGTTGATGGGCTCGATGTCGCTCGGCAGCACCCGCGAGACGCTGGACGACCTGCTCGGCCACAAGGTCGGCGCGATGGTCGAGGCCGACGGGGTGCGCTCGCTGATGTCCGAGGTCCGGCGCCTCGAGAAGGACATCATCATCGACCACAACAACGCGGCCAAGGTCGCGGACCTGAAGGACCAGTGGCAGCAGGCGTCGGCGCAGGCCCATGCCCGCCTCGAGAAGCTGCTCGGCCAGCTGGCCAACCCGCGCGACCTCGAGCTGGCACGGCAGGCGCAGGTCGCCCTGAAGGAATATGAGCAGGGCATCGCGCCGATCATCGAGCAGATCGAGCGCGCCCAGCTGGACGGCGCCGCCGCCGGTGCCTACGCCGACCGCCTGAAGGAGCATGTCGAGGCGGCCGACCGCGACATGAGCGCGCTGGTGGCCGCGCTGCGCCAGGAGATGGAAGCCTCGAAGGCGGAACTCGAGGCCAGCACCGGGCGGCTGTCGCAGCTGCTGGTCGGCGCGGTCGTCGTCGCGCTGCTCGTGATGGTGCCGCTGACCGTCTTCACGGTGCGCAGCATCGCCGGCTCGGTGCTGCGCGCCCGCGACCTCGCCGCGCGCATCGCCCAGGGCGACCTGTCGCAGGACATCGTCGCGGCCCAGCGCGACGAGATCGGGCAGCTGGTCGCCTCGATGGCGGCCATGCAGCAGTCGCTGCGCACGCTGGTCGGCCAGGTGCGCGACGCCACCGGCAACATCACCAGCGCCTCGACCGAGATCGCCACCGGCAACCAGGACCTGTCCTCGCGCACCGAGCAGACCGCCTCCAGCCTGCAGCAGACCGCCGCCTCCATGGAGCAGCTCACCAGCGCCGTCAAGCAGTCCGCCGACGCCGCGCGCCAGGCCAACCAGCTGGCCGCCTCCGCCAGCGAGGTCGCCGCCAAGGGCGGTGCGGTCGCCGCCGAGGTGGTCACCACCATGGACGAGATCAACGCCGCCTCCAGGAAGATCGCCGACATCATCGGCGTCATCGACGGCATCGCCTTCCAGACCAACATCCTCGCCCTCAACGCCGCGGTCGAAGCCGCCCGCGCCGGCGAGCAGGGCCGTGGCTTCGCGGTCGTCGCCGGCGAAGTGCGCAACCTCGCCCAGCGCTCCGCGCAGGCGGCCAAGGAGATCAAGACCCTCATCGGCGCCTCGGTCGAGAAGGTCGAATCCGGCTCCAAGCTGGTGCAGTCGGCCGGCCAGACCATGAACGAGATCGTCGCCTCGGTGCAGCGCGTCACCGACATCATCGGCGAGATCAGCGCGGCAGCTGCCGAGCAGAGCGCCGGCATCGGCCAGGTCAACGTCGCGGTCACGCAGCTCGACGAGATGACGCAGCAGAACGCCGCGCTGGTCGAGGAGTCGGCCGCCGCCGCCGAGAGCCTCAAGCAGCAGGCGCAGCGCCTGGCGGAACTGGTGGGCACCTTCCGGCTGGACCAGCACGATGCCGGGCGCCTGGCGCAGCAGGCCATCGAACGCGCCCGCACGCAAGCCGCCCCGGCGCCCGTGCCTCAAGCCGCCGCGCCCGCGGCTGCACCGGCCGCCCCGGCAGCGGCCAAGCCGGAGCCAGGGCGCGCCGCAGCCCCCGCCGCCGCCTCCACCGCGGACGACGACTGGACGACCTTCTGAGGCCCGCGGCCAACCCCCTGGTGGTTTCCCGGCCTTCCCCGGTTCCGGGGTTGGGCCTCGCGCGGTTCGCGACCTACGCTAGGTCGTGCACCCTGAACGTGGCGTATGCCGCAACGAGGCCCGCTGTTACCGGGCCGGTGGTTCACAGCGGCAGGCCGCGTACGGTGTAATGCGCCGACCGGACCGCTGCCATGTCACACGCCCGCCCGTCTCCGTCGCCCCGCTCGCTGCCGCTCGTGGCGCTCGGGGTGGCGCTGTGCGGCACGCCGGGATTCGCTACCGCGCAGGCCGGCCTGCCGCCGGACGACGTGCAGCAGATCGCCCCCGGCGGCTGCCAGATCGACAGCTGGTATGCCCACGCCAGCGGGGCCCACGCGTGGATGTCGTTGCCCGCGTGCAGCAAGGCCCAGCCGGTGCGCCTGGGCGCGTTCCTGCAGCCGCTGACCCAGGTCCGCGAAGGCAACTGGGGCCTGGGGGCCGCGGCCCGCTTCACCGACGGCGACTGGCGGCTCGGCCCGGCCCGCTGGGGCCTCAAGGTCGCCGCGTTCACCCAGCGCCTGGCCGACCTCGGCCGCATGCAGATGGAGCATGCGACGCTCACCGCGCTCAGCTCGCTGGGCCTGCCCGCGGGCATGTCGCTGCGGCTGAACCTGGGCCCGCGCCACCATGTCGAGACGCGCGAGACCACCACCCTGCTGGACGCGGCGCTGGCCTGGTCGCCGCACAACCGGTTCTCCTTCTCGGGCGAACTGCACGCCACCGACCGCACGCCGACGGTGCAGTCACTGGGCACCCGGCTCTGGCTGATCCCCGGCCGGCTGGGGCTGCAGCTCAACGCCGGCCGCACGCTCGGCAGCGAGGCCTCCGAGGTGTATTCGCTGCAACTGCACTGGCATTTCCTCGAGCGCAAGCCCGCGCACTGAACGTGCCATCTGGTACCGGCGCTCAAGAACTTCCCGGCCCGGCCGATATCCCGGAGTGACGACGCTCGCCGTTGAGCGCCGCAACACTGCCCAGAGTTCCGACCGTCATGAGCGCCGTGCTCCCCTCCGCCGCGGCGGCCTCGCCCGCCGTGGCCGACCCCGTGATCCAGGAGTTCGCCTTCGACAAGGCGGACTTCGAACGCGTGCGGCAACTGATCCACCAGCGCGCCGGCATCAGCCTGCACGCCGGCAAGCAGGCCATGGTCTACAGCCGCCTGTCGCGCCGGCTGCGCGAGACCGGACACCGCAGCTTTGCCGACTACCTGCACTGGCTGGAAAAGGGTGCGGGCGCGCAGGCCGAGGCGGAATGGCAGGAGTTCGTCAACTGCCTGACCACCAACCTGACCGCCTTCTTCCGCGAGGAGCACCATTTCCGCCTGCTGGCCGAGGAGCTGCGCCGGCGCGGCCCGCACCACCCGATCCACATCTGGTGCAACGCGGCCTCCACCGGCGAGGAGCCGTACTCGATCGCGATGACCGTGGTCGACACGCTGGGACACGACGCGCCGGTGCGCATCCTGGCCAGCGACATCGACACCCGGGTGCTGGCCACCGCCAGCCGCGGCATCTACGAGGCAGAATCTCGCGGCCTGACGCCGGAGCTGCTCAAGCGCCACTTCCTGCGCGGCACCGGCCGCAACACCGGGCGCATCCGCGTCAAGCCGGAGCTGGCGCGGCTGGTCGAGTTCCGCACCTTCAACCTGACCTCGCCGGTCTGGTCGCTCGGCTCGCGCTTCGACTTCGTGTTCTGCCGCAACGTGATGATCTACTTCGACGCGCCGACGCAGCGGCGCGTGCTCGAGCGCATCCATGCCGTGATGGAGCCACAGGGGCTGCTGTTCGTCGGCCACTCCGAGAACTTCACCGATGCGCGCCAGCTGTTCCGCCTGCGCGGCAAGACGGTCTACCAGCGGCTGTGAGGCCCGTCGCTCAAGTGCAGCCGCCTACCGGACGATAAGACCCTCATGCTCGACACCGCACGCCCCCGCAGCAGCAGCCTCCAGGGCCCCGGGGGGGCGACCTCCACCGAGCGCCTGGAACGCCTCAAGGCCCGCCCGCGCAAGCCGGGCGAGGCCTCGTTCTTCTTCTACGACACGCATTTCCGCTGCGAGGCCGTCAAGGTGCTGCCGGGCGAGTACTTCGTGCACGACGAGGACATCGTCATCCTGACCACGCTCGGTTCCTGCATTGCCGCCTGCCTGTGGGACCGCAACCTGCGCGTCGGCGGCATGAACCACTTCATGCTGCCCGACGGCATCGGCGCGCAGGACTCGGGCCGCTACGGCTCCTACGCGATGGAACTGCTGATCAACGAGCTGATGAAGCTCGGCGCCACGCGCAGCTCGCTGGAGGCCAAGGTGTTCGGCGGCGGCCAGGTCATCAGCGGCATGAACAGCCTCAACGTCGGCCAGCGCAACACGGACTTCGTGATCGACTACCTGAAGACCGAGCGCATCCCCATCGTGTCCAAGGACGTGCTCGACATCTACCCCCGCAAGGTCTGCTTCTTCCCGGCCAGTGGCAAGGCCATGGTCAAGCGCCTGAGCACCAGCAACCCCGAAGCGCTGCTCGCCCAGGACCGGGCCGCCGGCCAGCGCATCATCCCGCCCGCCAGCGGCGCCGGCACGGTGGACCTGTTCTGAACCGGAATCCGAGGAGGACCTTCGCCCATGTCCAAGATCCGCGTCGTGGTCGTCGATGATTCGGCCCTGGTGCGCAGCCTGCTCACCGAGATCATCAACCGCCAGCCCGACATGGAATGCATCGGTGCGGCCAGCGACCCTTACGTCGCGCGCGAGATGATCCGCAACCTCAACCCCGACGTCATCACGCTGGACGTGGAAATGCCGCGCATGGACGGCATCGACTTCCTGTCCAAGCTGATGCGCCTGCGCCCGATGCCGGTGGTGATGGTCTCGACCCTGACCGAGCAGGGCGCCGACGTCACGCTGCGCGCGCTGGAGCTCGGCGCGGTGGACTTCGTCGCCAAGCCCAAGATCGGCATCGCCAACGGCCTGCAGCTGCTCGCGCAGGAGATCACCGAGAAGATCCGCATCGCCGCCAAGGCGCGCATCAGCAAGCCGGCCCAGCCCGTCGCCGCGGTCACCGGCAACACCCCTGTGGCCGTGCCGGCCAGCATCGGGCGGCTGTCGACCGAGAAGATCATCTTCATCGGCGCGTCCACCGGCGGCACCGAAGCCACCCGCGAGGTGCTGACCGCGCTGCCGGCCGACGCCCCCGCGGTGTGCATCACGCAGCACATGCCGCCCGGGTTCACGCGCAGCTACGCCGCACGCCTGGACGGGCTGTGCCGCATCGCGGTCAAGGAAGCCGAGGACGGCGAACGCATCCTGCCCGGCCACGCCTACATCGCGCCGGGCGGCCGCCACTTCTGCGTCGAGCGCAGCGGCGCCAACTACATCGCCCGCGTGTACGACGGCGAGCCGGTCAACCGGCACCGCCCCTCGGTCGAAGTGCTGTTCCTGTCGGCCGCGCGGGTCGTGGGCCCCAACGCGATCGGCATCATGCTGACCGGCATGGGCGCCGACGGCGCGAAGGCGATGAAGGCGATGCGCGATGCCGGCGCCTACAACTACGCGCAGGACGAGGCCACCTCGGTGGTGTTCGGCATGCCGCGCGAGGCCATCCAGGCGGGCGCCGCGCACGAGGTGCTGCCACTCAAGCAGATCGCGCCGCACCTGATCGAGCGGCTGCGCAGCACCGCCGGCCCCAGCCTGAACCGGGTGTAGGGCCTCAGCCCCGCCGCACCGCCTCGCACAGCGCGGCCAGCTCCCCCGGCGAGACGGGTTTCTGCAGCAGGCGCTCCATCCCCGCGGCCAGCGCCAGCGGCGCATCGTCGGTGTCGGCGCTGGTGCCCACCAGCCGCACCGCCGTCCCGCCCGGCTCGGCCCGCAGCGCGCGGGCGAACGCGTAGCCGTCCATGCGCGGCATGCGGCAGTCCGTGATCACCAGCCGGTGGCGGTGTTCGCGCCATGCCTGCAGCGCCTCCTCGCCGTCCTCGGCGATGTCGACCAGGCAGCCGCAGGCTTCCAGGTGCGCGCTGAGCAGCACCTGCTGCACGCGGTCGTCCTCGGCCACCAGCACGCGCAAGGGTTGCAGCCCGCCTGCCGCGGCCGTGTCCGGGTTCAGGGGGGCACGGACGACACCGGAAGGCACGGCAGGACGCTCCTGATCGGGGTGGCTGGAAGATGAAGATGCCGCCATGCTGCCATGGGCAGCCGGCGCTGGAAACCCCGGCCTTCCCGGCCGCTTCAGTCGGCCTCCGGTAGGAACAGCGCCTGCAAGTCGCTGAGGAAGTCGAAGCCGCGCGCGGTGGGCCAGACGCGCTGCCAGTCCCGCTCGATGAAGCCCAGTCGCTCGGCCTCGTCCAGCGCCGCGGCGATCGCCGACAGCGGCAGCCCGGTGCGCTCGGTGAAGCGCGCCAGCTCGAAGCCTTCCTTCAGGCGCAGCGCGTTGAGCATGAACTCGAACGGCAGGTCCGCGCGCGCCACCTCGTGCTCCTGCGCCACCGCGTCGCCGGCCAGCGCGGCTTCCATGTAGCGCGCCGGCTCGCGGAAGCGCACCTGGCGCAGCACCCGGTGCGGGAAGCTCAGCTTGCCGTGCGCGCCGGCGCCGATGCCGAGGTAGTCGCCGAAGCGCCAGTAGTTGAGGTTGTGCGCGCAGGCATGCCCCGGCCGCGCGTAAGCCGAGACCTCGTAGCGCTGCAGGCCGGCCGCCGCGGTCAGCCCGGTGATGCGGTCGAGCATCTCGAAGGCCGTGTCGTCGTCCGGCACCGCGGGCGGGTACTTGGCGAAGTAGGTGTTCGGCTCCAGCGTCAGGTGGTAGACCGACAGGTGCGGCGGCGCGAAGGCCAGCGCCTGGCGCAGGTCGGCCTCGCACTGCGCCACGCTCTGCCCCGGCAGCGCGTACATCAGGTCCAGGTTGTAGGTCTCGAAGCAGGCGCGCGCCTCCTCGACGGCCGCGATCGCCTGGGCCCGGTCGTGCACCCGGCCGAGCGCGCGCAGCTTCTCGTCGTCGAAGCTCTGTACCCCGATCGACAGGCGCGTCACCCCCGCCTCACGGTAGCCGCGGAAGCGGTCGCGCTCGAAGGTGCCCGGGTTGGCCTCCAGCGTGATCTCGCAGCCCGGCTCCAGCGGCAGGCGGGCGCGGATGTCGGCCAGCAACCGGTCGATCGCCTCGGGCGAGAACAGGCTGGGCGTGCCGCCACCGATGAACACCGTCTGGATGCGCCGCCCCCACACCAGCGGCAGCGCAGCCTCCAGGTCGGCGCGCAACGCGTCCAGGTAGCGGGCCTCGGGCAGCCCGTCCCGGGCCGGCGCCGCCCCCTCGGCGACCACCGGCGGCAGGCCGCCGGCCGGGCGCGGGCCGCGCAGCTCGTGCGAGTTGAAGTCGCAGTACGGGCACTTCTTCAGGCACCATGGCACGTGCACGTAGAGCGACAGCGGCGGCAGCGCGCCCAGCTGCAGCGTGCCGGGCCGGAGATGGGTCTCGGGGGCGGAAGCCATCGCGGGTCAGCCCAGGCGCCAGACCTCGCGCATCAGCTGCAGCATCTGGCGTGCGGCCTGGGCGCGGTGGCTGAGCCGGTTCTTCTCCTGCGCGTCGAGCTCGGCCACGGTGCGGCCCAGTTCCGGGATGTACATCAGCGGGTCGTAGCCGAAGCCGCCCTCGCCGCGCAGCCCGGCCAGCACCTCGCCGTGCCAGCGGCCCATCGCGACGAGCGGCTCGGGGTCGTCGGCCGCGCGCAGCGCGACGAGGACGCTGACGAAGCGCGCGCGGCGGTCGCTGCGGCCTTCGAGCTGCTTCAGCAGCACGCTGTTGTTCTCGGCGTCGTCCTTCGCGCCGCCGAACAGCGTCGCGTAGCGCGCCGACAGCACCCCGGGCGCGCCGCCCAGGGCGTCGACGCACAGGCCGGAATCGTCGGCGATCGCCGGCCCGCCGCAGGCCGCGGCCGCGTGGCGCGCCTTGGCCAGCGCGTTCTCCACGAAGGTGCCGTGCGGCTCCTCGGCCTCGCCGATGCCCAGCGCCCCCTGCGCGACCAGCTCGACGCCCAGCGGCGCGAACAGCGCCTGCATCTCCGCCAGCTTCTTGGCGTTGTTGGAGGCCAGCACCAGGCGCACGCTCAGCCCTCCAGCGCCGCCTTCTGCGCGGCGATCAGTTCGCGGATGCCCTTCTCGCCCAACGCGAGCAGCGCGTCCATCTCGGCGCGCGAGAACGGCACGCCCTCGGCCGTGCCCTGGATCTCGACGAAGCCGCCGGAGCCGGTCATCACCAGGTTCATGTCGGTGTCGCAGGACGAGTCCTCGACATACTCCAGGTCCAGCAGCGGCACGCCCTGCACGATGCCGACGGACACCGCGGCCACCGCGTCGCGGATCGGCGACTCGTCGATCAGCCCCAGGTCGAGCAGCTTGGTCACGGCGTCGTGTGCCGCGACCCAGGCGCCGGTGATCGCCGCGGTGCGCGTGCCGCCGTCGGCCTGGATCACGTCGCAGTCGAGCTGGATGGTGCGCTCGCCCAGCTTGGCCAGGTCGAACACCGCGCGCAGCGAGCGCCCAATCAGGCGCTGGATCTCCTGCGTGCGGCCGCTCTGCTTGCCCTTGGCGGCCTCGCGGTCGGTGCGGGTGTGGGTCGAGCGCGGCAGCATGCCGTACTCGGCCGTCACCCAGCCCTCGCCGCTGCCGCGCTTGTGCGGCGGCACGCGCTCCTCGACCGAGGCCGTGCACAGCACGCGGGTGTCGCCGAACTCGATCAGCACCGACCCTTCGGCGTGGCGCGTGTAGTTGCGGGTGATGCGCACGGGGCGCAAGGCATCGGGCGCGCGGCCCTGGCTGCGGAGGTAGGTGGTCATCTGGGAAATCTGCAAGGAAACGGAACGCGGGGCGCCTGCATGCGCCCCGCCACGGCCGTACATGCTACGGCTTCTTCTGTTGCGAGGAGCGCTTGATGGCCTCGTTGATCTCGCGGATCGAGCGCTCGATCTCGGCCTCGTCGAGGTCGTCCGGCTCCTGGCCAAGCACGCTGGCCTGGATCGTCGAGGCGAACACCTCCTCGCCGAGCGTCTGGGTCGAGATGGCCTTGGTGGAATCGTAGTCCTCCGACGATTCCCACTCCACCGCCAGCACGGTCACGTTGTCGCTCTTGCTGCCCGCGCGGCGCAGCGCCTGCTCGACCAGTTCGGGCACGGCGTCCGAGATCGGGCGGGTGGCCATCTGCTCGGTGATGACCTGGTCCGGCACCGAGCTCCACAGGCCGTCCGAGCACAGCATGATGCGGTCGCCCGACTGCAGCAGCATCGGCCCGACCGCGTCGACCACCGGCTTGCCCGGGCTGCCCAGGCAGGTGAACAGCACGTTGCGGTTGAACTTCTCGCCCAGCGGCACGACCCCGTTCAGCGTCTCCTGCAGCTCGGAATAGGAATGGTCGCGGGTGCGCGCGATCAGCTTGTCGCCGCGCACGAGGTACAGCCGCGAATCGCCGCAGTGCGCCCAGTAGGCGGCGCCGTTCTGCAGCACGCAGGCGACCACGGTGGTGCGCGGGGTGTCGATCAGCGCCTTCTCCGTGGCGTAGCGCAGCAGCTGGTGGTGGCCCGCGATGATCGCGTCGTGCAGGAAGCGCACCGGATCCTTGAGCGCCGGCCGGGCGTCGCGCTGGAACAACGCTGCCATGGTCTGCAGCGCGATCTGGGACGCCACCTCGCCTTCCGGGTGTCCGCCCATGCCGTCGGCCAGCGCGAACAGGCCGGCGTCGCGCGTGTAGCAATAGCCCATGCGGTCTTCGTTCTTCTCGCGACCGCCCTTGCGGCTGACCTGGTAAACCGAGAACCTCATCGTGCGTCTCCTGGCGCCTCGGTCAGCAGGATACATGCCACGCCCGTTCCCGGCATCCCCTCGCGTCATCCCGGGCTGCCGGCACGCAAGGCAGGAGCGCGAAGGCGTGGAAGGCAGGCATCGGAACTCCGTCGCTCGGGGGGGGGATCAGGCCTGCTTGCCGCCCTTGAGGTTCTCCAGCTGCAGTTTCAGGCGCTCGCTGAAGCTGAGCTTGGTGTAGCGGCGCTCGGTCTCGCGCGCCAGCTCCTTCTGCAGCGCGAACACGCTCTGCGGGCGCGACAGCGGATCGAGCGCCATGCACCACTCGGTCACCTCGATCAGGTTGTCCGAGTAGATGTTGCGCAGGCGGGACAGCGACAGCGTCAGGCGGTCCTTCTCGAGCCGCTGCGGTGCGTCGTTGGGCGGGTAGCCCTGCATGCAGGCGTAGATGCAGGCACCGATCGCGTAGATGTCGGTCCAGGGGCCGAGCGTGCCGTCGCGGCGGTACATCTCCGGCGCGGCGAAGCCCGGGGTGTACATCGGGCGGATGAAGTTGCCCTCCTTGCTCAGCACCTCGCGCGCCGCGCCGAAGTCCAGCAGCACCGCCTTGTTGTCGTTGGTGATGAAGATGTTGGCCGGCTTGATGTCCAGGTGCAGCATCTTGTGCTGGTGGACGATGCGCAGGCCGCGCAGGATCTCGTCGAACAGCGAGCGGATGGTCGACTCGCGGAACACCTTGTCGCGCTTGAGTTCGCGCGCGGTGACGATGAAGTCCTGCAGGGTGTCGCCCTGCAGGTAGTTCATCACCATGTAGACGGTCTCGTTCTCGCGGAAGAAGTTCAGCACCGAGACCACGCTGGGGTGCGAGATCTGCGCGAGCGACCGGCCTTCCTCGAAGAAGCTCTTCAGGCCCAGGCGGTACAGCGGTTGCTTTTCGGGCTTGACACGCGGCGTCAGTTCGCCGGGGGCGCGTTCGGCGAGCGAAGACGGCAGGTATTCCTTCAGCGCCACCAGGCGCTTGTCCTGGTCTTCGGCCAGATACACGACGCCAAAGCCACCGGCTGCCAGCTTCTTGATGATCTGATAACCGCCTACCACGGTGCCGGGAGGCAACGGGGAAGGTTTGGGCTTTGACATAATCGGATTTTGCAATGCGATAAGTGTCATGGCAGTTTACAGCATGACCGGGTACGCGAGCGCCGCCTCGCCTGCCCTGGTTTCCCCCAAAGACGAGGCCACGACCACCGCGCACGGCACCCCGCCCAAGGCCGGCGTGACCGTCGAGCTGCGCTCGGTCAACAGCCGCTTCCTGGACCTGACCTTCCGCATGCCGGACGAGCTGCGCGCGGTCGAGCCGGCCCTGCGCGAGCTGCTGACCGCCGCCTTCCGCCGCGGCAAGATCGAGCTGCGCCTGAACGCCCAGCGCGACGCCGACACCGCCCTGCCAGCCCCTCAGCCCGAGCAGCTGGGCCGGCTGGCCGGCGTGCAGGACACCGTGCGCGCCTGGCTGCCCCAGGCCCAGCTGCTGTCGGTCCACGAGGTGCTGCAGTGGTGCCGCGGCAGCGCCACCGGCGAGAAGCTCGACGAAGCCGCGATCGCCGCCACCCGCCGGTGCATCGCCGGCCTGGTCGAGGCCCGCGCCCGCGAGGGCGAGCGGCTGGTGGGCATCCTGATGGAGCGCATCGTCAAGCTGCGCGAGCTGGCGCAGCAGGCCCAGCCGCTGGTGCCGCAGGTGGTCGAGCGCCAGCAGCAGCGCTTCCTGGAACGCTGGCAGGCCGCGCTGGACACCGCCGGTGCGGGCCAGAGCCTCAGCGCCGAGGCGCTGCGTGAGCGCGCACTCAGCGAGGCGGCTGCCTACGCGCTGCGCATCGACGTCGCCGAGGAGCTGTCCCGCCTGGGGGCCCACCTGGACGAGATCGAGCGCCTGCTCAAGGTCGGCGGCGAGATCGGCAAGCGGCTCGACTTCCTGATCCAGGAGCTGCACCGCGAGGCCAACACGCTGGGCTCCAAGTCCGCGGCGCTCGAGCTGACGCAGATCTCGGTCGAAATGAAGGTCCTGATCGAGCAGATGCGCGAACAGGTCCAGAACATCGAATAAGCTCGCGAGATGGAATACCCCGGCAATCTCTTCGTGGTGGCCGCCCCGAGCGGCGCCGGCAAGTCCAGCCTCGTGAAGGCCCTGCTGGAGCTGGATTCCCGCCTGATGGTGTCGATCTCGCACACCACCCGCTCCCCGCGCGGGCAGGAGCAGAACGGCCGCGAATACTGGTTCGTCAGCGAGGAGGAATTCCGCGCGATGATCGACCGCGGCGACTTCTTCGAATGGGCCGAGGTGCACGGCAACCTGTACGGCACCTCCCGGGCCGGGATCGAGTCGCGCATGGCCGCCGGCGAGGACGTGATCCTGGAAATCGACTGGCAGGGCGCGCTGCAGATCAAGCGGCTGTTCCCGCACGCGGTGCTGATCTTCATCCTGCCGCCCAGCTACGACGAGCTGCTGCAGCGCCTGCAGCGCCGCGGCGAGGACGACCCGGAGGTGATCCAGACCCGCATGGCCAACGCCCGGATGGAAGTGGCCCAGGCCCGGCATTTCGACTTCGTTATAATCAATGCCTTGTTCGAGACGGCGCTTTTTGACCTGAAAGCGATCGTCCACGCACAGCGGCTCAAGTACGCCGCCCAGCGTCGAAGCAGGAAAGCCGTCTTCGACGCCCTCAACCTCAGTTGATTTCGCAAGGGCTGCCGCAAGGCGGCCCGGGGAGTGTTTTCCATGGCTCGCATCACGGTCGAAGACTGTCTGCAGAAGATCCCGAACCGGTTCCAGCTGGTGCTTGCCGCCACTTACCGCGCCCGCATGCTCAGCCAGGGCCACGCTCCGAAGATCGAGTCGAAGAACAAGCCGGCGGTGACGGCCCTGCGCGAAGTCGCCGCGGGCGAAGTCGGCCTGGAGATGCTGCGCAAGGTCCCGACCTGAGCCACAGGCGGTCCACCCCTGTTCCCGCCGGCCGGCCACGGCCGGCGCCGAGGCGCCCGAACCGTGGTTTCGGGCGTTTCAGCTTGTGGACTTGCATTCCGCGATAAAGTGGCGTCATGGTCGCCCAAGCTGCACCGAAAGCCGGTCCCCAGACGCCTGTCCCCGCCGAGGCTGACGGGCAAGTTCCCCGCATGGATGCGGCGGCGGCCTCCTTTGCCGCCCTGACCCACAAGCTCGACTACCTGGACCCGGCCGACATCAAGCGGGTCCGGGAAGCCTACAAGTTCGCCGACGAGGCCCACCTGGGCCAGTTCCGCGCCAGCGGCGAGCCCTACATCACCCACCCGATCGCGGTGGCCGGCCTGTGCGCCGACTGGAAGCTCGACGCCCAGGCCATCATGGCCGCGCTGATGCACGATGTGATGGAGGACACCGGCGCCACCAAGGTCGAGCTGATCGAGAAATTCGGCGCCCCGACCGCCGAGCTGGTCGACGGGCTGACCAAGCTGGACAAGCTGCAGTTCTCCACCCGCGAGGAATCGCAGGCCGAGTCCTTCCGCAAGATGCTGCTGGCGATGGCGCGTGACGTGCGCGTCGTGCTGATCAAGCTGGCCGACCGGCTGCACAACATGCGCACGATGGACGCGATGCCGCCGGCCAAGCGCTCGCGCATCGCCCGCGAGACGCTGGACATCTACGCGCCGATCGCCCACCGGCTGGGCCTGAACCAGGTCTACCGGGAGCTGCAGGAGCTGTGTTTCCAGTACCAGCTGCCGTGGCGCTTCGCGGCCCTGTCCAAGGCGGTCCAGAAGGCGCGCGGGCACCGCCGCGACATCGTCGATCGCATCCAGCAGGACGTCGAGCGCGCGTTCCGGGAGGCCAACCTCCAGGTGCAGATCCACGGGCGCGAGAAGACGCTCTACTCGATCTACACCAAGATGCGCGAGAAGCACCTGAGCTTCGCCCAGGTGAACGACATCTTCGGCTTCCGCATCGTCGTCTCGACGCTGCAGGAGTGCTACCTGGCGCTGGGCGTGCTGCACCAGCTGTACAAGCCCATGCCGGGGCGCTTCAAGGACTACATCGCCATCCCCAAGGCCAACGGCTACCAGTCGCTGCACACCACGCTGGTCAGCCCGCTGGGCACCGCGGTGGAGTTCCAGATCCGCACCGACGCGATGCACCTGGTCGCCGAGAAGGGCATCGCGGCGCACTGGCTCTACAAGGCCGCCGGCAGCGGCAACGTCACCGAGGCCCAGCGTGCCGGCGCCGTGTCGCTGCAGTCGCTGCTCGACATCCAGGACGAGACCCGCGACGCGGCCGAGTTCCTCGAGCACGTCAAGGTCGACCTGTTCCCGGACGCGGTGTACGTCTTCACGCCCAAGTCCAAGATCCTCGCGCTGCCGCGCGGCGCCACCCCGGTGGACTTCGCCTACGCGATCCACTCGGACATCGGCGACCACACCGTGGCGGCCAAGGTCAACGGCGAGCAGGTGGCGCTGCGCACCGAGCTGCGCAGCGGTGACGTGGTCGAGATCATTACCGCGCCGGTGTCGCGCCCCAACCCGGCCTGGCTGAATTTCGTGCGCACCGGCCGGGCGCGCTCCAAGATCCGCCACTACCTGAAGAACATGAAGCAGGAGGAATCGCTCGAGCTGGGCGAGAAGCTCCTGCACCAGGCCATGCGCGCCGAGGGCCTGCACCTGCCCGGCGGCGACGAGGCCAGCGGCGACCCGCACGACGTCTCGCTGTGGCAGAACCTGATCCGCTGGAGCGGCAACCGCACCCGGCGCGAGCTGCTGATCGACATCGGCATGGGCAAGAAAATCGCGACCATCGTCGCGAAGCGCCTGGCCAAGCTGATGGCCGAAGCCGGCGCCAAGCCCGACGCGCTGACGCTGTCCATGAACCGCTACCTGAGCGACGACAGCACCCCGTCGCAGGCCATGGTGACGATCGACGGCAGCGAGGGCGCCACCGTGCAGATGGCCACCTGCTGCCGCCCGATCCCGGGCGACGGCATCGTGGGCTACCTGGGCCGCGGCGAGGGCCTGGTGGTGCACACCGGCGAATGCCAGGTCGGCAAGCGCCTGTTCCAGCGCGACAGCGAACGCTGGATCGCGGTGGAATGGGCCGAGGAACTGCAGCGCCCGTTCGAGACCGCGGTCTCGGTGCTGGTGCAGAACGGCAAGGGTGTGCTGGCCAAGGTGGCCCAGGCGGTCAGCGAGGCCGAAGCCGACATCACCCACATCGACATGGGCCACGACCCCGGCCACGCCACGATGGAGCTCAAGCTCCTGTTGTCGGTGCACGACCGGGTGCACCTGGCCGACGTGCTGCGCACCCTCAAGCGCGCGCCGCTGGTGCTGCGCGCCCAGCGCATCAAGCCGCAGTGAGGCGAAGCCGCGCCACCCTGGCGGCGGCCTCTCAGGCCTGCGGCGGCGGGTAGCGCACCTCCAGCACCTCGAGCTTCTCCAGCCCGCCCGGCGTCATCAGCTGCACCTCGTCGCCCTCGCGCGCCTTGAGCAGCGCCCGCGCGATCGGCGAGATCCAGCTCACCTCCCCTTTCAGCGCGTCAGCCTCGTCGATGCCCTTGATCGTGATGGTGCGCTCCTCGCCGCGCGAGTTGGCATAGGTCACCGTGGCGCCGAAGAACACCTGGTCGTTGCCGTAGTGCACCGAGGGGTCGGCCACCTCGGCGATGTCCAGCCGCTTGGTCAGGAAGCGGATGCGCCGGTCGATCTCGCGCAGGCGCTTCTTGCCGTAGAGGTAGTCGCCGTTTTCCGAACGGTCGCCGTTGGACGCGGCCCAGGACACCACCTCGACCACCTTCGGGCGCTCCACGTCGATCAGGTGCATCAGCTCCTCGCGCAGGCGCCGGTAGCCCTCCGGCGTGATGTAGTTCTTCGTGCCGGCCGGCATCGCCGGCAGCGCCAGGTCGTCATCGTCGTCTTGGTCGGTTTCCTTCGTGAAAGCCTTGCTCATGGTCTTCCTCGGGGGCCCGCTCAGGCGCGGGACATCTGCATAGCATAGGCCCTGGCCTCGGCGACGATCCACTCGCGCAGCCGGGTCACCAGCGGGTCGCCGGCCTTGCGCTCGGGCGTCACCAGGTAGTAGGCCCGCTCGCCGCGCAGCGGCGCGTCGCAGGCGACGACCAGCTCGCCGCGCGCGAGTTCCGCCTCGATCAGCAGCGTGGGCATCAGCGCCAGCCCCATGCCGTGCGCGGCGGCCATCGCCAGCATCGAGAACAGCTCGTAGCGCGGCCCGGCGCTGTCGCGCGGGTGCTCGACGCCCTGCGCGGCGAACCAGTCGCGCCAGGCGCGCGGGCGGGTGCTCTGCTGCAGCAGCGGGAACGCCGTCAGCGCCTGCGGCGGCAGCGGCCCGCGGCCTCCGAGCAGCGCCGGGCTGCACACCGGCACCAGGTCCTCGCGCAGCAGCTCGGTCGCCTCGGTGCCCGGCCAGCTGGCCACCTGCTCGACGGTGCCGGCGTACAGCGCGGCGTCGAACTCGCCGTCGGAAAACAGGAACGGGCGCGTGCGCGTCTCCAGGTTCAGCACCAGGTCCGGGCAGGCCTGCGCCAGCCGCGGCAGGCGCGGGATCAGCCAGCGCGTCGCGAAGGTCGGCACCACGGCCACGTCCAGCGAGCCGCCGCCCGGATGCGCCATCAGCGCCTGCGTGTCGCGCTCGACCGCATCCAGCCGCTGGCCGATGCGCCGGCCGTAGGCAGCCCCGGCCTCGGTCAGCAGCACGCCGCGGCGCGTGCGCCGGAACAGCGGCACGCCCAGGTAGCGCTCCAGCGCCGCGATCTGCCGGCACACCGCGCTCTGGGTCAGCGCCAGCTCCTGCGCGGCCTTGGTGAAGCTCTCATGGCGCGCCGCGGCCTCGAAGCACACCAGCGCCTGGGTGCTGGGAATCCTGCGTCTCATTGTGCGCAACCTGCATCTCGAAGAACCGGTATCTTAAGCGTCGAGAGGTGTCGGCCCGTCGACGGAGTTCCATTCACGCACAACTTATTGACCAATTCTCGTTTGCCCCGGCGGCACGGCGCGCCTACCATCGGCGCATTGCCTGCCTGGAGAACGTCATGGCCCAACCCGCCTTCCACTGGGACGACCCCCTGCTGCTGGAACAACAGCTCACCGAGGACGAACGCATGGTGCGCGACGCCGCGCGCGCCTACTGCCAGGACAAGCTGATGCCGCGCGTGCAGGAAGCATTCCGCCACGAGAAGACCGACCCGGCGATCTTCCGCGAGATGGGCGAGCTGGGCCTGCTGGGCCCGACCATCCCCGCCGAGTACGGCGGCGCCGGCCTCAACTACGTCAGCTACGGGCTGATCGCCCGCGAGGTCGAGCGGGTGGACTCCGGCTACCGCTCGATGATGAGCGTGCAGTCCTCGCTGGTGATGGTGCCGATCCACGAATTTGGCTCGGAGGACCAGAAGCGCAAGTACCTGCCCAAGCTGGCGCGCGGCGAATGGATCGGCTGCTTCGGCCTGACCGAGCCCAACCACGGCTCCGACCCCGGCAGCATGGAGACCCGCGCACGCCGCGTGGACGGCGGCTACCGGCTCTCGGGCAGCAAGATGTGGATCACCAACAGCCCGATCGCCGACGTGTTCGTGGTCTGGGCCAAGAACGACGAGGGCCGCATCCGCGGCTTCATCCTCGAGAAGGGCATGCCGGGGCTGTCGGCGCCGGCGATCCACGGCAAGGTAGGCCTGCGCACCTCGATCACCGGCGAGATCGTGATGGACGACGTGTTCGTGCCGGCCGAGCAGGAGCTGCCGCATGCCGAGGGCCTCAAGGGCCCGTTCACCTGCCTCAACAGCGCCCGCTACGGCATCGCCTGGGGCGCGCTGGGCGCGGCCGAGTTCTGCTGGCACGCCGCGCGCCAGTACACGCTGGACCGCAAGCAGTTCGGCCGGCCGCTGGCAGCCAACCAGCTGATCCAGAAGAAGCTGGCCGACATGCAGACCGAGATCGCCCTGGGCCTGCAGGGCTGCCTGCGGCTGGGCCGCATGAAGGACGAGGGCACGGCCGCGCCCGAGATCACCTCGATGATGAAGCGCAATTCCTGCGGCAAGGCGCTGGACATCGCCCGCATGGCGCGCGACATGCACGGCGGCAACGGCATCAGCGACGAGTACGGCGTGATCCGCCATGTCGTGAACCTGGAGGTGGTCAACACCTACGAAGGCACGCACGACATCCACGCACTGATCCTCGGCCGCGCGCAGACCGGCATCCAGGCCTTCAGCGCATGAGCGCCGACCCCGCACCCACCGCGCTGGGCCACCTGCGCGTGCTGGACCTCTCCCGCGTGCTGGCCGGCCCCTGGTGCGGACAGATCCTCGCGGACCTGGGCGCGCAGGTCATCAAGGTCGAGCGCCCCGACGAAGGCGACGACACGCGCCACTGGGGCCCGCCCTTCCTGAAGGACGCCGACGGGCGCGACACCGACGCCGCCACCTACTACACCTGCGCCAACCGCAACAAGCAGTCGGTCACGGTGGACCTCACCCGCCCGGAAGGCCAGGCCATCGTGCGCGAGCTGGCGTGCCGGAGCGACGTGCTGATCGAGAACTTCAGGGCCGGCGGGCTGGCGCGCTACGGGCTGGACTACGCGACGCTCAAGGAGCTCAACCCCCGCCTGATCTACTGCTCGATCACCGGGTTCGGCCAGGACGGCCCCTACGCGGGCCGCGCCGGCTACGACCTGCTGGTGCAGGCAGCCAGCGGCCTGATGAGCATCACCGGCCGCCCGGACGGGGAGCCCGGCGGCGGGCCGATGCGCGTCGGCGTGGCGGTGATCGACCTGTTCACCGGCGTCTATGCCGCCACCGCGATCCTCGCCGCGGTCGAGGCGCGCCACCGCACCGGGCGCGGCCAGTACATCGACATGGCACTGCTGGACGTCGGCATGGCGATGCTCGCCAACCAGGCGGCCGGCTACCTGCACACCGGTCGCGTGCCGCAGCGCCAGGGCAACACGCACCCGAGCATCGTGCCCTACCAGGACTTCCCGACCGCCGACGGCGCGATGCTGCTCGCGGTGGGCAACGACGGGCAGTTCGCGCGCTTCTGCGAGGCCGCCGGCGTGCCCGGGTGGAGCCGCGACCCGCGCTTTGCGACCAACGCCGAACGCGTGCGCCACCGCGCGGTGCTGGTGCCGATGATCGAGTCGATCACCCGCCAGCGCACCACGCGCGAGTGGGTCGAGCTGCTGGAGGACCGTGCCGTGCCTTGCGGCCCGATCAACGACATCGGCCAGGCCTTCGCCGACCCGCAGGTCCGCGCGCGCGGCCTGCGCGTCGAGCTGCCGCATCCCCGCTTCGGCCAGGTCGCCGGGGTCGCCAGCCCGCTGCGGCTGTCGGAAACGCCGCCCGTGGTACGCCACGCGCCGCCCGACCTGGGGCAGCACACCGAACAGGTGCTGTCGGAGGTATTGGGCTATGACGCCGCGCGCATCGCGGCGCTGAAGGCGCAAGGCATCGTGTGAGGGGTGCGCGGCGCAACGCCGCGCCGGCGGCTAGCCCGCGCGCACCAGCGCCGCCGTCGCGCGGCGCACGACGGGCAGCACCAGCAGCAGCACCGGGAACGCCACCACCCAGGACAGGCCCCAGGCCGTCATCCACTGCGAGACGAACTGCGGCGACAGCCCCACGCCCTTGAGCGTGCTGATGAACGAGACGATGCAGGTCATCAGCACCGAGAGCAGGAAGGCCGTCACCAGCGGCGCAAAGCGCGCCGGGAACTTGGGGATGCCGAAGGCGATGGTCGTGGTGCCATCCGGGTGGTTCATGGGAAGTCCTTGATCGATCCAGCAGCGACGGCGCGACGCCGGGCGCCGTCACGGGCACGGTGCGTCGCGGCGCGAACGAGCACGGATTTTCGGGGAAGCGGCCCTGCCCCGGTCGCGCCGCGGGATAGCCCCGGCCGTGCGCGCGCCTATCCCCACCGTCCGCGCAGGCGCGCGGCCAGGCCGACCGTCGCGCCGGACGGCGCGACCGCCTCCGGGGCCGCGGCCGCCGCCGGCTGGCGCCGCTCGAACAGCGGCTGCACCTGCGGCGGGATGAAGCGGGACAGCGACCCGTACACGTGCCGGTCCCCCTTGCCCTGACCGTGCACGTAGAAGCGCTGCGGCACGATCAGCTGCAGGTGCTGGCGGGCCCGCGTCATCGCCACGTACAGCAGGCGCCGCTCCTCCTCGACCAGCTCGGCCGAGCCGGTGGCCAGGTCCGACGGGATGCAGCCGTCGACCGCGTTGAGCAGGTAGACGGCCTGCCATTCCTGCCCCTTGGCCGAGTGGATGGTCGACAGGATCAGGTAGTCCTCGTCGAGCAGCGGCGGCCCGGCCTCGGCGCTGGTGGCCTCGGGCGGGTCCAGCGCCAGCTCGGCCAGGAACTGCTCGCGCGAGCGGTAGCCCTCGGCGATGCGCGCCAGCTGGGCCAGGTCGGCCGCGCGCACCGGCGCATCGTCGTGCAGCCGCTCCAGGTGCGGCTGGTACCACTGCTGCACGCGGCGCAGGTCGTCGGGCCAGCCGGCCTCGCCCTGCCGCAGTGCGGCATAGAGCGTGCGCAACGCCTGCCAGTCGTCGCGCGCCGCGGCCGGCACCTCGAAGGCGAGCAGGGCCGCGGCCGGGTCGGCGGCCTGCTCCAGCGCGTCGAGCAGGCGCCGCGCCGTCGCCGGGCCGATGCCGGGGACCAGCTGCGCGACGCGGAAGCCGGCCAGGCGGTTGCGCGGGTTCTCGACCCAGCGCAGCACCGCGAGCACGTCCTTGATGTGCGAGGCCTCCAGGAACTTCAGCCCGCCGAACTTGACGAACGGGATGTTGCGCCGCGCCAGCTCCAGCTCGAGCGCCGCGCTGTGGTGCGCCGCGCGGAACAGCACCGCCTGCGACCGCAGCCTGAGCCCCTGCTCGCGCAGGCGCAGTACCTCGTCGGCCACCCAGCGCGCCTGCGCGGCGTCGTCCAGCACCGTGACCAGCGCCGGGCGCTCGGACGAGGTGCGGTCGGTCCACAGCTGCTTGGCGTGGCGCTCGGCCGCCAGCGCGATCACCGCGTTGGACGCATCGAGGATGGGCTGCGTGGAGCGGTAGTTGCGCTCCAGCGTGACGACCCGCACCTCGCGTCCGAACTGGCGCGGGAAGTCCAGGATGTTGCGCACCTCGGCAGCGCGGAACGAGTAGATCGACTGCGCATCGTCGCCCACCACGGTGAGCCCCTGCCCGTCGGGCTTCATCGCCTGCAGGATGGCCGCCTGCAGGCGGTTGGTGTCCTGGTACTCGTCCACCAGCACGTGGTCGAAGCGCGCGCCCAGCTCGCGCGCCAGCTCGGGCACGGACACCATCTCGGCCCAGTACAGCAGCAGGTCGTCGTAGTCGAGCACGTGCTGCTGCTGCTTGGCGCGCACGTAGGCGCCGAACAGCCGCACCAGCTCGTCCTCCCAGGCCTGGCACCACGGGTAGTGCCACTGCAGCACCTCGGCCAGCGGCGCCTGGCTGTTGACCACGCGCGAGTAGATCGACAGGCACGTGCCCTTGAGCGGGAAACGGTGCTTCGTGCGCGCCAGCCCGAGCTCCTCGCGCACCCAGCCCATCAGGTCCTCGGCATCGGCCCGGTCGTGGATCGTGAAGTCCTCGGGCAGGCCGATGCGCGGCGCATAGGCGCGCAGCAGCCGCGCGCCCACGCTGTGGAAGGTGCCCGACCACGGCAGCGCGGGCGGCCGCGCCTCGCCCGCCAGCCCCAGCGCCTGCTGCAGCACGCGGCCGACGCGGCGCTCCATCTCCTGCGCCGCACGGCGCGAGAAGGTCAGCAGCAGCAGGCGCTGCGGATCGGCGCCGGCCAGCACCAGCCGCGCCACGCGCGCGGCCAGCGTCATCGTCTTGCCAGACCCGGCCCCGGCGATCACCAGCAGCGGCGCGCAGCCCGGCCCGTCGGCGATGCCGTGCTCGACGGCATCGCGCTGCTGCGCGTTCAGCGCCGCAAAGGGGTCCGGGGCCTGAAGGGGAGGAACTTCGAGGAGGGTCGTGGTCATGCGATCGGCAACCGCCTGCCGCAACGGTGGACGGGCAAGCGCACCCTGGACTGTATATCCATCCAGGCGGCCGCGCAGCCCGGCGGAGCGGCCACGCGCGAACGCATCACTCGTGGCCGAGGGCGACCCGGTGGCCGTGCGCCTGCTGCTGCAGCACGGGGCCGCGACACCCGCCGCATCGATGCCGAAGGCCGCACGCCGCTGGACCGGGCACGCCGGCGCCATGCAGCCCGGCCGCTGCCTCACCGGCAGGACATGGTCCGGCTGCTGCAAGCGCTGACAGCGCCGACGGGAAACGGCAACCGCCCGGGCGACGGGAAAAGAAAAAGGGCCACGCGTTGCGTGGCCCTTTCGTGTTTGGCGCGGCTGGCAGGATTCGAACCCACGACCCCTTGGTTCGTAGCCAAGTACTCTATCCAACTGAGCTACAGCCGCGAAGAACGAAAGTATAGCACGACAATTTTTTCGTTGTCTACTACTCGATGCGTGCCGCGTGTCGATAGCACGCCTGGGCGCGATCGAGGTCGCCGTCGCGCTCGGCCAGTTCGGCCAGTTGCCGCCAGGCGGCGCGGCGCGACGCGGGGGCCAGCTGTTCGTGGCCGGCGCAGCGTTCGAGCAGCTGGCGAGCCTTGCCCCACAGCTGCAGTTCCGCAAGCGCGCTGCCCAGCGCATGGGCCAGCGCCGGGTCGCCCGGGTCGGCCGCGACGGCCGCTTCCAGGCGCGGCAGCCAGTCGGCGCCGACGCCGCTGACGCTGGCGACGAACGCGCGGCTCAGTTCGGCGCGCTCGTCGGCGCCGAAGGTGGCGATCTGCTCCCAGTAGGGGCGCAACCAGGCGCGCGCCTCCTCGAAGCCGCCCATGCGCGCCATCAGCGTGGCCGCGCGCGCAACGACGTATACGTCGCGCCGGTCGGTGGCATCGAGCTGCTGCCAGACACGGCGCAGCTGGTCGGCATCGCGTGCGGTCTCGAGCGCGTCGATCGCCAGCGAGCGCAGCAGACCGGTGGCGGCCGAGGGCGAGAAGCCCTGGTGCTTGGCCAGCAGCCGCGCGGTGCGCAGCGCCTCGAGCGGCCGCTGGGCATAGCGGGCGGCCTGCAGCTTGAGCCGCAGCGCCTGGGTGCGGCGCGCGACGCCGGGCGAGAGCCCGGCGATCAGCTCCAGCGCACGGTCGGCATCGCGGTCGTCCAGTGCCCATTCGGCGGCCATCAGGCGCGCGCCCTCCTCGGCGGCCCGGGTGCTGCCGCCCGGGCGCACCGCTGCTAGCGCCCGGGACAGGTGCTCCTCGCGGCGCGCGCGATCCTGCAGGCGGTGCATGCTGCCCGCGGCCAGCAGGTGCGCCAGCATCGTGAATTCGGCGTCCTCGCGCAGCTCGGGCGTGTCCTGCTGGATCGTCAGCGCGCGTTCGGCCGCCTTGTGCGCGCGGGTGTAGCGCGCGCCGAAGAACAACGCCAGCGACTCACGCAGCGCCTGCTGGGCCGAGCGCTCGCGCTTGGCAAGGCGCCATTCGCGCGCGCGGCGCGGCAGCCCGATCAGCGCGTTGATGCCGCGCACCGCGACATACGCGACCGCGATGGTGAGCACCAGCGCCAGCACGAAGAAGTTGAGCGAGACATCGACCCGCCACGGGGCCCAGAAGACGGTGACCAGCCCGTCGTTCGCCCCGAGCACGGCCGCGGCCACGACGGCCGCGACGAACAACAGGATCAGCCAGACGATCGCGCGCATCGCTTGCGGCTCCTCAACGCGCGGCGGACACGGCCGCCAGCGCCGCGAAGGTGTCGTCCGGCCGCGGCACCGCCGTCTGGCGCGCCTGCGCGGCCACCTGGCCCAGCAGCTCGCGCACCGTGCCGACGCGGCGCGACTGTCCGTCGAAGTAGCGCTCGAGCGTCTGGCCCGCGGCGTCCAGGTCGGCCTGCACGGTGTCGAACTGGCGGCCCAGCAGCGCCAGCCGCGCGTTCAGCAGCCGCAGCTTGAGGTTCTCGCGCAGGAAGAAGGCCTGCTCGGGCGCGACCAGCATCGCCTCGGGCCGGTCCACGCGCGTGACGCGGATCAGCGAGCGCACCTCGGCCCAGGCGCGCTGGCCGGCCTGGCGCCACCAGTCGGCGCTCGACGCCGGCGCCGGCGCGGCCGGCTGCGCCTCGGCGGCACCCGCCTGCGGAACGGCCTCGGCCGGGTTGGACAGCAACGGCAGCTCGTCGATCAGGCGCACCGCCTCGTCGATCCGGATCACCAGCCCGGACACGTCCACCAGGCCGGCCGCGCTGACGCGCTCCAGGTCGCGGGCGATCGCGCGGCGCACGCCTTCCAGGCGCGGCTGGTTGGCGCGCTGCAGGCGTTCGTCGGCCGAGCGCAACGCAGCCACCAGCGGCTCGGCGCTGCCGGTGATCGTGACCTGCTGCAACGCCACGCGCAGGCTGGCCTCGACGTCGCCCAGCAGGTTCTCCTCGCGCGAGCGCGACAGCGACTGCATCAGCTCTTCCAGCTGCGTGCGCTGCACGGCCACCTCCGACAACCGGGCCTCGAGCAGCGCGACCTTGGCGCTCGCGTCGCGCGAGACGTCCTGCGCCTCGCGCGCCAGCGTACGGGCCTCGGTGGCCTGCTCGTGGCTGTCCTGCTGGCGGCGCACCAGGTCCTGCTCCAGCACCTGCAGGTGCTGGCGGGTCTGATAGGCCAGCACCAGGCTGCCGGCGGCCAGCGCGAGCAGCACGATCATCGCCACCCACACCGGGCCGCGCGCCGGTGGCGAGGCGGGCCGCGGGGGCTCCGCGGGCGGCACGGGGCTGGCGGGCGGAGGCGCTTCGTTCGTGTTGGTGGTTGTGGTGGTATCGCTCACGGTGCGGACGATTGTATAGAGCGCCTGATGGTGGCCTGGACCGCGGCCAGCGCCGGCCGGCATTCGAGCGGCGCGACGATGCCGAGCGCGCGCGCGCGCTGCGCGATGCGCGGGTGCGTGGCCAGCGCCAGCATGGCGCCCCAGGGCGGCTGCAGGCCGCGTTCGGCGCAGCAGCGTTCGAGGTGGTCGATCACCTCGGAGCTGCTGAAGAACCAGAGATGCCCGCGCGGCTGCGCCAGCGCCTGCGCGAGCAGCGCCTCGGCGCGCGCGTCCAGCTCGGGCGGCTGGCGGCGGTAGGCGCTGACGAAGTCCACGCGCGCGCCGGCCTCGCGCCAGCGTTCGGCCAGCCAGTTGCGCCCGCCCTCGCCGCGCACCACCAGCACCGCGGCGCCCTGCCAGTCCTCGTGGCACAGGCGTTGTGCCCACAGCGTCTCGGAATCGAACTGCGCGGCATCGTCGGACGGCTGGACCAGCCGCTGCGGCGGCACGCCTGCGGCAAGCAGCGCCCGGGCGGTGCCGGGGCCTGGCGAGGCCGCCTGCACGGTGTCGGGCCAGGCGACGCCCTCGGGCCGCAGCGCGAAGAACTGCTCGACCGCGTTCGGGCTGACGAACATCACCATGCGGTAGTCGCGCAGCTGCCGCCAGGCCCGGTGCACGGCCGCCACATCGGCCGGCGCGCCGATGCCGATGAGCGGCAGCGCCTCGGCCTCGATGCCGCCGCGGCGCAGCCCTTCGACCCATTCGCCGGCCTGGGCGGCCGGCCGCGTCACGAGCACCTTCATCGCACCAGCGTCAGCCGTGTTGCAGGTAGCCGTCGGCCCCCTGCTCGCGCAGCTGCTGTGCCGCGGCCACGCCCAGCGCCTCGGCCTGCGCGGTGTCGGCCACCGGGCCGCTCACGGCGGCCTTCAGCAGCGGCGCATCGGCGCGCTCGGGATGGCCGATCGCGGTGCTCAGGCGCAGCTGCCCGTCCTGCCACACCGCGTGGGCCGCCAGCGGCACGCTGCAGCTGCCGCCCAGCGCGCGCGAGACCGCGCGCTCGGCGTGCACCGCCAGCCAGGTCGGCCGGTCGACCAGCCCGGCCAGGCGCTCGCGCAGCTCGGCCTGGTCGGCGCGGATCTCGATGCCCAGCGCCCCCTGCCCGGCGGCCGGGATCATGCGGTCCGGCTCGAAGCGGGTGCGGATGCGCTCGGCCAGGCCCAGGCGCATCAGGCCGGCCGCGGCCAGCACGATGGCGTCGTACCGGCCTTCGTCGAGCTTGCGCAGGCGCGTGTCGAGGTTGCCGCGCAGCGGCTCGATGCGCAGGTCCGGGCGCAAGGCGCGCAGCTGCACCATGCGGCGCAGGCTGGAGGTGCCCACCACCGCCTGCGGCGGCAGTTCCTCCAGCGAGGCGTAGCGCGGCGAGACGAAGGCGTCGCGCGGGTCCTCGCGCTCCAGCACCGCCGCGAGCAGGAACCCGGCCGGCAGGTCCATCGGTACGTCCTTGAGCGAGTGCACCGCCAGGTGCGCGCGCCCTTCCTCGAGCGCGACCTCCAGCTCCTTCACGAACAGACCCTTGCCGCCCACCTTGGACAGCGTGCGGTCGAGGATCTGGTCGCCGCGCGTGGTCATGCCCAGCAGCTCGACCGTGCGGCCGAAGCGCTGCTGCAGCAGCGCCTGCACGTGCCGCGCCTGCCACAGGGCCAGCCGGCTTTCTCGGGTGGCGATCACCCAGGGGGAAGTTGTCGTCGTCATGATGCCGGGATGCTACCCGAGCCCCGCAACGCGCGCGGTGATCGCCCTGCAGGGTGCTACCATCCTGGGCTCGCATGTAATTTTGTTACCACCCCTGCTTCCGCCGAGGTAACCGATGCCACGCGCCGCCGTCCGCTCCACGACGACCCCCGCCCGCCGTCGCCAGCCCGCTGCCGCGACGCGCAAACGCGACGACGCCGCCGAAAAGAACCGGCCGCTGATGGAGGACATCCGGCTGCTCGGGCGCATCCTCGGCGACGTGATCCGCGAGCAGGAGGGCCAGGAGGCGTTCGACCTGATCGAGCGCATCCGCAAGCTGTCGGTGGCCTATCGCCTCAAGCGCGACGCCGATGCCGGCAAGACGCTGGCGCGCCTGCTGAAGAACCTCAGTACCGACCAGGCCGTCTCGGTGATCCGCGCCTTCAGCTACTTCTCGCACCTGGCCAACATCGCCGAGGACCGCCACCACGTGCGCCGGCGCGAGCACCACGAGCGCCAGGGCCACCTGCAGGAAGGGTCGCTCGCGATGTCGCTGGAGCGGCTGGCCGAGAAGAACGTGCGCGCCGAGGAGATCGCCCGCATGCTCGAGCGCGCGTACATCTCGCCGGTGCTCACCGCGCACCCGACCGAGGTGCAGCGCAAGTCCATCCTCGACGCCGAACGCGCCATCGCAGAGCTGATCCATGCGCGCGACGAGCTGCACACGCAGCGCGAGCTGGAGGACAACGAGGCGATGCTGCGCGCGCGCGTGACGCAGCTGTGGCAGACCCGCATGCTGCGCTACACCAAGCTGACGGTGGCCAACGAGATCGAGAACGCGCTCAGCTACTACCACGCCACCTTCCTGCGCCAGATCCCGCGCCTGTACCGCGAGCTGGAGCGCGCGCTGCCGGGCTACGACATCGCGCCGTTCTTCCGCATGGGCAACTGGATCGGCGGCGACCGCGACGGCAACCCCAACGTCACCGCCGACACGCTGGAGCTGGCGCTGCGCGCGCAGTGCGAGACCGCGCTGCGCCACTACCTGACCGAGGTGCACGAACTGGGTGCCGAGCTGTCGATCTCGGCGCTGCTGGTGCAGGTGACACCCGAGATGCAGGCGCTGGCCGAGCGCTCGCCCGACCGCAGCGACCACCGCAAGGACGAGCCCTACCGCCGCGCGCTGGTCGGCATCTATGCGCGGCTGGCCGCGACGCTGCAGCGGCTGACCGGCACCGAGGCGCTGCGCCATGCGGTCGCCCCGTCCGAGCCCTACGCGTCGGCCGACGAGCTGCTGCAGGACCTGTGCACCATCGAGGCCTCGCTGCTGTCGCACCACGGCCGCGCGCTGGCCAGCACGCGGCTGCATTCGCTGATCCGCGCGGTGCAGGTGTTCGGCTTCCACCTCGCCACGGTGGACCTGCGCCAGAGTTCGGACAAGCACGAGGCGGTGGTGGCCGAGCTGCTCGCCACCGCGCGCATCGAGCCGCGCTACGCGCAGCTGCCCGAAGCAGACAAGATCGCGCTGCTGCTGCGCCTGCTCAACGACGCACGCGGCCTGCAGGTGCGCGGCGCGCAGTACTCCGAGCTCACCGTCGGCGAGCTGGCGATCTTCGAGACCGCGCGCCGCATGCGCTCGCTGTACGGCGCGGCCTCGATCAAGCACTACATCATCAGCCACACCGAGACGGTCAGCGACCTGCTCGAGGTGCTGCTGCTGCAGAAGGAAACCGGACTGATGCACGGCACGCTGGACGACGACGGCCACGCCGACCTGATCGTCGTGCCGCTGTTCGAGACCATCGGTGACCTGCGCAACGCCGCGCCCATCATGCGCGAGTTCTACGCACTGCCCGGCGTGCTGGAGCTGGTCAAGCGCTCGGGCGCCGAGCAGGACATCATGCTCGGCTACAGCGACAGCAACAAGGACGGTGGCTACTTCACCAGCAACTGGGAGCTCTACCGCGCCGAGATCGCGCTGGTGGAGTTGTTCAGCGGGCTGCGCAACGAGCACGGCCTCACGCTGCGCCTGTTCCACGGCCGCGGCGGCTCGGTCGGCCGCGGCGGCGGCCCGAGCTACCAGGCCATCCTCGCGCAGCCGCCCGGCACCGTGAACGGCCAGATCCGCCTGACCGAGCAGGGCGAGGTGATCGCCTCCAAGTACGCCAACCCCGAGATCGGCCTGCGCAACCTGGAGACGCTGGTGGCAGCGACGCTGGAAGCCACCCTGCTGCATCCGACCAAGCCTGCACCGAGGTCCTTCCTCGAAGCCGCGCAGGAGCTGTCCAACGCCAGCATGGCGGCCTACCGCAAGCTGGTCTACGAGACGCCCGGCTTCACCGACTACTTCTTCGCCGCCACGCCGATCCGCGAGATCGCCGAGCTGAACATCGGCTCGCGCCCGGCCTCGCGCAAGGCCACGCGCGCGATCGAGGACCTGCGCGCGATCCCGTGGAGCTTCTCCTGGGGCCAGTGCCGCGTCGCGCTGCCGGGCTGGTACGGTTTCGGCTCGGCGGTCGAGGCCTTCCTCGGCACGGGCCGCACGCAGCGCAAGGAGCGCCTCGCGCTGCTGCAGCGCATGCACCGGCAGTGGCCGTTCTTCCGCACGCTGCTGTCCAACATGGACATGGTGCTGGCCAAGAGCGACCTGGCGGTGGCGGCACGCTACGTCGAGCTGGTCGAGGACAGGCGCCTGGGCCGCAGGATCTTCGCGGCCATCCAGGCCGAATGGCAGCGCACGCACGACGCGCTGGCGCTGATCACCGGCGAGAAGCAGCGCCTGGCCTCGAACCCGGCGCTGGCGCGCTCGATCGAGCACCGCTTCCCGTACCTGGACCCGCTCAACCACCTGCAGGTCGAGCTGATGCGCCGCTACCGGCAGCTCAGCGCCGCCGGCCAGACCAACGAGCGCGTGCAGCGCGGCCTGCACATCTCGATCAACGGCGTGGCCGCCGGCCTGCGCAACACCGGCTGAGCCGGCTCACTCGAGCAGGTCGAAGCCCTGGGTCTCGACCTCGATGAACTTCTGCGTGAACCCGGCCACCGCCCGGTACAGCCGGGCGCTCGGGTGCGCGGCCAGCGTCTCGCAGAAGCTGCCGAGCCAGGTCTGCACGTGCTGGCGGAAGAAGCGGCGCTGCTGTTCCAGGTTGCAGACCTCCACGTCGTCGCCGGCGATCAGGTAACGCATCACCTCGAACACGTAGGCGACATGGTCCTCGGTCTCGCCGCTGGCCTCGTCGCGCCCCAGCCCCAGGCGGGCCAGGTCGGCGCGCAGCGCCGCCAGCGGCTTCTCGTTCAGGAAGCCGGCCAGGTAGTACGAGCCGTACAGGAACACCTCGGGCTTGCCGACGCCCTGGAACAGCGCGTCGTACTCGTCGGCCGCGGCCTGCGCGTCGGTGGCGCGCATCGCGGCCACCAGCTCCTGCCACGGTTCCTCGAGGAAGGCGCCTTCCTGCGGCGCCTGCGTCACCGCGACGCGGAACTGCGCCAGCAGCGCCTCGTCCGGCGGCGCCAGGTACAGGCGCGCCAGCAGGCCGTACAGCTCGGCCCGTGCCAGCTCCTCGTCGGGACCGGCAGGGGAAAACGACAGGGGTTGGACGGCGCCGGCGCTCATAGGTCGGTGATCCTGACTTCGTTCGGGTTGCTGAAGATGTCCACGACGCGGCAGTCGCCGCACATCTTGAGGCGCTCGAGCGCGGCGCCCTGGAACGCGGCATGGCCGGCCAGCTTGCCGATCATCACCTCGATCGCCTTGAGCGTGCCGAAGGGCTTGCCGCAGCGGATGCAGCGGTAGGGCTCGACCTCGTGCAGCACGCGCGCCTGCTTGCGCGCCTTGCCGCCGTCGGCCAGCCACAGGCGCGGCTGCAGCGTGATCGCATCCTCGGGGCAGGTGGTCTCGCACAGGCCGCACTGCACGCAGTTCTTCTCGACGAAGCGCAGCTGCGGGCGGTCGGGGTTGTCGGCCAGCGCGGCCTCCGGGCAGGCGCCGACGCAGCTCAGGCACAGCGTGCACTTGTCGGTGTCGACCTGCACGGCGCCGAACGGGCTGCCGGCGGCCGGCAGCGCGATCTCGTCGACCGGCCGCGGCGCCTGCGCCAGCAGGTGGTCCAGCGCCAGTTCCAGCGTCGCGCGCTTGTCGGCCTGGGTCGCGAAGGCCGCCGGCTGCGCCACCGGCTGCGACGGCGCGGCGCGCAGCGCGGCATCGAGCGCGGCGAGGTCGCGCGCGTCGCGCGCCTGCAGCAGCCGCACGTGCTCGCCGCGGTAGCCCAGGCCCTGCAGGATCGCGTTCGCGACCGCGGCCTGCGCGGCCAGCGCCTCGCGGTACTCGGGCGCCTCTTCGTCGGTCAGCAGCACCCACACGTCGGCCGCGCCGTAGGCGATGGCCGACAGCCACAGGTCCAGGCCGATGCTCGCGGTGTGCCATACCGCCACCGGCAGCACGCGCGCCGGCACGCCGTGCACGCTGCGGTCGGTGCGGGCGGCGCGGCCCAGGTCCTCGAGGATCCGGGCCCCGGCCCCCTCGCTGTGCACCAGCAGGGCGGCGTCGCGGCCGCCCGCGCGGCGGTAGGTCTGCAGCATCGTGCGCAGGCGCCTGCCCTGGTCCACCGTGCCCGGGTAGGCATAGGCCAGCGCGCCGCTCGGGCACACGGTCGTGCAGGCGCCGCAGCCCACGCACAGGTGCGGCTCGACGAAGATGCCGCCGCCGGCCTGCGCCTCGCTGCGGATCGCGCGCGCGGAGCACACCTCGATGCAGGCGTCGCAGCCGACGCGCTCGTTGCGGCTGTGGGCGCACAGCTTCTGCTTGTACTGGAAGAACTTGGGCTTCTCGAACTCGCCGCTCATCTCGCGCAGCTTGAGCACCGCGTCCATCAGGCGGCGCTCGTCGCTGCCGGCGTGGAAGTAGCCCTGCGGCGGCTGGTGCATCGTGAACAGCGGCTGCTCGCCCAGGTCCAGCACCAGGTCGAAGCGCTCGCCGCTTTCCTGCACGCTGCGCTCGAAGTCGATCGCGCCGGCCGCCTCGCAGACGCGCACGCAGTCGCGGTGCGCGCGGCACGCCTCGAGGTCGACCTGGTAGTCGAAGCCGATCGCGCCCTCGGGGCAGGCGTCGATGCAGGCATTGCAGCGCGTGCACAGCTCCAGGTCGATCGGGTTGCCGTGGCGCCAGGTGAGCTCGAAGGCACCCAGCCAGCCGCGCAGCTGCACCACCTCGCCGGCGAACACCGCGCGCTCGCGCCGCTGCGGCAGCGCCCCGCCGGTGCGGGTGACCAGCAGCGTGACGTCGAGCCGGTCCTCCAGCAGGGTGGCGGCGCGCTCGGCCGCCTCGGCCGGGCCGATCACCACGCAGCGTCCGCCGCTGCGGTAGCCGACCGTGGGCACCGGCTCCGGTTCCGGCAGCTGGGCCGCGGCGATCAGCGCCGCCAGCTTGGGCGTGGCCTTGGCGGCGTCCTTCGACCAGCCGCCGGTCTCGCGGATGTTGACGAAGCGGATCGGCCGCTCGGTGACCGGCGGCGCGCCTTCCGTTTCCTGGTTCAGCTCGAGGAACAGCCGGCGTTCCTGGGTGCAGGCCACCAGCAGGTCGTCGCCGGACTTGGCCGCGCGCTGGAACGCGCCGGCTTCGCGGCGGCACAGCGTCGTGTGGATCGGCAGGGCTGCGGCGGTGCCGTCAGCGCTCAGGGCCCGGCTCAGCGCCTGGCCGTCCAGCGGCATCGTCCGGTTGCAATTGCACAGCAGGGTTTTCATCGTGGGCAGGCGGGGCGTCGGCGGCATCGGCCGTACCCCTGTCTTCGGTGATCTTGGAGCGGTCGTCCGCCGGCAGCGCGGGCGCGGTGGCGGCTGCGTCGTTGGCCGCCTCGGCGGGCTGGCGTTGTCGTTCTTCCTCGTCGCGGAACAGCCCGAGCATCGCGGATTGGGCCATCTTCCGCAGCACCGTGGCCGGGATCGGGTCGGGCCGGGTGTAGTCGTCGATGTAGACGTCCAGCCCGTCCATCTGGTTGAAGTGCGGGTCGCTGAACAGCTTCTTCAGCGCCGCCCGCTTGACGTCCTCGTCGACGCCACGCGAGACGAAGCGGGAGAAGTCCGACTCCGGCGTCAGGCGCGCGACGTCTTCCCAGGTCGGCGGCGGCTCCTGGCGTTCGGGGGCCGGCGGTTGCACCGCCGGTGCCGGGGTTCGTGCCTCGGCTTCGGCCGGCACGGCGGCAGCCGCGGCGTCGGCCCCTTGCTGCTGCGGCGGCGCGGGCGCTGCGACGGGCGGCTCGGCCGCCTCCCGCGCTTCGGCCTTGCGTCGCGACCAACGGGAGAAGAAGCTTTCAGCCGCCATCGCTCACTCCGGAGCCTTGTCGCCCTTCAGCCCGGCGTGCGCGATGCGTGCATCGGGCGACACGAAGGACGCCGGGCGTTGCCGCTTCTTCGGTTCGGGCTTGTAGTGCTCGGCGGTATAGGCCTGCAGCCAGGCCACCAGCGGCGGCTGCAGCGGCACGTTGTCGACCCGCTCCTGCGCGTCCAGCCAGCGGCCTGCCTCGTTGTACGACAGGCTGACCTGCTCGACGGTGGCGCGCGACGGGTCCTCGTCATCGATGCGCCACATCACGAACCACACCGGCTGGCCGGAGCTGAGGTTCAGGTAGTAGCCCTCGGCCTCGTCACGGAACAGCTCCAGCCGGAAGGCCGGGAACATCCAGCGCGCGATGCGGCCGTCGTCGTGCAGCAGACGCGGCTCGCGGCCGAAAGCCTCCTGCTGCTCGACGACCTCGACGATGCGGAAACGCCAGTCTTCCCAGACGTTCGGACTGGCCTCGCGCTCCAGCACGACGGCAACTTCGACGCAGGGACGCGGCATGACGGTCAGCCTCTCAGGTGCCCTTGGAGATGGTGATGGTCGGGAACCTGGACGAATAGTCCTTGGCGCGCTGCGCCACCTTCACCGCCACCTTGCGGGCGACTTCCTTGTAGATCTTCGCGATCTCGCCGTCCGGGTCGCTGACCACGGTGGGGCGGCCGGAGTCGGCCTGCTCGCGGATCGACAGGTTCAGCGGCAGCGCACCCAGGTAGTCCACGCCGTACTCGGCAGCCATCCGCTTGCCGCCCTCGGCGCCGAAGATGTGTTCGGCATGGCCGCAGTTCGGGCACACGTGCACCGCCATGTTCTCGACCACGCCGAGGATGGGCACGCCCACCTTCTCGAACATCTTCAGGCCCTTGCGGGCATCCAGCAGCGCGATGTCCTGCGGCGTGGTGACGATCACCGCACCGGTCAGCGGCACGCGCTGGCTGAGCGTCAGCTGGATGTCGCCGGTGCCCGGCGGCATGTCGACGATCAGGTAGTCCAGGTCGCGCCAGTTGGTCTGGCGCAGCAGCTGGTCCAGCGCCTGCGTGGCCATCGGGCCGCGCCAGATCATCGGGTTGTCCGGCTCGATCAGGAAGCCGATCGACATGACCTGCACGCCGTAGTTCTCCAGCGGCTCCATGGTCTTGCCGTCCAGGCTTTCCGGGCGGGCGTCGATGCCCAGCATCATCGGCTGGCTGGGGCCATAGATGTCAGCGTCCAGCATGCCGACCGTGGCACCTTCGGCGGCCAGCGCCAGCGCCAGGTTGGCCGCGGTGGTGCTCTTGCCGACGCCGCCCTTGCCGGAGGCAACGGCGATCACGTTCTTCACGTTGGGCAGCAGCTGCACGCCGCGCTGCACGGCGTGGGCGATCACCTTGGTCGCGATCTGGACGCTGACGTTGCCCACGCCCGGCACGCTGCGGGCCGCGGCGATCAGCGCCTTGCGCAGGTCGGCGAGCTGGCTTTTCGCCGGATAGCCGAGCTCGACGTCGAAAGACACGTCGCTGCCGTCGATGCGCAGGTTCCTCACCGACTTCGTCGACACGAAATCCTTGCCGGTGTTGGGGTCGATGACGGTCTTGAGCGCGTCAAGCAGTGCGGTTTCGGTCAGGGTCATGGAAAGAAGCGGACGACAAAGGGCGAAGGGATCGGCCAACGGGCAGTCTATCGCAGCCGACGCGAACCTGTGGCGAGCCGCCTAGAATCCTGGATTTCCCTGTCCGATGCGCCCGCCGGGCGCCAGCCACCCGAGGCCACGATGACCCGCAAGCTCTTCGTCACGACCGCCCTGCCCTACGCCAACGGCAACTTCCACATCGGCCACATCATGGAGTACATCCAGGCCGACATCTGGGTGCGGTTCCAGCGGATGCAGGGCCACCAGGTGCACTTCGTCGGCGCGGACGACGCCCACGGCGCGCCGATCATGATCGCCGCCGAGAAGGCCGGCAAGACGCCGCAGGAATTCGTCGCGGCGATCGCCGCCGGCCGCAAGCAGTACCTGGACGGCTTCCACATCAGCTTCGACAACTGGCATTCGACCGACAGCCCCGAGAACACCCAGCTGGCGCAGGACATCTACCGCGCGCTGCGCAGGAACGGGCTGATCTACTCGCGCCACATCGAGCAGTTCTTCGACCCGGTCAAGGAGATGTTCCTGCCGGACCGCTACATCAAGGGCGAGTGCCCCCGCTGCGGCGCCAAGGACCAGTACGGCGACTCCTGCGAGGTGTGCGGCGCGGTCTACGCCCCGACCGAGCTGAAGAACCCGTACTCGACGCTGACCGGCGCGACGCCGGTGATGAAGTCCAGCGAGCACTACTTCTTCCAGCTGTCCTCGCCGCGCTGCATCGAGTTCCTGCAGCAGTGGACGCAGGACGGCAAGCTGCAGCCCGAGGTGGCCAACAAGGTCAAGGAGTGGTTCGCCACCGACGACAGCGGCGCTGGCGGCCTGTCCGACTGGGACATCTCGCGCGATGCCCCCTACTTCGGCATCGAGATCCCTGACGCGCCGGGCAAGTACTTCTACGTCTGGCTGGACGCGCCGGTGGGCTACCTCGCCTCGCTGAAGAACTACTTCGACAAGGGCGGCCCGAAGGCGAAGTACGGCGAGGTGCGCTCGTTCGAGGACTTCATCGCCGACCCCGAGGTGGAGCAGTACCACTTCATCGGCAAGGACATCACCTACTTCCACACGCTGTTCTGGCCGGCAATGCTGCACTTCAGCGGCCGCAAGACGCCGAACAACGTGTTCGTGCACGGCTTCATCACGGTCAGCGGCGAGAAGATGAGCAAGAGCCGCGGCACCGGCATCGACCCGCTGAAGTACCTGTCGCTCGGCATGAACGCCGAGTGGCTGCGCTACTACATCGCCGCCAAGCTCAACGCCCGCGTCGAGGACGTCGACTTCAACCCGGACGACTTCGTCGCGCGCGTCAACAGCGACCTGGTCGGCAAGTACGTCAACATCGCCAGCCGCGCGGCCGGCTTCATCGCCAAGCGCTTCGGCGGCCGGCTCACCGCCGCGATCTCGGCCGACGGCGAGCAGCTGCTCGCCACGCTGCGCGCCGGCGCCGCCGAGGTGGGGCGCCTCTACGAGGAGCGCGAGTACGGCAAGGCGGTGCGCGAGATCATGCTGCTGGCCGACCGCGTCAACGAATACGTCGACCAGAACAAGCCCTGGGAGCTGGCCAAGCAGGAAGGGCAGGACGCGCGCCTGCACGAGGTCTGCTCGGTCTGCATCGAGGCGTTCCGCCTGCTGACCATCTACCTCAAGCCGGTGCTGCCGGCGCTGGCCGCCAACGTCGAGGCCTTCCTGAAGGTCGAGCCACTGAGCTTCGCCGACGCGCAACGCCGGCTCGGCGAGCACGTGATCGGCACCTACCAGCACCTGATGCAGCGCGTCGACCCCAAGCTGCTCGACGCCCTGTTCGAGCCGCCCGCGCCGGCCGCCCCGGCGCTGCCCGGCGGCGAGGCGATCGCGCCGACCATCGGCATCGAGGACTTCGCCAAGGTCGACCTGCGCATCGCGAAGATCGTCAACTGCGAGCATGTCGAAGGCTCGGACAAGCTGCTGCGCCTGACGCTGGACGTCGGCGAGGGCCGGACGCGCAACGTCTTCAGCGGCATCAAGTCCGCCTACAAGCCCGAGGACCTGATCGGCAAGCTGACCGTGATGGTGGCCAACCTGGCGCCGCGCAAGATGAAGTTCGGCGTCAGCGAGGGCATGGTGCTGGCGGCCTCGCACGCCGACGAGAAGGCGCATCCCGGCGTCTTCGTGCTGGAGCCCTGGCCCGGTGCCGAGCCCGGCATGCGGGTGCGCTGACACGGGAAGGCGCCGTCGCGGACGCGGTGCCCTGGCGTCCGCTGCGGCAAGGTGGGGTCGAGCCCCCGCGGTGCTGCCGTGTCGCCACGACAGCCACCCCATGCGACGAGTGTTCCGCAGGGGCCGTCTCCCGCCGACAGCCTAGCCGGGATTGGCGGCGGCGTGGTTACAAAGCGATTGCCGCGTTACCTCACTGTTCGAGCACGTCCGCGCCCGCCGGCGGCGTGAAGCGGAAGCGCTCGGCCGGCACCGCCACGTTGGACTGCACCTGGCTGAACTGCAGCACCGACTTCTGCCCGAAGTTGTCGAGGATCTCGAGCGCGGCCAGCGCCTGGTCGCGGAAGCCGACGCGCACCGTGCGGAACTGGCTGTCCTTGTCGCGCGGCACCGCCTCGACCCATTGCAGGCCGTCGCTCGCCTCGGCCGGCGCGAGGCGGAAATCCTTCTCCAGCGACCCGCCGGCCAGCAGCGCCGCCGGCGTGGCGCCCAGCGCCTGGTCCATCGCGCGCACGGTGACCTGGTGCAGGTCCGGGTCGTAGAGCCAGACCTTCTGCCCGTCGGCGACGATCAGCTGCTCGAAGGGCTTGTCGTACTCGAAGCGGAAACGCCCCGGACGGGCGAACTCGAAGCGCCCCTGCGTGACGCGCTTCTTCGCCCCGTCGGGCGAGGTGACGGTCTGGGTGAAGGCGGCCTGGCCGCTCCTGACCTCCTGCACGAAGCGCTTGAGCGTGTCGACCGCATCGGCCCAGGCCGGCATCGCGACGGCCAGCAGGGCCGTCAGGAACAGGTGTTTCATTCTTCGCGTGCCGGGACGAGGATCTCCCGGTTTCCGTTGGTGGCCATGCTGGATACGAGGCCGGCTTTTTCCATTTGTTCCAGCAGGCGCGCGGCGCGGTTGTAACCGATGCGCAGGTGGCGCTGCACCAGCGAGATCGAGGCGCGCCGGTGCTGCAGGACGACCTGCACCGCCTGGTCGTACATCGGGTCGGCCTCGCCGTCCGCACCACCGCCCAGGCCCTCGCCGGCCGGTCCGCCCTCGCCGTCCAGCGTGCCGCCTTCCAGGATGCCCTCGATGTAGTTGGGCTCGCCCTGGGTCTTGAGGTATTCGACCACGCGGTGCACCTCCTCGTCGCTGACGAAGGCGCCGTGCACCCGCACCGGCAGGCCGGTGCCGGGCGCCAGGTACAGCATGTCGCCCTGGCCGAGCAGGGTCTCCGCGCCCATCTGGTCGAGGATGGTGCGGCTGTCGATCTTGCTCGAGACCTGGAACGCGATGCGCGTCGGGATGTTGGCCTTGATCAGGCCCGTGATCACGTCCACCGAGGGGCGCTGCGTGGCCAGGATCAGGTGGATGCCCGCCGCGCGCGCCTTCTGCGCCAGGCGCGCGATCAGCTCCTCGATCTTCTTGCCCACCACCATCATCAGGTCGGCCAGCTCGTCGATCACCACGACGATGTAGGGCAGCCGGTCGAGCGGCTCGGGCTCCTCGGGCGTCAGGCTGAACGGGTTGGGGATCTTCTCGCCGCGCTCGGCGGCCTCGGCGATCTTCTTGTTGTAGCCGGCCAGGTTGCGCACGCCCAGCTTGCTCATCAGCTTGTAGCGGCGCTCCATCTCGCCGACGCACCAGTTGAGCGCGTTGCCGGCCTGCTTCATGTCGGTCACCACCGGCGCCAGCAGGTGCGGGATGCCCTCGTACATGGCCATCTCCAGCATCTTGGGGTCGATGAGGATCAGGCGCACGTCGCGCGCCTCGGCCTTGTACAGCAGCGACAGGATCATCGCGTTGATCCCGACCGACTTGCCCGAGCCGGTGGTGCCCGCCACCAGCAGGTGGGGCATCTTGGCCAAGTCCGCCACCACCGGGTGGCCGACGATGTCCTTGCCCAGCCCCAGCGTCAGCATTGACTGGGCGTCGTTGTAGGCCTGCGAGCCCAGGATCTCGGCCAGCCGGATGGTCTGGCGCTTGGCGTTGGGCAGCTCCAGCGCCATCAGGTTCTTGCCCGGGATGGTCTCGACCACCCGGATGCTGACCAGGCTCAGCGAGCGCGCCAGGTCCTTGGCCAGGTTGACGATCTGGGCGCCCTTCACGCCGGTGGCCGGCTCGATCTCGTAGCGGGTGATCACCGGCCCCGGGGCGGCCGCGACCACGCGCACCTCGACGCCGAAGTCCTTGAGCTTCTTCTCGATCAGCCGCGAGGTCATCTCCAGCGTCTCGGGCGTCACGGTCTCGACCTTGGACGGCACCGCATCGAGCAGGTCCACCTGCGGCAGCCTGGTGTCCGCCAGCTCGGTGAACAGCGGCTTCTGGCGCTCCTTGACCACGCGCTCGGACTTGGGCACCTCGATCACCGGCGGCTCGATCACGATCGGCGCATGGTCGACGATCACCTGGCGCTCGACCTCGACCACCTGCTCGCGTTCCTTCATGGCCTTCTCGCCCAGGCGGCGGTCCTCGCGGATCTCGCGGCGGGTCTCGCGCCAGACGCGCCAGCCGTCGATCCAGGCGCCCAGCCGCTCGGCCGTGCGCACCCAGGAGAAGCGCAGCGCCATCGAGACGCCGGCCACCAGCAGCGCGATCCACCACACGCCCGAGCCGGCAAAGCCCAGCAGCCGCATGCTGGCCGGGCCGAGCGTGTGGCCCAGCACGCCGCCGGCCGGGCCGGGCAGGTGGGCCTCGAGGTGGTACAGGCGGGTCCATTCCAGGCTGCTGCTCGCGCACAGCAGCGCCACCACGCCGGCCCACAGCAGCCACTTGGGCGGGGCCTCCGGCGCCTCGACCGCAGGCACCCGGTCACCACGCAGCAGGCGCGCCAGCGCCGACAGCCAGCTGCGCACCGCGATCAGCACGATCCACCAGGCCGAGAAGCCGAACAGGAACAGCAGCAGGTCCGACACCCAGGCGCCCAGCACGCCCGCCGCGTTGCGGGTCGGCGCGCCGTCGCCGGTGGTCGACCAGGCGGCATCCGACGGCGAGTGGGTCGCCATCGCGAGCAGCAGCAGGATCAGCCCCAGCGCGCCGAGGAAGACGTTGAGCTGCAGGCGCCAGCGTGGCGGCGCCGGCGGCGGCGGGGGGGCCTTGGGCTTGCGGGTGTAGGTCCCGGACGCGCCGCGTCCGGACGGAGCAGGGGCGGGCGCAGCCGCGTCGGCGTCCTGCGCACCGAGGGATCCGAGTGGAAATGCCATGCGCGGATTGTGAATCAAGCGCGCATCCTGCCACCGCAAGGCGCGCACATCCACCCCTGCGGGGGGCACGCGGCCCCCGCCGGACCGGCGTTCGCGCCGGGCCCGTTCAGTTGACCTGCAGGCGTTCCTTGATGATCACCGAGCCGTCCGGCTGGGTCTCGACGTAGTGGCGTTCTTCCAGGTCCTTCATGACCCGGCTGACCATCTCGCGCGAGGCGCCGACGATCTTGGCCAGGTCCTGGCGCGAGACCTTGTTGCGGATCAGCAGCGTGCCGTTGTTGTCCTCGGCCATGTCCAGCAGCGTGCGGGCGACCCGGCCGTAGACGTCCAGCAGCGCCAGCGACTCGATCTGCCGGTCGGCCGCGCGCAACCGGGACACCAGGCCCCGCATGATCGCGTACGACAGGCTGGAGTTCTCCGGCAGGCAGCGGGCGAATTCGGTGCGGCCCAGCACCAGCACGTCGGTCTGCACCTCGGCGCGCACCGTGGCCGAGTGCGGTTCGTTGTCGATCAGGCTCATCTCGCCGACATAGTCGCCCGGATGCAACATCGCCAGGATGACCTCGCGCCCGCGGGCATCGGCCGTCAGCACCCGGGCCCGGCCGGTCAGCAGGATGAACAGCGCATTGGACTTGCGCCCTTGCTCCACGATGATCTCGCCACGGCGGTAACGCCGCTTCACCACGCCCTCGGCAACGGCCTCGGCCTGGCTGTTGGTGAGCATCGAAAACAAGGGGACCCGTCGAATCAGGTCCAGGTTGGACAGCATCGCCATCAGAGATCACCTTTTGCGTTGTTTGGCCCTTGATCGCGTGCAAAGCCCGCGTCGCCCGTCCGGCTGCCAGCCTTTCCTACAATGCAGCCTGGCGATGGCGCCGGAAAGCTCCATCCGTCGGCTGGAAAGTACCCTTCCCGCTGGCTCGTGAGATATCTCACAAGCGGCACTCTACCGTAAGCCCCGCATTTGCTGGAAGGTGTGCGACCCGAGTCTGCCCTCACTTTGCATCGAAGCGCCCCTCCATGAGCACCACACCGAAGCACGCCCAGGTCCTGATCCTCGGTTCCGGTCCTGCCGGCTACACCGCCGCCGTCTACGCCGCGCGCGCCAACCTGAAGCCGGTGCTGATCACCGGCCTGGCCCAGGGCGGGCAGCTGATGACCACCACCGAGGTCGACAACTGGCCCGCCGACGTCAACGGCGTGATGGGCCCGGACCTGATGCAGCGCTTCCAGCAGCACGCCGAGCGCTTCAACACCGAGATCGTGTTCGACCACATCAACGAGGTCGACCTGTCGAAGCGCCCGTTCTGGCTCAAGGGCGACGCCGGCGAGTACACCTGCGACGCGCTGATCATCGCCACCGGCGCCTCGGCCAAGTACCTGGGCCTGCCTTCGGAGCAGGCCTTCATGGGCCGCGGCGTCAGCGGCTGCGCCACCTGTGACGGCTTCTTCTACCGTGGCGAGGACGTCTGCGTCGTCGGCGGCGGCAACACCGCCGTCGAGGAGGCGCTGTACCTGTCCAACATCGCCCGCAAGGTGACCGTGATCCACCGCCGCGACAAGTTCCGCGCCGAGCCGATCCTGGTCGACAAGCTGATGGACAAGGTGCGCGACGGCAAGGTCGAGCTGAAGCTGTTCTCGGTGCTGGACGAGGTGCTGGGCGACGACTCGGGCGTCACGGGCGTGCGCATCCGCAACGTGAACGACGGCAGCACCGAGGAGATCGCGCTCAAGGGCTGCTTCATCGCGATCGGCCACCAGCCCAACACCGACATCTTCAAGGGCCAGCTGGAGATGAAGGACGGCTACATCCTGACCCGCTCCGGCCTGAACGGCTTTGCCACGATGACCAGCGTGCCGGGCGTGTTCGCCGCCGGCGACGTGCAGGACCACGTCTACCGCCAGGCGATCACCAGCGCCGGCACCGGCTGCATGGCCGCGCTGGACGCCCAGCGCTACCTGGAGCAAGGCGGCGCGGCCTGACGGCAAGGCCGGCCGAAACCCCTGGGACGCCGGCCGGATTGGCCGGCGTTCGCTTTATGGCTATAATCGCATTCTTTGCCGATGGTGACTGCGCCATCCAACTGTTGCGACCCGCGAGGGTCGGGAGCCGTCGGAACAGCGCCAGTCCTCGAAGGGCGCTCATCAGGCGGGCAGGCCCGGCCGGCGACGGCCGCAGTGACCCAGGCCGCCTGCTCTAGGCGTCACATCTGAACCGAGATTGAAACGGAGAAGCGTCATGGCACGCGTCTGTCAAGTTACGGGCAAGCGCCCGATGGTGGGCAACAATGTGTCCCACGCGAACAACAAAACGAAGCGCCGCTTCCTGCCCAACCTGCAGTACCGTCGCTTCTGGCTCGAGTCCGAAAACCGCTGGGTGCGCCTGCGCGTGAGCAACGCCGCGCTGCGCCTGATCGACAAGGTCGGCATCGACCAGGTCGTGGCCGACCTGCGCGCCAAAGGCGAACTCTGATCGCCCCCTGAAGGAAACGCACCATGGCCAAGACCGCTCGCGAAAAGATCAAGCTGGAGTCGACCGCTGGTACCGGTCACTTCTACACGACCACCAAGAACAAGAAGACGACGCCCGAGAAGCTCGAGATCATGAAGTTCGATCCGAAGGTTCGCAAGCACGTCATCTACAAGGAAGTGAAGCTGAAGTAATTCGGCCGCGCTTCTCCGCAGGAAACCCGCCCGGCGCACGCCCGGCGGGTTTTTTGTTGCCCGACGCCCGCCGGTCCGCTGCGGCACCCGCCGCCCGCCTGGCAGCCCCGTGCAGGGCCTTGGCCTGCCCGCGCACTGCCCCCCCAGGCCCCTGCCGGCCACGCCCGCGGGGGCCGCGCGGCGCACCTCCTGCACGACGGCGGTCCAGGGCCCGCCCGGGAGCAACGACGGCACGGCGCCGCAGGGCCCGGCCCCACCGGCTGCGCGCCGTGGGCGCAAGACCGCCTCGAAGCCTGGGCGCGCCCCAAAACAAAAGCGCCTCCCGATGGAGGCGCTTGTTGCAGGAACGGAACGGGGGGCTGCTCAGACCGTCGCGGCGCGCAGCTTGAGCGCGAAGTCCTGGAGCGCAGCCACGCCGCTTTCCTCGGCCTTCTTGCACCAGGCCTGCAGGTCGGCGACCAGCTGTTCGGCCGAGACGTTGGTGCGGGTCCAGATCTGGCGCAGCTCCTCGCGCATCGCGACCAGCTTGGACAGCACCGGCGAGCTCTCGCAGGCATGGGCCAGCTGCGGCTTGATGCTGGGAGGAATGACGTTCTCGTCACGGTGCAGCCAGCGCTTGGCCAGCAGCAGCTCCTTCCAGCGCGCCGAGTTCTTGGCGCCGGCTTCCTTGAGCTGCACCAGTTCGGCCTTCACGGCGCGGCGCAGTTCGCGGCCGTACTTGGCCATCACCTCGTAGCGGTTGGCAATCACGGCCTGCAGGGTGGAGGCATCGGCCACCGGCTTGACCGGGCCGAGCTTGAGCATCGGCGGGGTCTTGCGCACCTTGGCCAGGCCCATCAGCTCCAGCGAGCGGATGTACAGCCAGCCGATGTCGAACTCGTACTTGCGGACCGACAGCTTGGCCGAGGTCGGGTAGGTGTGGTGGTTGTTGTGCAGCTCCTCGCCGCCGATGATGATGCCCCACGGCGAGATGTTGGTGGACGCATCGGGCGCCTCGAAGTTGCGGTAACCCCAGTAGTGGCCCAGGCCGTTGATGATGCCGGCCGCGGTGATCGGGATCCACAGCATCTGCACGGCCCACACGGCGACGCCGGCGGCACCGAACAGCAGCAGGTCGAGGATCAGCGTCAGGCCCACGCCCTGCCACGTGTAGCGGCTGTACAGGTTGCGCTCGATCCAGTCGTCCGGCGTGTTGTGGCCGTACTTGGTGAGGGTTTCCTGGTTCTTGGCCTCGGCGCGATAGAGCTCGGCGCCTTCGAGCAGCACCTTGCGGATGCCGCGCGTCTGCGGGCTGTGCGGATCGTCTTCGGTCTCGCACTTGGCGTGGTGCTTGCGGTGGATGGCGACCCATTCCTTGGTCACCATGCCGGTGGTGAGCCACAGCCACAGGCGGAAGAAATGGGCCACCGCCGGGTGCAGCTCGAGGGCGCGGTGGGCTTGCGATCGGTGCAGGAAGATGGTGACCGACGCGATCGTGATGTGGGTGGTGACTAGCGTGTACAGCACGATCTGCCACCAGGTGGCATTGGTCACGCCGTTGGCGAGCCAATCGATCAAACTTTCCCACACGATCAGGAATTCAGACATTGAGAACAGCCTTTCAGAAGCTGGCTGGATTGTAGGTGAGGCCCCCCGGGATGGGCCGCCAAAATACACCGGTTTCCCGGTGACATCCACTGTATCCGACCACAAGAGGGCAAATTTCAGGCCCACCGGGGCCTTGCGATCGGGCTTGGTGACTCAGACCGCGAAACCTCACCTGCGTTCCCAGACGGCGGCAAAAAATCCGTCCGTGGCGTGGCGGTGCGGCCACAGGCGCAGGTAAGGGCCCGTCACGAGCTGCTGCGCGTCGGCCACCTTGGCCTGTTCGAGCACCGCAGCGGCCGGCAGCGGTGCGAAGTCGCGATGCGACTCGGCGAAGGCCTCGGCGATGCGCTCGTTCTCGTCCTCCAGCAGGCTGCACGTGGCATAGATCAAGCGGCCGCCCGGCTTGACCAGGCGGGCAGCGCTGGCAAGGATTGCCTGCTGCTTGTCGCGCAGTTCCGCCACCGCCTGCGGCGACTGGCGCCACTTGAGGTCCGGATTGCGCCTCAGCGTGCCCAGGCCCGAGCACGGCGCGTCCACCAGCACGCGGTCGATCTTGCCGGCCAGGCGCTTGATGCGCTCGTCGCGCTCGTGCGCGATCTGCACCGGGTAGACGTTGGACAGGCCGCTGCGCGCCAGGCGCGGCTTGAGCTTGTCCAGGCGATGACCGGAGACGTCGAAGGCATACAGCCGGCCGGTGTTGCGCATCGCCGCGCCCAGCGCCAGGGTCTTGCCGCCGGCGCCGGCGCAGAAGTCCGCCACCATCTCGCCGCGCTTGACGCCCATCAAGAGCGCCAGCAGCTGGCTGCCTTCGTCCTGCACCTCGATGTCGCCGCGCGTGAAGATGTCCAGCTTGTTCAGCGCTGGCTTGCCGTCGACGCGCAGGCCCCAGGGCGAGTACGGCGTCGGCTGCGCGGCGATGCCCGCGCGGGCCAGCTCCTCGACCGCCGCCTCGCGCTTGAGGCGCAGCAGGTTGACGCGCAGGTCCAGCGGCGCGGGCCGGGCCAGGCTGTCGACCAGCGGCCAGAACTCGGCCTCGGGCAGGAACTGCTTCAGCGGCGCGACCAGCCAGTCCGGCAGGTTGTGGCGCAGCTTCTCGGGCAACGTCGCGACGTCGACCAGGCGCACCTGGGCCAGCCACTGCTGTTCCTTGGGGCCGAGCGCGCCCTGCAGGAAGCGCTCGTCGCCCTGCCATCCAAGGATGGCCAGGCGTCGCTCCAGCGCGCCGGCGCCCGATTGCGCGAAGTGCTGCAGCAGCAGCCGCTGGCGCAGCACGTGGTAGGCGGTCTCGGCCAGCGTGTGGCGCTCGCGCGGCCCGAGCTGGCGGTGTTGGAGGAAGAAGCCGGACACGACGGTGTCGGCCGGCGCGTCGAACTTCAGGACCTGGCGCAGCAGTTCGGTGGCCAGGTCCAGGAGGGCATTAGGATGCATGACGCGAATTATCCCGTGCGACAGAGATCCGATGCCCGCCAACGACCTGCCCCCGCTGCCTCCCACCCCGCCCGGCCGCTACCGCCACTACAAGGGCCGCGAGTACGAAGTGCTCGGCTGCGCCCGCCACAGCGAGACGCTGGAGCCGCTGGTGGTGTACCGGCCGCTGTACGGCGAAGGCGCGCTGTGGGTGCGCCCGCATGCGATGTTCTTCGAAACCGTGGTCGTCGAGGGACGCGCGCAGCCGCGCTTCGCCCGCATCGAGCCGCGGCCCTGAGCGGCATGCAAGGCGCGTGGCTCAGAACAGCAGCTGCGGCTCGCCTTCGCGGTGCGTGACGATGCCGTTGCGCACCTCCAGCTCGTCGCGCACGATCCAGCGCACCGCGCGCGGGTAGATCACGTGCTCCTTGGCCAGGATGCGCTGCGACAGCGTGTCCTCGGTGTCGGTGGGATGCACCGGCTCGACGGCCTGGATGATGATCGGGCCGTGGTCCAGCTCGGCAGTGACGAAGTGCACGGTGGCGCCCGCCAGCTTGCAGCCCGCCTCGATCGCGCGGCGGTGCGTGTGCAGCCCGGGGAAGGCCGGCAGCAGCGACGGATGGATGTTGATCAGGCGACCGGCGTAGTGCTCGACGAAACGCGCGGTCAGGATGCGCATGAAGCCGGCCAGCACCACCAGGTCGGGGGCGTGGCGGTCGATCACGCGGGCCAGTTCGGCGTCGAAGGCTTCGCGGGTGTCGTACTTGCGATGGTCGACCGTGTCGGTCGGGATGCCGCGGCTGGCGGCGTACTGCAGTCCCCGGGCGTCGGGGCGGTTGCTGATGACCGCCGCCACCTCGGCCGGCCAGCGCTCGGCGGCGCAGGCCTCCACGATGGCTTCCATGTTGGAGCCACGGCCGGAGATCAGGATCACGATGCGTTTCATGGGGCGCGAGTGTAGCCTTCGGCCGAACCGGTTCCCGGACGGCCTCCTACAATCTCCCTCTTTCCGGGCGCCGCGCGCCCGCATCCTTTGCCCTGCGATTCTCCCACCATGACCGAACGCGTCCTCACCGGGATCACCACCACCGGGACCCCCCACCTGGGCAACTACGTCGGCGCCATCCGCCCCTCCGTCGAGGCCAGCCGCGCGCCCGACGTCGAAAGCTTCTTCTTCCTGGCCGACTACCACGCGCTGATCAAGTGCGACGACCCGGCGCGCGTCGAGCGCTCGCGGCTGGAGATCGCCGCCACCTGGCTGGCCGCCGGGCTGGATCCGCAGCGGGTGTACTTCTTCCGCCAGAGCGACCTGCCCGAGACGCCGGAGCTGACCTGGCTGCTGACCTGCGTCACCGCCAAGGGCCTGATGAACCGCGCCCATGCCTACAAGGCGGCCACCGACGTGAACCTTGCCGCCGGCAAGGATGTCGACGCGGACGTCACGATGGGCCTGTACTGCTACCCGATCCTGATGGCCGCGGACATCCTGCTGTTCAACGCGCACCGCGTGCCGGTGGGCCGCGACCAGGTGCAACACATCGAGATGGCGCGCGACATCGCGCAGCGCTTCAACCACCTCTACGGCCGCGGGCGCGACCTGTTCGTGCTGCCGCAGGCGCAGATCGACGAGGAGCTGGCCACGCTGCCCGGCCTGGACGGGCGCAAGATGTCCAAGAGCTACGACAACACCATCCCGCTGTTCGAGGGCGGCCCCAAGGCGCTGAAGGAAGCGGTGGCGCGCATCGTCACCGACTCGCGCCTGCCCGGCGAGCCCAAGGACCCGGACGGCACGCCGCTGGTGACGATCTACGATGCCTTCGCCACGCCCGAGCAGCGTGCCGAGTTCCGCGCCGACCTGCGCGCCGGCCTGGGCTGGGGCGATGCCAAGCAGCGCCTGGTGGACCTCATCGAGTCGCACATCGGCCCGATGCGCGACCGCTACGCGGAGCTGATGGCCCATCCGGAGCGCATCGAGGAGATCCTGCAGGACGGCGCGCGCCGCGCCCGGCGCATTGCCACGCCATTCCTCGCCGAGCTGCGCGAAGCGGTCGGCCTGCGTCCGATGAAGGCCCTGCCGGTGACCGCGCAGCCCCGGCGCAGCGAGGCGGCCAAGCCCCAGCTGCCGGTGTTCAAGCAGTACCGCGAGGCCGACGGCCAGTTCTACTTCAAGCTGACGGCGGCCAACGGCACGGTGCTGCTGCAAAGCCGCGGCTTTGCCGAAGGCCGCGAGGCCGGCGGCTGGGTCAAGCGCCTGAAGACCGAAGGCGCCGCGGCGCTGGCCGAGGCGCCGGTGGAGATCCCGGCCGGCGTCGCGCGCGAGGACGTGGAAGCGGCGCTGGGCGCACTGGTGGCGGCCAGCGAGGAGTGAGCGCGCAGACGGCCATGGCCGGCATCCACATCACCGACATCGAGGCTGCCATCAACTGGTGGCGCGAACGCCATCCCTCGCCCGACGGCATCACCGCCTGCGCCGAGGTGCGCGCGCTGGCCGAGGTGTATGCGCTGATGGTGTACTACCGCGAGTCCGAGTGCGACGAGCACACGATGCCGCGGCGCGCCAAGGAGGCGTGGCTCCGGTGGTACGCCAGCACGCCCGACACGCCGTGCATCGCGATCTGCTCGACCAGCCAGGGCGACGACGTCTGCAAGGGCTGCGGGCGCACCTTCGACGAGGTGCAGTTCTGGCCCGAGATGACCCCGGCCGAGAAGCGCGCCACCTGGCGCCGCGTGATCCAGGAGGGCACGGCGTGGCGCTTCAACCGCTACGCCGAGCGGGCGCTCGATGCGCCCGCTGCGGCGCAGGCCGGCGCCGACGCGGCTACGCCGCAGCCAGCGGCAGGCGCAGGCTGAAGCAGCTGCCGCCCCCTTCGCGCCGCTCGCAGCGCGCCTGGCCGCGATGGCGCTCGGCGATCTGCCGCACCAGGCTCAGGCCCAGCCCGACGCCGCCGGCATGCTCGGCGTGGCCGGGCATGCGGTAGAAGGGTTCGAAGATGCGCTCGCGCTGGTCCTCGGGCACGCCCGGGCCACGGTCGCACACGCGCACCACCGCGTCCTGGCCTTCGACCGTCACGCTGACCTCGATCGGCTCGCTGCCGCCGTAGCGGCGCGCGTTCTCGAGCAGGTTGCGCAGCGCGCGGCGCAGCAGGCGCTCGTCGCCGCGCACCATCGCGTCGGTGCCCTCGACCCGCGCGTCGACGTAGGCGCCCTCCTCGGCCGCCAGCGCCAGCAGGTGCACCGGGTCGTGCCGGTCGAGGCGCGGCGCTGCATCGAGCCGGCTGGCCAGCAGCACTTCTTCGACCAGCGCGTCGAGTTCGCGGATGTTGTTGCCGATCTCCTGCATCAACGAGGCACGCGACTCGGGCGAGGCGGTCTCCAGCAGCGACAGCGCCATCTTCAGGCGTGCCAGCGGCGAGCGCAGCTCGTGCGAGGCGTTGGCCAGCAGGGACTGGTGCGAGCGCACCAGCGCCTCGATGCGGTCGGCGGCCTGGTTGAAGCTCGCCGCCACCGCGGCCACCTCGTCGCGCCCGCTGACGCTGACGCGGTGGTGCAGCTGGCCGGCACCGAAGGTCTCGACGCCGCGCTTGAGCGCCTCCAGCTGGCGGGTCAGGCGGCGCACCACGGGGTAGGCCCCGGCCGACACCGCGATGAACAGCACCAGCAGCGCGACCACCAGCCCGCCGCCGCTCAGGAAGGGTGGCGGAGGCGGCGGCAGGTCGCGGCGTGCGGCCTGCCCCTCGCGCTCGGGCGCGCCGTCGCGCCACGCCTGGTCCGGCCGCTGTTCCCCGCCTTCGCGTTGCGGCACGGCGGTGCGCTGCGGGCGCAGCACCACGATGGCACGCCCGTCGTTGAGCGGGATGCGCCAGCGGCGGCGCGGCCCCTCGCGCTCGATGCGCTCGTAGCTGTCCGAGGCGGCGATGCGCCGCCCCTGCGCGTCCTCGAGCGCCAGCGGCAGGCGCAGCCGCTCGGACCATTCCAGCAGGACCGCGCGCTGCTCCGCGCGCGGCGCGTCGGCCGGCGGCAGGTTGTTCTGCGCCAGGTCGCCCCAGGCGGCCAGGCGCTCCGACCAGGCGGCCTGGTCGAGCTGGCGTTCCTCCTCGATGTTGCGCTTGAACAGCCAGCCGGCGGCCAGCGCGAACAGCAGCAGCACCGCCACGACGGTGAGGTAGATGCGCAGGTAGAGGCTTTTCACGCTTCGTCGCTGTCCTGCTTCTTGGCAAACACGTAGCCGGCGCCGCGCACGGTCAGGATGCGGCGCGGGTTCTTCGGGTCGTCCTCGATCGCCGCGCGGATGCGCGAGATGTGCACGTCGATCGAGCGGTCGAACGCTTCCAGCGCATGGCCCTTGAGCGCATCCATGATCTGGTCGCGCGACAGCACGCGGCCCGGGTGCTCGGCCAGCACGGCGAGCATCTGGAACTGGTAGCTGGTGAGGTCGCACTCGCGGCCGTCCAGCCGGGCGACGCGGGCGCCCAAGTCGATCTCCAGCCGGCCGAAGCGCTTGACGTCGGGGTCGTCGGCCGGCGGCTGCCCGTTCGCGACGCTGCGCCGCAGGATGGCGCGCAACCGCGCCAGCAGCTCGCGCGGCTCGAAGGGCTTGGGCAGGTAGTCGTCGGCGCCCAGCTCGAGCCCGACCACGCGGTCCATCGGCTCGCCGCGCGCGGTCAGCATCAGGATGGGCAGCTGGCGCGTGTGCGCCAGCCCGCGCAGCTCGCGGCACAGGTCCAGCCCGTCGCCGTCGGGCAGCATCAGGTCGAGGATCACGCCGTCGAAGCCGTGGTCGCGGCGCTCCAGGCGCTCGCGGCCGGCCTTCAGCGACGCCACCGCGTCGATCAGGTAGCCGGCCTGGCGCAGGTAATCGCCCACCATGCCGGTCAGGCGGGTGTCGTCATCGATCAGCAGGATGCGGGCAGACATGGGCAGCAAGGTCGATGCAAGGGAAGAAGCGCCGAGCATAACGGCAAGCGCCGCCGGGATGCGGCGGCGCCTGCGGGGTCAGGCCATCACTGGCGCGGCTGCTCGCCGCGCGGGCCGTGGTGGCGCTCATGGCGCGCCTTGCGCTCCTTGAAGCGCTCGGCCCGCTGCTTCATGCGCTCGGCCAGCTGGGTGCGCTGCTCGGGCGTCAGCACCTGGCTGATCTCGACCAGGGCCTGGCTGATGCGCTTGGAGCGCTGCTCGGCCTGGGCCATGCGCTGCTGGCGCAGCGCCTCGACGGCGTTGGCGTCCACGGTCGGCTGGGTGAACAGCTCCAGCGCCTTCTGGTGCAGGCCGCGGCTGGCCTCGCGCTGCGCCTTCAGGTCGGCGGCAGCGGCCCGGGCGATCTGCTTGATCTGGGTGCGCTGGTCCTCGCTGGCGTTCAGGTCGCGCAGCATGCGGTCGACCATGCGGTCCACGCGCTCGGGGTTGCCGATGAAGCCGCCGGGGCCGCCCATCAGGCCCATCGGCGCGCCGTGGCGCGGCCCGTGGGCGAACGACGGAACGGCCATGGCGGCGGCCACGCCGAGGACGAGGCCGGCGATCAGGGTCTTCGAGGGACGACGCAGACGTTGGGTGGTAGCGGTCACGATGTACTCCTTCCTTGAGAGTGGGTCAGGGCACAGCGCCCATGGAAGGCATCATCGGAACCGGGCGTTAAGCGGGGATGGACCGAGGGTAAAGTTGTGTGAAGGGGTCGCGCCGCCTCAGGCGGCCGAGGCTTCCGGCTCGGCAGGAGACGGCGGCACGCCGAGCAGGCGTTCCATCGCCTCGACCTCGTAGGCGCGCTCGACGGGCACGAAGAAGAAGTTGTTGACGTAGCCGGCCGCCGGAGGCTCCCGCCCGGGCAGCGGCCGCGCCTGCACCGGCTGCAGCTCGGCCATCGAGCCGGGCCGGTAGGTCTCGATGCGCCGGCCCCGCAGGTAGCAGCACATGTAGCCGCGCGTCTGCAGCGCCTCGATCACCGGCTCGGAGCCGCCGGGATGGTGGCGTTCCTCGATCTCGACGATCAGCGTGGGGCGCTCGCGCTGCAGCGTCTGGCGCGCCCCGGCCAGCACCGCCGCCTCGTGGCCTTCGACGTCGATCTTGATCACGTCGACGTCGCGCAGCTGGAGCTGGTCCAGCGGCGCCACCCGCACGTGCACCACGGTTTCATCGTCGAAGCCGCTGTTGGCATCGCGCTCCAGCGAGGCGCGGGTCATCCACGGCCGGCCGCGGTAGATCGGCACGGCAAAGCGCCCCACGCCCTCGCGGTCCGACAGCGCGAGCTCGTGGACCGTCACATGCGGCGGCGCAGCCCGACGCAGCGCGATCGCCAGCGCGGGCAGCGGCTCGAAGGCATGCACCTGCGCGAACATGCGCGCCGCCCAGCCGCTCCAGTGTCCGAGGTTGGCGCCCACGTCGACGAAGGTCCCGGCGCGGCACAGCGCCGGCAGCAGCCGCATCTCCGCCTCGGGCGAGCGGCGCAGGGTCCGCCGGACCTGCCACTGCGTCAGCCACGGGGCCGGCACCAGGGCCTTGGCCCACTCCTTGAACGCTTGCTTCATGCTCTTCTCCCTGGCCGCTCCCGGTGCGCGTGCCCGGCCACGACGTGACGACACCGGGCCCACCCTAGCGCGCCCCGCGGGCCGACGTTGAAGCAAAGTGTTGCTGCCGGTGCCACCGCGCAAGGCGCGACCCTGAAACGAAAGACCGGCGTCCGGAAGGACCGCGCCGGCACACAGGGAACGGCGGTTGCCTGCCTTGGGGTTTCCGGTCCTCGCGCAGCCTGGGCCCAGCGTGCGATGATCGACCCCGATCCGATCCCTGCAGAAAGGACGCGGCATGACACCACCTCGCGCGGCCGGAGACTCCGGTCGGCTCCCGGCGACCGCGTCGCGGCGCACGCCGCCGGCCGTCACGCTGGACAGCGTCGTGCGCACCTACGGCCGCTATGCGCCGTGGTACGACTGGATCTTCGGCGCGGTGCTCGAGCCCGGGCGCCGCCACCTGGCGCGCACGGTGCAGCAGCTGGCGCCCGGCACGTTGCTCGAGGTCGGGGTCGGCACGGGACTGACGCTGGCGCGCTACCCGGCAGCCACCCACGTCACCGGCATTGACATCTCCGAGGACATGCTCGTGCGCGCCCGGCAACGCGCCGCGCGCCTGCCGCAGCGCCGCATCGAGCTGCACGCGATGGACGCCGAGCGCATGGCCTTCGCCGACGCCAGCTTCGACTGCGTGGTGCTGCCCTACGTGCTGTCAGTGACGCCCGATCCGGCGCGGCTGGTCGCGGAGCTGCGCCGCGTCTGCCGCCCGGGTGGCCACATCGTCATCCTCAACCACTTCAGCGGCAGCCGCTTGTGGTGGTGGCTGGAACGCTGCGTCACGACGCTGGCCGATCGCATCGGCTTCCGCTCCGACTTCAGCTACGAGGCGCACGTGCTCGCCCACGACTGGGAGGTCGTCTCGGTGCGGCCGGTCAACCTGTTCGGGTTGTCGAGGCTGGTGGTGGTGCGCAACTGAGCGCCCACGCCGGGGTGCTCACGCGTCCGGGATCCCGGGGTTCACCAGCCGCGCCAGCTGCTCGAGCGACTCCTGCCAGCCGAGGTAGCACATCTCGACCGGGATGACCTCCGGGATCCCCTCCTGCACGATCCGCAGCTCGGTGCCGCAGGCCACCGGGCGCAGCGTGACGGTCACGGTGATCTCGCCCGGCAGGCCGGGATCGTCGAAGCGGTCGGTGTAGCGGATCCGTTCGTGCGGCACCAGCTCCAGGTATTCGCCGCCGAAGTGGTCGACATGGCCGGTGCCGAAGTTGCGGAACGACATGCGATGCGTACCCCCGACGCGGGGCTCCAGGTGATGCACCTGGCAGGTGTAGCCGTGCGGCGGCAGCCACCTGGCCACCGCATCGGGCTCGAGGAAGGCGCGATAGACCCGCTCGGGCGGGGCAGTCAGCACGCGGTGCAGCTGGACGGTTCCGGTCGGCATGGCAGGGTCCTTTCATCGGAGAACGTTGCACACGCCTGCACGACGATCCGGCGCGGCGGAAATCGACCTCCGCCGCACGCACGCCCCGGGGAACACGCGACGGGCAAGAAAAAAGGTAATTCCTAACCTTTCCGGACCAGAATTGGACGTAGTTCCTGGATGGAGATCTGCTTGAGAAGCTTGTACAGCAAGGGTTGCAGGTTCTCGTGCCGGTGATTGAACCGGTAGCAAACTTCGGCCAGGTACAGGTGGAAGTATTGCCGGGGCACGCCACGATACATGTAGAGCCAGTTCTTGGCGTAGCTCCAGAAGCCCTCGATGCCGTTGATGTGATCTCGCCCGGCAGGCCGACCCTTCTCCTTGCGGATCATCACGTGTTCGCCGCGCAGCTTCAGCGTGGCATAGGCCTGCCACTCGTCGGTGTAGTAGAGCGCGCCTTCTCGGGTGTGCGCCTCGATCTCGCGCATGATCGATGCCCGGTCATGGGCCGGGATCGGCATCGCCTTGACGCAGCCGTTGCGCTTGACGAGCCCGAACACGATCACCTTGCCCGCAGCGCCCCAGCCCCGCTTGCCCTTGCGGGCGCCACCGAAGGTGGTCTCGTCGCACTCGATGGCGCCTTCGAACGGCTCGCGCAGTTGCTCCACCAGCGCACAGCAGCCACGCACCAGTCGGTAGAACCGCTCCCGCGAGACCGCGCTGGTATCGGACAGGAACCGCTGCCGGTACGACGGCACGCCCAGCACGAACAACTCCAGCAGGCGTGCCTTCGTCGCTGTGGGCAGTCGTACCGAGTCCCACACCGACGTCCACGTGAAACGCAGCCCGCAAGCGCGGCACTTCAGACGTCCGTCCCCCAGGCGATAGTGCCGACAACCTGCACATCCGGGACATCGCTTCATGACCAAATCCTCTCAGATTTGGTCCGGTTTGCTTAGGAATTACCGAACTCGAAAGCGCCGCCCGGACCGCGATCATGGCCGGGGACCTCGTGCTGGGCGCTGCTATCGCTACGGTGATCGACCGCCGCCCGAAGGATCGCCGCCCCTTCGCTGTGCAGGCCTTCGCGGAGCGCCTGTTGGGCGAAGTCTGGAAGCGGATTCACACCAAGCTCGAAGGGGTCCAGCTCGCCTACAAGACTGCCGTTGCGACTGACCGTGAGTTCGTTCGCGGTAAGGCAGACGGGATTACCAACCTGTCGCTGGCGCTATCCCGTCAGGCGATTGAGGAGGCCGCTGGCGATGAGGGCGACGAAGCCTGAGAACACCCCGCCTCTCCCGCGGGAGTGGGGCGGCCATGTCCCGCGGTGGCTCCGGCCTGACGATCCCCGGGTGAAGGTCCGCGCCTGCATTCGTTGTCGCACGGACTTCTGGAGCGCCCACGCTGGGCATAGGTTCTGCCCAAAGTGCGCCGAGGAAGTCAGCAACATCTACTGAGGAGGCCGTGCGTCAAGCGCGGCCTCAACAACCCTTCAAGGCCTGTCGTCGGAGGCTTCCGGGAAGCGTATCACCTCGCCCCTCGACCTGGAGGAAGATGACGGCGGGCCTTGCCTACTCTCCGAACCGGAACTTGCTGGCCTCAAGGTATTCCTCGACCAGGTCCGCGGCTATCCAGCGCCGCCCGAGACGTTCAGCGACCGCCCCCGTGGTGTTCGAGCCCGCGAACGGATCGACAACCAAATCCCCTTCATCCGTCAGCAGCTTGATGAAAAACTCAGGCAGCACCGCAGGAAAACGCGCGGGGTGAATCTTGATGCCCGTTTCCTTGCATCGTTTCGTGTAGGGATCGTTGGCCGCATTGTTGCCCGCGATCAGCATTTCATTGGCAATCTGATCTTCGAGCACGTTGGAAGGTATCGACCCGCCCGACTCAATCTTGTCAAACGACGAGTTGATGTTGTGACCGGAGGGTCGCACCGTTGTCTTCACGCCCTTTTTCGCCAGCCGGAGCATGTCCGCGCTGTATGGGCGAAGTACGTTGCGGTTGTTCGCCTTCGGGTGAGGTGTCTTGGACAGCCACCAGACGTGCTCAACTGAATCCTTGATCCGAACCCTGCGCACCGTCACCCACTCCGCGGGCACGGGCATCTTTGCCGGGTTGTACCAGTAGCATTCTTGGGCGAGGTGAAAGCCCAGCTCCTCTACAAGCGCGATCATCAGCTTGTAGTGGTACAGCGACCGCGTGGGCGACCCCGGATTCCAGCTCCCCCCGATATTCAAGACGAAGCTGCCGTCATCGGTCAGCACGCGTTGAATCTCGCGTGCGAACGGCAGGAACCAGTCCACGTAGTCCGCCTTGCTGACGTTTCCGTACTCCTTCTTGAAGTGGAGCGCATAGGGTGGCGACGTGAATGCCAGATTGACACAGCCGTCCGGCATCGCCCTCAAGGTATCAAGCGAATCGCCCAAATAGGCCGCCCCCGCTGCGGTGCGGTAGAACGGCTTGAGCTTCCGAACCAGCTTGGCGGGGTGTTCCTGCGGCTTGGTGAACAGCTCGGGTTGTGGGGTTTCAATCTTCATTCTTGTCTTGGGCACCGGGGCAACCGTTGGTAACATGCATCTCTGTGAGGGTAAGTATAGCAAGAAATCCATTGACAAAGTCAACCAATAAATCCGTTTCATTCGACCCTTCGGACTGGATCACTCAGGCCGAAGCCGCACGCCTACGCCGCGTCACGAGACAGGCTATCGCCCGGCTGGTCCAGAACGGTCGCCTGCGCACGCTGGAAATAGGCGGGCGATCATTCGTCAATCGTTCGGATGTGCTGGCGTTTGAGCCCAGTCCCCCGGGAAGGCCGAGGACCTCGAATCATGAGTAACGGGCCCCTTGTCACGATCCGTGAGCTATTAGCACAGTGTTCCCCGGAAGAACAGGAAACGCTGTTCAGGGAACTTCGCGAGCGCCACATCATCCACGAGTTCGAGCGGATCATTGGCGCCCCGGCAGAAATGATCCTTGAGGCAGTCCATCGCGCACCCGAACTCACCCGCCGTATGCTTCGGGGTGTGATCGCTGATGCCGCTTTCCGTACCTTCGTGGTCCCTGCTGTCGCACCGCAAGGCTGGCGGGATGTGACGCCAGCGGGGAACTTCGCCTACGACTACATGATGGAGGATGATCTGGGCCGGGTGTCTGTCCAGGTGAAGCTCCAGCGTAGCGAACGCGGCGCACCCGTTGTGAAAGATGGTGCACGCTTCGGCTTTCCTGGTGAAGTATTCATGACAGAGACGCAAAAGACCCGCACTGGCAACGATGGTGACGGGGAGAAAACTCGCCCCTACCGCTATGGCGAGTTTGACGTGCTGGCTGTGTCGATGCAGCCTTCTACCGGGCAATGGGATCGGTACATGTACACCCTTGGGCGCTGGCTCTTGCCCGGGAAGGGTGAGAATGAAATAGCGACCCTACAGCCGGTGGCCAGGACTCCCAATGAGTTCTGGACAGATGACTTTGCGACGGTCGCCACGTGGTTCCGGGCAGAGGACGGCGGCAAGCGTATGGCGCTGGCTGCTGCCGTGAAACGCCCCCGCCGGAAGAAGGGTGCAGGCGGCGAAGCGCCAGAGCTGTTCTGAAATAAAGAAGCCGCCCGAGGGCGGCTTTTTTCATCGTCTCACAGGGCCTTACCCCATCGCATCCCATCACCTCGAGGAAGGCGGGTTTTTAGGCGGGTTTAGCGCCAATGCCCTGCGGTAAAGCCAGTGAAACTGGCAAATATGGCGGAAAGGGAGGGATTCGAACCCTCGTCACGGGAAAACCCGTGAACCGGATTTCGAGTCCGGCGCATTCGACCACTCTGCCACCTTTCCTTGTGTTCTCGTGGTCGCTACAAGAGCGAAGCTCGCCATTGTAGCAGGTTATGGGCGCAGTTCGGTAAGGCCGCCCATGTAGGGGCGCAGCACCTCCGGCACGGTGACGCTGCCGTCGGCGTTCTGGTAGTTCTCCAGCACCGCCACCAGCGCACGGCCGACGGCCAGGCCCGAGCCGTTGAGGGTGTGCACCAGCTCGGGCTTGCCCTTCTCGTTCTTGAAGCGGGCCTGCATGCGGCGCGCCTGGAAGGCCTCGCAGTTGGAGCAGGAGCTGATCTCGCGGTAGGTACCCTGCGCCGGGATCCAGACCTCCAGGTCGTAGGTCTTGGCCGCGCCGAAGCCCATGTCGCCGGTGCACAGCGTCACGACGCGGTACGGCAGGCCGAGTTTCTGCAGGATGGCCTCGGCGTGGCCGACCATCTCTTCCAGCGCCTCGTAGCTCTTCTGCGGGTGCACGATCTGCACCATCTCGACCTTGTCGAACTGGTGCTGGCGGATCATGCCGCGCGTGTCCTTGCCGTAGCTGCCGGCCTCGGAGCGGAAGCAGGGGCTGTGCGCGGTCAGCTTGATCGGCAGCTGCTCGGCGGCGAGGATCTGCTCGCGCACCGAGTTGGTCAGCGAGATCTCCGAGGTGGAGATCAGGTACTGCACCAACCCGCTGTCGTCGCCCCCGCGCGTGACCCAGAACATGTCCTCCTTGAACTTGGGCAGCTGGCCGGTGCCGACCAGCACGTCGGCGTTGACGATGTAGGGCGTGTAGCACTCGGTGTAGCCGTGCTCGCCGGTCTGCACGTCGAGCATGAACTGCGCGAGCGCGCGGTGCAGGCGCGCCACCGGGCCGCGCAGGAAGGCGAAGCGCGCGCCCGAGAGCCTGGCGCCGGTGTCGAAGTCCAGCCCCAGCGGCGCGCCCAGGTCGACGTGGTCCTTGACCGGGAAGTCGAACTGGCGCGGCGTGCCCCAGCGGCGCACTTCCACGTTGCCGGTCTCGTCGGCGCCGACCGGCACGCTCTCGTGCGGCAGGTTGGGCACCTGCAGCAGCATCTCGTTCAGCTCGGACTGGATCGCCTCGAGCCGCTCGGCGGAGGCCTTCAGCTCGTCGCCGATGCCGCCGACCTCGGCCATCACGGCGGAGGTGTCCTCGCCCTTGGCCTTGAGCTGGCCGATCTGCTTCGAGAGGCTGTTGCGCTTGGCCTGCAGTTCCTCGGTGCGGATCTGGATGGTCTTGCGTTCGGACTCCAGCGCCTTGAACCGCTCCACGTCGAGGAAGGGCTGGGGCGACTTGCGCCGCGACAGACGCTCGATCACGGCATCCAGGTCCTTGCGCAGCAGGGTGATGTCTAGCATGGTGGGTGTCCCGAAAGTGTGGACGGATTGTAGGGAGCCGCCGGCCGGCAGCGCGCCGGCCGGACCGTGGACGGAAGACGCGCCTTACGCGGAGGACGGCGAGGTGCCCAGGGCCTTGTCGCCCAGGCCCTTGGGCAGCGGGAAGCGCACCGTCTCCTGCACGCCTTCCATGCGGCGCACCGAGACGGCCCCCAGCTCCTTGAGGCGGGCGATGACCTGCTGCACCAGGATGTCCGGGGCCGAGGCGCCGGCGGTCAGGCCCACGCGCGCCTTGCCCTCGAACCATGCGGGCTGCAGGTCGTCCGGCCCGTCGACCAGGTACGCGGGCGTGCCCAGGCGCTGCGCCAGCTCACGCAGGCGGTTGCTGTTGGAGCTGGTCCTGCTGCCGACGACGATCACCACGTCCACCTGCGGCGCAAGCACCTTGACCGCGTCCTGGCGGTTCTGCGTGGCGTAGCAGATGTCCTGCTGCTTGGGCTGGCGCACGTTCGGGAAGCGCCGCTTCACGGCGGCGAGGATCTCGGCGGCGTCGTCCACGCTCAGCGTGGTCTGCGTGACCACCGCGACGCGCTCGGGGTCGCGCACCGGCACGCGCTCGACGTCGTCCACGTCCTCGACGAGGTAGATGCCGTCGTGGAGCTGGCCCATCGTGCCCTCGACCTCGGGGTGCCCCTTGTGGCCGATCATGATGAACTCGTAGCCCTCGCGGGCCAGCTTGGCGACCTCGACGTGCACCTTGGTCACCAGCGGGCAGGTGGCGTCGAAGATGCTGAAGCCGCGCCGCGCGGCCTCCTCGCGCACCGCCTTGCTGACGCCGTGCGCGCTGAACACCAGCGTGGCGCCGGGCGGCACCTCGGACAGGTCCTCGATGAAGATCGCGCCCTTGGCCCGCAGGTCGTTGACGACGTAGGTGTTGTGCACGATCTCGTGGCGCACGTAGATCGGCGCGCCGAACTTCTGCAGCGCGCGCTCGACGATCTCGATCGCGCGGTCGACGCCGGCGCAGAAACCGCGCGGCTCGGCTAGCAGGACTTCGCGTTGCATGGTCAAGGCTGGCTCCCGGCGGCGTGCGTCACAGCACCCCGATCACTTCGACCTCGAACACCACCGGCTGGCCGGCCAGCGGGTGGTTGAAGTCGAACAGCACCCAGTCCTCGCCGACCTCGCGCACGACACCGGCGTAGCTGCCCTCGCCGTCGGGCGTCGGGAACTGCACGACGTCGCCGACATGGTAGACCTCGTCCGGGTCGCCCAGTTCGTCCAGCAGCTTGCGCTTGACGCGCTGCACCATGTCCGGGTTGCGTTCGCCGAAGGCCTCGCCGGCGGGGATCTCGAAGCGGGCGCGCGCGCCCTCTTCCAGCCCGATCAGGCGCTGCTCCATGGCGGGCGCGAGCTCGCCCGTGCCCAGCGGCAACGTGGCGGGGGTCCCCCCGAAGGTGTTGATGATGTCGGCCCCGTCGGGGCCGGCCAGGCGGTAATGCAGGGTCAGGTACGACCCCGGTTGTACGACGGCCACAGGCGCAGATCCTGGTTTTGTAGACTTCCCGCCATTGTAAAAGTCGGGCGCAAGCCCCTTCCCGCCGCGTTTTCGCAGTCCTGGCGGCCTGTCTTTTGCACCACCCCGACCGATGCTCCTCAAGGATCTGCCCCAGGACGCGCGTCCGCGCGAGAAGCTCCTGAGCCTGGGCCCCGGCGCCCTGGCCGATGCCGAACTGCTGGCCCTGCTGCTGCGCACCGGCGTGCGCGGCATGTCGGTGCTGCAGCTGGCCGAGCACCTGCTCGAACGCTTCGGCGGCATCGCCGGGCTGCTGCATGCCGAGGCCGGAGCGCTGGACGGCGTCAAGGGCCTGGGACCGGCCAAGCGCGCCGAGCTGGTGGCGGTGCTGGAGCTGGCCCGCCGGGCGCTGGCGCAGGAGCTGAAGGCGCGCCCCGCCTTCGCCTCGCCGGACCAGGTCAAGGACTACCTGCGGCTGCAGCTCGGCGCGCGCGACCACGAGGTGTTCGCGGTGCTTTTCCTCGATGCGCAGAACCGCCTGCTGGCGCTGGAGGAACTGTTCCGCGGCACGCTCACCCAAACCAGTGTCTACCCGCGCGAGGTGGTCAAGCGTGCGCTGGCGCACAACGCCGCCGCGGTCATCCTGGCGCACAACCACCCGTCGGGCGTGGCCGAGCCGTCCCGGGCCGACGAATACCTGACGCGCACGCTCAAGCAGGCGCTGGGACTGGTGGACGTGCAGGTGCTGGACCACATCGTGGTCGGCCGCGACCAGGCGGTGTCGTTCGCCGAGCGGGGCTTGTTGTGAGCAGGATGGATGCGATGAAGGCCCGGAGCTTCGCCGACCTGGGCGAACTGAAGAAGGCGCTCCAGCGCCAGGCCGAGGAAGCCGCGCGGCAGGAAGCGCAGCGCCGGGCCGCCGAGGAACGCGAACGCCGCGAGCGCGAGCTGTTCGCGCGCACCGTGGGGCCGGTCACCGCGCTGAAGGACACCGGCCGCGCCGAGATCGCCCGCCCCCGCCCGGTGCCGGCACCGCTGCAGCGGCGGCTGGACGAGGAAGCGGTGCTGCGCGAGGCGATCTCCGACGAGTTCGACGTCGAGTCGCTGCTCGAGACCGACGAGGCGCTGTCCTACCGGCGGCCGGGCATCGGCCCGGACGTGGTCAAGCGCCTGCGGCGCGGCGACTGGGTGATCCAGCGCCAGGTCGACCTGCACGGCCTGCGCCGCGACGAGGCGCGCGAGCGGCTGGCCGAATTCCTGCGCGAGGCCGTCAAGCAGGGCCTGCGCTGCGTGCGCGTGATCCACGGCAAGGGCAACGGCTCGCCCGGGCGCGAGCCGGTGCTCAAGGGCAAGGTGCGCAGCTGGCTGGTGCAGAAGGACGAGGTGATCGCCTTCACCCAGGCGCGCGCGGCCGACGGCGGCCAGGGCGCGCTGGTGGTGCTGCTGCTGCAGCCGTCGCGGCCCGGCGCCCGCCGCTGAACGCCACCGGGTCAGCCGCCGCGGTTGCGCATCCAGTCGGCGGTGTTGAAGAATGCCTCGCGCAGCCGGGTCACGAGCGCGGGGTCGAGCTGCAGTTCCTCCATCGCCTGGTCCATGCAGGCGAGCCACTGGTCGCGCTCCCTGATGCCGATCGGGAACGGCAGGTGGCGCGCGCGCAGGCGCGGGTGGCCGAAGCGCTCGACGTAGTGCTGCGGCCCGCCCAGCCAGCCGCACAGGAACCAGTACAGCTTGTCGCGCGAGCCGTCGAGGTGCGTCGGGTGCAGCGCGCGCAGCTCGCGGTAGGCGGGCTCCAGGTCCATCAGGTCGTAGAAGCGGTCGACCAGCTCGCGGACCCGGGCCTCGCCGCCGATCCATTCGAACGCGGAGGCCGGCTGCTGCGTGGTGGTGTGGTCTTCGGTCATTTCAGGTAGCCCCAGGCCTTGAGCCGGGAAGCGGAATACTGGGCCGCCTCGCCGCTGCGCGTGGCCCTGAGGTAGGCGTTGTAGTGCTGGGCGGCGCGCAGGCGGTCGCCCATGCCCTCGGCCGAGATGCCCTTGAGGAAGGTCACCCCCGGGTCGCCGGGCAGCATGCGGTCGAAGGCATCGAGCTCCGCGTAGGCGCGCGCCGGGTCCTTGGCCGACAGCGCCAGCACGCCCGAGAGCTTGCGGGCCTGCGCCTCCTGCGGGTAGATGGTCTTGGCCGTCTCGACGTAGCGCTGGGCTTCCTTGGTGTGGCCCTGCGCCTGCAGGCACTGCGCCATGCGCAGGTTGGCCGCGTAGTCCTGCGGCGTGCGCTTGATGGCCGTGGCGAACTGGTTCTGCGCCTCCTGGTAGGCCTTGCGGGCCATCGCGGTCTCGCCGTTCTTGCAGGCGTCGATGGTCGGCTTGATGCGGCGCAGGCCGGCGGTGTGGTCCATGTAGCGCTCGCGCTGCGCCGGGGCCTTGAGGCTGGTGGCGTAGCGGGTCTCTGCCAAGCGCTTCGCGGTGTCGCGCCGCTCGGTGCTCATCGGGTGCGACGAGAACATCGTCGCCAGCAGGCTGGGCTGTTCCTTCTCCTGCTCCACCAGCATCTGGTGCAGCGCGGTCATGCCGCTGGCCGGATAGCCGCAGCGCACCATGTACTCCTGCCCCAGCGCATCGGCCTCGCGTTCGTTGTCGCGCGAGTAGCTGGCCAGCAGCGCGCTGGCGCCGATCTGGCTGCCCAGCCCGGCCAGCGCACCCCACTGCGAGTTGGATGCCGCCACGCCGATGCCGGCCACGACCGCCTGCGCGACCATCGCCTGGCCCTGGCGCTGCGCGCTGTGGCGGGCGTTGACGTGGCCCAGCTCGTGGCCGAGCAGCGCGGCCAGCTGCGCCTCGTCGTCCAGTTCGGTCATGATGCCGCGCGTCACGCCCACCGCGCCGGCAGGGAAGGTGTAGGCATTGACGTAGTTGGCGTTGAGCACGCGGTACGAATACGGCATCTGCGGCCGGTGCGAGTTCTGGTGCAGCTGGCGGCCCACGTCGGCGACGTACTCGTTCAGGCCCGCGTCCTGCACCGGCCCCAGGTCGGCAGAGAACTGGTGCGGGGCCTGCTGCGCGTCGATGGCGCGCTCCTGCTCCTCGCTCAGGCCCACCAGGATGCTCTTGCCCGTCACGGGCGAGGTGGCGCAACCCTGCAGCCCGGCGACCGCGGCGGTGCTGGCGCCGAACAGCCACAGGGCATCGCGCCGGCTCAGGCGGTTGCTGCGCAGCCGCGCGGCGAAGGCGTCGGCGTGATGGTTCATGGACGACCTCCCATCGATGGACAGGAGGCATTGTAGGAAGGGGCCGCTCAGGCCGCCCGCGCCGGCACCTTTTCCAGGCGGCCGGCCACGGCCTTGACCGCATGCGCGGCGGCGCAGCCGGGGAAGGTCTCCAGCAGCAGCTGGCGCTTCTGTACCGCTTGGCGCACCGACGGGTCGCTCGGGATGTCGCCGAGGTGGGCCAGCTTCACCGGATCGCCCGCCGGCGTCGAGACGAAGCGGGCCAGCACCTGCTGCAGCTGCTGCGCGATGGCCTTGCCGTCGCCTGGCCGCGCGACCTGGTTGAGCACCAGGTTCAGCTCGCGGCGGCGCTGCTGGGTGGCCAGCACCTTGATGGTCGCGTAGGCGTCGGTCAGCGAGGTGGGCTCGGGGGTGGCGACCACCAGCACCTGGTCGGCCAGCGAGATCGCGTAGAGCACGACGTCGGAGATGCCCGCGCCGGTGTCCAGCAGCACGTAGTCGTAGCGCGGCAGCAGGCTGGCGACCACGGCCTGCAGCCGCTCGCGCACCTCGGGCGTCAGGCGCGAGTACTCCACGAGGCCCGAGCCGGCCAGCACCACCGAGAAGCCGCCCGGCGCGACGTGGATCGCGTCTTCGAGCGCGCAGTGCCCGAGGAACACGTCGTGCAGCGTGCGGCGGGACTGCAGGTTGAGCACCACGTCGAGGTTGGCAAGGCCCAGGTCGGCGTCGAGCACCAGGACCCGGTGGCCCAGGCGGGCCAGCGCGGCGGCGACGTTGGCCGACACGAAGGTCTTGCCGACGCCGCCCTTGCCGCTGGTCACGGCCAGCACGCAGGCCTGCTTGTCGCGCGAGGTTTCAGGCATGGACGGAAGTCGGTTGGTCGGTTCACTCATCGCCCGGCACCTCCAGGTCGCTGAACAGGCTCACGCCGAACAGCATGCTTTTCTCCTCGGTGGTCACGCTGCTGGCCGGCGTCTCCTCGAGACAGACGCGGTTGCGGCCTTCGGTCTTGGCACAGTAGAGCTGCAGGTCGGCGCGCTCCATCCACAACGACACCGACGAGCGCACCCATTGCGGCGCGAAGGCGCCGCCCAGGCTGACCGTCACGTGCGCCTGGTGGCCCGAGCGCAGCAGGATCGGGTGCTCCTGCACCGCCTGGCGCATGCGCTCGGCCACCGCCAGGCCGAATGCCGGCTGGCAGTTGGGCAGCACGATGGCGAACTCCTCGCCGCCGTAGCGGGCCACGGTGTCCATCGGGCGCACGCATTCGGCCAGGCGCCGGCCCACGGCCTGGATCACCTGGTCGCCGGCCTCGTGGCCGTAGGTGTCGTTGATGTGCTTGAAATGGTCGATGTCCAGGATCAGCAGCAGCGCCGCCTCGCCGGTGCGCGCGACGCGGTCGATCTCGCGCTCCAGCACCGCGCGGAAGTGGCGCCGGTTGGCCAGCCCCGTGAGCGCGTCGCGCAGCGACAGATCGCACAGGCCGTCGATCACGGCCTGCAGCAGCACGCGGGGGTCGGCGTCGGCCTGCGGCGGCAACGGATGGCCGGCCTGCTCCAGCAACGACAGCGCCTGCTCCAGGTCGAGGTCGCGCAGGTTCAGCAGCGAAAGTTCGGATGGGCGGTCCACGAGGCGGCAGTGCGTTGGGCGAACCCGGCCCCGCGGGACCAGGCACGGACGAGGGCCGCGGCACGGGCCGCCACCCCCAGTCCCTGCCTTATCGGCAGCTGGGCGGGGTTCTGTAGGGTGCGAGCCCCAAGGATTTCACACCGCTGCCTTGCGCAGCGTCTCGACCACCGGGCGGCGCAGCACCTCGCGCAGCCCCCACCAGCCCGCCGCCAGTGCGAGCACCGCCCCGGCGGCAGCGCCGGCCAGCGGCACCCAGGGCGAGGCGTTCCAGCTGAACTCGAAGGCAAAGCGCGCCAGCCCCCAGCCCACCGCCACCGCGGCGAGCGATGCCAGCAGCCCGGCCAGCGCGCCCACGCCCAGCAGCTCGGCGCGCTGCACCTGCGCCAGCAGGCGCCCGCCCGCCCCCATCGCGCGCATGATCGCGAACTCGCGCGAGCGCTGCTCGCGCGTGGCGACCACCGCGGCAAACAGTACCACCAGGCCGGCGGCCAGCGTGAAGCCGAACAGGAACTCGACCGCGCGGATCACCTGGTCCAGCACACGCTGCACCTGGCCGATCGAGGCCGAGACGTCGACATTGGTGACGTTCGGGAAGGCGCGGCTGAGCGCATTGTCGAAGCCGGGCGTCTCCGGCGCCCGGAACGCGGCGATGTAGGTGCCGGGCACCTCGGGCATCTCCGCCAGCGGGAACATCACGAAGAAGTTGACCCGCATCGAGGCCCAGTCGACCTTGCGCAGGCTGGTGATGCGCGCCTCGGTCTCCAGGCCCGCGATGTCGAAGCGCAGCGTGTCGCCGAGCCTGAGGCCCAGCGTGCGCGCCAGTCCCTCCTCGACGCTGACCGCCCCGGGCTCGTCGGGCACCCAGCGTCCGGCCGCCAGCTCGTTGTGCGGGGGCATCTGCGCGTCGTGGCTGAGGTTGAACTCGCGGTCGACCAGGCGCCGCGCGCGGTCCTCGGCGTAGTCGTCCACGCTGACCGCTCGGCCGTTGATGGCCACCAGCCGGCCGCGGATCATCGGGTACCAGTCCAGCTTCTGCACCCCGGCCTGGCGCAGGTGCTGCCGGAACGGCTCGCCCTGCTCGGGCTGGATGTTGATCACGAAGCGGTTGGGCGCATCGGGCGGCGTGGCGGCGCGCCAGCTGGCGATCAGGTCGGTGCGCAGCAGCACCAGCAGCACCAGGGCCAGCAGCCCGACCGCCAGCGCCGAGACCTGCAGCACCGCAAAGCCCGGCCGCGCGCCGACCTGGCGCGTTGCCAGCACCAGCCAGCGCGGCGCGCCGGCCTCGGGCACGGCGCGGCGCAGCAGCAGCACCGCCAGCCACCCGAGCAGCGCGAACAGCGCCACCGCTGCGGCGAACCCGCCCACCGCGATCGCGCCCAGCTTCAGGTCCGCCGAGACGGCCAGCAGCAGGGCCGCAAAGCCGAGCGTGCCGGCGCCGAGCACCGCCAGCGAGGCGGGCTTGAGCTCGCCGACGTCGCGCCGGATCACGCGCAGCGGCGGCACGCGCGCCAGCTGCAGCACCGGCGGCAGGCCGAAGCCGAACAGCAGCGTCATCCCCACCCCCAGGCCCAGCAGCGCGGGCCAGGCCCCGGCCGGCGGCAGCGTCGCCTCGAGCAGCTGCGCCAGCATCGCGACGAACACATGGTGCACGCCGTAGCCCACGGCCACGCCGAGCGCGCTGGCGAGCAGGCCCACCGCGGCGAACTCGAGTGCATAGCTGGTGGCGATGGTGCGCTGCGACTGGCCCAGCACGCGCAGCATCGCGCAGTCGTCCAGGTGGCGGTTGGCGAAGTCGCGCGCCGCGATGCCCACCGCGACCGCGGCCAGCAGGGCCGCCAGCAGGGCGACCAGGTTGAGGAACTTTTCGGCGCGGTCCAGCGTCTGGCGCATCTCGGGCCGGCCGGATGCCAGCGACTCGACGCGGATGCCGCGCAGGCCCTGCGCCTTGATCTGCGCCTCGGCCCAGGCCACGTAGTCGGCCGCCGCGCGGGGGCGCACGTCGGGCGCGGCGACCGCGAGCCGGTAGGTCACGCGGCTGGCCGGCTGGATCAGCCCGGTGGCCGGCAGGTCGGCCATGTTCACGATGACGCGCGGCGAGAAGGCCAGGAAGCCCGCCCCGCGGTCGGATTCGAAGGTGATGACCTGCGCGATGCGCAGCGTCGCGTCGCCCAGCAGCAGCGGATCGCCCACGGCCAGCCCCAGCGCGTCCAGGATCGAGGCCTCGACCCAGACCGTGCCGCGCTGCGGCGGGGCACCGGCCAGCCGCTCGGCCCCGCCGGGCGCATCGGCCAGCCGCACCTGGCTGTGCAGGGGGTAGCCCTCGCCGGCGGCCTTGATCGTCACCAGGCGCGTCGCGCCACCTTGCTCGTCGGCGGCGCGGGCCATGCTCGGGAACGAGGCGCTCAGCGCGGTGGACAGCCCCAGGGCGCGGGCGCGTTCGACGAACTCCGGCGGGGTCGGGTGGTCGGTCGCGACCAGCGCATCGCCGCCCAGCAGCTGCCGCGCGTCGCGCGCCAGCCCGCCCTTGAGGCGGTCGGCAAAGAAGCCGACCGCGGTCAGCGCCGCGACCGCCAGCATCACCGCGACGACCAGCAGGCGCAGCTCGCCGCTGCGGAAATCGCGCACCGTCTGGCGCCAGGCCAGTGCAAGGATCTGATTCGGCATGGATGGAAAGCTCTCCCTGTCCGGCACGGTAGCGCATGCCGCGCCCGGCCACAAACCGAGGGCATTGTGCAGCCGCGGCCACCGCCCGGGTTGAATGCTGCGTTCAAGTGCGCTCAACCCCGGCGGGGCACTTCGGTGCTCCAATGGCAGGCATGGACACCCGCACCCTGCCCCCGCTGTTCGTCTCGCACGGCTCGCCGATGATCGCGCTCGAGCCGGGCGCCACCGGTGCCTTCTTCGGCCGGCTGGGCCGCACGATCGATCGCGAGTTCGGCCGTCCGCGCGCCATCGTCGCGGTCTCGGCGCACACCGCGACCCGCCAGCCGGTGCTGCTGGGTGCGAAGCGGCACGAGACGGTGCACGACTTCTACGGCTTCCCCCCGGCGCTGTACGAGCTGCGCTACGACGCGCCGGGCGACCCGGCGCTGGCGCAGGACGCCGCGCACCTGCTGGAGGCGGCCGGGGTGCCCGCGCAGGCGGTCGACGCCGGCGGGCTGGACCACGGCATCTGGACCGTGCTGATCCACATGTGGCCCGAGGCGGACATCCCGGTGGTGCCGCTGTCGCTGGTGCCGTTCGCGCCGCCGTCCGCGCAGTTCGCGGTCGGCGAGGCGTTGCAGCCGCTGGCCGACCAGGGCGTGCTGGTGCTCGGCACCGGCAGCATCACGCACAACCTGCGCCTGCTGTCGCTGCGCGGCCGGGTCGAGGGCGTGCCGGAAGCGCCGGAGTCGGCCGCGTTCCGCGAGTGGGTGCACGCCAGGGCCACCGCACGCGACTGGGACGCGCTGTTCGACTACCGCGCGCAGGCCCCGCATGCGGCGCTGATGCACCCGACCGACGAGCACTGGCTGCCGTTCTACGCCCCGGCCGGTGCCGGCGGGCGCGAGCACGTGCCGGTGCGGCTGCACGGTCACGTGACCTTCGGGGTGCTGGGCATGGACGCCTACGCGTTCGGCCCGCAGGCCGCGCGGCTGGCCGGGGCACTGCAGGCCGCGCCGGTTCAGGCCTGAAGCAGCCGCTCGACGAACAGCACGCCGAAGAACACCAGGCCGGCGATGACCGTCCACTTGACGATCGCCGCGCCGATGCGGAAGTAGCGCCGTTCGCGCGTGACGAGGTAGGCCGCGAAGCAGCCGATCGCGCCCAGCAGCAACAGGAAGATCAGCAACCGCACGACGGCGAACATCGTGCGGATCCCTTACCAGGCAGGCGCCAGTTGCGCGAAGCCGGCCGGCGCTTCGCGTTCATCCTCGAAGGTGACGATCTCGTAGGCTGAGGCATCGGCCAGCAGCGCGCGCAGCAGCTTGTTGTTGAGCGCGTGGCCCGACTTGTACGCGCTGTAGGCCGCCAGCAGCGGCTTGCCCACGATGTACAGGTCGCCGATCGCATCCAGGATCTTGTGCTTGACGAACTCGTCGTCGTAGCGCAGCCCTTCGGCATTGAGCACGCGGTAGTCGTCGACGACGATCGCGTTGTCCATGCTGCCGCCCATCGCCAGCCCGCGCGCGCGCATCACCTCCAGGTCCTTGGTGAACCCGAAGGTGCGCGCCCGCGCGATGTCGCGGGTGTAGCGGCCGGACGCGAAATCGAACACCACCTGCTGGCCGGTCTGGTCCACCGCCGGGTGGTCGAAGTCGATCTCGAAGGAAAGCTTGTAGCCGTGGTAGGGCTCGAGGCGGGCCCACTTGAGGGTGCGGCCCTCCCCTTCGCGCACTTCCACGGGCTTCTTGACGCGCAGGAACCGCTTCGGGGCACCCTGGAGCTCGATCCCGGCGCTCTGCAGGAGGTAGACGAAGGAGGCTGCAGAGCCGTCCAGGATCGGGACTTCCTCGGCCGTGATGTCGACATACAGGTTGTCGAGCCCCAGGCCTGCGCAGGCGGACATCAGGTGCTCCACCGTGTGCACCTTGGGCGCGCCCGGGTCGCCGCCGGCCGACAGCGTCGAGGCCAGGCGCGTGTCCGAGACCGCCATCGCCGACACCGGAATCTCGACCGGCACGGGCAGGTCGACCCGGCGGAACACGATGCCGGTGTCGGGCGCGGCCGGCCGCAGCGTGAGTTCCACGCGCTGCCCGCTGTGCAGCCCGACGCCGACGGCGCGCGTCAGCGACTTGAGGGTGCGTTGTTGAAGCATGTCCGCATTCTATGAGGCAGGGTTATCCCCTGCGCACGGATGGCGCAACCGGCCCATTGGGGCCGGACGACGAGCGTCGCGAGCGGGCGGAGGTGCCGCCGTACCCCCGTACGGCGAGACCGCCGGTGGCAGATCCGCCCGCGCCGCCGCTCGGCGCCGGCTCAGTCGGCTTGCTTGCGCAGGAACGCCGGGATCTCGATCTCGTCCATCCCGTTGCTCGCGAGCGCGTCGACCTTGGCCGCCGCCTGGGTGCGGCCCGAACGCCACACGCTGGGGGTGTTCAGGCTGCTGTAGTCGTGGGTGGCCGGGCCATGGCCCACGCCACCGACGGTCGCGTTCAGCACCGGGATGTTGTCGGTGCCGGTGCGCAGCGCCGGCTGCGAGTGCACCACGCTGATCGGGGCCTGCTGGCGACGCGCCTGGGCCGACAGGCCGGTGGCGATCACCGTCACGCGCAGCTGGTCGCCCAGGCTGTCGTCGTAGGCCGTGCCGTAGATCACGTGCGCGTCCTCGGCGGCGTAGCGGCGGATGGTGTTCATCGCGTTGCGGCTTTCGGCCAGCTTGAAGGTGCTGCGCGCCGCGGCGATCAGCACCAGCACGCCACGCGCGCCCGACAGGTCGATGCCTTCCAGCAGCGGGCAGGCGACGGCAGCCTCGGCGGCCTTGAGCGCGCGGTCCGGACCGGAGGCGGTCGCGGTGCCCATCATGGCCTTGCCCGGCTCGCTCATCACGGTCTTGACGTCCTCGAAGTCGACGTTGACCAGGCCAGGGATGTGGATGATGTCGCTGATGCCGCCCACCGCGTTGCGCAGCACGTCGTTGGCCTGCGCGAAGGCCTCGTCCTGGGTGACGTCGTCGCCCAGCACCTCCAGCAGCTTCTCGTTGAGCACCACGATCAGCGAGTCGACATTGGCCTCCAGCTCGGCCAGGCCGGTGTCGGCCTGCTTCATGCGGCGCGGGCCCTCGAACTCGAACGGCTTGGTGACCACGCCCACGGTCAGGATGCCCATGTCCTTGGCCACGCGGGCGATCACCGGGGCGGCGCCGGTGCCGGTGCCGCCCCCCATGCCGGCGGTGATGAACAGCATGTGCGCGCCTTCGATCGCTTCACGGATGCGATCCACCGCCTCTTCCGCCGCGGCCTTGCCGGCTTCCGGCTTGGCGCCGGCGCCCAGGCCCGTGGTGCCCAGCTGGATCAGCTTGTGCGCCGACGAGCTGTTGAGCGCCTGGGCGTCGGTGTTGGCACAGATGAACTCCACGCCCTGCACGCCCTTGGCGATCATGTGCTCGACGGCGTTGCCACCGCCGCCTCCCACCCCGATCACCTTGATCTGGGTGCCCATGTTGAATTCCTCAATCATCTCGATAGGCATGGTGGACCTCCTTCGTCAGCAGTTGCCTTGCAGAAAAAAACCAAACACACAAAAACCAGAAAACAAACCCAGCCTGAGGGAAGCGGTTCCCGACGGCATCAGAAATTCCCGATCAACCAGTCCTTGATACGGCCAAAGAGCGTCGTCACCGAGCCGGCCTGCTGGGCCGCCCGATGCCCGCGTACGCGCGCCAGGCGCGCCTCCTCCAGCAGTCCCATCACGGTGGCCGAACGCGGGTTGGCCACCATGTCGTACAGGGCCCCCGAGTAGGTCGGGATGCCCTTGCGTACGGGTTTCAGAAAGATGTCTTCGCCCAGCTCGACCATGCCGGGCATCACCGCGGAGCCGCCGGCCAGCACGATGCCGGAGGACAGCAGCTCCTCGTAGCCGCTCTCGCGGATGACCTGGTGCACCAGCGAGAAGATCTCCTCGACACGCGGCTCGATCACGCCGGCCAGCGCCTGGCGGCTGAGCATGCGCGGCGCACGGTCGCCCAGGCCCGGCACCTCGACCTGCTCGCCGGGGTCGGCCAGCAACTGCTTGGCCACGCCGTAGTCGACCTTGATCTCCTCGGCGTCCTTGGTCGGCGTGCGCAGCGCCATCGCGATGTCGCTGGTGATCAGGTCGCCGGCGATCGGGATCACCGCGGTGTGGCGGATCGCCCCGTCGGTGAAGATCGACACGTCGGTGGTGCCGGCGCCGATGTCGACCAGCGCCACGCCCAGGTCCTTCTCGTCCTCGGTCAGCACCGCGGCGGCCGAGGCGCTCGGGTTGAGCACCAGCTGCTCGACCTCCAGCCCGCAGCGGCGCACGCACTTGACGATGTTCTCGGCCGCGCTCTGCGCGCCGGTGACGATGTGCACCTTGACCTCCAGGCGCCCGCCGCTCATGCCGATCGGCTCCTTGACCTCGTGGCCGTCGATCACGAATTCCTGCGGCTCGACCAGCAGCAGCTTCTGGTCGTTGGGGATGTTGATCGCCTTGGCGGTCTCGACGACGCGCGAGACGTCGATCGGCGTGACCTCCTTGTCGCGCACGATCACCATGCCGGTGGAGTTCTGCCCGCGGATGTGGCTGCCGGTGATGCCGGTGTAGACGCGCGTGATCTTGCAGTCGGCCATCATCTCGGCCTCCTTCAGCGCCTGCTGGATCGACTGCACGGTGGCATCGATGTTGACCACGACGCCGCGCTTGAGGCCGTGCGACGGCGCAACGCCGAGCCCGGCCACGCGCAGCTCGCCCGTGGGCAGCACCTCGGCCACCACCGCCATCACCTTGGCAGTGCCGATGTCGAGGCCGACGACGAGATCCTTGTATTCCTTGGCCATGTTGCTCTCAGTTGATTCTTCGTGACTCCGGAACGGTGGTCGTGACGCCCTTGATGCGCACGGCGTAGCCGTTGTGGTGCCGCAGGTCGGCGTACTGCAGCGGGCCCGGGTAGCGGGCCGAGACCTGGTACCAGGTCGCGACGAAGCGCTCCACCCGGGCCAGCACCTCGTCGGGCTCGCCGCGCCCGATCTCGATCCGTCCCCCGTCGTCCAGCTCGGCGCGCCACGAGCCACGCGCCGACAGCACGAGGGTGTCGATGCGCGTGTCCAGCCGCGCGATCACCGGCGTCAGGCGCCGGTACAGCGCCAGCACCTGCGCCGCCGAGCCCTCCGGGCCGCGCAGCGTGGGCAGGTCCTCGTCCTCGACGTCGCCCAGGTTGGCGTCGAACACTTCGCCGAACGTGTTGACCAGCCGGTCTTCGCCCCAGTAGGCCGCAGGACGGTGCTCCTCGAGGTGCACCGCCAGCCGGTCCGGCCAGACGCGCTGCACCCGTGCGCGCCGCACCCACGGCACCGACTCGAAGGCACGCTGCGCGCGCTCCAGGTCGATCGTGAAGAAGTTGCCTGCCAGCTTGGGCACCGCGTTGGCGCGGATGGTGCTGGCACTGTTGCGCGTCACGTCGCCCTCGATGCGCACGGCGCGGATCGCGAACACCGGCCAGCGCGTCACCCAGGTCACCGCCATCCAGACGAACGCCAGCACCGCGGCCGCGCTCAGCACGGCGGCGGTGGCGTTCATCAGCCGGATGTCCAGCGGGGTGGCGGTGGCCTGCATGATCGGGGTCGTCCTCCTGCGCGCTTCAGAGCTTCAGCGAGGCCTGGGCCACCAGCCACAGGCACAGCTGTTCGTAGCTGATCCCCGCCGCGCGCGCCGACATCGGCACCAGCGAATGGCCGGTCATGCCCGGCGAGGTGTTCATCTCGAGCAGGAAGGGCTTGCGGTCCTTCTTGCGGATCATCACGTCGGCACGTCCCCAGCCGCTGCAGCCGAGCGTGCGGTAGGCCTGCACGACGATGCGCTGGATCTCTCGCTCCTCGGCTTCGGGCAGGCCGCTCGGGCAGTGGTACTGCGTGACGTCGGTGAAGTACTTGTTCTGGTAGTCGTAGTTGCCTTCCGGCGCGACGATGCGGATCAGCGGCAGCGCCTCGGCCGCCGCCCCCTCGCCCAGCACCGGGCAGGTGGTCTCGTCGCCCTCGATGAACTCCTCGCACAGCACCAGCGGGTCGCAGCGCGCGGCCAGCTCGAAGGCCGCGTCGCACTGCTCGACGCTGGTGACCTTGGTCAGCCCGATGGTCGAGCCTTCTCGCGAGGGCTTGACGATCATCGGCGCGCCGAGCGCGGCCAGCGCCGCGCGCGTCTCGTCGGCGCTGGACACCAGCCGCCAGTCGGGCGTGGGCAGGCCCTCGAAGCGCCAGATGCGCTTGGTCATGATCTTGTCCATCGCGATGGCCGAGGCCATCACGCCCGAGCCGGTGTACGGCACGTGCAGCAGCTCGAGGGCGCCCTGCACCGTGCCGTCCTCGCCGAAACGGCCGTGCAGCGCGATGAAGCAGCGGTCGAAGCCGTCGCGGCGCAGCTCGTCCAGGCTGCGCTCGGCCGGGTCGAAGGCATGTGCGTCCACGCCCTGCGAGGTCAGCGCGTCCAGCACGCCCTGGCCGGACATCAGCGACACCTCGCGCTCGGCCGAATGCCCGCCCATCAGCACGGCCACCTTGCCGAGCGCCTTCGGGTCGATGGAGGCGAGATCCAGTTTCATGCGCGTCCTTTCAGCAGGTCCACCACCTGGGCCGGCACGCCGCCGATGGAGCCCGCACCCATCGTGACCACCACGTCGCCGCTGCGTGCGTGGTCGACGATGGCGCGCGGCATCGCGGCGATGTCGTCGACGAACACCGGATCGACCTTGCCGGCCACGCGCAGCGCACGCGCCAGCGACCGGGCGTCGGCGGCGACGATGGGCTGCTCGCCGGCGGCATACACCTCGGCCAGCAGCACCGCGTCGGCGGTGCCGATCACCTTGACGAAATCCTCGAAGCAGTCACGCGTGCGCGTGTAGCGGTGCGGCTGGAACGCCAGCACCAGGCGGCGGTCCGGGAAGGCGCCACGCACCGCGGCCAGCGTCGCGGCCATCTCCACCGGATGGTGGCCGTAGTCGTCGATCAGCGTGAAGTGGCCGCCGTCGGCGGACGGCAGGTCGCCGTAGCGCTGGAAGCGCCGCCCCACGCCCTTGAACTCGGCCAGCGCCTTGAGCACCGGTGCATCGGGCAGCTCCAGCTCGGCCGCCACCGCGATCACCGCCAGCGCGTTGAGCACGTTGTGCGCGCCCGGCAGGTTCAGCGTGACCTGCAGGTCCGGCAGGTGCACGCCGTTGCGGCGCTGGCAGGTGAAGTGCATGCGGCCCTCGCGCGCCACCAAGTCCACCGCGCGCACCTGCACGTCCTCGCCGAAGCCGTAGGTGACCACGGGACGCGAGACCATCGGGATGATCGAGCGCACGCCCGCGTCCTCGGCGCACAGGATGGCCGCGCCATAGAACGGCATGCGGTGCAGGAACTCGACGAACGCGCCCTTGAGCCGCGCGAAGTCGTGCCCGTAGGTCTCCATGTGGTCGGCATCGATGTTGGTGACGACCGACAGGATGGGCATCAGGTTGAGGAAGGACGCATCGGACTCGTCCGCCTCGACGACGATGTACTGGCCGGTGCCCAGGCGCGAGTTCGCGCCGGCGCTGTTCAGGCGCCCGCCGATCACGAAGGTCGGGTCCAGGCCCGCCTCGGCCAGCGCGCTGGCGACCAGGCTGGTGGTGGTGGTCTTGCCGTGCGTGCCGGCGATCGCGATGCCCTGGCGCAGGCGCATCAGCTCGGCCAGCATCACTGCGCGCGGCACCACCGGCACGCGCTTCGCACGCGCGGCGATCACCTCGGGGTTGTCGCCACGCACCGCGGTGGACGTGACGATCACGTCAGCGCCCTCGATGTGCGCCGCGTCGTGGCCCACCGTCACCTTGATGCCCAGCGACGCGAGGCGGCGCAGCGTCGCGCTGTCGTTCTGGTCGGAGCCGGAGACGGTGTAGCCCAGGTTGAACAGCACTTCGGCGATGCCGCTCATGCCGGCGCCACCGATGCCGACGAAGTGGATGTGCTTGACGGCATGCTTCACGGCGTGCCTCCCTTCTTGTTCACCAGCTTCTCGATCTCGTCGGCCACCCGGGCGGCGGCACGCGGACGAGCCAGCGTGCGGGCCTTCTCGGCCATCGCCAGCAGCGCGGCACGGTCGTGGCCCTGCAGGACCTCGGCCAGCTTCTCGGGCGTCAGTTCGGTCTGCGGCAGGTGCACCGCGGCGCCGTGCTGGGCCATGTACAGCGCGTTGTCGCGCTGGTGCGAGGTGGTGCTGACGATCAGCGGCACCAGCACGCTGGCGACCCCGGCCGCGCACAGCTCGCTGACCGTCACCGCGCCGGCGCGGCAGACCACCAGGTCGGCCTCGGCCAGGCGGCGCGCCATGTCGTCGATGAACGGCAGCACCTCGACCTCGCCGGCTTCGGGGTCGATGCCTTCGGCCACGTACAGTGCCTTGACCGCGTCGCGGTTGAGCTGCCCGGTCTGGTGCGTGACCTGCGGGCGGGCGTCCCTCGGGATCCGCGCCAGCGCCTTGGGCAGGGTCTCGTTGAGCACCTTCGCGCCCAGGCTGCCGCCCACCACCAGCACCTTGAGCGGGCCGTTGCGTCCGGCATAGCGTTCGGCCGGCGGAGGCAGCGCCTCGATCTCCTCGCGCACCGGATTGCCGGTCACCACCGCCCGCTTGTGCACGGTCGCCGCCGCCCCGTCGAAGCCGAACGCGACCACGTCGGCCACCGGCAGCAGCGCGCGGTTGCTCATCAGCAGCGCCGCATCGGCATTGACCAGCACCAGCGGCTTGCCGCGCGCGGCGGCCATCACGCCGCCCGGGAAGCAGACGTAGCCGCCCATGCCGAGCACCGCGTCGGCCTTGCGCCGGCCCAGGATGCGCCAGCAGGCGGCGAACGCGCCCAGCAGGCGGAACCCGCCGGTCAGCGTGTGCATCAGGCCCTTGCCGCGCAGCCCGGTGAAGCCGATGGTGTCCAGCGGCACGCCGGCCGCGGGCACCAGGCGGTTTTCCATGCCCTGCGTGGTGCCCAGCCAGCTCACCGTCCAGCCGCGGCGCTGCATCTCGTGCGCGACCGCCAGGCCCGGGATGATGTGGCCGCCGGTGCCGGCCGCCATGACGACGAGATGGCGGCTCATGCACGACCTCCGCGCATGAGTTGACGGTTTTCGATGTCGACCCGCAGCACCACCGCCAGCGCGATGCAGTTGAGCAGGACGGCCGAGCCGCCGTAGCTCATCAGCGGCAGCGTCAGCCCCTTGGTCGGCAGCACGCCGAGGTTCACGCCCATGTTGATCAGGGCCTGGCCACCGATCCAGATGCCGATGCCCTGCGCGACCAGGCCCGAGAACACGCGGTCCAGCGCGATCGCCTGGCGGCCGATGTGGAACACGCGCCGCGCCAGCCAGAAGAAGGCGAAGATCACCGCGGCCACGCCGACGAAGCCCAGCTCCTCGCCGATCACCGCGAGCAGGAAGTCGGTGTGCGCCTCGGGCAGGTAGTGCAGCTTCTCGACGCTGGAGCCCAGGCCCTGGCCGAAGAACTCGCCACGGCCGAAGGCGATCAGCGAGTGCGACAGCTGGTAGGCCTTGCCCAGCGTGTACTTCTCGTCCCAGGGGTTGAGGTAAGCGAAGATGCGCTCGCGCCGCCAGTCGCTGAACGCGATCATGGTCACGAAGGCACCCACCAGCACCGCGGTGATCAGGAAGAACATGCGGCCGTTGACGCCGCCGAGGAACAGGATGCCCATCGCGATCATCGCGATCACGATGAAGGCGCCCATGTCGGGTTCGGCCAGCAGCAGCACGCCGACCAGGCCGACCGCCACCGCCATCGGCAGCACGGCGCGGAAGAAGTGCTCCTTGACCTCCATCTTGCGCACCATGTAGTTGGCCGCGTACAGCGCGATGGCGAGCTTGGCCAGCTCGGACGGCTGGAAGTTCAGCACCCCGAGCGGGATCCAGCGCCGCGCGCCGTTGATCGGCTTGCTGACGAAGGGCAGCAGCACCACGACGAGCAGCAGCAGCGAGGCGACGAAAAGCCAGGGCGCGTACTTCTCCCACACCCGCATCGGCACCTGCACCGCGATCAGCGCGGCAACGAAGCCCATCGCGATCGACAACGCGTGGCGCACCAGGAAGTAGTTCTGCGAGTAGCGGGCAAAGCGCGGGTTGTCCGGCAGCGCGATCGAGGCCGAGTACACCATCACCAGGCCCAGGGCCAGCAGCGCCACCACGACCCACGTCAGCGGCTGGTCGAAGCCCTGCACGCGCGCGGGCTGCCCGGTCGAGACCCAGTCGCGCACCGGCACGTCCTTGCGCGCGCGGCCGAAGCGCCCCCCCTTGAACGCGGCCAGGCGCTCACGCAGGGCAACCCGGGCGGACAGGCGGGCGGTGCGGGCTTCGCTCACGACGCGATCTCCCCTTGTTCGGCGGCCATCGCCTGCACTTCGGCGACGAACACCTCGCCCCGGTGGCCGTAGTTGCGGAACATGTCCAGGCTCGCGCAGGCCGGGCTCATCAGCACCGCGTCCCCGGCATGGGCGCGCGCGGCACAGGCGCGCACCGCGGCCTGCAGGGTCTCGAAGCGTTCCATCGGCACGCCGGTGGACGCCAGCGCCTGCTCGATCAGGCCGGCGTCGCGGCCGATCAGCGCGACATAGCGCGCATGGCGAGACACCGGCTCGACCAGCGGCGAGAAGTCCTGCCCCTTGCCGTCGCCGCCCAGGATCACCGCGATGCGCGCCGGCGCGCGGTCCAGCGCCAGGCCGTTGAGCGCGGCCACGGTGGCGCCCACGTTGGTGCCCTTGCTGTCGTCGAAGTAGTCGACGCCGGCCACGGTGTGCACGTACTCGACGCGGTGCCGCTCGCCGGTGTACTCGCGCAGGCCGTGCAGCATGGGCGCCAGCGGGCAGCCGACCGAGGTGGCCAGCGCCAGCGCCGCCAGTGCGTTGGCCGCGTTGTGGCGGCCGCGCACGCGCAGCGCGTCGGCCGGCATCAGGCGCTGGATGTGCAGCTCCTCTTCCTCGTCGTCGCGGCGGCGCGTGCGACCGAGCTTCAGCGTCTCGTCGGCCTCCATCGCGCGCACCAGCCAGGCCATGCCGTTCTCGACCACCAGGCCGTAGTCGCCGGGACGGCGCGGCGCGTCCAGCCCGAAGCGCACCACGCGGCGCTCGACCAGGCGCGCAGGACGGCCACGGCCGCCCTTGACCACCTGCGGCGCGGGCACCATGGCCTCCACCAGCGGGTCGTCGCGGTTGATGACCAGCACGGTGTCCGGCCCGAACACGCGCGCCTTGTCGGCGGCATAGGCCTGCATCGAGCCGTGCCAGTCGAGGTGGTCCTGCGTGACGTTGAGCACCGTCGCCGCGCTCGGGTTGAAGCCCTGCACGCCGTGCAGCTGGAAGCTCGACAACTCGAGCACCCAGACCTGCGGCAGGTGCTCGAACACCGGCTCGGGCGGAGGCGGCGGCGCGAGCCTGAGCGCGGCGCTGTCGTCATCCAGCAGCAGGGCCGCCGCACGGGCGGCCTCTCCCGGCACGGCCCCGTCCGCCGCGGTCGCGTCGCTTGCGGATTCATCCTGTCCGGCAGCCCCCTCGCCCGCGGCATCGTCGGCAACCGCGGGGCCCTCCGTGTCCCCTTCCGGTGCCAACGCCTCCACGGCAGGCGCTTCGCCGGCCGGAAGCCCGGCAGCAGCGTGTTCCGTCGCCGCCAGGTCGTCGTCGCCCACCGCGGCGGTCGCGTCGACGGCCGCGACCGGCCCTTGGCCTGCTTCCGGCGCCGCCCCGGGCACGGCCGCATCAGGCGCTGCGGCGCCGGCCGCAGCCGGCGCCGCGGGCGGCGGCTCCAGGTCCAGCGCGTCGGACAGCGTCTGCAGCATGGTCGGGCCGACGTTGCCGGCCATCGCGACCCGCTTGCCGGTGCGCTCGATCAGCAGCGCCGCCATCGAGGTGGTGGTGGTCTTGCCGTTGGTGCCGGTGATCGCGATCACCTTGGGCGCGTAGCCGCGCTCGGCCTTCAGGTCCGCGAGCGCCTGCGCGAACAGGTCCAGCTCGCCCTGCACCGGCACGCCCAGCTCGGCCGCGCGCGCGAACAGCGCCGCCAGGCGCTCGTCGTGAGGTGCCAGCCCCGGGCTCTTGAGCACGCGCTGCACGCCGTCCAGCGAGTCGGGGCCGAGCGGCCCGCTGAACAGCCGCGCCTGCGGCACGTGCTGCCGCAACGCCTCGGCCTGCGGCGGCTGCTCGCGGGAATCCCACACGCGCACCTCGGCGCCGCAACGCGCGCACCAGCGCGCCATCGCGAGGCCGGAGTCGCCCAGCCCGAGCACGAGGACGGTGATGCCTTGCAAGTCCTTCATCCGTTCCTTACCGCAGCTTCAACGATGCGAGGCCCACCAGGCACAGCAGCATCGTGATGATCCAGAAGCGCACCACGACCTGCGTTTCCTTCCACCCCGACTTCTCGAAGTGGTGGTGCAGCGGGGCCATCTTCAGAATGCGCCGGCCTTCGCCGTAGCGCTTCTTCGTGTACTTGAAATACGTCACCTGCAGCATCACCGACAGCGCCTCGACGACGAAGATGCCGCCCATGACCGCCAGCAGGATCTCCTGGCGCACGATCACCGCGATCGTGCCGAGCGCACCGCCCAGCGCCAGCGCGCCGACGTCGCCCATGAACACCTGGGCCGGGTGGGTGTTGAACCACAGGAAGGCCAGCCCCGCGCCGGCCATCGCGGCGCAGAAGATCAGCAGCTCGCCCACGCCCGGGATGTACGGGAAGATCAGGTAGCGCGAATAGACGGCGTTGCCGACCACGTAGGCAAACACGCCCAGCGCCGAGCCCACCATCACCACCGGCATGATCGCCAGGCCGTCCAGCCCGTCGGTGAGGTTCACCGCGTTGCTTGCGCCGACGATGACGAAGTAGGTCAGGATGATGAAGCCGTAGACGCCCAGCGGATAACTGATGCTCTTGAAGAACGGCACGAACAGGTCCGCGTTGGGCGGCAGCGGCGCCGAGAAGCCCGACTGCACCCAGCGCACGAACAGCTCCCACACGCGCAGGTTGGACGACTCGGACACCGCGAACGCGAGGTAGAACGCCGCCACCAGGCCGATCACGGTCTGCCAGAAGTACTTCTCGCGCGAGCGCATGCCCTCGGGGTTCTTGTGCACGACCTTGCGCCAGTCGTCGACCCAGCCGATCGCGCCCATGCCGAGCGTGACCAGCAGCACGATCCAGACGAAGCGGTTGGTCCAGTCGAACCACAGCAGCGTGGAGATCGTGATCGACAGCAGGATCAGCACGCCGCCCATGGTCGGCGTGCCGCTCTTGACCAGGTGGGTCTGCACGCCGTACTCGCGCACCGGCTGGCCGATCTTCAGCTCGGTCAGGCGCCGGATCACCCACGGGCCCAGCACCAGGCCGATCACCAGCGCGGTCATCGCCGCCATGATCGCGCGAAAGGTCAGGTACTGGAACACACGCAGGAAGCCGAACTGCTCCGGCGACAGGCTCTGCAACCACTGGGCGAGGCCGATCAACATCTCATGCTCCCGCGCCGGTGGCACCCGGCGCGTCCTTCTTCTCATCGGCAGCCGCGGCCAGCAGGGCCTCGACCACCCGTTCCATCTTCATGAAGCGCGACCCCTTGACGAGCACGCAGGCCGCCTCGGGCCGCGCATCCAGCGCGGCGACCAGCGCCTCCACCTGCCCGAAGTGGCGCGCAGCGCCAAAGGCCTGGGCAGCGTGCCGCGTGGCCTGGCCCGCGGTCCACAGCGCGTCGATGCCGCGCTCGCGCGCGTAGGCGCCGACCTCGGCATGGAACTCGGGGCCGCGGTCGCCGACCTCGCCCATGTCGCCCAGCACCAGCCAGCGCGGTCCCGGCATCGCGGCCAGCACGTCGATCGCGGCGCGCACCGAATCGGGGTTGGCGTTGTAGGTGTCGTCCACCAGCGTGACCGCCCGCCCGTCCTGCACGTAGCGCCGGAGCTGCGAGCGGCCCTTGACCGGCTCGAAGTCCGCCAGGCCGCGCGCGACCGCTTCCAGCGGTGCCCCCGCGGCCAGCGCGCAGGCGGTGGCCGCCAGCGCGTTGCGGATGTTGTGCGCACCGGCGATGCGCAGCTGCGTGGTCGCCTCGCCCGCAGGCGTGTGCAGGGCCAGCGCCCAGCGGCCGTCGGTCCAGGTCGCCGTGCCGCGCACGTCGGCCTCGCCTTCGGGCGCGAAGGTCAGCACGCGCCGCGTGCCGGCCAGCCCGCGCCACAGCCCGGTGTAGGCATCGTCGGCCGGGAACACCGCGACGCCGTCCGCGCCGAGCGACGCGATCACCGCGCCGTTCTCGCGCGCGACCGCCTCGACCGACTGCATGAACTCCTGGTGCTCGCGCTGCGCGTTGTTGACCAGCGCCACGGTCGGCGCGACCAGGCGCGCGAGGTAGGCGATCTCGCCGGGGTGGTTCATGCCCAGCTCGACCACGCCGGCACGGTGCCACAGGCGCTCGTCCTGGCGCAGCCGCAGCAGCGTCAGCGGCACGCCGATGTCGTTGTTGAGGTTACCCTGCGTCGAGAACGCGGCCTCGCCCACCCAGGCGCGCAGGATGGACGCGATCATCTGCGTGACCGTGGTCTTGCCGTTGCTGCCGGTCACCGCGACCAGCGGCAGCTGCATGCGCCGGCGCCAGCCGGCCGCCAGCTCGCCCAGCGCCAGCCGGGTGTCGTCGACCCGCAGCCCGGGCAGGCCCGCCTCGGCGAGGCCATGCTGCGCGATGGCGGCCACCGCGCCGGCCGCGCGGGCCTGCGCCAGGAAGTCGTGCGCGTCGAAGCGCTCGCCCTTGAGCGCGACGAACAGGTCGCCAGGCTGCAGCGTGCGGGTGTCGCTGTGCACGCGCAGGATCTGCACGCCGCCGTCGCCGACCAGCGTCGAGCCGGGCAGCAGCGCGTGGGCCTGGGCCAGGGTCATCATGCGGTGGCCCTCCTCTGCAAGGCGGCTTCGGCCTCGGCCACGTCGGAGAACGGGTGGCGGACGCCGGCGATCTCCTGGTAGTCCTCGTGGCCCTTGCCGGCGATGAGCACCACGTCTCGTGCGTCGGCCTGCGCCAGTGCGGTGGCGATCGCCTCGCGGCGGTCGGCGATGACCGAGACGTGCTCGTTGCGTTCCAGCCCGGCGACGACCTGCCCGATGATCGCCTCGGGCGGCTCGTGGCGCGGGTTGTCGCTGGTGACGACCACGCGGTCGGCGCCGCGCTGCGCGATGCCGCCCATCAGCGGGCGCTTGCCTGCGTCGCGGTTGCCGCCGCAGCCGAACACGCACCACAGCCTTCCGCCGCGCTCGCGCACCAGCGGGCGCAGCGCCGCCAGCGCCTTGTCCAGCGCGTCGGGCGTATGGGCATAGTCGACCACCGCGAGCGGCCCGCCGTCGGCGCCGACGCGCTGCATGCGCCCGGGCACCGGGGTCAGCGCCCGGCACGCCGCCACGGCTTCGGCCAGCGGCACGCCCAGCGCGCACAGGCCGCCGATCACGGCGAGCAGGTTCGAGACGTTGTAGTCGCCGATCAGGCCGGTGCGCACCGCCAGCCGCTGCGCGCCGGCGTGCAGCGTGAACGCGAGGCCGCCGTCGACGTAGCGCACCTCGTGCGCAGCCAGCGCGGCATCGTGCCCGACCGCATAGCCGGTGACCTGCACCCCGCCGCCAGCCCGCAGCCGTGCGGCGAGCTGTGCGCCCTTCGGATCGTCGAGGTTGAGCACCGCGTGGCGCAGGCCCGGCCAGGCGAACAGCCGCGCCTTGGCCTCCCAGTAGGCGTCCATGTCGCCGTGGTAGTCGAGGTGGTCCTGCGTGAAGTTGGTGAACAGCGCCACCGCGATGCGCAGGCCGGCGAGCCGGTGCTCGACCACGCCGATCGACGAGGCCTCGATCGCACAGGCGGCAAGGCCCTGCTGCACGAAGTCGCGCAGCGTCGCGTGCAGCGTCACCGGGTCGGGGGTGGTGAGGCCGGTGGACAGGACCTGCCCCGGCGCGCCGGCCACGGGCGGCTGCCCGACGCCCAGCGTGCCGATCACGCCGCAGCGCCGCCCCAGCGCGCCGAGCGCCTGCGCGGTCCACCACGCGGTGGAGGTCTTGCCGTTGGTGCCGGTCGTCGCGACCACCTGCAGCGCCTGCGAGGGCTCGCCGTACCAGCCGTCGGCGATCGTCCCGGTGGCAGGCTTCAGCCCGGCCAGCGCGGCGATCCGGTCGCCGGGCAGCGCCTCCAGCGCGAACGCCCCGGCGCCCTCGGCCTCGACCAGGCAGGCGGCCGCACCCGCGTCCAGCGCCTGGGCGACGAAGCGGCGCCCGTCGGTGGCATGGCCAGGCCAGGCGATGAAGGCGTCACCCGGCCGCACCTTGCGGCTGTCGGTGCGCAGCTCGCCGGTGACGCGCGCACGCAGCCAGGCCAGGGCGTCGGCGGGGGTGTGGAGGCGATGCAAGGCCATCAGAAGCTCTCCTCCACGGCCTCGGCCTGGCGCGCGACAATTTGCGGCTGCACGTCCATGTCGGGCGGCACGCCCATCATGCGCAGCGTCTGCTGCACCACCTCGCTGAACACCGGCGCGGCCACGTCGCCCCCGTAGAACTTGCCGTTGCTCGGCTCGTCGACCATCACGGCGACGACGATGCGCGGCTGCTCGATCGGCGCGATGCCGACGAACCAGGAGCGGTACTTGCGGTCCGCATAGCCCTTGCCTTCCTGCTTGCGCGCCGTGCCGGTCTTGCCGCCGACCGAATAGCCGAGGGTCTGGGCCTTGGGCGCGGTGCCGCCGGGGCCGGCGGCCATCTGCAGCATCTTGCGCACCGCGCGGGCGGTCTGGGGAGAAAAAACGCGAATGCCGCTGACCGGCTCCGGGTTTTTCACCAGCGACGCGGGGATCAGTTCGCCGTCGCGCGCGAACACGGTGTAGGCCTGGGCCAGCTGGAACAGCGAGGCCGACAGGCCGTAGCCGTAGCTCATCGTCGCCTGCTCGATCGGGCGCCACGTCTTGTACGGGCGCAGCCGGCCGGTGACCACGCCGGGGAAGCGCAGCTGCGGGCGCTGGCCGATGCCGATCTCGGTGAACATCTCCCACATCTCGCGTGCGGGCATCTGCATGGCCATCTTGACCACGCCGATGTTGCTGGACTTCTGGATGACCTGCTCCACGGTCAGCGCGTCGTAGCGGTGCGAGTCGCGGATGGTCGCGCCGGTCACCACCATCCAGCCGGGCGAGGTGTCGATCACGGTGTGCGGGCGCACCCGGCCGGTCTCCAGCGCGAGCGCGGCGATGAAGGGCTTCATCGTCGAGCCGGGCTCGAAGGTGTCGGTCAGCGCGCGGTTGCGCAGCTGCGCGCCGGTCAGGTTGCGCCGGTCGCCCGGGGTGTAGCTCGGGTAGTTGGCCAGCGCCAGCACCTCGCCGGTCTGCACGTCCAGCACCACCACCGAGCCGGCCTTGGCCTTGTGCTCGGCGACCGCGTCGCGGATGCGCTGGTAGGCGAAGAACTGCACCTTGGAGTCGATCGACAGCTCGATGTCCTGCCCGTCGACCGGGCTCACGCTCTCGCCGATGTCCTCGACGATGCGGCCCAGCCGGTCCTTGATGACGCGGCGCGTGCCGTTGCGACCGGCCAGTTCTTCCTGGAAGGCCAGCTCGATGCCTTCCTGGCCACGGTCCTCGACGTTGGTGAAGCCCACCACGTGCGCGACCGCCTCGCCCTCGGGGTACTTGCGCTTGTATTCCTTGACCTGGTGCACGCCCTTGAGGCCCAGTGCCTTGACCTTCTCGCCGACCTCCTCGTCGACCTGGCGCTTGAGCCAGACGAAGTTCGGGTTGTCCTTCAGGCGCTTGTCCAGGTCGGCCACGCTCATGCCCAGCAGCTTCGCGAGCTGGCGCCGCTGCGCGGGCGTGGCCTCCAGGTCCTTGGGGATGGCCCAGATCGACGGCGCCGGCACGCTGGAGGCAAGGATCAGCCCGTTGCGGTCGATGATGCGGCCGCGGTTGGCGGGCAGCTCCAGCGTGCGCGCGTAGCGGCTCTCGCCCTGGCGCTGGTAGAAGTCGGTGCCGATGACCTGGATGTACAGCGCGCGCCCGACCATCACGCAGAAGCCCAGGCCGATGCAGGCGACCAGGAACTTCGAGCGCCACGGCGGCGTCTTCGACGCCAGCAGCGGGCTGCTCGCGTACATGACGGTGCGCACCGCGTGCGCCTGGCGCGCGCGGTCGCCGCGACTGCTCCTGCGTGCCGGCCAGAACTTCATGGCTGGCCTCCCGGGGCAGCCGCGCTGGCCGCCTGCGGCGCGTCGGTGGCGCCCGCGTGCGTCACGTAGTGGGTCACCGCCGGCGTGGCGGTGCGCATCTGCAGCTTCTCGCGCGCCACCTTCTCGACGCGCAGCGGCGTGGCCTGGGCGCGCTTTTCCAGCTGCAGCTGCTCGAACTCGGTCTCCAGCGCGCGTTCCTCGGACTGCGCCCGCTCGACCTCGACGAACAGGCGCCGCGCCTCGTAGGAGACGCGCACGAGGTACAGGCCGCTGAACACCAGCGCGACGAACAGCACGACGTTGAGCCGGGTCATGCACGCCTCCGGTCGTTCCACGCGGTGCGTTCGGCCACGCGCAGCACGGCCGAGCGTGCACGCGGGTTGGCCGCGACCTCCGCCTCGCCCGGCTTGATGCGGGCCACCGCCTTGAGCAGCGGCTCGGGCACCGGGGCGAACGGCGCGCGGCGGTCCACCTGGTGGCGGCTGTGGCGCACGATGAAGGTCTTGACGATGCGGTCCTCCAGCGAGTGGAAGCTGATCACCACCAGCCGGCCGCCGGGGGCAAGCAGCTCCAGCGTCTGGTTCAGGGCCTGTTGGAGCTCCTCAAGCTCGGCGTTGACGAAAATCCGAAGAGCCTGAAATGTGCGCGTTGCAGGGTCCTGGCCCGGCTCGCGGGTTTTGACCGCACGAGCCACGACTTCGGAAAGCTCGCCTGTGGTTCGAACAGGACGCCCGCTTTCCCGGCGAGCCACAATCGCCTTTGCAATCGATACAGCAAACCGTTCTTCGCCATAGCTGCGTATCACCTCCGCCAACTGCTTTTCATCGGCACGCGCGAGAAAGTCCGCGGCGCTCTCGCCGCGCGTGGGGTCCATGCGCATGTCCAGCGGGCCGTCGAAACGGAAGCTGAACCCGCGCGCCGGGTTGTCGATCTGCGGCGAGGAGACGCCCAGGTCCAGCAACACGCCCTGGACCTGCGCGATGCCGCGCTGCCGGCACACCTCGCCCATCTCGGCGAAGCTGGCGTGCTGGATTGAAAAACGCGGGTCCTGGACCCGCGTGCTCTCTGCGACGGCTTCGGGATCCTTGTCGAACGCCAGCACGCGCCCCCGCCCGGAGAGCCGCGACAGCAACAGCCGCGTGTGACCGCCGCGCCCGAAGGTGCCGTCGATGTAGACACCGTCCGGGTCGGTCACGAGGGCATCGACGGCCTCGTGCAGCAAGACCGTCCGGTGCTGCCATGTGTCATGCTCCCCTTGCATGGCGCGCGTCAGAAGGTGAAGTCCTTGAGTACGTCGGGCATGCCTTGTTGCATGACCTCGGCCTCGTGCGCGGCATAGCGCGCCGCATCCCACAGCTCGAAGTGGCTGCCCATGCCGAGCAGCATCACGTCCTTGGTCAGTCCGGCCGCCGCGCGCAGTTCAGGGGAGATCAGCACGCGCGAGGAGCCGTCCATCTCGACGTCCTGGGCGTTGCCGAGAAAGATGCGCTTCCAGCCGGAAGCCGACATCGGCAGCGCCGCGATCTTGTCGCGGAAGCTTTCCCACGCCGGGCGGGGAAAGACCATCAGGCAGCCTTCGGGATGCTTGGTGATCGTGAGCTGGCCTTGCGCCGTGGCCATCAGCACGTCGCGATGCCGCGCCGGGACGGAGAGCCGCCCCTTCGCGTCCAGCGCGAGCGCCGAAGCGCCTTGGAACACAAAATTCGCCACAATCACCCACTAAAGTGCACTTTCTCCCACTTTAGCGCGCGCCTTGTGGCCGGTCAAGGCAAAGCGTGAAAAATCTCCAATGAAATCAAGTACTTACAAAAGATTTCGCAGAGATTGGGAAGCAAAAAACGTTGCAAAAATAAGGACTTGCAAGGCGGTGTGAAAGTGTTGGTCGAGGTGTGCGACCACTCCGCCGCGAGGACGCAGGCGCGTCTGTAACGCCCCCGCAGGCACAGCCCGGCCGGCATGGCCGGCGCCGCCTGCGCTACCCGACCACCTGTTCCAGGAAGGCCGCCAGCGCCTGCCCCGGGTCGCCCGCATCGACCGACAGCATCTCGATGCCCCACTGCCCGAGCACGGCCTGCTGCACCGGGTTGGGTTCGGGCGTGAAGATGTACGAGCGCGGCTGCGGCGTGCCCGGCATGGCCTGCTTCCACAGGCAGGCGAGGCGGAAGAACAGGTAGCGCAGGTTGACGTCGCTGAGGCTGTAGCCGATGAACAGCACCGAGCGCCCCAGCACGTCGGCACGCAGCTTGATGTCCAGCGGCGACTCGAACTCCAGCCGCCGGAAGTAGCTGGTCTCGTCGAGCACGATGGAGTCCTCGCGCTCGAAGTCGCCGTGGAACTTGACGATCTGGGTCGCGTCGGGGCGGATGTGCGCGAGGTCGCCCACGTCGACGATCTTCACGTAGGGTCGCCCGTGGTGCTCGAAGGCACGCTCCAGCCAGCGGTCGTAGTTGGTCGTGTAGATCAGGCGGAAGCCACCGCGCACGATCAGCTCGTGCACGCGCGAGTCCTGCACGCGGATGCCGGCGTCGTGCCAGCGCCGGTCCATCCAGCGATGCAGCTGCGCGACGTCGCCGTGATGCAGGCGGAAGTACTCGGCCAGCGCGAGGTAGCTGCCGTAGCCACGGAACTCGTCCGGCTCGAAGCCCAGTTCCTGCGCCATGTGGTCGATCAGCTCGCTCCAGTCGGGCAGGCCGAGCGACAGCGACACACCGGCGCCGACGAACAGCAGCACCTTGCCGCGCCGGCAGTCCGCCCTCAGGTCGTCGAGCGAGGCGGCCGGTGCGGTGGGAGGGCGTTGCCGCGTGCGCACGCCGGCTTCCGGCAAGCCCCGTGCCGGCGATCGACCCACCAGCCGCCCAGCACGATGCCGACGGCGAACGCGGCATAGACCGCCACCAGGCTGTGCGTCGACAGGCGGTGCTCGAAGCCGGGCGTCAGGCGCGGCGGCGCAAGGCGCAGGTCCACCGCCGCCGCGACCGAGGCCACCGCGGCGGCATGGCCGCACAGGCGCCGCACCGCGCGCGGGCGTGGCGCCGGGCAGGCCCGCTCGTACAGCAGCCCCCAGAACAGCGACGCGAGGTGGTGCACTGCGAGCCCGGTGCCGGTGTGGCGCAGGCTCGGGCCGTCCTCGCGCAGGGCGGCGTCGCCCCACACCCAGTGGCCCGGCGCGTTGAGCGCGCCCCAGATGCGGCCGTTGTCGGCCCGGCCGCGCCAGGCGAGCACGCAGGTCGAGGCCAGGCTCGCCCAGCCGCCGGTGGTCCACGCTGCGCGCAGTGCCTCGCTCCAGGTCCGCATGCCGGCTGCCTCCTCGTCCAACGCGACGGAACATCGCTTGCTGAGTGATGGCAAAGGCCGTTCCGGCAGTACGACCGTCACCAAGGGAGGCAACACGTGATCGTTCTGTTGACCGGCGCCAACGGCTTCCTGGGCCGGCGCCTCGTCACCGCGCTGCTGGCTGCGGGCCACCATGTCATCTGCGCGATGCGCCATCCGCCGGCCACGCCGGCCTACGGGCAACCGCTGCGCTACTTCGCCGCCGACTTCACGCGCGACCTCGAGGTCGGGGACTGGCTGCCGCGGCTGGCCGGGGTCGATGCGGTGATCAACGCGGCGGGCATCCTGCGCGAGCACGGCACGCAGCGCTTCGACACCATCCATGTGCGCGGCCCCTGCGCGCTGTTCGCCGCGTGCGCGGCGGCCAGCGTCGCGCGCGTGGTGCAGGTCTCGGCGCTGGGCGCGGACGAGGCGGCCACCTCCGCCTACCACCGCAGCAAGAAGGCCGCCGACGACTACCTGCTCGGCCTGCCGCTCGCCTCGGCGGCGGTCGTGCAGCCGTCGCTGATCTACGGCCCGGGCGGTACCAGCGCGCGCCTGTTCACCCGCCTGGCCAGCCTGCCGCTGATCCCGCTGCCGGGCGACGGCCGGCAGCTCGTGCAGCCGCTGCATGTCGACGACGCGGTGCAGGCCATCGTCGCGCTGCTGGACGACGATGCCCCGGGCGGCCGCGTCCCGCTGGTCGGGCCCGAGGCCGTCACGCTGCGCGACTGGCTGGCCCGGCTGCGCACGGCGATGGGACTCGGCCCGGCGCGCTTCGTCTCCGTCCCGGCCCCGCTGGTCGCGCTCGGCGCGCGCGCAGCGGGCGCCCTGCCGGGCAGCCTGCTCGACCACGACACCTGGCAGATGCTGCAACGGGGCAACACCGGCGACGCGCGGCTGACCCGGGCCCTGCTCGGCCGGCCACCCCGCCCGCCCGCCGCGTTCATCGCGCGCGACGAGGCCCGGGCGGTGGCGACCTCGGCACGCCTGGGCTGGCTGCTGCCGCTGCTGCGCGTCGCGATGGCGCTGGTGTGGATCGTCACCGGCCTGGTGTCGCTGGGCATCCACCCGGTGGCCGACAGCCTCGCGCTGCTGGCGCGCGCCGGCCTGCCCGAGGCGTGGCGGCCTGCAGCGCTGTACGGCGCGGCGACGCTGGACCTGGCGATCGGCCTCGGGCTGCTGGTGCTGCGGCGCCGGCGCTGGCTGTGGCTCATGCAGATCGCGCTGATGCTCTTCTACACCGCGGTCATCACGCTCAAGCTGCCGGAGTTCTGGGCCCATCCGTACGGCCCGGTGCTGAAGAACCTGCCGCTGCTGGCCCTCGCCTGGCTGATGGCCGAACTCGACACGCCGGCCCGGGAGGCCGCCTGATGGAATACCTCGTCGTCAAGTGGCTGCACGTGCTGTCGTCGACCTTCCTGTTCGGCACCGGCGTGGGCTCGGCCTACTACATGCTGTTCACCAGCCTGGGCCGCGAGCCGCGTGCGGTGGCGCAGGTCGTCGCGCACGTCGTACGGGCCGACTGGATGTTCACCGCCACCACGATGGTGTTCCAGCCGTTGAGCGGCTTCTACCTGATCCACCTAGCCGGCTACCCGTGGAGCAGCGCGTGGATCGTCTGGTCGATCGTGCTCTACGGGGTGGCCGGCGCCTGCTGGTTGCCGGTGGTCGGGCTGCAGATCCGCATGCGGCGCCTTGCACGCCAGGCGGCGGACGCCGGCCAGGCGCTGCCGCCGCAGTACTTCCGCGACCTGAAGCTGTGGGCGGCGCTGGGGGTGCCGGCCTTCTTCGCGCTGGTGGCGGTCTTCTACCTGATGGTGGCCAAGCCGGCCTGAGGCGCCTCGGCGCGCACGCCCACGGCCGCGGGCCAGCGGTGACGCACGTAGGTCCAGGCGACCAGGCCCAGCACCATCAGCACCGCCGAGGTCACGGCCAGGCCCAGCGTGGAATGCATCGCCAGCGGCGCCACCACGCCGGCCACCAGGCCGTTGGAGGCCGAGGCGATCACGGTCTGCAGGGACGAGGCCATGCCGCGGCGCTGCGGGAACAGGTCCAGCACCAGCAGGGTCACCACCGGCGTCATCAGGGCCCAGCCGAACGCGTAGACCGCGCCCGGGAACAGCGCCCACGACACGTGGGCCTCGAACAGCGCATTGGCCAGCACGTTGACCGCCGAGCTGGCCAGCATGATGGTGAAGCCCCAGCGGATCTGCCGGCGCGGCGTGATGCGGCCGGCCAGCCGTCCGCTGCACCACGAGCCGCACATCATGCCGCCGATGAACAGCATGAAGAACCAGAAGAACTGCGTCGGTGCCAGCTGCAGGTGCTCGCCGAGGAAGGTCGGCGCCGACAGCACGTACAGGAACACGCCGTTGAACGGCACGCCGCTGGCCAGCGCCAGCAGCAGGAAGCGCGGGTCGGAGCCGAGCTGCCAGTAGCCGGCCAGCAGGTTGCGCGCGTTGAACGGCTGGCGTTGCGAGGCCGGCAGCGTTTCCGGCAGCACGCGGTAGTTGGTCACCAGCAGCAGCGCGCCGAACGCGGCCAGGAACCAGAAGATCGCGTGCCAGCCGGCATGCACGTACAGCCAGCCGCCAATGATGGGCGCGAGCGCCGGCGCGACGCCGAAGTAGATGGTGATCTGCGCCATCACGCGCTGCGCCTGCTCGGGCGGGAACATGTCGCGCACCACGGTACGCGAGATCACGATCCCGGCCCCGGCGGACAGGCCCTGCAGCGCCCGGAAGAACACCAGCTGGCCGATCGACTGCGACAGCGCGCACCCGACCGTGGCCAGCGTGTAGACCAGGATGCCGACCAGCACCACCGGGCGGCGCCCGAAGCTGTCGGACAGCGCGCCGTGGAACAGGTTCATGAACGCGAACGCGAACAGGTAGGCCGACAGCGTCTGCTGCATCTGCACCGGCGTCGCCCCCAGCGCCTTCGCGATGCCTGCGAACGCCGGCAGGTAGGTGTCGATGGAGAACGCGCCCAGCATGCCGAGGGCGGCCAGCAACAAGGCCAGCGCCCAGCGGGGGGCCTTCCAGATCTTGGATGCGTCAGGATTCATGCGGACAGCAGCGCCTCGTGTTCTTCTTGTCGCCAGCCAAGGCGCCAGGACGGTGAACGGGAAAGACAAAGTGAAGCAAGCCGATAGGCCGGATTCTGTGCAGCGGGTTGCCCCGCCGTGACCGCCATTCCTCTGGGCCGCCCCTCGCGGATGCGGCTCGGTGCTACCTACCCGTGGACTCAGCGGGCCGCCTCGACGTCCACCTACTTGGTATTGCTGCGCGTAGAGATTGCCCGTTTCACCCGTGCCGGGGCTCGATGCCCCGGCACGACTCGTCTCTGTTGCTCTGATCCTCGCCTCGCGGCGGACAGGTGTTACCTGCTACGCTGCCCTGTGCAGTCCGGACCTTCCTCCAGTACGGCCTTTCGGCACCTGTACCAGCGGCGGTCTGGCTTGCTTCACATGCTAATTATCTCAGCGTCGCGGTTTTCGTGCCGGGCAGGGGGCGAAACACCTCGGCGTCGGCGTAGAAGTCCGGCGCCTCGTTGGCCGGCCACCAGCCGGGCACGCCCAGCACCGGCAGCGGCAGGAAGGGCTTGGGCACCAGGGAGGCCGGCGCCAGGCCCAGGTCGTCCGGCGCGCCGGGGGGCACCAGGTACACGTGCGCGGTGATGCTCTTGTAGGGGCACACCAGCTTCTCGAGCAGCGCGTGGCCGAAGAGTTCCAGACGGGCCCGGGCCCACAGCGGGCGCAGCGTGACGAACAGCTCGTGCCACTGCCGCCCGCGCAGCGCCTGCACCAGCGGCGGCGGGGCCTGCAGCAGCGCGGCGTTCTCGTCGAACAGCGTCAGCGCGTCGCGCAGCGGGCCGCGCACCGCACCGATGCCGGCGCGGGCGATCTCGGCGGCCTGCAGCTCGTTGAGGCGGCGCTTGAGCGCCGGGCGCGCCAGCCACATCAGGCCGTTGAACAGGTCGTGCAGGTTGTCGCGCGTGGGCACGCAGGCGGTGCGGTGGATGTAGGCCTCGTAGGCCTCGCCGGGCGGCAGCGCCGCCTGCGGCACGAAGCGCAGCGCCCCGGCCGCCAGGTCGACCGGCTGCGCGGCCAGCGCGCGGTTGAGCGCCTCGGCCACGCTCGGCGCCCCGGCGTGCACGGCCACCCGCGCGGCCACGGCCTGCCACGGCCGCCACCAGGGCGGCGGGTCGGCCGCGATGGAGCGCAGGGTCTGCAGCGCCGCCAGCACGCCGGGACAGCGTCAGACGGCACCGGGCGCCCGGTACTGCACCTTGTTGGGCTGTCTTTCGGGCGTGAGCCGGAAGCACTCGGGGTACTTCTTGAACAGCCGCGTCGAGGGGGCGTTGCGCGCCAGCAGCTTGGCCGCGCGCAGGCGCTCGGCCGCCAGGCGCAGCTCCAGCTGGGCCCCGTCGCGCAGCTCCGGCACCGCCTCGAGGATCTGCTGCACGCCTTCGAGCAGCGCCGGCGCGGCCGGGGCCGCGGGCTCGGGCGCACGCGGTGCCGCGGCGGCCCTGCGCGCCGGGCGCTTGCGGGCCGCCGGAGCGGGAGCAGGTGCCGGGGCCGGCGCGGCCGGGGCGGCGGCCTTGCGTGCCGGCGCGGGCGCCGGGGTGACCGCGGCACGGGCGGCCGGCTTGCGGTGCGCGAGGTCGGTGAAGTCGTCGTAGATCGCGGTGGCGTCCTCGCCGGTCTTGCCGACCTGGCCGATGCCCTCGACCCGGCAGCCCTTCTCGCGCAAGCGCAGCACCAACGGCGCGAAGTCGGAATCGGACGAGACGATCACCACCACGTCGGGCCGCTCGGCGTTGACCAGGTCGATCGCGTCGATCGCCAGCGCGATGTCGGTGCAGTTCTTGCCCATCGACAGGTTGACCATGGGCCGCATCGACAGGCTCTTGAACAGCTTCAGGTGCTTGAGCGCCGTCTCGGGCGTGCAATAGGCGCGGCGCACGTGGATCGCGCCGTGGCGCTGCATCACCAGGTCGACGGCCTGCTGGACGACGTCCACCGAGACGTTGTCGGCATCGACCAGCAGCATCACGCGACGGCGCGGACCATTCATGCGAGCCTCCATGTCAGTGTTTCGCCACCGCGCAGGGGCTTGAGCTGCGCGTCGCCGAACGGCACGCTCTCGGGCGGCGTCCAGGCCTCGCGGCGCAGCGTGATGGTGCCCGTGTTGCGCGGCAGGCCGTAGAAGTCGGCCCCGTGGAAGCTGGCGAAGCCTTCCAGGCGGTCGAGGGCGCCGGCCGCCTCGAAGGCCTCGGCGTAGAGCTCGATCGCCGCATGCGCGGTGTAGCAGCCGGCGCAGCCGCTGGCGTGCTCCTTCAGGTGCGCCGGGTGCGGCGCGCTGTCGGTGCCGAGGAAGAACTTCGGGCTGCCCGAGGTGGCCGCGGCGACCAGCGCCTGGCGGTGTTCCTCGCGCTTGAGCACCGGCAGGCAGTAGTAGTGCGGGCGGATGCCGCCGGTGAAGATGGCGTTGCGGTTGTACAGCAGGTGGTGCGCGGTGATGGTCGCGCCCAGCCGCTCGTCGGCCTCGGCGACGTACTGCGCCGCCTCCTTCGTCGTGATGTGCTCGAAGACGATCTTCAGCTCGGGGAAGTCGCGCCGCAGCGGGATCAGCCGGGTATCGATGAAGGCCTTCTCGCGGTCGAACACGTCGACCTGCGGGTCGGTGACCTCGCCGTGCACCAGCAGCAACAGGCCGTGCGCCTGCATCGCCTCCAGCGTCGCGTGGATCTTGCGGAGGTCGGTGACGCCGGCGTCGCTGTTGGTGGTGGCGCCGGCCGGGTAGAGCTTGGCCGCGACCACCCCTGCCTCCTTCGCGCGCGCGATCTCGTCGGGCGGCAGGTTGTCGGTCAGGTACAGCGTCATCAGCGGCTCGAAGTCCAGGCCGGCCGGCACGGCGGCACGGATGCGGTCGCGGTAGGCCAGGGCCAGCGCGGTGGTGGTCACCGGCGGGCGCAGGTTGGGCATGATGATCGCGCGGCCGAACTGCCGGGCGCTGTCGGGCACGACGGACTGCATCGCGGCGCCGTCGCGCACGTGCAGGTGCCAGTCGTCCGGGCGGGTCAGGGTGAGCGTCTGGGGGGTCGTCATGAAGCGCGATTCTCCCACCACCGCAACGGGGGCATCGGCGGCCGCGCTTTGCGTGCGGCGCAAACGGCCCCAAGCTGGCAGGACTGCTTCGCCCGGGAGGACACGCATGCACCCGACCGCCAAGGACACCCGCTGTACCGTCATCCCCTGCCTGCGCTACCGCGACGCCCCGGCCGCGATCGACTGGCTGTGCCAGGTGTTCGGCTTCGAGCGGCATCTCGTGGTGCCGGACGACCACGGGGGCATCGCCCATGCGCAGCTCGCCTTCGGCAACGGCATGGTGATGGTCGCCTCGGCCGACCACGAGTCGGAATACGGCGACCTGGTCAACCTGCCGGACCAGGTGGGCGGCGTGGAGACGCAAAGCCCCTACCTGATCGTGCAGGATGCCGACGCGGTCCATGCCCGCGCGCAGGCGGCCGGCGCGCAGATCGTCATCCCCCTGCGGGACGAGCCCTACGGCGGTCGCGGCTTCACCTGCCGGGACCTGGAAGGCCGGCTGTGGAGCGTGGGCACCTACGACCCGTGGACCACGCCCTGACGCGCCCCGCCGTCAGCGGAAGTCCCGGCTGCGCGTGCCCAGCCGGCCGAGCAGCGGGGTGAGGTTCTCCAGGCGGTCGGCGACCAGGTGGCACACGCCGTCCTGGCGCTGCCAGCGGCCGTACACTGCCAGCAGGCGCGACTCCAGCAGCACGCGGCGCTGCCGGTCGCGCACGCGCGGCCAGACGATCACGTTGACCGCGCCGGTCTCGTCCTCCAGCGAGACGAAGATGGTGCCCTGGGCGGTGCCGGGCTGCTGGCGCATCGTGACGATGCCGCAGGCGCGCGCCAGCCGGCCGTCGGGCAGCGCGTGCAGCGCGGCCGAGGTCATCAGCCGGCGCCGCGCCAGCAGCGGGCGCAGCAACTGCAGCGGGTGGCTGCGCAGCGTCAGCTTCAGCGCGCTGTAGTCGAACAGCACCTCCTCGCCTTCCGGCGCGGGCAGCAGCTCCAGCTGCGGTTCGGCCACCGGCGCCTCGCCGAGCAGCGGCGGCGCCGGCTGCCAGGCCGCGGCCTGCCAGACCTGCTGGCGCCGGTGCCCGGCCAGGCTGCGCAGCGCGTCGGCGCCGGCCAGGCGCCTGAGGTCGGACGCATCGAGCGCGGCGCGCCGGGCCAGATCCTGCACGTCGGCGAAGGGGCCGTCGCGGCGGGCCTGCACGATGCGCTCGGCCGCCGGCCGGCCCAGGCCCTGGATCATCTGCAGCCCGAGCCGCACCGGCGGCTGCCGCCCGGGCGGGGTGGCGTCCAGGTCTTCCAGCGCCGCCTCGACCGCGCTGTACTGCACGTCCACCGGACGCACCTCGACGCCGTGGCGGCGCGCGTCCTGCACCAGCTGGCTGGGCGAATAGAACCCCATCGGCTGCGCATTCAGCAACCCGGCCAGGAAGGCCGCCGGCTCGTGGCACTTCATCCAGCTGCTGGCATAGGCCAGCAGCGCGAACGAGGCGGCGTGGCTTTCCGGGAAGCCGTACTCGCCGAAGCCCTCGATCTGTCGGAACAGCGCCTCGGCGAACTCGGCCGCGTAGCCGTTGCGCGTCATGCCCTCGACGATGCGCTGCCGGAACGGCGTGACGTCGCCGTGGCGCTTCCACGCCGCCATCGCGCGGCGCAGCCGGTCGGCGTCGCCGGGCGTGAAGTCGGCGCACAGGATGCACAGCTGCATCACCTGCTCCTGGAAGATCGGCACGCCCAGCGTGCGGCCCAGCGCCTGGCGCAGGCGCGGGTCCTCGATCTCCAGCGGCGGCAGGCCCTGGCGGCGGCGCTCGGCGGCCAGCTCGCGCTGCTTCAGGTAGGGGTGCACCATGCCGCCCTGGATGGGCCCCGGCCGCACGATGGCCACCTGCACCACCAGGTCGTAGAAGTTGCGAGGCTTCAGGCGCGGCAGCATGCTCTGCTGCGCGCGGCTTTCGACCTGGAACACGCCGATGGTGTCGGCGCGGCCGATCATCTCGAAGGTGGGGCCGTCGTCGTCCGGGATGTCCTGCAGGCGGAAGCGCCGGCCGCGGCGCTGCGAGATGAAGTCCAGCGTGCGCCGGATCGCGCTCAGCATGCCCAGCGCCAGCACGTCGACCTTCATCAGCCGCAGCGTGTCGAGGTCGTCCTTGTCCCACTCGATCACGGTGCGGTCCGGCATCGCGGCGTTCTCGATCGGCACGATGCGGCTGAGAGGCCCCTTGGCGATCACGAAGCCGCCGGTGTGCTGGCTCAGGTGGCGCGGGAAGCCGCGCAGCTGCAGCGTCAGCGCGATCCACTGCTGCACGCGCGGCTCGTCCAGGTCCAGCCCCAGTTCGGCCAGGCGCTCGCCCATCACGTCCAGGTGGTCCCAGCCGTGATAGCTCCTGGCCAGCGCGTCGATGTGCACCTCGTCGAAGCCCAGCGCCTTGCCGACGTCACGGATCGCGCTGCGCGAGCGGTAGGTGATGACGGTGGCGGCCAGCGCGGTGCGGTCGCGGCCGTACTTCCGGTAGAGGTGCTGGATCACCTCCTCGCGGCGCTGGTGCTCGAAGTCGACGTCGATGTCCGGCGGCTCGTTGCGCTCCTTGCTGATGAAGCGCTCGAACAGCGTCTCGATGCGCGCCGGGTCGATCTCGGTGATGCCCAGGCAGTAGCACACCGCCGAGTTGGCCGCCGAGCCGCGCCCCTGGCAGAGGATGCCCTGGCTGCGGGCAAAGCGCACGATGTCGTAGACGGTGAGGAAGTACTTCTCGTACTTCAGCTCGCCGATCAGGGCGAGCTCGCGCTCGATCAGCTCGTGCACCTTCGGCGGCAGCCCCTGCGGGAAGCGCTCGCGCGCGCCCTCGTAGGTCATGCGGCGCAGGTAGCTGGCGGCGGTCTCGCCCGGCGGCACCACCTCCTCGGGGTACTCGTAGGCCAGCTCGCCGAGGCTGAAGGTGCATTGCGCCGCCAGCTCGACGCTGGCCTGCAGCAGCTCGGGCGGGTAGACCTGCGCCAGGCGCAGCCGCGAGCGCAGGTGCCGCTCGGCGCTGGGCTGCAGGGCGGTGCCGCAGTCACGCACCGGACGGCCGAGGCGGATCGCGGTCAGCACGTCCTGCAAGGGCTTGCGCGAGCGCACGTGCATGTGCACGTCGCCGGCGGCCACCAGCGGCACGCCGGTCAGCCGCGCGACCTCGCGCAGCCGGTGCAGCCAGGCGTGGTCGTCCAGCTCGCGCAGCAGCTCGACCGCAAGGCGGCCCCGGTCGCCGAAGGCGCGCCGCAGCCACTGCGCCTGCGCGTACACGGCGTCGAACGAGGCCGAGCGATCCGGCACCAGCAGCACGAAGCAGTCGTGCAGGGACGCCGGCACCACCTGCGGCCAGGCGAGGCGGTAGCTGCCCTTGGCGCTGCTGCGGCGCAGGCGCGTGATGAACTCGCTCAGGTTGCCGTAGCCCTCGCGGTTGCGCGCCAGCACGAACAGGCGAAACGGCGTGTCGGCCTCGACGCGGAACTCGCTGCCGACGATCAGCTTCAGGGCCGGCCCGGCCCGGCCCTGAAGCTTGGCTTCCTCGCGCAGTTCCAGCCAGGCCTGGTAGGCGCGCACCACGCCGGCGAGCGAACATTCGTCGGTGATCGCCAGCGCCACATAGCCCAGCTCATGCGCGCGCCGCACCAGCTCGCCCGGGTGCGAGGCCCCGCGCTGGAAGCTGAAGTTCGACACGCAGTGCAGCTCGGCGTAGGCCGGCAGCAGGGCCTCCATCGCCCCTCCCCTCAGCCGAACACGCCGTGCAGGAACCAGCCCGCCGCCGTGCCGGCCGGCACCCGCTCGCGGTAGATCCACAGCAGCCCGGCGCGCTCGTTCCAAGCGACGAAGTAGTCGCGCCCGGCCCGGCCCGGCTCGCCCGGCGTCACCGCCCACCAGCCGGCCTCCACCCGGTGCGGGCCGGCCAGCAGCTGCAAGGGGCCGTGGTGTTGCGGCCGGTTCTGGCGCGTGGCCAGCGGCTGCGGCTGCGGCAGCAACCAGCCGGGCTGCGGCAGTCCCGCGGGCAATGCGGCCACGGACCCGGCCGCCGCCCCGGCGACCGCGGCCGGCACCCAGCGCTGCATGGCCTCGGGGCGGTGGTCGGAGCACAGCACCGGGCGGCGCACCCGCTCCGCGCCGAGGCGGGCCGACAGGCGTTCCAGCAGCTGGGCGAGCGTCTCGCCCTCGCGCACCTGGCGGCCGGCGGTCAGCGGCAGCGCCGGGCCGGCCGGCTGCAAGGGCTCGGGGGCGTCGGCGCGCAGTCCCAGCTCGCCGACCGGCCCCGGCAGCGTCACGTGCGCCAGCAGCTCGCCGAGCAACCGTGCCAGGTGCTCCGGCTCGCGGGTCGGCTCGCCCAGGCGCACCTCCAGCTCGCCGGCATCGTCGACCCCGCTGCGGTGGAAGTCGTGCCGCCAGCACAGCACGAAGCGCCGCACGCCGGCATGGCGCGCGGCCAGCCAGCCGCACATCTGCAGCAGCAGCCGGCGCGCGCCGAACATCAGCGCCGGGGCCGACTCGACCCGCCCGGGCAGCTCCAGCCAGGCCTCGAAGGTCTCCGGGCAGCACAGCCACTCGAAGCTCTCGGGCCGCTCGCCATAGGCCTGGTCCAGCGCCTCCAGCAGCGCCGCGCCGCAGCGGCGCGCCAGCCCCGCGCGCGGCAGCGCCCGCACCTCGCCCAGCGTGCGGCAGCCCAGGCGTTCGAGCAACGGCAGGTGTTCGGCTGCGGCGGTCAAGGCAGCCAGCGGCGCGGCGTCGAGCCGGGCCCGCCAGCCGGCGCGCGCCAGTGCGGGCGCGGGCGACCCGCTGCGGGCCAGGGCCAGCGCCGCCCGCGCGGTCGGCGCGCGCGCCAGCGCGACGCAGCCCAGCACCGGCGCTTCCTGCGCGACGCGCCGGCACAGCGCGCGCGCGCCGCCGAACAGCCGCAGGCTGGCCTGCACGTCCATCAGCACCGCCTCGTCGAGCAGCGTCACGCGCGGCGTGTACTGCAGCGCCCAGCAGCCGATCGCCTGCTGCTGCGCCAGGTCGTGCGCCGGCACGGCGCCGGCCGCGGCCCGGCCGGGCTCAGGCGACGACGGACAGGGCGGTGCGATCAGGGCCAGCCAGTACGGCATCGCGGGCCTCCTGGTTAGGCGCGGACGGGGCCGGAGCCGCCGGCGGCGCGGCCAGGCTGCGCAGCCGGGCCGCCAGCACGCCGGCCAGGCGCGGCGGCAGCGCCGGCAGCTCCAGCACGCCCTCGTGCGCCGGACCGCGGCGCTTGAGCACCCGCACCTGCAGGCTCCAGGGCCATGCCCCCGGGGCCACGGCCAGGCGCAGCGGCGCCAGCGAGGAGTCCTGTGCGGCCTGCTGCGGCCGCAACGCGAACAGCGGCAGATCGGCCTGCTGGGCATGGGCCTGCAGGCGCCGCAAGGCCGCCACGCGCGCCTGCGGCAGCCACAGCAGCACCGCCGCCGTGTCGCGGCAATGCAGTGCCTGTTCGGCGGCCCACAAGGCCTGCTCCGGCGTCCCTGGCGCCACCCACACCAGCCGCGCCGGGTCCAGCCCGGCCAGCGCGAGGCCGGCCGCATGCGGCATCAGGCCGGCGGGGGCGCCGACCAGCACGCAGGCCCCGCCCTCGGCGGCCAGCGCGCGCAGCGCCGGCCCCAGCAGCCGCCATTCGCAGCCGGCGCCGGGCGGCAGTAGCAGCTCGGTCAGGGCCTGGCAGGGCCAGCCGCCGCCGGGCAGCTCGCGGTCCAGCACGGGATGCCCGGTCGGCAGCACCCGGGCCCCGGCGCCGCCCAGCTGGTGGCCGCGCCAGAGCCGGCCGCGCTCGGCCAGGGCCTCGACGTCCGCAGGCAGCGACAAAGACGACGACGCCGGCTCGGCCGGCGCCAGGGCAAGGGTGGAAGACATGGCGAAGACTGTATGTTTATACAGTATATGAGCCCGGACGCCCGGGGCGGAAGTCACCCTGCAGGCCGCTCGGATGCCGCCCCCGGCCGCCGCATGCCATGCGCTGCGCGCATATCCAAGCGCGAAATGATGCGTTGGCGGCCGCCGCCGCGCCCTCTATGGTTGGGCCCTTGCCGTCGCCGCATCGACCGGACCCTGCCCGTGAACCACCTGCTGACGTTTCCCGACCCCGGCGCCATGGCGCTGTCGATCCGCGCCAAGGCCCTGCTGTTTCACGATCCCCGCTCGGTCGCCCTGCTCCGGCATGTCGAACGCGTCGCGCGCAGCGAAGCGACCGTGCTGGTGGTCGGCGAGACCGGCACCGGCAAGGAACTGATCGCGCGCCACATCCATGCGCAAAGCGGCCGCAGCGGCCCGTTCGTCGCGGTCAACTGCGGGGCGTTCAGCGAGAGCCTGATCGACGCGGAACTGTTCGGTCACGAATCGGGCGCGTTCACCGGCGCCTCGGGCGCGCGCGCCGGCTGGTTCGAGGCCGCCAACGGCGGCACGCTGTTCCTCGACGAGATCGGCGACCTGCCGCTGGCCCTGCAGGTCAAGCTGCTGCGCGTGCTGCAGGAGCGCCAGGTGGTGCGGCTCGGCTCGCGCCGCCCGATCCCGCTGGACGTGCGGCTGGTCGCCGCGACCAACGTGGACCTGCAGGCTGCGGTCGAGGCCCAGCGCTTCCGCGCCGACCTCTACTACCGCCTGAGCGTGGCCACCATCGAGCTGCCGCCGCTGCGCGAACGCCCGGGTGACATCCTGCCGCTGGCGCGCCACTTCATCGACCTGTACCGCCACAAGCTGGGCCTGGAGGCCGTCACGCTCGCGCCGGACGCCGAGGCGGCGCTGCTGGCCTATGGCTGGCCGGGCAACATCCGCGAGCTGGAGAACGTCATTCACTATGCGCTGATCGTGTGCCGCCACGGCGTGCTGCGCGCCGCGGACTTCCGCTTCGCGCCGGTGCGCTCGCCGCTGGCCGACGCCACCCACGCGACGGCAGCATCGCACCCGGCTGCCGATGCCGAGACGGAAGAACCGGCGGCGCTGGCGCCGTTCGTCGCCGCACTCGACGCCCTGCTGGCCGCGCCCCCGCCGGCACTGTTCCAGGAACTGGAAGCCGCCATCGTGCGCCGCGCCTTCCGGCTGTGCCGCGACAACCAGGTGCAGACCGCGCGGCTGCTCGGCATCACGCGCAACACGCTGCGCACGCTGCTCAAGCGCCACGGCCTGCTGAATGCCCCGAGGCCCCGGACACCCTACGGCCTGGCCACGGCCGAGCCGCGCAAGCAGCCGGCGCTCAGCCACTGAACGCCTGCCGGCGGGTGCGGCCGCCGGCGCGATCCTCGCGTAACCCCTCTGCACGCGCGCACCGGCGCTCCCTACACTGGCGCGCATTTCCGTCCGCACACGCTGCCATGACCCTGCCCACCACCCGACTCGGCCGCACCGGCCTGACCGTCTCGCGCCTGGCGCTCGGCACCATGACCTTCGGCCTGCAGACCGACGAGGCTGGCGCGCGCGCCATCCTCGACCGCGCCGCGGATGCCGGCATCGACTTCATCGACACGGCCGACGTCTACCCGCTGGGCGGCACGCTGGCCACCGTCGGCCGCACCGAGGAGATCCTCGGCCGCTGGCTGCAGGGCCAGCGCCAACGCTACATCGTCGCGACCAAGGCGGTCGGCGCCACCGGCCCCGCCCCCTGGGACCAGGGCGCGTCGCGCAAGCACCTGCTCGACGCGATCGACGCCTCGCTGCGCCGGCTCGGCACCGACTACGTGGACCTGTACCAGCTGCACTTCGACGACCCGCACACGCCGCTGGACGAGACGCTGCAGGCGCTCGACACCATCGTGCGCAGCGGCCGGGCGCGCTACGTCGGGGTTTCCAACTTCCTCGCCTGGCGGCTGGCGCGCGCGATCGGCCGCACCGAGCTGCTGCGGCTGGCGCCCATCGTCTCGGTGCAGCCGCGCTACAACCTGCTGTACCGCGAGATCGAGCGCGAGCTGCTGCCGCTGGCGCAGGAGGAAGGCCTGGGCGTGATCCCCTACAACCCGCTGGCCGGCGGCCTGCTGACCGGCAAGCACCGCCTCGACACCGGTCCGACCGAAGGCACCCGCTTCACGCTCGGCACCGCCGCGGAGCGCTACCAGGAGCGCTACTGGGAAGCGCGCAAGTTCGCCACCGTGCAGCAGCTGCAGGCCGTGGCGCAGGAGGCCGGACTGTCGCTGACCACCGCGGCGGTGGCCTGGGTGCTCGCCAACCCGGTGGTGACGGCCCCCATCATCGGCGCCAGCCGCGCCGAGCAGCTCGACGCGAGCCTCGCGGCCGTGCAGCTGGCGCTGGACCCGCAGGTCAAGGCCAGCTTCGACGAGCTCACCGCCGAGTACCGGCGCGGCGACTCGCTGCGCTGACGCCGCGTACGGCCCTCGCAGGCGGTACTGAACGGCCCGCGGCACTGCCGCCCGGCCCACCTGGCCTGCGCCGCCTCCTCGGTGCGCGAAACGCGCCACCGGCGGCCGGCCCCGGGGCTCAGCGCAGTTCGAACCCCTGGCCGTGCAGCGCCTCGACCAGGCGGTGGCGCCCCTTGAGCGCGGCCGGGTCGCGCAGGCGGTCGAGCACCTGCGTGCTCCAGGCCGGATGCGCGATCCCCTGCGCGGCGAAGTAGGCCTGCAGCGCCTGGTCGTACTCGGCGATCGCCTCGGGCGGCGCGGGCTGGTAGCGCTCGCGCGACAGCACCGCCTCGGGCGCGAGCCGCGGCTTGACGTACGCCGGCCGGGCCTCGTCCGGCCAGCCGATGCAGTGGCCGAACACCGCGTGCACCTGCGGCGGCAGCCCCAGCTCGGCCGCGACCTCCTCGGGCCGGTTGCGCATCGCGCCGATGTAGACCGAGCCGAGCCCGAGCGACTCGGCAGCGACCAGCGCGTTCTGCGCCGCCAGTGCCGCGTCGATCGCGCCCATCAGGAAGGTGTCGAGGTACTGCGGCCCCTCGATCGTGCGCCCGGCCGCCTCGGCCACGCGCTGCAGCCGGGACAGGTCCACCAGCCACACCAGCAGCAGGGGCGCTTCCTCCACGTGGCGCTGGGTCCCGACCAGCGCGGCCAGGCGCTGGCGCCGCCCGGCGTCCTCGACCACCACCACGCTCCAGGTCTGCAGGTTGGACGAGCTCGGCGCCGACTGCGCCGCAGCGACCAGCCACGGCAGCAGGTGCGGCGGCAACGGATCGGGCCGGAACGCGCGCACCGAGCGGTGCGCCAGCAGCGTGTCCAGCACCGGGTTCCAGGCCGCGGCGTTGCCGGCGTCCACCGACTGCGCGGCCCGCCCGGCACACGGCTGCTCGCCGTAGCGCAGGCGGATCGCCGCGCGTGCGGCCTCGAGCAGGGGCGAGGGTCGTGGCGTACTGGCGGTCATCGTCCGGGCTCCATGGAACAAGATGCCGGCATGGTAGACCGCCCCGGGCCACCGGCCGCGATGACCGTCCCGCCCCCGCGGGAGGGCCTCGTCTCGTGCAGCGTGGCCATCGCTCAGGCCGCCAGCGCGACCGGCTCGGCCTGGCGCACGGCCACGGGACGGGAGGCGAGGTACGGCAGGGCCCGCTCGACCGCCAGGTCGATGCGCGCCGACAGCGCCCCGTCGCTCACCTGGTAGTTGCTGAAGTCGCGGTCGGTGCCGTAGACGCCGATCGGCAGCGTGCGCGCCTGGAAGAAGCTGAACAGCGGGCGCAGCTGGTGGTCGATCACCAGCGCATGGCGCTCACTGCCCCCGGTGGCGGCCAGCAGCACCGGCTTCTCGACCAGCGCGTGCTGGTCGACGAAGTCGAACAGGTGCTTGAACAGCCCGGTGTAGGTGGCGCGGAACACGGGGCTGGCGACGACCAGGAAATCGGCCGCCTCGATCGCGTCCAGCGCCTGCCGGGCCACCTCGGGCAGTTCCTGGCGGTACAGCGCGGCGCCCAGGTGCGGCCACAGCTCGGACAGGCTCAGCACCTGCGACTGCGCGCCGCTGGCCTGCACCAGGCGCGCGACGATGGTTTCGGTCAGGGCAAGGGTCTTGGACGGACGCTGCAGTCCGCCGGACACCGCGACGATCTTGGGAGTGGTCATGGCTCGAGGCTCCGGAGTGAAACGCGACGGCCGGCGCGCCACAGGGGCCACGCCGGCCGATGCCCCGCCTCATGCAGCCCCCGTGCCAGCGTCGCAGGCGGTCTCGGCGCGGCCTGCTGGTGGGTCCCGCGCAACGCCTGCTGGCAACCCGACACCCGCGCCGCCACCGTGCTGGATTCCCAGCAAACCCGCGTGGGGCCTTGCAAATGCGAAGACCGAGCATGCGTATGCGAAACCCTTCGTTCCGGCGCGCCGGCAAGCTCCCTAGAGTGGCTGCACCGAATCCAACAGGGTAGTCAGATGTCCGCTGTTTTTGAGCCCACGCCCGCCGCGCAAGCCCGCCCCTCGTCCCGCTCCGGGGTCGAGATCCGCCGCCTGGACGCGCCGTTCGGCGCCGAGGTCCTCGGCCTGGACCTCGGCCAGCCGCTGCCGGAGGAGACCTTCCGCGCCATCCACCGCGCCCACCTGGAGCACCACGTGCTGGTGTTCCGCGACATGCACATCACGCCGCAGCAGCAGGTGGACTTCAGCCGCCGCTTCGGCCCGCTGCAGATCCACGTGCTGCACCAGTTCCAGCTGCCCGGCCACCCGGAAGTGCTGGTGATCTCCAACGTCATCGAAAACGGCAAGCCGATCGGCCTGGGCGATGCCGGCCACTACTGGCACTCGGACATCTCCTACAAGGAAAAGCCCAGCCTCGGTTCGCTGCTGCATGCGCAGGAGCTGCCGGCCGAAGGCGGCGACACGCTGTTCGCCGACCAGCACCAGGCCTATGACGCGCTGCCGGACGAGCTCAAGCGCGCCATCGCCGGCCTGAAGGCCGAGCACTCCTACCTGAAGAAGTACGAGGAGCTGCGCGCGCGCAGCCCGTGGCGCCCGCCGCTCAGCCAGGAGCAGATCGAGCAGGTGCGCCCGGTCGTGCACCCGGTGGTGCGCACCCACCCGGAAACCGGCCGCAAGGCGCTGTTCGTCAGCGAGCACTTCACGACCCGCATCGTCGGCTGGCCCGAGGACGAGAGCCGCGACCTGCTGCAGCGCCTGTTCGAGCACAGCACGCAGGAGCGCTTCGTCTACCGCCATGTCTGGCAGCCGCACGACATGGTGTTCTGGGACAACCGCTCGGTGGTGCACCTGGCCACCGGCTGCCCGGCGCACCTGCGCCGCCGCCTGTACCGCACGACGATCGAAGGCGACGCGCCGTTCTGAGCCGCGCGACACCTTCTGCCACACACCACGCACACAAGATCACGGGGTCATCACATGCCAGTCATCCGCAGCTCGGCTCGCCGACGCTTCCTCTCCCTCGTCCTGGCCGCCAGCGGCGCGCTGGGACTCGCCGCCCCCGCCCATGCCGAGGGGCGCCTGCGCATCGCCGAACAGTACGGCGTGGTCTACCTGCTGCTCAACGTCGCGCAGGACCAGAAGCTCATCGAGAAGCACGGCAAGGCCCAGGGCATCGACATCCAGGTCGAGTTCGTCAAGCTCTCCGGCGGCGCCGCGATCAACGAGGCGCTGCTGTCCGGCTCGATCGACGTCGCCGGCGCGGGCATCGGCCCGCTGCTGACGCTGTGGGACCGCACCCGCGGCCGCCAGAACGTCAAGGGCATCGCCGCGCTGGGCAACTTCCCGTACTACCTGGTCACCAACAACCCGGCGGTCAGGACGATCGCCGACTTCACCGACAAGGACCGCATCGCCACGCCGGCGGTGGGCGTCTCGGTGCAGTCGCGCATCCTGCAGCTGGCTTCGGCCAAGGCCTTCGGCTACGACCAGTACAACAAGCTCGACAAGCTGCAGGTCGCCCTGCCCCATCCCGAAGCCGCCGCGGCGATCATCAAGGGCGGCACCGAGGTGACGACCCATTTCGCCAGCCCGCCGTTCCAGGAACAGGAGCTTGCGGCCAACCCGAACGCGCGCGTCGTGCTCAAGAGCTATGACGTGCTGGGCGGCCCGTCCTCGGCCACCGCGCTCTACGCCACCGAGCGCTTCCGCCAGGAGAACCCCAAGACCTACAAGGCCTTCGTCGACGCGCTGGCCGAGGCGGCCCGGCTGATCAAGGCCGATCCCGAGCAGGCGGCGGACATCTTCCTGCGCGTCAACAAGTCGGGCATCGACCGCAAGCTGCTGCTGCAGATCATCCGCAGCCCCGAGGTCGAGTTCACGCTGACGCCGCAGAACACCTACGCGCTGGCCGAGTTCATGCACCGCGTCGGCGCGATCAAGCACCGCCCGGCCTCGGCGCGCGAGTACTTCTTCGACGACCCGCACAACGCGGCAGGCAGCTGAGATGGCCAACGTTTCCGTGCTGCGCGGCGCCGAACCCGCCCTGCCCGCCCCGCTGCTGCAGGTCGACGGCGTCAGCCTCGAGTACGCGACCGCGACCCGCCGCGTGCGCGCCACCCACCGGGTCAGCTTCGACGTGCACCGCGCCGACCGCTTCGTGCTGCTGGGCGCCTCGGGCTGCGGCAAGAGCTCGCTGCTCAAGGCCGTGGCCGGCTTCGTGCCGCCGCGCGAAGGCGAGATCCGCCTCGACGGCCGGCGCGTCGAGGGCCCGGGCCCGGACCGCATCGTCGTGTTCCAGGAGTTCGACCAGCTGCCGCCGTGGAAGACGGTGCTGGCCAACGTGATGTTCCCGCTGCGCACCGCGCGCCGGCTGGGCAAGGCCGAGGCGCGCGACCTGGCGATGGACGTGCTCGCCAAGGTCGGGCTGGCGGACTTCGCCGGCGCCTACCCGCACGAGCTGTCCGGCGGGATGAAGCAGCGCGTGGCGATCGCGCGTGCGCTGGCGATGCAGCCCAAGGTGCTGCTGATGGACGAGCCGTTCGCCGCGCTCGACGCGCTGACCCGGCGCCGCATGCAGGAAGAGCTGCTCGCGCTGTGGGAGCAGGTGCGCTTCACGCTGCTGTTCGTCACGCACTCCATCGAGGAGGCGCTGGTGGTCGGCAACCGCATCCTGGTGCTGTCGCCGCACCCGGGCCGCGTGCGCGCCGAGCTGAACTCCCCGGGAGCCGGGGTCGCGGGCACCCCCGCGTTCCAGGCCCAGGCCCAGCGCATCCACGACCTGTTGTTCGAGGTGCCGGCCGCCGCGCCGGCCTCCCCCGACGCCGCGCCGCTGGCGCTGCGGGCCTGAGCGCCCGCCCACCCGGACCCCGCCATGAGCAGTACCCTCACCCCTCCCGTCCGCCCCGAGTACACCCGCGAGGTCGAGACCCGCATCGACGTGGCCGTCGAGCAGCCGCTGCCCTGGTGGCAACGCGCCTGGCAGCACGACCTGCTGCGCCAGGGCCTGATCGTGCTGGCACTGGCCGCGCTGTGGGAAGCCGTCGCCCGCTGGACCGCCAACGACCTGCTGCTGCCCAGCTTCAGCCAGGCCGCCCGCGCCTTCGTCGACGACATCGCCAGCGGCGAGCTGACCCAGCGCGCCGCGATCTCGCTCGGCCTGCTGGTGCAGGGCTACGCGCTCGGCGTGGCCGGCGCCTTCGTGCTGACCGCGCTGGCGGTCTCGACGCGCATCGGGCGCGATTTGCTGGCCACGCTGACCGCGATGTTCAACCCGCTGCCGGCCATCGCGCTGCTGCCGCTGGCGCTGCTGTGGTTCGGCCTGGGCAACGTCAGCCTGCTGTTCGTGCTGGTGCACTCGGTGCTGTGGCCGCTGGCGCTGGCGGCCCATTCCGGCTTCCAGTCGGTGCCCGAGACGCTGCGCCGGACGGAACTACGGGCTGCGCGGGGTGTCCTACGTCACCCACATCCTGGTGCCCTCGGCGCTGCCGTCGATCCTGTCCGGGCTGCGCATCGGCTGGGCCTTCGCCTGGCGCACGCTGATCGCCGCCGAGCTGTTCTTCGGCGCCTCGTCCGGGCGCGGGGGGCTCGGCTGGTACATCTTCCAGAACCGCAACGAGCTCTACACCGACCGGGTGTTCGCCGGGCTGGCCACGGTGATCCTGATCGGCCTGCTGGTCGAGCGGCTGGTGTTCGACGGACTGGCGCGCGTGACCGTGCGCCGCTGGGGCATGTCGCGCTGAGGCGGCACGCCTGGAATCGGCCGGAAAGATGAAAGCAAATGCTTACATTTTCCGGCCCGAACGGTACCCATGTGAGGTCTTTCCCGGCCGGAACTTGATCCTCGGCAGGATCCGTGGCAGGTTTTAGCACTCACCGGATGCGAGTGCTAATATTGACGGAACCAACCAAGGTTCAGGAGGTCGATAGCAGCATGAACATGACACCGTCCACTGCGCTCGCTGTTCGCGACCCTTGGAGCCTGGTGCCCTCGCTGGGCAACCTGGACGCCTACATCGCGGCCGTCAACCGCCTGCCCATCCTGACGCAGGAGGAAGAGACCCGCTACGCGCGCCAGTATCGGGAGCAGAACGACCTGGAAGCGGCGCGCAAGCTGGTCATGTCGCACCTGCGCCTGGTGGTCTCGGTCTCGCGCCAGTACCTGGGCTACGGCCTGCCGCACGGTGACCTGATCCAGGAAGGCAACATCGGCCTGATGAAGGCGGTCAAGCGCTTCGACCCGGCCCAGGGCGTGCGCCTGGTGAGCTACGCGCTGCACTGGATCAAGGCCGAGATCCACGAGTACATCCTGAAGAACTGGCGCATGGTCAAGGTGGCCACCACCAAGGCCCAGCGCAAGCTGTTCTTCAACCTGCGCTCGATGAAGCAGCACCTCAAGGATGACGCGGCCGACGCGGACACCCACCGCTCGACGCTGACTGACCGGGAGATCGACACCGTCGCCCGCGAGCTGAACGTCAAGCGCGAGGAAGTCATCGAGATGGAGACGCGCCTGGCCGGCGGCGACGTCGCGCTGGAGCCGACGGTCGAGGACGGCGAGGAAAGCTACGCGCCGATCGCCTACCTGGCCGACGAAAGCCAGGAGCCGACCCGCCTGCTCGAGGCCCAGCGCCGCGACGAGCTGGCCACCGACGGCGTGGCCCGCGCGCTGGAAGTGCTGGACCCGCGCAGCCGCCGCATCGTCGAGGAGCGCTGGCTGAAGGTCAACGACGACGGCTCGGGCGGCAAGACGCTGCACGAACTGGCCGCCGACTATGGCGTCAGCGCCGAGCGGATCCGCCAGATCGAGGCCGCGGCGATGAAGAAGATGCGCAAGGCGCTGGCCGAGTACGCCTGAGGTTCTCCGGCCCGCGAGCCCCGCAAGCGGCCCCCGCCGGGGCCGCTTCGCTTTTGTGGAGGGAGTGCCTCAGCGGGCCAGGAAGCCGCCATCGACCGGGTAGTAGGCACCGGTCACGAAGGAGGCGCGGTCCGAGCTGAGCCACACGACCAGCTCGGCCACTTCCTCCGGCCGGCCCAGCCGCCCGAGCGGGTGCATGCCGAGCAGCGCCTGGTGCGTGGCCGGATCGGCCTCCAGCGCGGCGATCATCGGCGTGTGGATGAAGGCCGGGCCGACCGCGTTGACGCGCACCCCCTGGGTGGCGTACTCCAGCGCCGCCGCGCGCGTCAGGCCCACCACGCCGTGCTTGGCCGCGGTGTACGCCGGGGCGTTGGCAAAGCCCACCTGGCCCAGGATCGAGGCCATGTTGACGATGGACCCGCCGCCGTGCGCCAGCATCGCGGGAATCTGGTACTTCATGCAGTGGAACACCCCGCTGAGGTTGACGCCGATGACCTGCTGCCAGGCCTCGAGCGGGTAGTCGGCCGTCGGCGCCGAAGCGCCCCCGATGCCGGCGTTGTTGCAGGCGGCATCCAGCCGCCCGAAGCGCTGCACCGTCGCGGCGACCAGCCGCTCGCAGTCCTCGGCGCGGCTGACGTCGGCCGGGACGGCCAGCACCGTGCCGCCGGCGGCTTCCACCTGCGCGACGGTCTCGTCCAGCGGCGCCACGTCCGAGACCACCACGCGCGCCCCTTCGCGGGCATACGCCAATGCGATCGCGCGGCCGATGCCGGTGGCCGCGCCGGTCACCAGGGTCACCTTGTCCTTGAGCATGCCGTTCTCCTGTCAGGGGTTGCCAGATGGAAGCCATCATGACAGCACGCCCGACCCGCACGGCCCTTGCCCTGCATCAACGCAGGGGCGCGCTCAGTCCAGCGCCTTGAGCATGTACTGGCCCTGCCCGCCGTAGCTGGCCAGGGCGTCGCGCGCCGCGTCGTCGCGCAGCGGGTGCGGCCGGAAGCCGAGCACCTGCCAGTACCCGGCGGCCTGGCCGTAGGCGACCAGCCCCAGCCGCGACACGCCGCGGCGGCGCGCCTGCCGTTCGACCTCGGCCATCAGCCGTCGCGCCAGGCCCCGCCCCTGCATGGCCGGGTGCACGACCACCTCGTAGACGAACAGGCTGTCGCCCTGCGCCGCGCCCGGGGCCAGCCGTTCGTCCAGGCGCAGCACGTGGCCGGACGGCCAGGGCAGTGCCTGCACGTGGCCGACCACCGAGCCGCCGACCTCGACCACGGCACAGACCGCGCCACCGGCCTTCAGGCGGCTGCGCAGGCCGCTGTAGCGGTCCGGCGGCAGTTCGGGCGCGTAGGCCAGGTCCTGCAGCTGGCGGATGCGGGCAAGATCGGCCCCACGGGTGGGCCGGAGGACGACGCGGTTGGAACACATGAGCAACGGACCCCGGACGGGGCGGACAGGGAGGGAACTCGCGTCCCGCTCAGGACGCGGACTGCAGCAGGCGACGCAGGTCCTCGGCCAGCGCCTGGGCGCCGGCACCGTGGCGCGTGAACAGCCGGATGCGGCCCTGCGTGTCGAACACGTACATGCCCGCCGTGTGGTCGATGGTGTAGGTGTCCGGCGTCTTGCCCGGCACCTTGGCGTAGAACACCTTGAATTCCTTCGCGACCTCGGCGGTCTGCTCGGGCGTGCCGCGCAGCGCGATGAAGCCGGGGTCGAAGCTGGCCATGTAGGCCTTCAGCACCTCGGGCGTGTCGCGCTCCGGGTCCACGGTGATGAAGATGCCCTGCAGCTTCTCGCCGTCCGCGCCCAGCAGCTGGCGCGCCTGCGCCAGCTCGAGCAGCGAGGTCGGGCACACGTCGGGGCACTGCGCATAGCCGAAGAACACTGCCACCAGCTTGCCCTTGAACTCGGACAGCGTGCGCTCGCGCCCGTCCGGGTCGGGCAGGCGGAAGTCCCGCGCGTACTGCGCGCCGGTGATGTCGATCGCGTGGAACGCGCCCGCATCCGTGCCCGTCTTGCCGCACGCGGCCAGCAGTGCCACGGCGCCGGCGGCCGCCACCACGAATGCGCGTCGTTTCATCACAGCCAGGGCCTCAGGTAGTGGTCCACCAGCAGCGCGGCGAACAGCAGCGCCAGGTGGAGGATCGAGAAACGGAAGGTGCGCCGCGCGAGCTGGTCGGAGTACTCGCGCCACAGCCGCCAGCCGTAGGCGATGAACGCGCCTCCCAGCACCAGCGCGGCGGCGAGGTACAGCCAGCCGCTCATGCCGTAGATGAACGGCAGCAGCGTCGCGGCGAACAGCACCAGCGTGTACAGCAGCACGTTCAGGCGGGTGAATTCCGAGCCGTGGGTGACCGGCAGCATCGGCAGGCCGGACTTGCGGTAGTCCTCGGCGCGGTACAGCGCCAGCGCCCAGAAGTGCGGCGGCGTCCACAGGAAGATGATCAGGAACAGGATCAGCGCTTCGGGGCCGACGTCGCCGCGCATCGCGGCCCAGCCCAGCACCGGCGGCATCGCCCCGGAGGCGCCGCCGATCACGATGTTCTGCGGCGTCAGCGGCTTGAGCACCACGGTGTAGATCACCGCGTAGCCGACGAAGGTGCCGAAGGTCAGCCACATCGTCAGCGGGTTGACCAGCGCGTACAGCAATGCCATGCCCGCGCCGCACAGCACGCCCGAGAACAGCAGCGTCTGGGCCGTGGTCAGCTGCCCCTTGGCGGTCGGGCGCCAGGCGGTGCGCGCCATCTTGGCGTCGATGTGCTGCTCGACCAGGCAGTTGAAGGCCGCCGCGGCACTGGCCACCAGCCAGATGCCCACGGTGGCGGCGATCGCCGTCGCCGGGTCGGGCAGGCCGGGCACCGCGAGGAACATGCCGATCACGGCACAGAAGACGATCAGCTGCACCACGCGGGGCTTGGTCAGCGCGTAGAACTGCGCTACGCGCGACGGCAGGGTGTGGGAGCTGGCGATCGATCCAGGCATGGCGGACATGGGAGAAAGCTGTCGATTCTAGGATGCGAGACGAGGGCCTGCCGCTGCGGCCGCCAGGCGGTCGGGCGCGGCCTGCGTCAGCCGCGCGCGCGTCAGCAGCGCGGTCAGCACGCCGACCAGCGCGGCCGCCCCGCCGGTGTGGCTCACGGCCGCGACCAGTGGCCAGCCAAGCACGACGTTGGACAGGCCCGTGCCCAGCTGCCACAGCGCGCAGCCGGCCAGCGCCCAGGCGAAGCGGCGCGCGGAGCGGTCCTGCCCGTGCACGGCCAGCAGCCGCCAGGCCAGCAGGCCGACCGCGACGAACACCACGTAGGCCGCAAGGCGATGGGTGTAGTGGATCGCGACCAGGGCCGGGAACGGCAGGTAGCCGCCGTCCTTGCCGGCGCCCAGCTCGCGCAGCAGGGTGTAGCCGTGGTCGAAGTCCATCTCCGGCCACCAGCTGCCGTTGCAGGTCGGGAAGCCGCCGCAGGCCAGCACCGCGTAGTTCGTGCTGACCCAGCCCCCCAGCGCGACCTGCACCCACACCAGCAAGAACACGACCCAGGCCAGCAGGTGCACGCCGCCCGCCAGGGGCAGGCGGCGGCCGCGGAACACCTGGGCCTGCGCCGCCAGCAGCGCCAGCAGGATCAGCCCGCCCAGCAGGTGTGCGGTCACGATGGCCGGATAAAGCTTCCAGGTCACGGTGAGCGCACCGAACGCCCCCTGCACGCACACCCACGCCAGCGTCACCGTGGCCCACCACGGCGACAGCGCGATCTCGCGGCGCAGCAGCCACGCGGCGATCGCCATGACCGTGATCAGCACGCCCACGCCGGTGGCCAGGTAGCGGTGCACCATCTCGATCCAGGCCTTCTGGTGCGTGACCGGCCCGGTCGGCGCCTCGGCCTGCGCGGCGCTGATCTGCTCGTGCGCGCCGAACGGGCTGGCGCTGCCGTAGCAGCCCGGCCAGTCCGGACAGCCCAGGCCCGAGTCGGTCAGGCGCGTGAAGGCGCCGAACAGGATCAGGTCGAAGGTGAGGAACAGCGTCAGCAGGGTCAGTGCGGCCAGTCGCTGCGCCGGTGCGGCGCTGCGGTGGCGCAGCCACACCCAGGCCAGCGGCCCCAGCGCGATCACGATGCCGAGCAGCGCCATGCGCGCCACCGGGGTGAAGTCGTAGAGCGTCTGCGCGTCCATCGCCACGGCCCCCTCAACGTCCCGGACGGTCCCAGCTCGCCGAGGCGCGCATCAGCTTGGCCAGGTCGCGCTTGACCTTGTTCGCGTCGGCCTCAGCCGGAAAGCGCATCATCCAGTTGCCCAGCGGGTCGACCACGTACAGGTGGTCCGGCAGCTGCCGGCCCTCGGCCGGAGCCAGCCATTCGGCCAGCGCCTCCTGCGGCACGCGCAGCACCTGCGCGCCGGGGATCGCCTGCAGCACCTCGGGACGCACCGCGGCCTCGTCGGTGACGAACCACACCTTGTCGAGGCGGTCACGGTCCTTGCCCAGCGTCTCGCGCAGCTGGCGCTGCAGGTACAGGTGGCGCTCGCAGCGTTCGTCGCACGCGCCGCCGGCCACCACGACCAGCAGCCACTGGTCCTTCAGCGAGGTGGCCGCGACCGGCTGGCCCTGCAGGTCGCGCAGCGGCAGCGCTTCCGGCAGCGGGCGCTGCGGCAGGATCAGCTCGCCGTAGTTGGTGCGTCCTTCGGGACGGATCACGTAGTAGGTGAAGTACGACGCGATCACCGGGGCCGCGCACACCAGCAGCACCAGCAGCATCTTGAGCCGGCCGGCCCGCGTGCGCCGGTCCGCGTCGACGGACGGCCTGGGCATGGTGTGGACCGTGAAGCTCAGCGGCTCGGGGGGCCCGCCCTCAGGACGATCTGCGGAGCCGGGGGCGAAGGAGTTGGAACCAGACATACAAACCAGTCATCAGCGCACTCAGGGCAAACCACTGGAAGGCATAGCCATAGTGCTTGTGAACGTCCACCGCCGGTGCGGGCCAGTCGCGCAGCAGCCCGTCCTCGGGGTCGCCGGCAACGGCTGCGGTCTGGACGACGGAGACGGGCCACAGCGGGGTGCCGACCTCCTGCTCGTACGACGCCAGGTCGAGATTCTGCCGGATGGGTCCGCTGCCTGCCGCGTCGAACTCGTATAGCTTGGCGGGCGGCGGGGCGATGCGGCCCTCCAGGCGCACCTCGCCGTCGCCGGTGGGCACCGACGGCAGCCGCGTGCGGTCCTGCACGTCGCGCGGCGCCCAGCCACGCTGCACCACGACCGCCTCCTCGCGCCCCGCGAGCTTCAGCGGCGTCAGCACGTAGAAGCCGGGACGGCCGTGCATCTGCCGGTTGTCGAGGAACACCGTGTGCTCGTGCAGCCAGCGCCCGCGCAGCGTCACGGGACGGTGCAGCAGGTGCGCGTCCACGTCGCTCGGTCGGCGCAGCTCCTCCAGCGGCACCGCGGGCAGCTGCGACTGGCGCTCGATCGCGGCCTGCAGGGCCTCCTTCTGCGCCGCGCGGCCGAGCTGCCAGCGCCCCAGCGAGGCCGTCACCGCCACGCCGGCGATGGTGACGACCAGCACGACCCAGCGTCGCCAGGAGGGAGCTTGCTTCGCTTCAGCCATGGCGTCGCGGGACGGGGGAGATAATCCGTTCCATGAAACTCCTCGTCGGCCTCGCCTTCATCTTCATCATCGCCAGCCTGGCGTCCGCCCTCGTCTTCATGATGCGCGACGGCCGCGACGGCAAGCCCAAGACCAACAACATGGTGCGCGCCCTGGCGGTCCGCGTCGGACTGTCGGTCGCGCTGTTCCTGTTCATCCTGCTCAGCTACAAGCTCGGCTGGGTCCAGCCCACCGGCGTGCCCATCGTGCGCTGAAGGCTGCACCGCCAGGAACGAAAAAACAAACGCCGCTTCGCGCGGCGTTTGTCGTCATGGCGTGCCATCGAAGGCGGCGTGGCCGCCTCCACGTGGCTTACATCCAGTAGACCAGCACGTACAGGCCCAGCCACACCACGTCGACGAAGTGCCAATACCAGGCGGCGCCTTCGAAGCCGAAGTGACGCTCGGACGTGAAGTGGCCCTTCATCAGGCGCAGCGTGACGACCAGCAGCATCAGCATGCCGACGAACACGTGGAAACCGTGGAAGCCGGTCAGCATGAAGAAGGTCGAGCCGTAGATGCCGGAGCTCAGCTTCAGGTTCAGGTCGTTGTAGGCGTGCGCGTACTCGACACCCTGCAGGATCAGGAAGGTCACGCCCAGCAGCACGGTCAGCCACATGAAGCCGATGGTCTTGCCGCGCTGGTTCTCGCGCAGCGCGTGGTGGGCGATCGTCAGCGTCACGCCCGAGGCCAGCAGCAGCGCGGTGTTGATGGTCGGCAGCGGCCACGGACCCATGGTCTGGAACGGCTCGACGATGCCGGCCGGCGAGGCGGTGGCACCGCTGCCCGGCGCGGCGCTCGGCCAGATCGCCTTGAAGTCGGGCCACAGCAGCTGGTTCTCCAGGCCACCCAGCACCGGCAGCGTATACAGGCGCGACCAGAACAGCGCGGCGAAGAACGACGCGAAGAACATGACCTCGGAGAAGATGAACCAGGCCATGCTCCAGCGGTAGGACGCGTCGATGCGCTGGCTGTACAGGCCGCCCTCGCTCTCGCGGATCGCGTCGCCGAACCACTGGTAGAGCACGAACAGCCACCACAGCAGGCCGAACAGCAGGGCGTACGCCCCCCAGCCATGGCCGTTGATCCACTGGCCCGCGCCCAGAATCACGAAAAACAGGCCGATCGCGGCCATGACCGGATGCCGCGAGGGCCCGGGCACAAAGTAATAAGGCGTGGTGCCTTGATGCGTCGCTGCCGACATGTTTTTCTCCTAATGAACCTGTCTCTTGTCTGTCCTGTGGGGCCCCGGGCGCTGCTGCCCGGATGCCGGATTGCCCGTCACGTCGCCGCGCCGCTGCCGACCACCCAGTTGACGATCAGGATCAGCAGCACGATGAAGATCAGCGCGCCGACCAGGCCGCCGATGATCACGTGCGCCGGCTTCAGCTCGTTGACGTCCTTCTCGTAACCCGACGACTTGCGCACGCCGAAGAACGCCCACAGGATCGCCTTGACCGTCTGCAGGAAGGTCCCCTTGCGCGGGGCGGCGTCCTGCCTGTCGTTGGTACCGGTCATGTGCGGGGCTCCACGGCGGCCTGCGCCGCCTGCTGTTCGCCCTTCGGGGCGGCAGGCACCTTGCCGCCGACCTCGAAGAACGTGTACGACAGCGTGATCGTGGTCACGTCACGCGGCAGCTTCGGGTCGATCACGAACACCACCGGCCACTGCTTGGATTCGCCCGGCGCCAGGGTGTACTCGTTGAAGCAGAAGCACTCCAGCTTGTTGAAGTGCGCCGTCGCCTGCTTGGGCGCGTAGCTCGGGATGGCCTGCGCCGCCATGGTGCGGTTCTGCACGTTGCGGAACTCGTACATCACGGTAGCCAGCTCGCCCGGGTGCACGGTGATCGAGTTGACCGCGGGCTTGAACTCCCACGGGCCGCGCACGTTGGCATCGAACTCGACGGTGATCGTGCGCGAGGTGTCGACCTGCGTGTTGACCGAGGTGCGCTGCGCCATCCCGGGCACCAGGCGCTCGCTCAGCGACAGCACGTTGATGCCCAGCGCCTCGCAGATGTGCTTGTACATCGGCACCATCGCATACCCGAAGCCGAACATCATCGCGACGATGACGAGCAGCTTGCCGAGCATGCGACGGTTGTCGTGTCGGTCGCCGGATGCCTCAGGGGTACTCATGACTCTCGAACCTGATGACCAGGCCGGCCTCAGCCGCCGAAATAGGCCATGCGGATGATGAACCCGATGAAGAAGGCAGCCGCCACCGACGCCAGGATCAGCGCCAGCCGCAGGTTCTGCTTGCGTTTGTCGGGAGTGATCATCGCATGGCCCCTTTCCAGTCCGGCGTTCAGCCGATCACGCGGGTGGCGCTGGCGTTCAGCTTGGGCGGCGTTTCATAGGTGTGGAACGGAGCCGGCGACGGCACTTCCCATTCCAGGCCTTCGGCGCCTTCCCACGGACGCTGCGGCGCCTTCTCGCCCTTGCCGCGCATCATCGGCAGCACGATGAAGAAGAAGAAGTACACCTGCATCAGGCCGAAGCCGAACGCACCGATGGACGCGATCATGTTGAAGTCCGCGAACTGCATCGGGTAGTCGGCGTAGCGACGCGGCATGCCGGCCAGGCCGAGGAAGTGCATCGGGAAGAAGGTGATGTTGAAGGTGATCAGCGAACCCCAGAAGTGGAACTTGCCGCGCGCCTCGGAGTACATCACGCCGGTCCACTTCGGACCCCAGTAGTAGAAGCCGGCGAACAGCGCGTACAGCGAGCCGGCCACCAGCACGTAGTGGAAGTGGGCCACCACGTAGTAGGTGTCCTGCAGCTGGATGTCGATCGGCGCCATCGACAGCATCAGGCCCGTGAAGCCACCCATCGTGAACACGAAGATGAAGCCCACGGCGAACAGCATCGGGGTCTCGAAGGTCATCGAGCCGCGCCACATCGTGGCCACCCAGTTGAAGATCTTCACGCCCGTCGGGACCGCGATCAGCATGGTCGCGTACATGAAGAACAGCTGGCCGGTCACCGGCATGCCGGTCGTGAACATGTGGTGGGCCCACACGATGAACGACAGGATGGCGATGGAGCCGGTCGCGTACACCATCGAGGTGTAGCCGAACAGGCGCTTGCGGGCGAAGGCCGGCACGATCTGGCTGATGATGCCGAAGGCCGGCAGGATCATGATGTAGACCTCGGGATGCCCGAAGAACCAGAAGATGTGCTGGTACATCACCGGGTCACCGCCGCCGGCCGGGTTGAAGAAGCTGGTGCCGAAGTGGCGGTCGGTCAGCGTCATCGTGATGGCGCCGGCCAGCACCGGGATCACCGCGATCAGCAGGTAGGCGGTGATCAGCCAGGTCCAGGCGAACATCGGCATCTTCATCAGCGTCATGCCGGGCGCCCGCATGTTCAGGATGGTCACGATGATGTTGATCGAGCCCATGATGGACGAGGCGCCGAGGATGTGCATCGCGAAGATGCCCACGTCCATCGACGGGCCCATCTGCAGCGTCAGCGGGGCGTACAGCGTCCAGCCGGCCGCCGGCGCGCCGCCGGGCAGGAAGAACGACCCCACCAGCATGATCGCCGCGGGGATCATCAGCCAGAAGCTGAAGTTGTTCATCCGCGCGAACGCCATGTCGGAGGCGCCGATCTGCAGCGGGATCATCCAGTTCGCGAAGCCCACGAAGGCGGGCATGATCGCGCCGAACACCATGATCAGGCCGTGCATGGTGGTCAGCTGGTTGAACAGCTCGGGGTTGACCACCTGCAGGCCGGGCTGGAACAGCTCGGCACGGATCAGCAGCGCGAGCACGCCGCCGATCATCAGCATCGTGAAGCTGAACAGCAGGTACAGGGTACCGATGTCCTTGTGGTTGGTCGCGAAGACCCAGCGACGCCAGCCGTGCGGATGGTCATGCGCATGGTCGTGGGCGTGGCCGCCCGCAACGTGACCGTGGGAGTCGAGCACTGCACTCATCGTCAATTCCTTTGGATTTCGAACTCGGCTGGTTTACTGGCGGGCAGCCACGATTTCCGACGGCTGGACGATCTTGCCCGTCTGGTTGGACCAGGCGTTCTTGGTATAGGTGATCACGGCCGCGATCTCGGTGTCGGACAGCTGCTTCCACGCCGGCATCGCACCGTTGGCCGCGCCGTTGAGCACGACCTGGATCTGCTTGCCGGCATCCTCGTCCTTCACGATGGGCGAGCCGTCCAGCGCCTTGATCGGGCCGGCGCCGGTACCGTCGGCCTTGTGGCAGGCGGCGCAGTTGGCGGCGTAGACCTTCTCGCCACGGGCGACCAGCTCGTCCAGCGTCCAGACCTTGCTCGGGTCGTCGGCCTTGGCGGCCATTTCCTTCTTCTTCTCTTCGACCCAGGCGGCGTAGTCTTCCTGCGACAGCACCTTCACGTGGATCGGCATGTAGGCGTGCTCCTTGCCGCACAGCTCGGCGCACTGGCCGTAGTAGTCGCCGACCTTCTCGGCGCGGAACCAGGTATCGCGCACGAAGCCGGGGATCGCGTCCTGCTTGACGCCGAAGGCCGGGATCATCCACGAGTGGATCACGTCGGCGGCGGTGGTCACGATGCGGATCTTCTTGTCCACCGGCACGACCATCGGGTTGTCGACCTTGAGCAGGTAGTCGTCACCGACCGGCTGGCCGGCGTCGGACGCCTGGCGATGCGTCACGTCGAGCGTGGACAGGAAGGAGATGCCCTCGCCTTCGCCCTTCAGGTAGTCGTAACCCCACTTCCACTGGTAGCCGGTGACCTTGATGGTGAGGTCGGCGTTGGTGGTGTCCTTCATCGCGACCACGGCCTTGGTGGCGGGCAGCGCCATGCCGATCACGATCAGGAACGGCACCACGGTCCAGGCGATCTCGACCTTCACGCTCTCGTGGAAGTTGGCCGGCTGGGCGCCCTTGGACTTGCGGTGCTTGATGATCGAATAGAACATCACGCCGAAGACCGCGACGAAGATCACACCGCAGATCCACAGCATCATGTAGTGCAGGAACTGCTGTTCCTCGGCGATGCGGGTGACCGGCGGATGCATGTCGATCTGACGCACCGCGGGGCCGCCGGGCAGGCTGTTGACGGCCATCGCACAGGTGGTGGCGAGCGCTGCGCCCAATCCGAGGCCGGCCTGCCCCGCCTTGTGCCAAAGTGCTTTCATGGTCTTCATCGTGGTCACTTCAGTTTCAAACTCTCTTCACTGGCGCCGCGCGCACCGCCTTCACCGGACGGCGGCCCGCGCCACGCCGTGCGCAATCCTTCGGCCACACGGGCGGGCCCTCACGACCTGAGGCACCGGCCGCCTCCTGCGCGGTCATGCACGACGGCAGGATCGGCACCGTGCGCCCTTCGTGCATCGACACACACCCGGTCCATGTCAGGCTGGATCCACCCACCCTGCCGCGCGCCGACCGGCCACCGCACCCGGATGGACGCACTTCCAGCAGGATGCCATGCACTCGGACGAGGAGGCCTTGCTGGAGATGCCTCGCGAGACGGCATCATCACGATCCATGCTCGCGTGGACCCGACACCATCGCACCCGCGGCTTGCAGCACCATGCCTGTCGGTGATGCCCTGCCTGCACGCAGCGCCGGTCCGGTCAACCGGGTCGGATGGACCCAAGCCTGCAACGGCTGCGGAACCTACCCAACCAAACCGAAGGATTTTAGCTTAGCGCAAACTCTGGTCACAACCAGCTTGACGCAGATCAGAACAACTTCACGCCTGCAAGACGACACTGCACGTCAACGTGGACGCTGCGAGGAACGCACCATCGTGCGCATGTCCTGCAGCGACACGCGCGTCTCGCCACCTGCCACGGCGCGCGGTGCACCCTTGAAGGCATGGCCGTAGACGATCTCGAACGTGATCGCCACGCGTGCGGGGTCGGGTGCCTGCATCTGCGCCATCAGCGCGCGCTTCCAGCGTGGCGTGCGCAGGCCCGCATGGCGCTGCGGGTGGGTATTGCGCCCGAGCGTGCGCAGTTCCGCAAGCGCGGCTTCCGGCGTGGACCAGGTGAGCGTGATGCGCTCCATGTCCATCACCGGGTCGGCAAAGCCGGCATGCACCAGCATGTCACCGAGGTCGTGCATGTCGACGAACTCCGCACCCGCCGGCCCGTGACCATGCCGCGCGTGCAGCGCACGCAGCTCGCGCGCCGTGTCCGGCCCGAGGCACGAGAACATCGTGAACCCGTCGACTGCGAGCGCGCGGTGCCAGCGCCGGATCATCTCGGCCGGATCGGCCATCCAGTGCAACACCATGTTGGCCCACAGCAGCTGTGCGCCGGCCCCGTCGGCCTCGGCCTCGCTCAGCGCGCGCGGCGACTTGCCCCAGCGCGACGGCAACCACCAGGGCCGACGCTGCGCGGCCAGCCAGGCATCGCGCGCGGCCTCGTCGGGCTCGACCGCGATGAGCTCGGCCTGCGGATAGGCCTGCTGCAACAGCGCCAGGCTGCCCGAGCGCGAACTCCACCAGTCCAGCACCCGCTGCGGCTTCGCCCTGATGATCTCCAGGCGCTGCGCCATGCGGCGCGCCACTTCGGCATGCAGCCAGGGCGGCTGCGTGCCGCTGCGCCACCACGCAGCCGCGGCAGCGGGATCGAAGGGGCGCGGGGAAACGGGCATGGACGCAGTATATTGACCACCCGCTGCACGCGATGCGCGGCCTGGCGAAGGCCCCACGGCCGCACGCGTGCAGCGTGTCCCGACGGACCCTGGCCACGGGTGCAGGACCGGCCCGTGGGTGTGCCGCGATCATGCTCACGTCCCTGTTGCTGCGTCCTGCGGCCTGGCTGCGTGCCTTGCCGAGCCAATGCGCGGTCTGCCGCACCTGGCAGGCCAGGCGCGTGTGTGCCGCCTGCTTGCGGCGCTTTGCGCGCACCGTGCCGCGCTGCGTGCGCTGCGCGATCCAGGTACCCGAAGGCGTCCTGACCTGCGGCGCCTGCCTGCGCCATCCGCCGCCGTGGACCCACGCGGTCGCCGCGCTCGACCACGCCTACCCGTGGGCCAAGCTCGTGGCCGACCTCAAGTTCCATGAGCGGCTCGACCTGGTCGAGCCGCTGGCGCAGCGGCTGCTCGCGGCGATCCGCGAGCGCGATGCCGCGCCACCCGAGCTCGTGCTGCCGGTGCCGCTGTCGCGCGCCCGCCTGGGCGAGCGCGGCTACAACCAGGCCTGGGAGATCGCGCGCTGGCTGGCGCGACGCCTCGGGCTGCCGGCGCATGCCGACTGGCTGGTGCGCGTGCGCGACACCGCGCAGCAGATGACGCTGTCGCAGGCGCAGCGCCGGACCAACCTGCGCGGGGCGTTCGCGGTCGAGCCGCACCGGCTGGCGGCGGTCCACGGGCGCTCCATCGCCCTCGTCGACGACGTGATGACCACCGGCGCCACTGCCGGCGAACTCGCGCGCACGCTGCTGCAGGCCGGTGCGCGCGAGGTGCGGGTGTGGATCGTCACGCGCACGCCGCGGGAATGATGTCCCCGCGCCGATAATCGCGGACATGTTCCGCATCGTGCTCGTCGAACCGGAGATCCCGCCCAACACCGGCAACGTGATCCGCCTGGCGGCCAACACCGGCTGCGAGCTGCACCTGGTGGAGCCGCTCGGCTTCTCGATGGAAGACCGCCTGATGCGGCGCGCCGGGCTGGACTACCACGAGTACGCGGACGTGCAGCGCCATGCCTCGTGGGACGCCTTCCTGCAGGCCCGGCAGCCGCAACGCGAGCGCATGTTCGCGTTCACCACGCACGGCAGCCGCCCGTTCGCGGACGTGGCCTGGCAGCCGGGCGACTGGCTGGTGTTCGGCGCCGAATCGCGCGGCCTCGCCCCTGCGGTGCGCGAGTCCTTCCCGCCCGGGCAGCGCGTGCGCCTGCCGATGCGGCCCGGCCAGCGCAGCCTGAACCTGTCGAACACCGTCGCGGTGGCGGTGTTCGAGGCGTGGCGGCAGAACGGCTACGCGGGCGGGGCGTGAATCACTCGGGTTGCACGCCGGCGGCCTTGATCACGCGGCCCCAGTTCTCGCGCTCGGACTTCATCAGCTGGGCCAGCGCCTGCGGCGCGGTGCCTGCGGCGGTGAAGTACTGCGCCAGCATCTTCGCGCGCACCTCGTCGCTCTTGATGATGCGCACCAGCTCCTGGCTGAGCCGGTCGATGACGGGCTTGGGCGTGCCGGCCGGCGCCAGCACGGCCTGCCAGGAGATGGCCTCGAAGCCGGGGTAGCCCAGCTCGGCGAACGACGGCAATTCCGGCAGCGCCGCGCTGCGGCCGGCAGTCGTCACGCCCAGCGCGACCAGCTTGCCGGCCCTCACCTGTCCCATCGCGATGCCGGGCACCATGAAGGCGGCCTGCACCTCGCCGGCCAGGATCGCGTTGACGATCTGCGGGAAGCCCTGGTAGGGCACGTGCGCGAGGTCGATGCCGGCGCGCGCCTTGAACAGCTCCATCGCCAGGTGCGAGGCGCTGCCGTTGCCCACCGAGCCGTAGTTGAGCTGGCCCTTGCGTTCCCGGGCGATGCGCACGAAGTCGGCCAGCGTCTTCGCCCCCAGCTGCGGCGAGACCACCAGCACGTTGGGACTGGTCGCGACCAGGCTGACCGGCGCGAGCTGCCGGACCGGGTCGTACGGCAGGCTCCTGCTCAGCAGCGGCGCGGTGACCAGCGGCCCCTGGATCGTGAACAGCAGCGTGTAGCCGTCCGGCGCGGCCTTGGCCACCAGCCCGGTGCCGATGTTGCCGCCCGCGCCGGGCCGGTTCTCGACCACGATGGTCTGCCCGAGCGCGTGCGACAGCGGCTCGGCGACGACACGCGCGATCAGGTCCGGCGAGCTGCCGGCCGGAAACGGCACGACCAGGCGGATGGTCCGCGCCGGCCACGGCTGCTGCGCCTGCACGGGCCAGGACAGCGATGCGGCCGCCGCACCGGCGACCTTCAACCACTGACGACGTTGCATGTACACCTCCGTGTGGGATTCGGTGGACGGGCTCACCACTCCGCGCGGGCGCTGCGGCCCATCAGCCGTTCCAGCCCCTGCTGCGGCGTGAGGCGCCCGTCCAGGATCTGCGTGACCGCCTCGGTGATCGGCATCTCGACGCCGCGCTCGCGCGCGCGCTGCAGCACGGTCGGGGCGCTGTAGACGCCTTCGGCCACGTGGCCGAGCTCGGCGAGGATCTGCGCCAGCGACTTGCCCTGCGCGAGCTGCAGGCCGACCTGGCGGTTGCGCGACAGGTCGCCGGTGGCGGTCAGCACCAGGTCGCCCAGGCCGCTCAGGCCCATGAAGGTCTCGGGGCGGGCGCCGAGCGCCAGGCCCAGCCGGGTCATCTCGGCCAGGCCGCGCGTCACCAGCGCGGCGCGCGCGTTGAGGCCGAGGCCCATGCCGTCGGCGATGCCGGTGGCGATCGCCAGCACGTTCTTGACCGCCCCGCCCACCTCCACCCCGGCCGGATCCGGCGAGGTGTAGACGCGCAGCGCGTCGCCGTGGAAGGCGTGCACCGCGGCCTCGGCCAGCGCGGCATCGGTACTCGCGGCCACCAGTGCGGTGGGCAGGCCGCGCGCCACCTCGAGCGCAAAGCTGGGCCCGGACAGCACGCCCACGCGCGCCTGCGGGCGCACCTCGCGGGCCACCTCGTGGCCGAGCAGGCCGGTGCCGGCCTCGAAGCCCTTGCACAGCCACCACACGCAGGCGTCTTCGGGGACGCGGCCGAGCATCTCGCGCAGCGCGGCCATCGGCGTGGCGACCACCAGCAGCCCGCCCTGCGCATGGCGCAGGGCCTGGTCGAAGTCACTGCTGACGAGGAGTTCCGGCGGCAGGTCCGCGCCGGACAGGTAGCGTTCGTTGCGTCGCGCCTGCTGCATGGACGCTGCCTGCGCGGCGTCGCGCGCCCACAGCAGCGTCGGATGCCGCGGCGCGGTGCTCGCCGCCAGCGCCGTCCCCCAGGCGCCGGCGCCCAGGACGGTGATGTTCATCGGCAGGAACGGCGGGGATCAGGCGCTGGTGATGATCGGCGAGCCGCCGTTGCCGCCCTGCTGCTGTTGCTGCTGCAGCTGGGCCTCGTACATGGCCTGGAAGTTGACCTCGGCCAGGTGCACCGGCGGGAAACCGGCGCGCGAGATCACGTCGGCCACCACGGCGCGCAGGTACGGGTAGACGATCTGCGGGCAGGCGATGCCGATGATGGGGTTGACCTGGTCTTCCGGGATGTTGCGGATCTCGAAGATGCCGGCCTGCTTGGCCTCGACCAGGAACAGGGTCTTGTCCTTGACCTTGGTGTGCACCGTGGCCACCACGCTGACCTCGAACACGCCGTCGGCGACCGGCTGCGCCTCCAGGCCCAGGTTGATGTCCACCTTGGGCTGTTCCTGCTCCAGCAGGATCTGCGGGGAATTGGGCTGCTCCAGCGACAGATCCTTCGTGTAGACGCGCTGGATCTGGAACACGGGGTTGTTTGCTTGCTCGGCCATGGTGAGTGTCGTTCTTCCTCGGAAACGAAAAGCCCGCAACCGGTAGGGGGTGCGGGCTGCGAACACGCATTATGGCCGAGCCGGAAGCTGCTCCGGCGCGGCCTGCGTCAGATGTGCTCGCTCAGGCGCGGCCTTCGAGCAGGGGGATCAGGCCGCCGCGCTGGTCCAGCGCGATCAGGTCGTCGCAACCACCCACGTGCGTGTCCCCGATGAAGATCTGCGGCACGGTGCGCCGGCCGGTGAGGCTCGTCATCGCCTCGCGCTGGGCCGGATCCAGGTCGACCCGGATCTCCTCGATCTCGGCCACGCCGCGCTGCTTGAGCAGCATCTTCGCGCGCTGGCAGTACGGGCACACCAGCGTCGTGTACATCTTCACGGGTTGCATGCAGCAGTCCTTCGTCCTGGCCCTGCGGGCGGTGAGCACCTTCAGGCCGTGGTTTTCTCGATCGGCAGGTTCGCTTCGCGCCACGCCGCCGTGCCACCGGCCAGCGGCACGGCCTTCTCGTAGCCCGACTTGCGCAGCGTAGCCGCAGCACGCGAAGCGCGTGCGCCGGTCGGACAAACCACGATGATGGGCAGGGACTTGTTGGACGGCAGCTCCCTGGCGCCTTCCAGGCTGCCGAAGGGGATGTTGCGCGCGCCGGCGACATGGCCCGCGGCGTATTCGGCCGGCTCGCTGACGTCGACGACCACGGCCTTCTCGCGGTTGATCAGCAGCACCGCCTGGGCCGTGCTGACCGCACCGGCACGGGTGCCGCGGGTGACGAGCGGCCACACCAGCATGCCGCCGGAGACGAAGGCGACCAGGATGAGGAACCAGTTGTCGATGATGAATTTCACTTGGGAAACCTGAACGGTGGCTGGGGAACGGGCACCTGCTGCGGCAGCCCCGGCGCCTGACGCGCCAGGCCCCTGCAGGCAGGCCGTGACGGGCGCGGATTATAGAATTCCGGGCTTTTGGGCAAGTTGCCGCCCTCTCCCGGATCTCAAGACATCTCTTCAGGAGGCTTCGATGTACAAGCTCGTGCTCATCCGTCACGGTGAGTCCACCTGGAACCTGGAAAACCGCTTCACGGGCTGGACCGACGTCGAGCTCACGCCCACCGGCGTCGAGCAGGCCAAGGAGGCTGGCCGCATCCTGAAGGTCGAAGGCTACGACTTCGACGTGGCCTACACCTCGGTGCTCAAGCGCGCGATCTGGACGCTGTGGCACGTGCTGGACCAGATGGACCGCACCTGGCTGCCGGTGGTGCACAGCTGGCGCCTCAACGAGCGCCACTACGGCGCGCTGCAAGGGCTGAACAAGGCCGACATGGCCAAGCAGTACGGCGAGGAGCAGGTGCTGATCTGGCGCCGCAGCTACGACGTGCCGCCGCCCGCGCTGGACCCGAACGACCCGCGCGGCCAGCGCCAGGACATCCGCTACACGAAGCTGCAGCCCGAGCAGATCCCGCTGACCGAATGCCTGAAGGACACGGTGGCGCGCGTGCTGCCGTTCTGGAACGATTCGATCGCGCCGGCCATCAAGGCGGGCAAGCGCGTCGTGATCGCCGCGCACGGCAACAGCATCCGCGCGCTGGTGAAGTACCTCGACAACATCTCCGACAGCGACATCGTCGGGCTGAACATCCCGAACGGCATCCCGCTGGTCTACGAGCTGGACGCCGAGCTGAAGCCGATCCGGCACTACTACCTGGGCGACGCCGAAGCCGCCGCCCGCGCCGCGGCCGCCGTGGCCAGCCAGGGCAAGGCCTGACCGTCCCCGCCGCGCCGGCCGTTCAGCCCAGTGCCGCGAGGCGCTCGGCGATACGGTCCGACAGCAGGCGCGCCAGCGCGCGCCGGTCGGCATGGCGCGTGCCCTCGGCCGGCAGGAAGCACACCTGCACCGCGAGCCCGCGGGCACGCAGCACGTTCCACAGCGAGGCGACCAGGCTGGTGTCGCCGACATAGGCCGCCGCCGGGCTGACCGCATGCTGCGCGTCGCGGTAGCGCAGCGCGACCGGCTGCACCGGCACGCCGGTGGCGATCGCGGCCTGCAGCAGGTTGGCATGGAAGGGCAGCAGGCCCGTGCCGTCCGAGGTCGTGCCCTCGGGAAACACCGCCACCGTGTCGCCGGCCTCCAGCGCCTCGGCCATCTGGTGCACCACGCGCATCGCGTCGCGCCGCCGCTCGCGCTCGATGTAGAGCGTGTCCGCGGCCGAGACCATGCGGTTGAGCAGCGGCCAGTGCCGCACCTCGGCCTTGGAGACGAAGCGCGCCGGCGCCACCGCGTTGATCGCGACGATGTCCAGCCACGAGACATGGTTGGCGACGAAAAGCTTGGCGCCCGGGCGCGGCGTGCCCTCGACGACCAGCTCGGCGTCGATCGTGCGCAGCAGCTTGCGCGACCACCACTGCACGCGCGCGCGCCGGCCCTCGGCGTCGAGGTGGCCGAACTGCAGCAGCACGACCGCGAGGCCGTGCAGCACGTGCAGCCCCAGGCGGACCAGCCGCACGCCGGCGCGCAGCATCGCGGCGGCTGCGCTCAGGCCCCCGGCAGGCCGGACTCGTAGGCGACCTGGCCGGCCACCACGGTACAGCGCACCCGACCGGGCAGTTCGTAGCCGTTGAACGGCGTGTGGCGGCCCTGGCTCCTGAGCTGGGCGGGCTCGACCACCCAGCGGGCCTCGGGGTCGAACAGGCACAGGTCGGCCACGCCGCCTTCGACCAGGCGCCCGGCGCTCGAGCCGAGCGAGCCGATCGCCTCGCCCAGCACCCGTACCGGCTCGTTCGTGATGACACCCAGCGTGCGCAGCAGGCCGATGCCCTGCTCCTCGCCCCACTTGAGCGCCAGGCTCAGCAGCAGCTCCAGGCCCGTGGCGCCCGGTTCGGCCTCGCCGAACGGCAGCGTCTTGGCGTCCTCGTCGACCGGCGTGTGGTCGCTGGTCAGCGCGTCGATGGTGCCGTCGGCCAGTGCCTGGCGGATCGCGTCGCGGTCGCGCTGCTGGCGCAGCGGCGGCGTCAGCCGCATCGCGGCGTTGAAGTAGCCGATGTCGACGTCGGTGAGGTGCAGGTTGTTGATGCTGACGTCGCAGGTCACCGGCAGCCCCTCCGCCTTGGCGGCGCGCACCAGCGCCAGGCCGGCCGCGCTGCTGATGCGGCACAGGTGCACGCGCGCGCCGGTGACGCGCATCAGCTCGAAGATGGTGTGCAGCGCGATGGTCTCGGCCACCACCGGCACGCCGGGCAGGCCCAGCCGCGTGGCCACCGGGCCGCTGGCGGCCACGCCCTTGCCGAGGTAGGCGTCCTGCGGGCGCAGCCAGACCGTGTAGCCGAAGGTCGAGGCGTACTGCAGCGCACGCATCAGCACCTGGGTGTCCTTCAGCGGCACGTCGGCCTGGGAGAAGCCGACGCAGCCGGCTTCGGTCAGCTCGGCCATCTCGGTCAGCACCTCGCCGGCCAGGCCGCGCGTGAGCGCGCCCAGCGGGTACAGGCGCAGCTGGTTCAGGTTGCGCGCGCGGAACTTGAGCATCTGCACCAGGCCGGGCTCGTCCAGCGGCGGGTCGGTGTCGGGCGGGCAGACCATGCTGGTCACGCCGCCGGCCACCGCGGCGGCCATCTCGCTTTCCAGCATGCCTTCGTGCTCGTGGCCCGGCTCGCGCAGGCGCACCGACAGGTCCACGAGGCCGGGCGCGACCACCAGGCCGGTGGCGTCGATGACGCGGTCGGGAGTGAACTCGCCGCTGACGGTGCCGAGCGAGACGATGCGCCCGGCGGCGATCGCGACGTCGCCGGTGCGGTCGAGTTGGGAGGCCGGGTCGACGAGGCGGCCGTTCTTGATCAGGATCTTCATGGTTGCAGCCTCTGTTGCGTGCTCAGGCCTCGTTGCCGGCGATGATGGACATCACGGCCATGCGCACCGCGATGCCGAAGGTCACCTGCGGCAGGATCACGCTCTGCTTGCCGTCGGCCACGGCGGAGTCGATCTCGACGCCGCGGTTGATCGGTCCCGGGTGCATCACGATCGCGTCGGGCTTGGCGCAGGCCAGCTTCTCGGGCGTGAGGCCGAAGTTCTTGAAGTACTCGCCGGCCGAGGGCAGCAGCGCGCCGCTCATGCGCTCGTTCTGCAGGCGCAGCATGATGATGACGTCGGCGTCGCGGATGCCTTCGATCATGTCGTGGCACACGCGCACGCCCATCTCGCGCAGGTCGCCCGGCACGAGGGTCTTCGGGCCCACCGCGCGCACCTCGGGCACGCCCAGCGTCGTCAGCGCATGGATGTCCGAGCGTGCCACGCGCGAGTGCACGATGTCGCCGACCACCGCCACCGTCAGGTTGCTGAAGTCCTTCTTGTAGTGGCGGATCGTGTACATGTCGAGCAGGCCCTGCGTCGGGTGGGCGTGGCGGCCGTCGCCGGCGTTGACCACGTGCACGTGCGGCGCGCAGTGCTCGGCGATCAGGTACGGCGCGCCCGACTCGCTGTGCCGCACGACGAACATGTCCGCGTGCATGGCCGACAGGTTAGCGATGGTGTCGAGCAGGCTCTCGCCCTTGGCGGTGGACGAGCGCGCGATGTCGAGGTTGAGCACGTCGGCCGACAGGCGCTTGGCGGCGATCTCGAACGTGGTGCGCGTGCGCGTGCTGTTCTCGAAGAACAGGTTGAACACGCTCTTGCCGCGCAGCAGCGGCACCTTCTTCACCTCGCGCTCGTTGACGCTGAGGAAGGTGCTCGCGGTGTCGAGGATGTGGTGGATCACCTGCCGGGGCAGGCCCTCGATGGACAGCAGGTGGATCAGCTCGCCGTGCTTGTTGAGCTGGGGATTGCGGGTAGGAAGCATGACGGCCTCGGGAAAGGTCTCGTTCTTGGGCGTCGCCCCGGGTCAGAGCGACACGGCCTGGATGTCGAAGCTGAAGCGGCCACGCTCGTCCCGCGTCAGCGACAGCCGCTGCGTGGGCGGCAGCGAGATGCGCGCCGCCGAGAAGGCCGGCTCGATGGGCAGCTGGCGTCCGCCACGGTCGACCAGCACCGCCAGCGTCACGCTCGCGGGGCGGCCGAAGTCGAACAGCTCGTTGAGCACCGCGCGCGTCGTGCGGCCGGTGTAGAGCACGTCGTCGATCAGCAGGATGTGGCGGTCCTTCACGTCGAAGGGCAGCCGGGTGTGGTCGCCGCCGCCGGCCAGCCCGCGCGACGCGAAGTCGTCGCGGTGCAGCGCGCTGCTGATCACGCCGTGCTCGCCGGGCAGCGCCAGGTCGGACTGCAGGCGCTCGGCCAGCCAGGCGCCGCCCGACCAGATGCCCACCAGCACGCCGTCGGGCTTGAGCAGCGGGCGGATGCCGTTCTTCAGGTCGAGGTACAGCGCTTCGGCGTCGAGGTGCAGGGTGCTCATGGGGTGCTCGTTCGCAGGAACTGTTCGAGGATGATGCAGGCCGCCGCGGCGTCTGCATCCGCGGCGCCCGAGGCGAGCGCCTCGGTGGTGCTGTAGCGCTCGTCGACCTCGTGCACCGGCAGCCGGAAGCGGCCGTGCAGCTGGCGCGCGAAGCGCTGCGCGCGGGCGGTGTTCTCGTGCGCGGCGCCGTCCGGGTGGAACGGCACGCCGACCACCAGCGCGTCGGGGCGCCATTCGTCGATCAACCGGGCGATCGCCACGAAGCGGGCGTCGCCCTCGGCCGCGATGGTCCGCAGCGGCTGCGCGGTGCCGGTCAGCGAGTTGCCGCTGGCCACGCCGACGCGCTTGAGGCCGTAGTCGAAGGCAAGGAAGGTGGCGGGCGGACGCGGGCGACGCGCCTCCCCCTCCGGGAGGGGATTCGCCCCTTCGGGCGGCCGTGCGGGGCTCATGCGTGCCCCGCCTCCTGCATCAGCATGCCGGGGTGGACACCCAGCAGCGACAGCGCGCGTTCGTAGCGCAGCTCGACCGGGGTGTCGAAGATGATCTCGGGCGAGGCGGAAACGGTCAGCCAGCCGTTGCGGGCGATCTCGTCCTCCAGCTGGCCGGCGCTCCAGCCGCTGTAGCCCAGGGTGACCAGCACCTTCTTCGGGCCGGCGCCGTTGGACAGGGCTTCCAGCACGTCCTTGCTGGTGGTCATCTCCAGCCCGCCGGGAATCGTCAGCGACGAGCTGTAGTGCCCGCCCACCGGCTCGTGCAGCACGAAGCCGCGCTCGGTCTGCACCGGGCCGCCGAAGTACACCGGGGCGTCGGCCAGGTCCTCGCGGTCGAGCGGCAGCTCGACCTTCTCGAACAGGTTGCGCAGCTTGATGTCGATCGGCTTGTTGATCACCAGCCCGAGCGCGCCCTTGTCCGTGTGCTCGCACATGTAGACCACGGCGCCGGCGAAGGTGTCGTCGGCCATGCCGGGCATGGCGATCAGGAACTGGTTGGTGAGGTTGATGCTGGCAGGGTTGGCGGCCATGCGCGGATTCTATTCCTCTGCCAAGATGGGGCTCCATGGACAAGGCGCTCGACTCGGCCCTGGTGTGGTTCCGGCGCGATCTGCGCGCCCACGACCACGCCGCGCTGTACCACGCGCTGAAGGCGGCGCGCCGCGTCTGGTGCGCCTTCGTGTTCGACGCCACGATCCTCGACCCCCTGCCGCGGGCCGACCGGCGCGTCGAGTTCATCCGCGACAGCCTGGAAAGCCTCGATGCACAGCTGCGCGAGCTGGGCCGGCGCCACGGCCGGCCGGAGACGGGCCTGATCGTCGTGCACGGGCGGCCCACCGAGTGGATCCCGCGCCTGGCGGTCGACCTGCACGTGCAGGCGGTCTATGCGAGCCACGACTACGAGCCGCAGGCGCGCGAGCGCGACGCCCGGGTGCGCGGGCTGCTCGCGGACCTGGGCGTGGTGCTGCACACGGTCAAGGACATCGTGGTGTTCGAGGCCGACGAGGTGCTGTCCGCCGCCGGCACGGCCTACGGCGTGTTCGGTGCCTACCGCAAGGCCTGGCTGAAGCAGCTCGCGCCGGCCGACCTGCAGCCCTGGCCGGTGGAGCGCCACGCGCAGGCACTCGCGCCGCTGCCGGCGCACTGGCGCCGCCCGCTGCCCACGCTGCAGGACCTCGGCTTCGAGCCGACCAACCTGCGCGCGCTCAAGGTGCCCACCGGCACCGAGGGCGGCCACCAGCTGCTGGATGACTTCCTCGAGCGCATCGACCGCTACCACGAGACACGCGACTACCCGGCGCTCAAGGGACCGAGCTACCTCTCGGTGCACCTGCGCTTCGGCACCGTCTCGATCCGGGAGGTGGCGCGCCTGGCCTGGGAACGCGCCGCAGCCGGCTCGCGCGGCGCCGAGGCGTGGCTCGGCGAGCTGGTCTGGCGCGACTTCTTCCACCAGGTGCTGCACCACCACCCGCACGTGGTGGCGCACAGCTGGCGGCCCGAATACGAGCACGTGCGCTGGGAGCGCGGGCGCCACGCGGACCGGCTGTTCGAGGCCTGGTGCACCGGGCGCACCGGCTACCCGATCGTGGACGCGGCGATGGCGCAGCTGAACCAGACCGGCTACATGCACAACCGGCTGCGCATGATCACGGCCAGCTTCCTGGTCAAGGACCTAGGCATCGACTGGCGCCGCGGCGAGCGCTACTTCGCCGGGAAGCTCAACGACTACGACCTGGCCGCCAACAACGGCGGCTGGCAATGGGCTGCCTCCACCGGCTGCGACGCGCAGCCGTATTTCCGCATCTTCAACCCGGTCACGCAGAGCCGCCGCTTCGACCCGCAGGGCCGCTTCATCCGCCGTTACCTGCCACAGCTCGCCCGCCTGCCCGATGCGCTGCTGCACGCGCCCTGGCAGGCCAGTCCGGTGGAACTGGAGGCCGCCGGCGTGGTGCTCGGCCGCGACTACCCGGAACCGGTCGTCTCGCACGAGGACGCGCGGCAGCGCGCGCTGCGGCGCTACGCGGCGGCACGCACGGGCCGCTGAGCGCCCCGCTACTCAGAACAGCTCCACGTCGCCCACGCGGGGACCGCGCCGCAGCAGCCCGCGGCGCACCAGGTCGTCGTAGCCGCAGACCTGGTTGCGGCCGTGCTGCTTGGCGTGGTAGACGGCCTGGTCGGCCCGCTCGAAGGCGGCGCTGGGCGCGTCGCCCGGTTGCACCTCGGTGAAGCCGATGCTGGCGGTGACCCGGCCGACCTGCGGGAACGCGAAGTTCTCCAGGTTCTGCCGCAGGCGCTCGAACGCGCCGGCCGCATCGGCCTCGCTCCCGCAGCGCAACAGCACGACGAACTCCTCGCCGCCGAAGCGGTACAGCCGGTCCTGGTAGCGGAAGGTGTGGCGCAGGACGCGCGCGACCAGCAGCAGCACCTCGTCGCCGATCAGGTGACCGAAGCGGTCGTTGACGGACTTGAAGTAGTCGATGTCCACCACCCCCAGCCAGTGCCGCGTGGCCGTCAGCGCCTGCCGGCGCTCGTCACCCGCCGCCACGGCCGGCGGCGGCGCATGGATGATCTTCAGGAAGGCCTCGTCGAAGGTCTTGCGGTTGAGCAGGCCGGTCAGCATGTCCCGCTCGCTGTAGTCGAGCAGGCCATGGAAGTTGCGGTAGATGCGCAGGATGCTGCTGACCAGGCGCAGCGTGGCAGCACCCGGCGGCTGGTCGCTGCACACCTCGACGACCCCGACCGCTTCGCCTTCGGCCATCAGCGGAAACAGCGTGAAGCAGGCGCCTTCGTCGGTCTCGCCGCGCAGCACCGCCTGCGTGCGCGGGCAGTCGCAGCGCAGCGGCGCGCTGTCGCGCGGCGGCAGGTCCTCGTAGGCGACCCAGGGCGGGTCGGAGACGGCGGTGGCCTAGCCCGCTTCGAGCCGGGCACGCAGCAGCCAGCGGGCCTGCTCGCCCTCGCCGACCAGCTTCCAGACCGCCACGCCGCGCGGGCGCAGCAGGTCGGTCAGCGCATGGGCCAGCGTCACGTCCAGCAGGTCGCGGTCACGGTAGCCCGTGAGCGCGGCGAGATGGTCGATGGCCTTCGGCATCTGCAAGCAGCCCGGGACACGCGGCGCCGCCGGCGCGGCGGGACGGCCTCAGGCCGAGGCCGGCACGGCCTCCGCTTCGGCGGTGTAGCGCCGGATCAGCGCCAGCAGCTCCTCTTCGCTGTACGGCTTGCCGAGGTAGTGGTTCACGCCCAGCTCGGCCGCATAGTCGCGGTGCTTCTGCGCGATGCGCGAGGTGATCATGATCACCGGCAGGTGCGCCAGGCGGGCGTCGCCGCGGATGTTGCGCACCAGGTCGAAGCCGTCCATGCGCGGCATCTCGATGTCGCTCAGCACCACGGCCGGACGTTCCTCGGCCAGGCGTTCCAGCGCCTCGAGGCCGTCCTTGGCGACCACCACGCGGTAGCCTTCGCGCGCCAGCAGGCGCTGCGTGACGCGGCGCACCGTCAGCGAATCGTCGACCACCAGCACCAGCGGCGCGACGGGCGCCTCCGGCTGGGCCTCCTGGGCGGCCTGCTGCGCCGCGGCCTGGGCCTGCGGCGTCAGCGACGCCGCGGTCATCGCGCGGGCTTCCTCGCCGTACACCGTGGCCAGCGCCACCGGGTTGTAGATCAGCGCGACGGCCCCGGAGGCCAGCAGCGTCATGCCCGCCAGGCCAGGCAGGCGCGACAGCTGCGGCCCCAGGTTCTTCACCACCACTTCCTGGTTGCCCAGCACTTCGTCGACGTGCAGCGCGATGCGCTGCTGGGCACTGCGGATCACGATGATCGGCACGGTGCGGCCGATCTCGGTGCCGCGCGGGCTGGACTGCAGCAGCGCGCCCAGCCAGAAGAACGGCATCGCCTGCCCGCCCATCGTGTAGACGCCGCTTTCGTAGCAGGCGGCGAGCTCCTCGGGCGAGCCACGGCGCACGATCTCGACCAGGTTGGACGGCACGCCGACGACCACCTGGCCGCAGCGCATCATCACCACCTGCGTGACCGCCGTCGTCAGCGGCACGACCAGCTTGAAGCTGGTGCCCTGCCCGGCGCGGGTCGCGGTCTCGATGCGGCCGCCCATCGCGTTGACGTCCGAGCGCACCACGTCCATGCCGATGCCGCGGCCGGCCAGGCCGGTCACGGTCTCGGCGGTCGAGAAGCCCGGCGTGAAGATCAGGTTGGCCAGCTCGGCGTCGCCCGGCCGGGCATCCTCGGCCAGCAGCTTCATCTGCACCGCGCGGTTGCGGATCTTCGCCAGGTCCAGGCCGGCACCGTCGTCGCGGAACTCGATCGAGACTTCGTTGCCTTCCTGGTGCAGCGACACGGTGATGGTGCCGACCGGGTCCTTGCCCTTGGCCGCGCGCTCCTGCGGCGACTCGATGCCGTGGGTCACGCAGTTGCGCAGCAGGTGCTCGAAGGACGCGGTCATCCGCTCCAGCACGCCGCGGTCGATTTCGATGCTGCCGCCGATGATGTCCAGCCGCACCTGCTTGCCGGTTTCCTTCGCGGCCAGCCGCACCACGCGGTACAGGCGCTCGGACAGGCCCTCGAACTCCACCATGCGGGTGCGCAGCAGGTCGTCCTGCAGCTCGCGCGTCAGGCGCGCCTGCGCGGCCAGTTCGTCTTCGGTGACCTGCAGCGCGCGCTGCAGGGTGCGCTGCACGGTGGCCACGTCGTTGACCGACTCGGCCATCATGCGGGTCAGCTCCTGGAAGCGCGTGAAGCGGTCGAATTCCAGCGGGTCGAACGCATGGCCCTCGGCCTTGGCGGCCTCCATGCGGGAGGTCATCTGCGTCTCGGCCTGCAGCTCGATGTCGCGCAGCTGCTGGCGCAGGCGCTCCAGGTTGTCGGTCAGGTCGTTGAGCGAGCCCTTGATCTGGCTCACCTCGGACTCCAGCCGCGCGCGGGTGATGCTCACCTCGCCGGCCTGGTTGACCAGGCGGTCGAGCAGCTGGGCGCGCACGCGCACCGCCGCGTGATGGGTCGGGCCGGTGGCCGCCGGACGGGCCGCGGCCTGGCCCTCGGCCGTGAGCGCCTGCGGCGCGAGGAAGCGCGACCAGTCGATCGCCTCGCCGGCGTCGGCGGCCGGCTGGGGCTCGGCGGCCGGCACCGGCGCTTCGGGCGCGGGCACCGCCTCGGCCGGCACCGCAGGCGCCGGTTCGGGCTGCAGCGGCATCGCGCCGGAGGTGTGGAATTCGCCTTCGGGCGCATGCTCCTCGACCAGCGCCGCCGGCGCCTCGACCGGCAGCGGCTGCACCGCCGCGGTGGCCTCGGCATAGGCCTGGGCGTCGTGCGAGCGCAGCGCCTCGAACACCGCCGCCAGCGCGTCGACGCGCCCCTGCAGCGGCTCGACGTCGGCCAGCGTCACCTCGGCGCCGGCCAGCAGTTTCTCGATCGCGGTCTCCAGGCGGTGCGCCATCTCGCCCAGGCGCATCGCCCCGGCCAGGCGCGCGCCGCCCTTGAAGGTGTGCAGCGTGCGCATGCAGGCGTGCGCATGGCGCGCCTCCTGCGGCTGCTGCAGCCAGTCACGCATCTGTGCCGCCAGCTGCGGCAGCAGCTCCTGCCCTTCTTCCTCGAAGATCGGGAACAGGTCGGGATCGACCACGTCGACCGCATCGATGTCGTCGTCGATGTCCACCCCGCCGGGCAGCCCGGTCACGTGGGTGGCCGGCGGCGCCTGCGGGTCGAGGTCGGTCAGCTCGCGGAACTCGGCCTGGCCGATGGTCAGCGGCGCGAAGGATGTGGCCGGCGCGGCGGGCGCCGGGGCTGCGGCGACCGGCTCGACGGCCGGCGCGGGCTGCGATGCCACCGGGGGCTCGACCGCCGGCACAACCGGCGCGGGCTCGACCGGCACCGCCTCGGCCGTCACCTCCGCGGCAGGGCCGGCCGGCGGTCCGGACGGGTCAGGCAGGGCCAGGTCGACCGGCAGCGCGGCCTCGTCCTGCGGGGCATCGACCTCGATGCGCAGCGTCTCTTCCGGACGCTCCAGCCCGCCGGTGCTCGGCACGTCGTCGCGCTGCAGGCGGGCGTTGACCTCCTCGAGCAGGCGGGCCGACTCGACCTCGTGCTGCGCCAGCCGCTCGAGCAGCTCGGGCTGCGGCTCCTTCAGGAAACCGGCGGCGAACTGGTGCAGCAGGCGGCGGATTTCCTCGGCCACGTCGACGAACAGGCGCGCCTCCTCGGGCGTGCCACGGCCGATGGCCTGCGAGCGCATCAGCGCGTGCTCCAGGCGGCGCGCCAGCTGCGACAGGTCGGCAAAGCCCACCGTCGACGAGCTGCCGGCCAGCGAGTGGGCCAGCGCGATCGGCGTCTCGCCGATCGGGCGATGCAGCTCCATCGCCCACTCGGCGACCTCGGTGGTCAGGCGCCGCGACAGCTCGTCGGCCTCGTTGAGGTAGATGTTGAACAGCGGGATCGCGATGCGCAGCGGGCCGACCACCTTGACCTGGTCGCTGCTCGGCTCCTCGGCGGCGGCCGGCGCCTCGGGCGCAGCGGCTTCGGCCACCGGGGCCGCGGCGGGTTCGGGCGCGGCCGGCGGCTGCTCCGGTTCGGTCACCGCGGCAGGCGCGCCGCCCTCCAGGGCCCCCAGGTCCAGGTCGAACGACACCTCCAGCGGCGGCAGCTCGGCCGGCACGGTCGAGGTGGCCAGCTCGGACGGCTCGGTGGGAAGGTCGAAGGACTCCAGCGTCTCGACCTCGGGCAGCGCCGGGGCGTCGGCCGGCAGGTCGATGTCGAGCGACAGGTCTGCCGCTTCGGCCACCGGGGCCGGTGCAGGTTCGGCCGCACCGCCTTCGAAGGCACCCAGGTCCAGGCTCAGTTCGGGCAGCGGTTCGGGGGCCGCCACCGACTCGGGTACCGTCGCGGGAGCCGGTGCGGGTTCCGCGGCGACCACCGGGGCCACCTCGGCCACCGCCGGGGCGACGGCATCGGCAGCCAGCGGCACGCGGCGGCCTTCGAGGCGCAGTGCATCGGCGGCCGCGCGCACCGGCGCCGGTTGGTGAGCCGGCTGGGCACCGGCGGCGATTTCCTCCACCCAGGCGCCAAGGTAGGCCAGCGCTTCGCCGGTGAAGCCCAACAGGTCCTCGCTGGCCGGCCGCTGGTCGGCCAGCCAGGCGTTGTACAGCTGCTCGCAGGCCCAGGCGGCCTCGCCGAAGTCGTTCAGGCCGACCATGCGCGAGCTGCCCTTGAGCGTGTGGAACGAGCGACGCACCAGCGTCAGCTGCTCGAGGTCGTCCGGGGTGCGCTGCAGCTCGCGCAGGCCTTCGTGCGCGTTGGCCATCACTTCCCGGGCTTCTTCCAGGAAGACCTCGCGCATCTCGTCGTCTTCCTCCAGCCCGGAAGCAGCCGCCGGGGCCGGCGCGGCCACCGGGGCCGGCGCGGGAACGGGTGCGGGCGGCAGCGGCTCCAGCGTCGAGGCATCGGAGGCCGTGGCGACGAAGTCCGCCATTGCCTGCGCGACCTGGGCGCGCGCCTCCTGCGCATCGGCCTGGCCGCGCGCGGCCTGCTCGACCGCGGCCTGGGCGCTCACCACCGACGCGGCGAGCGCCGGCTGGTCGGCCACGATGGCCTCCTGCGACAGCTTCAGCAGCCCTTCGGAGACGTCCTGCAACGGCACGTCCTCGCGCTGCACGGTCTCGCCCAGGGTCTGCGCCTGCTCGATCAGCCGCGGCTCGATCAGCGTCGGCGCCGGCGCGGCGGCCTCGGCCGCGTCGCGGCGCGCGCCCGAGCGGCCCATCACCGGCCGCAGCTCGCCCTGTTCCGCGTCGTACCGGAACAGCGACTTCGCCATCTGCGGCTGGTAGCTGAGCATGTCGATCAGGAAGCCCAGCGCGCCGAGGTTGCCCGCCAGCCGGTCGAAGGTGCCGGCCTCGGCGGCGCGCACCGGGTCGACCTCGGTGGCGATCAGCTCGTCGACCACCTCGCGCATCTTCAGCACCGCCTGCGAGGCCTGGTCCATGCCCAGCACCGACAGCACGCCGCGCATCGCGGTCAGCTGGCCGGGCACCGGCAGCAGCACGCTGCGGTCGGCCGGGTTGCGGAAGAACTGGTCGATGTGCTTCTCGGCCTCGGTCAGCGCGCTGCGCAGTTCCTGCACCACGCTGCCCATGGTCTGGCGGTCCGAGACGCGCCGGTACAGCTCCTCCATCCACGGCTCGAGCGGCTCCGGCGCGGCGCCGCCGCGCACCGCCTCGATGCGTTCGGCCAGGCGCCGGGTGCGGCTCTCCTGGTCGGGATGGTCGAAGTCCAGGTCTTCCAGCGAGGCTTCCAGGTAGAGCACGCTGGTGGCCACTTCCATCGCCAGCGAGGGCGCCGGGCTGGCGTTGCTCTCGACGGTCTGCTGCACGGCATGCTGCAACGCCTGCGCCAGCGCCTCGCCGGCCGGGTAGATCTTGCGCAGCGATTCGCCGACCAGCGTGAACTGCTCGTTCAGGCCGCTGAGCCGGTGCATCTCGCCACCGGCCACCGCCGACCAGGAATCCTTGGCGGCGGCCACGCGCTTGCGCGCCTGCGTCAGCAGCGCCGGGTCGAAGCGGCCCAGGTAGGAGACCTCGTAGTCGACCGGCTCGATGGCGTCCAGGCCGTAGACCTGGCGCACCGACGCCAGGCGCGGCGCCACCGCCGGGTCGACCGCGGTGCACTGGGTGCAGAAGAACAGCAGGTCCTGCGCGAGCCGCTCGGAGACGGCCGACTCGCCGCGCTCGAGCATGCCGAACTGCGCCAGGATGCGCGAGGCGACACGCTTGGTGTACAGGTCCGAGCGCAGCACGCCCTTGGCCTGCCCTTCGAAGAAGGCCGAGGCCAGGCGCCAGAAGGTGGCCACCTGCGGGCTCACGCGCCCGGCCGCCAGGCCGGCACACAGCTCGCTCATCTGCGTGGCCGCGGCAGCCGAGCCGCGCATCAGCGCCAGCAGCAGCTTCTCGATCTCGAGCTTGGTCGCTTCGTCGGCCTGGCGCTCGTCGGCCTGGCCGACGGCCGGCAGCTCGGCCCAGCGCCAGTCGTAGTTCCACAGGTCGGCCGGGTGCACGCGGTCGGCGCCGGCCAGCTCCTGCACGTCACGGTATTGCGGGAACAGCGAGACGGGCGAGACCTTCTTGCCCGACAGCACGCGCGACAGGTAGTCCAGCAGGCCGAAGGACGCGCGCTCGATCGCCTCGACCGCCGCAGCGTTGAGCTTCTGCGGCTTCTGCACGAAGCGCTGCACCGCGGCCTCGGAGGCGCGCAGCAGCGTGGCGGCCGCGGGCATGCCGACCAGTTCCAGCGCGCCCACGCCCTGGTGCAGCTGCTGGCGCGCGGTGCGCAGCACGGCCGGGTCGACGTCGTCGACGTCCGAGCCGGACGCGCCCTCGAATTCCTTCAGAAAGCGGCGTAGCGCCTTGTGCGCGGCATCGAGCGACTTGCGCAGCTCCTCCTGCACCCAAGCCAGGGAGCTCAGGTCGTCGCTGGTCATCGTGTCGCGGTTGCTGTCCATCCAGTGCTCCCGGGGGATGCCTCTCTCGGTCAAAACCAGGTCCCAGTGCAAGCAGGGGCGGCCAGGCCGCCCCTTGTCCCTGCGGCGATCAGTTGATCTTGAAACGTGCCACCGACTGCTTCAGCTCTTCCGCGGACTTCGACAGCTCGCGCACCAGCTGGGCCGTCGAACGCGTACCTTCACCGGTCTGCTCCGTCACCGCGAAGATGTGCTGGATGTTGCCGGCCACCACGTTCGCCGATTCGGCTTCGCGCAGCGCCTGCGCCGAGATCTGCTCGATCAGGTCGGCCAGCTGGCGCGACACGCGGTCGATCTCGCCGAGGGCGGCACCGGCCGCGTCGGACAGCTTGGCCCCCTCGACCACGCCCTGGGTCGAGCGCTCCATGGCCGCCACGGCGTCCTGCGTGTCGGTCTGAATGGTCTTCACCAGCGCCGCGATCTGGCGCGTCGCGTCCGCCGAGCGTTCGGCCAGCCGCTGCACTTCCTCGGCCACCACCGAGAAGCCACGGCCCGCTTCACCGGCCGAGGCGGCCTGGATGGCGGCGTTCAGCGCCAGCACGTTGGTCTGCTCGGTAATGTCGGAAATCAGCTCGGTGATTTCCCCGATCTCCTGCGACGATTCGCCCAGCCGCTTGATCCGCTTGGAGGTTTCCTGGATCTGCTCGCGGATCGCGTTCATGCCGCCGATCGCGTTTTCCACCGCCGCGCGGCCCTGGGCCGTGGCCTGCAGCGACTGGCGGGCCACCTGCGCGGATTGCTGGGCCTGCGCGGACACCTCGTTGATTCGGTTGGCCATCTGCAGCACCGACTCGCCGGTCTCGCGGATCTCGCGCAGCTGCTCGGTCGAGGCGGCCAGCAGCTCGGTCGACGTGGCTTCCACCTGCTGCGTGGTCTCGGTCACGCGCGCCACCGTGCCCTGCACCTGGGCCACCAGGGTGCGCAGCTCTTCCACGGTGTAGTTCACCGAGTCGGCGATCGCGCCCGTGATGTCCTCGGTCACCGTAGCCTGCTGCGTCAGGTCGCCCTCGGCCACCGTCTGCAGTTCGTTCATCAGCCGCAGAATGGCCGCCTGGTTGGCGTCGTTGACGCGCTTGGCTTCCTGCTCCTGGCGCTCGGCCTCGAGCCGTTGCTGCTCGGCGATCAGGGCGCGCTGGCGCTGGTCCTGGATGTAGGCATAGGCCAGGCCGGCGATGCCCAGCAGCGCCAGCAGCAGCGAGACCGCGACGAAGATCAGGTTGGCGGTACCGAAGCCGGCTTCGTTCGACAGGCGCTCCTGCACCGCTTCCAGGCCTTTGCGCAGCGGTTCGCTGTCCGCGATGATCGACGCCTGCGCTTCACGCGCGGACACCAGGCCCTGCAGGTTGCCCAGGATCGCGCCGGCCTGCGTGCGGGTCTGCTCGTACAGCTCCAGCAGCGCCTCGAGCCGCTCGCGGGTCTGCTCGTCGCGGGTGCCGGGCAGGCGCAGCTCGGGGCTGCCGTCCTTCAGGCCCTCGGCGATCTCGCGGAAGGAGTTCAGGTCCTTGCCCAGCAGGAACACCGCCTCGGGACTCACGCCTTCCATCGTCAGGAACTCGTTGGCCGACTTGCCGATGCGCTGGGTCAGCATCACGAGCTGGCCGGCGGCGGAGATCTCGGCGGGCGAGGCGTTCTGCTGCAGCTTGAGCGAGGAGATGGTCTCGGCGATCTCCAGCAGGTCCGACGACTGGCGGTTGATCGCGCGCAGCGCCTGGCCGACCTGGGTCAGGATCTGCTGCTGCTCGAGCACGGTGGTGGCGTTCTTCTCGGCGCGGTCGACCAGCGGCATCAGCGGCGCGAGCACCTCCTGCACCGCGGGCGAGGCCGGCTGCAGGCCGGTGGCCCCATCGCCCTGGCGCAGGCCGCGGGCGTCACGCACCAGCACCGTCACGCTTTCCTTGACCTCGGGGAAGGCCTGGGGGCTGCCCACCAGCGCCTGCGACACGGACTTCGCGAGCCGCTGCGACTGCATCAGCGCCTGGCCGGTGGCACCCACCTGGGCCGCGACGCGGTTGGCCGACGTCTGTGCCAGGAACACCACCAGCACCAGGCCCAGCAGGCCGGCACCGGTCAGCGACCACAGCACGCGCTGCTGGGTGTTGGACGGCAGGTGCCCGATGACCGGCATCGCCACGCCGCCGGCCTCGCCCTCCAAGCTGGCCGTGCGGGTCTCGGCGAACTCGCCGGGCAGCTCGGACGGGGCGGCTTCGGAGATCATCGAAGAATCGCTGGCGACGGTCGACACCGGTGCGCGGTCCAGCGCCGCCGCGCCGCCAGGGCCCGGCAGCGGCAGATCGCCGAGCGCCTGGGTCCCTCCATCGAACGACGCGTCCGGCCCGTCGTCTGCGGACGACTTGCTGCCCAAACCTTTGAACTTGTTGAAGAACCCCATATTTCCCTCTAGCTCTCGCTCGAATTCGGGACCGATCAGCCCACGATCTTCAAAAAGGCCTCGTCGCCGGCCAACGCGCTGAGGCTCAGCTCCTGCCAGCGGCGGCCCTGGCCGTCGCGGTAGCGTCCACCCACGAACGACGGCCGCACCCGGCCGTCGTCGGCTTCCGCCTGCAGCTGTTCCTTGCTGCGCAGCCCTGCCAGCCGCTCGACCAGCAGGGCGCAGTTGACTTCCAGCGCCGGGTTGAAGGCCACCAGGCGGGCCTGCTCTCGCAGGCTGTCCGACGGCGCCACGGTCGAGGCGGTGTTCCTGAAGCCCAGGAAGCCTGCCAGGTCCACCAACCCGTGCAGGCCGCCGCGCAGGTTCGCCACGCCGAGGAACCAGGACTTGGTATGGGGAACCGTCACGTAAGCGCCAAAGGGAAAGATCTCGCCGGCCTCGGACAACGGCAGCAGGAACCCCTGGCCGGCCGATTCCACCGCCAGCCAGTTGGCCGTGCGAGCCTCGCTACGGGCCGCCTGCAAACGTTCGGCCAGCCGGCTCTGCAACTCACGCAGCGCTTCTTTTTTCGCCATTCGTCTCGCCTGTGGTCCTGTGGGATCGCGCGCGGGCGTCCGGTCGTGCTGTACGGTTGCGCCCGGACGGGTCAGTCGAACGCGCGGATCTTGGCGATCAGTTCATCAGGATCGACCGGCTTGACGACATAGTCGCGCGCGCCCTGGCGCATGCCCCAGACCTTGTCGGTATCCTGGTTCTTGCTGGTGCACATGATCACCGGCACGTCCGCGTAGTTGGGGTCGCGGGTGATGGAGCGGGTCAGCTGGAAGCCGTTCTGGCCCGGCATGACGACGTCCATCAGGATCAGGTCCGGCTTTTCCTCGGCCAGGCGACGCATGGCTTCGTCGCCGTTCTCCGCGGTGCGCACCGAATAACCCTTCTTGGTCAGCAGCTCGGAAAGGAAGTGCAGCTCCGTTTTCGAATCGTCCACCAAAAGGATCTTCTTGACTGGCATGACTCAGTTCCTCACTCGTTGCCGCATCGAGGCGGCCTCTTCCTTACAATGTGTACGGGCGGATGATTGTGATGCGGCACCGCGCCGTCAGTCTGTGTATTAAGTCGCCCGACTGCTGTATTGCTCCACGGCCTGGAGCAGTTGATCCTTGGTGAACGGCTTGGTCAGGTAGTCCTCGGAGCCCACCATGCGCCCACGGGCCTTGTCGAACAGGCCGTCCTTGGACGACAGCATGATCACCGGGACCTGGGAGAATTTGGGGTTGCGCTTGATGATGGCGCAGGTCTGGTAGCCGTCCAGACGGGGCATCAGGATGTCGCAGAAGATCAGGTCGGGCTCATGGTCGTTGACCTTGGCCAGTGCGTCGAAGCCGTCCTCGGCCAGCACCACCTGGTATCCACCTTGCTTCAGAAAGATTTCGGCACTGCGACGTATCGTGTTGCTGTCGTCGATCACCAGCACCTTCGTGGTGGCGCCTGCGTTCGTCGCGTTATCGCTCACTGACCCCTCTCCTCAACGACTTGCGTGACAGGTTTGCGTCGGCTAAATCTGAACCATCTCGAAGTCCTCCTTGCGGGCGCCGCATTCGGGACAGGTCCAGTTCATCGGCACTTCGGCCCAGGGGGTACCGGGCGGGATGCCATGCTCGGGGTCGCCGGCGGCCTCGTCATAGATCCATCCGCAGATCAGGCACATCCAAGTTCGAGACTCGCTCACTTTGTATCAGTTTCACTACAATGATGCGAGCCATTGTAGCCTTACGAATACACGAAACCGCGAGGGTTTGTGCGAACTTACACGTGATTGTTCACGTGAATCCTGTCTCTGCATCACGTAGCCCAACCGGCTTCCCATGACCACTGAATCCGCCCCCCTAGAGACGCCGCAAGATCCGGCCCAGGACCTGACCGGTCCGCCGTGCGTGATGACCTTCAACGCCAACGACCCGAGCGGGGCCGGGGGGACGGGTGGCGACGTCGCCACCCTGTGCGCGATGGGGGCCCATCCCCTGCCCGTGGTCACCGCGGTGCTGATCCGTGACACGGCCGAGGTCTTCGACCACCACACCATCGACGACGACGCCATCGTCGAGCAGGCGCGCAGCATCCTGGAAGACGCCGCGATCTCGGCCTGGAAGGTGGGGTTCCTCGGCAGCGCCGAGGGCGTCAGCGCGGTCGCCGAGGTCCTGAGCGACTACCCGGACGTCCCGCTGGTCACGCACCTGCCCAACCTGTCCTGGATGGACGAGGCCGCCCACGAGGCCTACCACGAGGCCTTCCGCGAGCTGATCCTGCCGCAGACCGAGGTGCTGGTCGGCAACCACAAGACGCTGACCGACTTCCTGCTGCCCGAATGGGACGCGGACCGCCCGGCCTCGCCGCGCGAGCTGGCGATGGCTGCGGCTGACCACGGCACCCGCTTCGTGCTGGTCACCGGCGTGCAGCTGCCCGACCACTACGTCGACAACGTGCTGGCCTCGCCCGAGGGGGCGATCACCGGCGAGAAGTTCGAACGCTTCGACACCACCTTCATCGGTGCCGGCGAGACGCTGTCGGCCGCGCTGGCCGCGATGCTGGCCAACGGCGCCGAGCTGCACATCGCCGTGTCCGAGGCGCTGGCCTTCCTGGACCAGACGCTGGACGCCGGCTTCCGGCCCGGCATGGGCTCGGTCGTGCCCGACCGCTTCTTCTGGGCCCAGCCGCCCGAGGAAGGCGGCGAGGCCCAGGAAGGCGCCGACGACGCCGAAACTTCGCAAGATCCCCGACATGTCCACTAACGCAGCCCTGTTCGAGCGCGCACAGCGCGTCATCCCGGGCGGCGTGAACTCTCCCGTGCGTGCCTTCCGCGCGGTGGGCGGCACGCCGCGTTTCATCCAGCGCGCCGAAGGCGCCTACGTCTACGACGCCGAAGGCCGGCGCTACATCGACTACATCGGCTCCTGGGGCCCGATGATCCTGGGCCACGGACACCCGGCGGTGCTCGAGGCCGTGCACAAGGCCGCCGACGAGGGCTTGTCGTTCGGCGCGCCGACCGAGCGCGAGATCGAGCTGGCCGAGGAAATCCTCAAGCTGGTGCCGTCGATGGGCCAGGTGCGCCTGGTCAGCTCCGGCACCGAGGCGGCGATGAGCGCGATCCGCCTCGCGCGCGGCGTCACCGGCCGGCCGAAACTCATCAAGTTCGAGGGCTGCTACCACGGCCATGCCGACGCGCTGCTGGTCAAGGCCGGCTCGGGCCTGGCGACCTTCGGCAACCCGACCAGCGCCGGCGTGCCGCCCGAGGTGGTGCAGCACACCCTGGTCCTGGAATACAACAACGTCGAGCAGCTCGAGCAGGCCTTCGCGCTGCACGGTGCCGAGCTGGCCTGCGTGATCGTCGAGCCGATCGCCGGCAACATGAACTTCGTGCGCGCCAGCGTGCCGTTCATGACCCGGCTGCGCGAGCTGTGCACGCGGCACGGCGCGCTGCTGGTGCTCGACGAGGTGATGACCGGCTTCCGCGTCGGCCTGCACGGCGCGCAGGGGCTGTACGCGCAGCTGATCCCGGGCTTCCGGCCGGACATCAGCGTGTTCGGCAAGGTGATCGGCGGAGGCATGCCGCTGGCGGCCTTCGGCGGCCCGCGCGAGGTGATGCAGCACCTGGCCCCGACCGGCCCGGTCTACCAGGCCGGCACGCTGTCGGGCAACCCGGTGGCCACCGCCTGCGGCCTGGCCACGCTGAAGGAAATCCAGCGCCCGGGCTTCTTCGAGGCGCTCGCGCAGCGCACCCGCACGCTGGTCGACGGGCTGGCCCAGGTGGCGCGCGAGGCGGGCGTGCCGCTGGTCGCCGACAGCGAGGGCGGCATGTTCGGCTTCTTCTTCCTCGAGCAGCTGCCGCAGAACTACCAGCAGGTCATGGCCAGCGACAAGGAGCGCTTCAACCGCTTCTTCCACGGCATGCTGGAGCGCGGCGTCTACCTCGCCCCGGCCCTGTACGAGGCCGGCTTCGTCAGCGCCGCGCACGGCGCGGCCGACATCGACGCCACGCTGGCCGCAGCCCGCGAGGCCCTGCGCTGAGATCCTGCCGGCCGCCGCGTGCGGCCGGCGCTTCATTCGAGCATCCGATGCACCTGCACATCCTCGGCATCTGCGGCACCTTCATGGGCGGGATCGCCGCACTGGCCCGCGAGGCCGGCCACCGCGTCACGGGCTGCGACGCCGGCGTCTACCCGCCGATGAGCGACCAGCTGCGCGCGCTCGGCATCGACCTGATCGAGGGCTACACGCCCGACCAGCTGGCGCTGCGGCCCGACGTCTGGGTGATCGGCAACGTGGTCACGCGCGGCAACCCGCTGATGGAAGCCATCCTGGAAGCCGGGCTGCCCTACATCAGCGGCCCGCAGTGGCTGGCCGAGAACGTGCTGCAGGGCCGCCACGTGCTGGCCGTGGCCGGCACGCACGGCAAGACCACCACGACCTCGATGCTGGCCTGGATCCTGGAGCACGCCGGCCGGCAGCCGGGCTTCCTGGTCGGCGGCGTGCCGGAGAACTTCGGTGTCTCGGCACGCCTGGGCACGCCGGCGCCCGAGGGACGGCGCGCGCCGTTCGTGATCGAGGCGGACGAGTACGACACCGCGTTCTTCGACAAGCGCAGCAAGTTCGTGCACTACCGGCCGCGTACCGCGGTGCTCAACAACCTCGAGTTCGACCACGCGGACATCTTCGAGGACCTGGCGGCGATCGAGAAACAGTTCCACCACCTGGTGCGCACGGTGCCAGGCTCGGGACGGCTGGTGGTCAACGGCCGCGAGGCCTCGCTGCAGCGCGTGCTCGAGCGCGGCTGCTGGAGCGAGACGGTGCGCTTCGGCGTCGCGGACGGCTGGAGCGCCGCGGGCGACCCGCAGGCCTTCGACGTGCTCAAGGCCGGGCAGCCCGTCGCGCGCGTCGCATGGGCGCTGCTGGGCGAGCACAACCAGCTCAACGCGCTGGCCGCGATCGCGGCGGCCGAACACGTCGGCGTCGCACCGGCCGAGGCCGCGGCGGCGCTGGCGACCTTCCGCAACGTCAAGCGCCGGCTGGAGCTGCGCGGCGAGGCCGGCGGCGTGAAGGTCTACGACGACTTCGCCCACCACCCGACGGCCATCCGCACCACGGTCGACGGGCTGCGCCGCAAGGTCGGCGCGCAGCGCATCCTGGCGGTGTTCGAGCCGCGCTCGAACACCATGAAGCTGGGCACGATGAAGTCGCAGCTGCCGTGGGCGCTGGAACAGGCCGACCTCGCCTTCTGCCACGGCGGCGGCCTCGGCTGGGATGCGGCCGAGGCGCTCGCGCCGATGGGCGGGCGCGCCCGGGTCGAGGACAGCATCGACGCGCTGGTCGAGCGCGTGGTCGCCGCAGCACGGCCGGGCGACCACGTGCTGTGCATGAGCAACGGCAGCTTCGGCGGCATCCACGCGAAGCTGCTGGCCGCCCTCGCGCAGCGCGCCGGCTGAACGCCGCCGCGCCGACGCGCTTCAGCTTCTCGTCATCGAGGCCTTCAGCGCCTCGCCGAGCAGCGCCAGGCTGTCCTGCAGGTGCGCCTGCGTCTCGACCGACAGGCGCCGGTTGCCCGCGGCGCGGCGCAGCTGCGCCTGCAGGTGCACCGCGTTGTAGCGCAGCAGGCTCAGGGCATCGGGCGGCAGCTCGGCCGAGCCGCGCGTCAGCAGCACGGCCACGCGCCTGAGGTGCTCGCGCTGCAGGTTGCGGCGCAGCCGGTCGATGTCGGTGCCGGCGCGCAGCTCGCTCCACACCGCGTCCTGCACCGTACGGTAGACCTCGTGCAGCGAGATCGCCTGCGCTGCGCGCTCGCCCAGGTAGTTGGGCAGGTCCAGCAGGCGGCGCGCCACGCCGCCGCTCAGCAACCGGTCCAGCGCCGCGGCCTGGGCACCGAGCACGGCGTCGGGCACGCTCACCGGCCCTTCCGTGCGGCGGTCCAGGTAGTCGGGCGGCAGGCTGCTCAGGAACTCGGGACGGAAGCGGAAGCTGTCGGTGCTGAACAGGCCGGTGGTCAGCAGCCGCAGCGCCTCGCGTTGCCGGGCCGGATCGACCGGCGTGTAGGTGCGGCGCGGGCTGGTGCCCGGCAGGTCGCGCACCTGCACCATGCCGCCCACGTACTTGCTCGCCAGCTCGGCCGCCCGGGCCACCTGGCGGAAGCCGTTCATCAGCAGGCGACGCTGCCGCATCGGGTCCTCGCCGGACGGCGGCTCGCGTTCCTGCACGCGCTGCCACAGCTCGTAGGACAGGCGCAGCCGCCGCGCCGCGTAGGCCAGCGGGTCGTCGCCGAGGTCGAAGCGGTTGGCCAGCGGGTCGATCCCCTCGAAGCCGCCGTAGCCGCCCGCATCGTGGTCGTCGGCATAGGCCAGCTCGGGCTCGACGCTGCGCGCGGCAATGCGTGCCAGCTCCTCGGCCTCGCGCCCGGGGTCGATCGGCTTGTAGGCGTATTCGATCGCCCAGTAGTCGTACGGACCGAGCGTCGCGTGGCTGTAGGCGCCCTGCGGCTCGCCGGCCAGCGCCAGGTTGAACGCGTTGTAGTCCATCACCGATCCGGAAATGCCGTGCGCGCGGGTGTAGTCGGGGTCGGCGAGGCGTTCGCGCGGCACCACGGTGGAGCCCTTGAAGTTGTGCTTCAGGCCCAGCGCGTGGCCGACCTCGTGCATCACCGTGCCCTTGATGACCTCCTGCACGAAGGTCTCCTCGGCCTCGGGTGTCGCGGCATCGAGCAGGCCGCGCACATCGAGCACGTCCAGCGCGAAGTCCAGCTCGGCGGCCACTTCGGCCGCGTACCGGCACTGCGCGTCCTCGTGCACGGGGCGTGCCGCGCCCTGCCCGCCGGGCGTGCGCGCGCCGGCCTCCTCGGCGAAGAAGCGACGCGAGCTGCGCGAGAACACGTCCGCGATCGCGATGTCGGCATCGAGGATCTCGCCGGTGCGCGGATCGGAGTGGTGCGGGCCGCGCGCGTAGGTCGCGTCCGCGCCCACGTACCAGCGGATCGAGGCATGCCGCGCGTCCAGCGTGTCCCAGTCGGCGTCGGCCGGCTGCTGCCGCACGACCAGCGCGTTCCTGAATCCGATGCGCTCGAACGCCTTGTTCCACTCGAGCACCCCTGCTGCCACTGCGGCGCGGTAGCGCTCCGGGATGTTGCGGTCCAGCCAGAACACGATGGGCCGGACCGGCTCGGACAACGGTGCGTCGGGGTCGCGTTTCTCCAGCCGCCAGCGGTTGATGTAGTGCACCCGCGGGTTGCGCCGTTCCTCGGCGGCCAGGTCGGTGTGCGCGTCGGTGAAGTGGCCCAGGCGCGGATCGGCGCGGCGCGGGCGCATCGGCTGCTCGGGCAGGCGCGCGAAGCTGTAGACGAAGCCGACGAAGAAGCTGCGCGCATCCGGCGTCGTCACGGGCGGCCGGGCAGGGCCGCTGGCGGGCAGGCGCGGCGTGGCGAAATGCAGGCGCACGGCGAGCGTGCTCATCCCGGCATGCGCCTGCGTGCGCTCGAAGAAGGAGTTGGTGCGGTCCAGGTTGTACTGCAGGCGGAACGCCGCCTCAATGCGGGTCGCATAGCCGGGCAGGTCGCCGAGCAGGAAACTGGCGTCGACCAGTACCGAGCGGCGTTCGGGGTGCTCGGTGCTCAGCACGGGGGTCGAGGCCAGCAGGCTGTCGGAGAAGGCCTGCTCCAGCGCCTCCTGCAGCGGCGCGTTGCCGTCGGCGCGGTAGCCGAGGTTGCGCGCGACCAGCTGCATCTGTTGGCCCACGCGCCGGAAGCTCGCCACCCAGCTGGCGTCCATCTGTCCCGCGTACAGGCCGCGCTCGCCGACCGAGCGCGCGACGTTGGCCGACAGCAGGAAGGGCTGCTCCAGCCGGGCGAGCGGCACCTCGATCCACACGCGCTCGTCCTTGCGCCACAGCGGGAAGAAGCCGGGCGTGACGGTCGCGCCGCGCACCACCTCGTCGAAGGGCCGCAACGCGGTCGCTCCGGGACGGGCGGCGGGGCCCTCCGGCACGGCAGCAGGCGTCGCGGCGGAGGCGGCCGCCGGGGCGACCGGATGCGTCGCGCAGCCGCCTGCGGCGAGCAGGACTGCCAATCCGCCGCCAGCCCACCAACGCATCGACATGGGTGTCACTGCCTGTCCTCGTCGTCCGACCCGGGTGGCGCGCACGCGCCACGAAGCATGGACCAGTATAGGAAGCCCCGCCGGATTTGCCTCCCCGACAACCCGGGGCTGGACGACGTGCACGCCGCCACCGTGCGCTGTGCCACGGTCCGTGACCCGGGCTAGACTGGTCGGCAGCTCCCATCGTTTCCTGCCCGAGACTTGCTGCCGTGACTTTCTCCCACCTGCTCTACCTCCATGGTTTCCGCTCCTCGCCGCAGTCGATCAAGGCGCAGAAGGTCGCCGCACGGGTGGAACGGCTGCGCGTGGCGGGACGCCCGCTCACCTGGTGGTGCCCGCAGCTGCCGCCCTCGCCGGCCGAGGCGCTGGAGCAGGTGCTGCGCGGCGTGGCGGACTGGCCGGTCGAGCGCATGGGCGTGATCGGCAGCTCGCTGGGCGGCTACTACGCCACCGTGGTGGCCGAGCGGCTCGGCTGCAAGGCCGTGCTGCTCAACCCCGCCGTGGACCCCGCGCGCGACCTCGCGCGCTACATCGGCGAGATCCAGGCCTGGCACAGCAGCGAGCGCTTCTGGTTCCGCGCCGAGTACGTCGACGAGCTGCGCGCGATGCAGCCCGGGCCGCTGACGCACCCCGAGCGCTACTTCGCGGTGATCGCCAAGGGCGACGAGGTGCTCGACTGGCGCGAGATGGCGGCCCGCTACCGCGACTGCCCGATGCGCCTGCTCGAAGGCAGCGACCACGGCCTGAGCGACTTCGACGACCACATCGACGCGGTGTTCGACTTCCTCGACGGCCGCTGACGCCCCACCAGCAACCCCGCGGCGCGACAGGATGCACGGGTTTCGGTCCGGGCCGGGGCCGGAGTCAGGCGACAATCTGCGCCATGTTCGCCCTGTTCGAAGATGCCGGGAAGTTTTTCGCCGGCCGCGTGATGTCCGAAGCGGAGGCCTCGATCCAGGTCGAGCTCGACTCCGGCAAGCGCGTCAAGGTCAAGTCCGCCAACGTGCTGCTGAAGTTCGAGCAGCCGCAACCCGCCGAACTGCTCGCCCAGGCCCAGGTGCAGGCCGAGGAGATCGACCTCGACCTCGCCTGGGAATTCGCCCCGGCCGAGGAGTTCGGCTTCGCCGACATCGCGCGCGACTATTTCAACGAGAAGGCCTCGCCGGTGCAGCAGGCCGCCGCACTGCTGCGCCTGTTCGGCGCGCCGCACTACTTCCGCCGCGTCGGCAAGGGCCGCTTCAGGAAGGCGCCCGAAGAAGCGGTCAAGGCCGCCCTGCTCGGCATCGAGCGCAAGAAGCAGCAGCAGGCCCAGATCGGCGCCTGGGCGGCCGAGCTGGTCGAAGGCCGTTGCCCGCAGCCGATCCGTGACCAGCTCTACCGCATCCTGTTCAAGCCGGACAAGAACGGCCTGGAATACAAGGCCGTCGTCGAGGCCAGCAAGCGCGCGCACGTCGCGCCGCTGGAGCTGCTGCAGCGCGCCGGCGCGATCGACAGCCCGTACCAGTTCCACTGGCGGCGCTTCCTGTTCGAGCACTTCCCCAAGGGCTACGGCTTCCCCCCGCTGGAACTGCCCCAGGTGAGCGAGGAGCTGCCGGTGGCGCCGGTGCAGGCGTTCAGCGTCGACGATTCCTCCACCACCGAGATCGACGATGCGCTGTCCGTGCAGGGCCTGGGCACCGGCACCGTGGTGCTGGGCATCCACATCGCCGCGCCGGGCCTGGCGATCACGCCCGGCTCGCCGATGGACCAGGTGGCGCGCAGCCGCTACTCGACGGTCTACATGCCGGGCTACAAGATCACCATGCTGCCCGACGAGATGGTGCAGGCCTACACGCTGGTCGAGGGCCGCGCCTGCCCGGCGGTGTCGCTGTACGTGACGCTGGACGAGGCCACGCTGGAGATCCGGGGCAGCGAGACGCGCGTCGAGCGGGTGCCGATCGCGGCCAACCTGCGCCACGACCAGCTCGACGACGTGATCACCGAGGCCTCGCTGACCGGCCAGGCACCGGCCGACTACCCGTTCCACGCCGAACTGGCCTTCGTGTTCCGCTTCGCCAGGCACTTCAAGGCGCAGCGCGAGGTGGTGCGCGGCAAGCCGGAGAACTTCACCCGCCCCGACTACACCTTCCGGTTGGAAGGCAACGGCGACCAGGAGCCCACCGGCCAGGAGACCGTGCACATCACCACGCGCAAGCGCGGCGCGCCGCTGGACCTGATGGTGGCCGAGGCGATGATCCTCGCCAACAGCCTGTGGGGTGGCTGGCTCGCCGAGCTGGGCGTGCCCGGCATCTACCGCAGCCAGGCGAGCCTGCTGCCCGGCGTGAAGGTGCGCATGAGCACCAAGCCGCTGCCGCACGCGGGCATGGGCGTGAAGCAGTACACCTGGGCCACCTCGCCGCTGCGCCGCTACGTGGACCTGGTCAACCAGTGGCAGATCATCGCCTGCGCCCGCCACGGCCGCACCGCCGCACTGGCCGCGCCGTTCAAGCCCAAGGATGCCGAACTGTTCTCGATCATCTCCGGGTTCGACGCGGCCTACTCGGCCTACAACGAGTTCCAGTCGGGCATCGAGCGCTACTGGACGCTGCGCTACCTGGAACAGAACGGCATCACCGAACTGGTCGCCGCGGTGCTGAAGGACGGCCTGGTGCGCGCCGAGACGCTGCCGCTCGTGCTGCGCGCGGTCGGCGCGGAGAACCTGGCGCGCGGCGTGCGGGTGCGCGTGCGCGTCACCTCGGTCGACGAGCTGACGCTGGACGTGCATGCCAGCGTGATCGAGCGGCTGGACGAGGCGCCTGCGGCCGACATGATCGCCGAGGACGAAGCCGAGCTCGAGGAGGAGGCCGGCGCCGCGGCCGGCCCGCTGTCGCTGGCCATCGACGTGAACGACGAGGCGGGGCCGGACGAAGGCGACAATACAGCCTCAGCCCCTGCCGCCTGAACCGCTGCCACGCATGCTGAAGAAGCTCATCACCCTGCAGATCGCACTGGCCATCTCGCTCGCCGTGCATGCGGTCCTGCTGACCGTGCGCTTTGTCGACCCGGAGGGCTTCAACCGCATGTTCGAGGACACCCCGCTGGAGGTGATCCTGGTCAACGCCCGCTCCACCGAGGCGCCCGTGAAGGCCCAGGCGATCGCGCAGACCACGCTGGCCGGCGGCGGCGACGCCGAGAAGGGCCGCGCCACCTCGCCACTGCCGCCTTCGCCGACGGTCGCGCTGGGCGACTCGATGGAGGAAAGCCGCAAGCAGATCGAGATGCTGCTCGAGCAGCAGACCCGCCTGCTCACCCAGGTCAAGAAGGAGCTGGCCGCGCTGCCGGCCCCGGACCCGCGGCGCGACCGCGGCTCGCCCGAGGAACAGGCGCAGGAAGAACGCCGTCGCCAGCTGCTGCGCATGCTGGCCGAGATCGAGAAGCGCATCAACGAGGAGAACTCGCGGCCGAAGCGGCGCTTCATCAGCCCGGCCACCCGCGAGGCGGTCTACGCGATCTACTACGACCAGTTGCGCCGCAAGATCGAGGAACGCGGCACGCGCAACTTCCCCGAGCACCAGGGCCGCAAGCTCTACGGGGAACTGACCATGGTCGTGACCGTCGACGCCCAGGGCCACGTGGTCGACACCGAGATCGTCGAGTCGTCGCGCTCGCGCGTGCTGGACCGCCAGGCGATCGCGATCGTGCACGCGGCCAGCCCGTTCGGCCCCTTCTCGCCGGCGATGCGCGCCAAGGCCGACCAGATCGTGGTGGTGTCGCGCTTCAAGTTCACCCGCGACGACGCCCTCGAAACCACGCTGACCACCCACTGAACCGACTTCACCTCCGCTCCTGCATGGATCGCTACGCCGTCGCCGGCAACCCGGTCGAACACAGCAAGTCCCCGGTCATCCACGCCCGCTTCGCCGCGCAGACCGGCGAGCCGGTCGAGTACACCCGCCTGCTGGTGCCGCTCGACGCCATCGCGCCGACGCTGCGCGCCTTCGCCGACGGCGGCGCGAAGGGCTGCAACGTCACCGTGCCGTTCAAGTTCGAGGCCTACGCGATGGCGACACGCACCAGCGAGCGCGCCGCGCTGGCCCGGGCGGCCAACACGCTGCGCTTCGACGCCGAAGGCTGGTACGCCGACAACACCGACGGCGCCGGCTTGGTGGCCGACGTGCAGGCCAACGCCGGCTTCGCGATCGCCGGCCGCCAGGTGCTGCTGGTCGGCGCCGGCGGGGCCGCGGCCGGTGTGCTGGGCCCGCTGCTGCAGCAGCGCCCGCGCCGCCTGGTGGTCGCCAACCGCACGCCCGGCAAGGCACAGCAGCTGGTGGACAGCCACGCCGCCTTGGCGCGGCAGTGCGACGTGGAGCTGCAGGCCGCCACGCTGGAGGGCTGCGGCACCGGGTTCGACCTGGTGCTCAACGCCACCGCCGCCAGCCTGCACGGCGGCGGCGTGCCGGTGGCCGGCGCAGTGCTGGCGCGCGGCGCGCTGGCCTACGACATGATGTACGGCCCGGCGGCGGCCGGCTTCCTGGCCTGGGCGCGCGAGCACGGTGCGACCGGCCGCGACGGCCTGGGCATGCTGGTCGAGCAGGCCGCCGAGTCCTTCTTCGTCTGGCGCGGGGTGCGCCCGGCCACCGCCCCGGTGCTGGCCGAGCTGCGCGCCCAGGCCGACGCGGCGGGCCGATGATGCGACGCGTGCTGGCGGCGGCGGGACGGCTGCTGGCGCTGTGCCTGCTGGCCGGCATGTCGCTGCAGCTGTACTTCCTGCTGCGCATCGCGCTGATGGCGGTGGTCGACCCGCAGTCGACCACCTTCCAGCGCGCCGAGATCGCGCGCATCCTGACCGAAAAGGGCGAACTGCCCTGGCGCCAGACCTGGCGCGACTACGACCAGATCTCCGACCACCTCAAGCGCGCGGTGATCGCCTCCGAGGACGCCGGCTTCACCGAACATGACGGCGTCGACTGGGATGCGATCGAGCGCGCCTGGGAGCGCAACCAGCGCGCCCAGGAACTGGCCGCGCGGCGCGGCCAGGCCCGCCCGGCGAAGATCGTCGGCGGCTCGACGATCACCCAGCAGCTGGCCAAGAACCTGTTCCTCTCCGGCGAGCGCAGTTTCCTGCGCAAGGGGCAGGAGTTCGTCATCACTTTCATGCTGGAGGCCGTGCTCGACAAGCGGCGCATCCTGGAGATCTACCTGAACCACGTCGAATGGGGCGACGGCGTGTTCGGCGCCGAGGCGGCCGCGCAGCACTATTTCCGCACCGGCGCCGACCGGCTCACGCCGCAGCAGGCGGCCCGGCTGGCGGTGATGCTGCCCGCCCCCAAGCGCTACGAGCAACGCCCCGGCTCGGCCTACCTGCTCGGGCGGGCCGCCACGATCCGGGCCCGCATGGGCGCGGTGCAGCTGCCGTAACCCCGCGCCGAGCAGGTGGGTCGGCCGGGTCCGCCGCGCCGCCTCCTACAATGCCCCGTGCCGCATTTGCCCCGTCCGTGATCCGCCATGTCCGCCCCCCTGTCCCCCCTGGCCGCCGAAATCGCCGCCACCGCCGCCCGGCTGATCGTCGAGGAGGGCATGGAGTACGGTCCGGCCAAGCGCAAGGCCGCCAAGCTGCTCGCCAAGCGCACGCTGGCGCCGGTGGACCTACCCGACAATGACGCGGTCGAGGCGGAAGTGCGTGCCTACATCGACATCTTCTGCGCCGACACCCAGCCGGCCGAGCTGGCCGCCCTGCGGGCCGTCGCGCTGCGCTGGATGGAGCGGCTGGCCGAGTTCCGCCCGCACCTGACCGGCGCGGTGTGGAACGGCACCGCCACCCGGCTCAACGACGTGTGGATCAACCTGTTCTGCGACGACTCCAAGTCCGCCGAGATCCGCCTGATCGACCGGCGCGTGGACTACGACGTCGGCACCGTCCAGGGCTTCCGCGGGGCGCCGGTGGACGTGCTGACGCTGACCGACCGCAGCCCGGAGCTGGGCCAGCCCGTCTCCGTGCACCTGGTGATCTACGACCATGACGACCTGCGCGGTGCGCTCAAGCCGGACGCACGCGGGCGCACCGAACGAGGCAGCCTGGACGCCGTGCGCGCGCTGCTGGAGGGCACGCCATGAACCGCCGTCAATGGGCCGTGGCCGCCGTGGCCGGCCTGGCTGCCGCCGCGGGCGGCGCCGGGCTGGCCTGGTGGCGCCGGCCGGCACCGGCTGACGCGGCCGACACTGCCGCGCTGTGGTCGCTGCGCTTCGACACCCCGGACGGGCGGACGCTGGAGATGCAGGCGCTGCGCGGCCGGCCGCTGGTCGTGAACTTCTGGGCGACCTGGTGTGCCCCCTGCGTGCGCGAGATGCCCGAGCTGGATCGCTTCCACCAACGCTTCGGGCCGCAGGGCTGGCAGGTGGTCGGCATCGCGATCGACCAGCAAGCCCCAGTGCAGGAGTTCCTGCGCAAGGTGCCGGTGGCGTTCCCGATCGCGTTGGGAGGCTACGCCGGCATGGAGCTGGTGCGCGCGCTCGGCAACCCGCAGGGCGGGCTGCCGTTCACCGTCGTGCTGGGACGCGACGGTACGGTGCGGCACCGCAAGCTGGGCGAAACCAGTTTTGCCGAGCTGTCCGGCTGGGCAGATGCAACAACTATGTGACCGGCGCGGTCTGTGAAAACAATTTCTCGACATTTGCGCCGATTTGCGCGTAAAGTCACGGCTTCTTTACTGACGGCCGTCCCGACGACCCGCCGCTGATGTCCATCCTCGTTCTGCATGGTCCCAACCTGAACCTGCTCGGCACCCGCGAGCCGCAGGTCTACGGGTCGACCACTTTGAGCCAGATCGACGCAGAACTGGTCAAGTTCGCCGCAGATCGAGGCATTGAACTGAGAACCTTCCAAAGCAACCATGAAGGGGCGCTGGTCGACCGCATCCACCAGGCGCGCGATGACGGCACCCGCTTCATCATCATCAACCCGGCGGCCTACACCCACACCAGCGTGGCGCTGCGCGACGCGCTGGCCGGCGTGGCCATCCCCTTCGTCGAAGTGCACCTGTCCAATGTGCACCGGCGCGAACCCTTCCGGCAGCACTCCTATTTCTCGGACCTCGCCGAAGGGGTGATCTGCGGTCTCGGCGCCACCGGCTACCGCCTGGCCCTCGAGTACGCGCTGGAACGTCTCGCACCCGCGGCCTGACGCTTCCCCCGCTCCACTCACCCACGGCGATTGACGACAGATCGAGGCTCACTGGTGCGCGAACGCCGCTGATCACGACAAAAAAGGAAAGTTGGAGAGCGAAATGGATCTACGCAAGCTCAAGACCCTCATCGACCTGGTGTCGGAGTCGAACATCTCCGAGCTGGAGATCACCGAAGCCGACGGCAAGGTGCGCATCGTCAAGTCCGACGGCCACACCGCCGCCTCGGCCGCGCCGGTCGTGATGGCCCCGGTCGCCGCGCCGGTGGCGGCGCCGGTCGTCACCGCCCCGGCCCCCGCGCCGGCAGCCGCCGCTCCCGCGGCGCCGGCCGCGCCCGAGGTCAAGGGTCACGTGGTCAAGTCGCCGATGGTCGGCACCTTCTATCGCGCCTCCAGCCCGGGCGCCAAGCCCTTCGTCGAGCTGGGCCAGCAGGTCAAGGAAGGCGACCCGCTGTGCATCATCGAGGCGATGAAGATCATGAACGAGATCGAGGCCGACAAGTCCGGCACGGTCACCCAGATCCTGTGCGAGAACGGGCAGGCCGTCGAATACGGCCAGCCGCTGTTCGTGATCGAGTGAGCCGGCGGGGGCCACCCGCCCCTGCCTCCTGCCTGATCGCACGGGCGATCAGCCACCCAGCCAGCTTGGCCCAGCGGCACCACGCCGTGCCGGGAACGCCCCGGCCCCCGACGAGCCTGCCGCGGAGATCACGATGTTCAAGAAGATACTGATTGCCAACCGCGGAGAGATCGCCCTCCGCATCCAGCGCGCCTGCCGCGAGATGGGCATCAAGTCGGTCGTCGTCTATTCCGAAGCCGACCGCGATGCCAAGTACGTGAAGCTCGCCGACGAGGCGGTGTGCATCGGCCCGGCCGCCTCGGCCCAGAGCTATCTCAGCATGCCGGCCATCATCTCGGCCGCCGAGGTGACCGACGCCGAGGCCATCCACCCGGGCTACGGCTTCCTGTCCGAGAACGCCGACTTCGCCGAGCGCGTCGAGCAAAGCGGCTTCACCTTCATCGGCCCCACGCCCGAGTGCATCCGCCTGATGGGCGACAAGGTTTCGGCCAAGGCCGCGATGATCAAGGCCGGCGTGCCCTGCGTGCCCGGCTCCGACGGCGCGCTGCCCGAGGACCCGAAGGAGATCATCAAGATCGCCCGATCGATCGGCTACCCGGTCATCATCAAGGCCGCGGGCGGCGGTGGCGGGCGCGGCATGCGCGTCGTGCACACCGAGGCCGCCCTCATCCATGCCGTGCAGACCACCCGCACCGAGGCGGGCGCCGCCTTCGGCAACCCGGCGGTCTACATGGAGAAGTTCCTCGAGAACCCGCGCCACATCGAGATCCAGGTGCTGGCCGACCAGCACCGCAACGCGGTGTACCTGGGCGAGCGCGACTGCTCGATGCAGCGCCGCCACCAGAAGATCATCGAGGAAGCACCGGCGCCGGGCATCCCGCGCCGCATCATCGACAAGATCGGCGCACGCTGCGCCGAGGCCTGCCGCAAGATCGGCTACCGCGGCGCCGGCACCTTCGAGTTCCTGTACGAGAACGGCGAGTTCTACTTCATCGAGATGAACACCCGGGTGCAGGTCGAGCACCCGGTGACCGAACTCGTCACCGGCATCGACATCGTGCAGATGCAGATCCGGGTGGCCGCCGGCGAGAAGCTGCCGTTCTCGCAGCGCCACATCGAGATGCGCGGCCACGCGATCGAGTGCCGCATCAACGCCGAGGACCCGTACAGGTTCACGCCCTCGCCCGGCCGCATCACGATGTGGCACGCGCCCGGCGGCCCCGGCGTGCGCGTCGATTCGCACATCTACACCAACTACTTCGTGCCGCCCAACTATGATTCGATGATCGGCAAGATCATCGTGCATGGCGACACCCGCGAGCAGGCGCTGGCACGCATGCGCATCGCGCTGTCGGAAACGGTGGTCGAAGGCATCCAGACCAACATCCCGCTGCACCGCGAGCTGCTGGCCGATGCCAAGTTCATCGAGGGCGGCACCAGCATCCACTACCTGGAAAGCTGGATGAGCGAGCGCAAGCGGTGACGCCGTCCCCGTCCCCGCGACGACCAGGCGCTGGCGCCGACGCAGGAGAAACGCGATGATCGAATTGCTGCTGCTGGCCGGCGAGGACCTGGTCGACACCGTCTCGGACGCGCTGATGGAACTCGACGCGCTGTCGGTCTCGGTGGAGGACGCCGACGCCGGCACCGAGGCCGAGCAGGCGCTGTTCGGCGAGCCGGGCCTGCCGCCACCCAAGGGCGGCTGGGGCCGCTCGACGCTGCGCGCCCTGTTCCCCACCGAGGAAGCCGCCACCGAGGCGGCCACGCTGCTGCTGGCCCAGCCCTGGGCCAGCGAGGTGCACGTGGTCGCGATGCAGCCGGTGCCGGACCAGGACTGGGTGCGACTGACGCAGTCGCAGTTCCATCCGGTCGAGATCACGCCCGAGTTCTGGATCGTGCCGACCTGGCACGAGCCGCCGGCGCAGGCGCGCCGCGTGATCCGGCTCGACCCGGGACTGGCCTTCGGCACCGGGACCCACCCCACCACGCGCATGTGCCTGCGCTGGATCGCGCAGCAGGCCCCGGCGCTCGCGCCCAGCTGGCAGCGCGTGCTGGACTACGGCTGCGGCTCGGGCATCCTGGCGATCGGCGCGGCGCTGCATGGCGCGCAGGCGATCGACGCGGTGGACATCGACCCGGCGGCGATCGAATCGACGCAGGCCAACGCCCAGGCCAACGGCGTGACGCTGCGTGCCGGACCGCCCGAGCTCGCGCAGGGACGGTACCCGCTGGTGCTCGCCAACATCCTGGCCACGCCGCTCAAGCTGCTGGCGCCGCTGCTGTGCGGCCATGTCGCCCCGGGCGGCCACCTGGTGCTGGCCGGCATCCTCGAGCGCCAGGCCGACGAGCTCGCCGAGGCCTACGCCCCGTGGTGCCGGCTCGAGGTCAGCGACCAGGAGGATGGCTGGATCCTCATGACGGGCCGCCCCGGCACACCGGCCTGAGGGGACGGCAAGCCGCCGTCCCGATGGCATCATTCGCGCCATGAGTCTTGCCACCCGCTGCCCGGCCTGCCACACCACCTTCCGCGTCGTCCAGGACCAGCTGAAGGTCTCCGAAGGCTGGGTCCGCTGCGGGCGCTGCAACGAAGTCTTCAACGCGATCGAGGGACTGTTCGACCTCGAGCGCGACGGCATGCCGCCGCCGGCGCCCGCCCCGCGGGCCGCGCAGGCACCGGCCAGGCAGGTCCCGCCCCCACCGCCGCCTCCGGCACCGGCGCCGGCCGTGCCGCCCCCCCCTGCCCCGCAGGCCGCCGCCGGCGCGCCCGCGGCCGCAGCGGCGACGGTCGAGGAGGACGAGGCGGACGAGGTCACGACCGCCTACGACGTGCTCGACTCGCGCTTCCTGAGCCGCAGCACCTACGGGGCCCACGAGGCCCCCGAGAAGGACGAGGACGACGGCTTTGCCGACGCACGCTTCGACAGCACCCTCGAGGAACACGAACTCGAGTCGCAGGCCGTGGCGGCCGGCCTCGGCGCCGCGCCCCCTTCGGCCGGCGGCGAGGCGGCGCGCCGCAAGTCACGCCTGCGCGGCACCCCCGTGCGCGAGCGGCGCAGCAGCGCGGACGACGACGAGGTCGCGCCGGAATTCCTGCGCAAGGCCGAGCGCGCGGAGCGCTGGCGCCGCCCCTGGGTGCGCGCCGTGCTGGGCCTCGTGGCGCTCCTGCTGCTCGGCGCCCTGCTGCTGCAGGTGGCCCACCACCAGCGCGACCGGCTGGCCGCGACCTACCCGGCCACGCGCCCCTGGCTGGAGCGCCTGTGCGACGTGGCCCGCTGCACCGTCGGGCCCTGGCAGCACATCGAGGCCATCGTGATCGGCGGCAGCAGCCTCTCGGCCGGCGCCGCGACCGACAGCTACCGCCTCTCGGTGCTGGTGCGCAACGACGGCAACGTGCCGGTGGCCGTGCCCCACATCGAACTGCGGCTGGCCGACTACAACGGCGAGCTGATCACGCGCCGCGCGCTGTCGCCGGCAGACTTCCGCCACCGGCAGGTCGTGATCGCGCCGCGCTCGGAGGTCTCGCTGGACCTGGAGTTCACCAGCCCCGGCCGGCGCGTGGCCAGCTTCACCGTCAGCGCCTTCTACCCCTGAAGAACGTCGCCATCCACTCCCTGGAGCACACATGCCTGCCCTGATCTGCGGCTCGCTCGCCTTCGACACCATCACCACCTTCCCCGGACGGTTCCAGGAGCAGATCCTGCCGGAGCAGATCCACATCCTGAACGTCTCCTTCCTGGTGCCGACGCTGCGCCGCGAGTTCGGCGGCTGCGCCGGCAACATCGCCTACACGCTCAAGCAGCTGGGCGGCGAACCGCTGGTGATGGCGGCGCTCGGCGCCGACGGGCAGAGCTATCTGGACCGCATGCGCGAGTGGGGCGTGTCCACCGAATTCGTGCAGGTGGTCGGGGACAGCTACACCGCGCAGGCCATCATCATGACCGACGCGGACAACAACCAGATCACCGCGTTCCACCCCGGCGCGATGCAGTTCGCGCACCGGAACGTGGTGCAGGCACGCGAGGACATCCGCCTGGCCATCATCGCACCCGACGGACGCGACGCGATGCTGCAGCATGCCGAGCAGCTGGCCGCCGCGGGCATCCCCTTCGTGTTCGACCCGGGCCAGGGCCTGCCGATGTTCAACGGCGACGAACTGCGCCGCTTCGTCGCGCAGGCCACCTGGGTGGCGGTCAACGACTACGAGGCGCGGCTGCTGTGCGAACGCACCGGCTCGGACCTCGCCGAACTGTCGCGCTCGCACCTGCAGGGCATCATCGTGACGCTCGGGGCGCACGGCTGCGAGGTCTGGACCGGCGGCGAGAAGGTGCACGTGCCGGGCGTGACGGCCAGTGCCGTGGTCGACCCGACCGGCTGCGGTGACGCATTCCGCGGCGCGCTGCTGTACGGGCTGGAGCGCGGCTGGGACCTGGTGCGCTGCGCCGAGCTCGGCAACCGTGTCGGAGCGATCAAGATCGCCTGCGCCGGTCCGCAGAACCACCGCATCGACCGCGCCGCCCTCGGCCTCGCCTGAGCGCCGGCCTCAGCCTTCCGCGGGCGGCACCAGGCGCGCGAGCAGCGCGACCAGCCGTGCGTCGCTCGCGTCCGTGGCCAGGCTCACCGTCTTGCGGCGCGCGGTCTGCCCGCGCAGCAGCGACAGCGAGGCGCGCGCGACGCCGAGCTGCTCGGCCAGCCAGCGGATCAGCGCCTCGTTGGCCTTGCCATCCACCGGCGGCGCGTGCAAGCGCACCCGCAGCGCCCCGTCATGCAGCCCGACCACCTCGGTGCGCTTGGCATTGGGAATCACGCTGACGTCGAGCTCGAGCCCGTGCCGGGTGCGTCGGGCAAAGCTGGGAAGGTCGGCGGAGGCACTCATCGGTCAGCAGTGAGAGGGTCCATGAAAAAACCCGGCCAGGGCCGGGTTTTGACGTGAAAGCAAATCCCGCTTCAGGGACGCGCGCCGGTCGGGAACGGCCACGCAGCCTGGGGGCTGAGCGTGGTCTTGGCCACCGGAGCCGGAGCAGGCGCAGGAGCCGCAGCAGGGGCAGCGGCGGCCTTCTTCGCAGCCTTCTTGGCTGCGGGCTTCTTCGCCGCAGGCTTCTTGGCAGCAGGCTTCTTCGCAGCAGCCTTCTTCGCCGGTGCAGCCTTCTTGGCAGCGACCTTCTTCGCCGGAGCCTTCTTGGCGACGGCCTTCTTCGCAGGCGCCTTCTTGGCGGCGACCTTCTTCGCGACGGCCTTCTTCGCCGGTGCGGCCTTCTTGGCAGCGACCTTCTTCGCCGGCGCCTTCTTGGCGACGGCCTTCTTCGCCGGGGCCGCCTTCTTCGCGGCGACCTTCTTCACCGCGACCTTCTTGGCCGGCGCGGCCTTCTTGGCGACGACCTTCTTCGCCGGCGCCTTCTTGGCAGCGGCCTTCTTCGCCGGTGCCTTCTTGGCTGCAGCCTTCTTCGCGGGAGCGGCCTTCTTGGCGGCCGGTTTCTTCGCAGTTGCCATAACGATTCTCCTTGATCAAGTGGCAAAGAGCACCGCGCTGATCGATACAACGCGGGTATCCACGGCCCGGAAGTTCATCCCGGAGCGACGCCCCGGTGCCGTGAATCGGGTGGCAGGCAAGGACCGCAGCTTCTGCGTCTGGCGGTCCTCACCTGCGAATCTTGATCTCTTCTTCATCATGACCTGGAGAGCAGCGTTCGTGCCTGCGCGTCGCGTCAATCCCAGGACAACGCGCCACCGGACTGGTACTCGATGACGCGGGTCTCGAAGAAATTGCGTTCCTTCTTCAGGTCAATCATCTCGCTCATCCACGGGAACGGGTTCTCCTCGTTCGGGAAGAGCGGCTCCAGGCCGATCTGCGTCGCGCGCCGGTTCGCGATGTAGCGCAGATAGCCCTTGAACATCGAAGCGTTCAGCCCCAGCACGCCGCGCGGCATGGTGTCCTCGGCGTAGCGGTACTCCAGCTCGACCGCCTTGAGGAACAGCGCCTTGATCTCGGCCCGGAACTCCGGCGTCCACAGGTGCGGGTTCTCGAGCTTGATCTGGTTGATCAGGTCGATGCCGAAGTTGCAGTGCATCGACTCGTCGCGCAGGATGTACTGGTACTGCTCGGCCGCGCCCGTCATCTTGTTCTGGCGCCCCAGCGCCAGGATCTGGGTGAAGCCGACGTAGAAGAACAGGCCCTCCATCAGGCAGGCGAAGACGATCAGCGACTTCAGCAGCGTCTGGTCGTTCTCCGGCGTGCCGGTGTGGAAGTCCGGGTGCATGATCGCGTCGATGAACGGGATCAGGAACTCGTCCTTGTCCCGGATCGACGGGATCTCGTGGTAGGCGTTGAAGATCTCGGACTCGTCCAGGCCCAGCGACTCGACGATGTACTGGTAGGCGTGGGTGTGGATCGCCTCCTCGAAGGCCTGGCGCAGCAGGAACTGGCGGCATTCGGGGGCGGTGATGTGCCGGTAGGTGCCCAGCACGATGTTGTTGGCCGCCAGCGAGTCGGCGGTCACGAAGAAACCGAGGTTGCGCTTGACGATGCGGCGCTCGTCCTCGGTCAGGCCGTTCGGGTCCTTCCACAGCGCGATGTCGCGAGACATGTTGATCTCTTGCGGCATCCAGTGGTTGGCGCAGGTGGCGAGGTACTTCTCCCAGGCCCACTTGTACTTGAACGGCACCAGCTGGTTGACGTCGGTCTGGCCGTTGATGATGCGCTTGTCCGCGACGTTGACGCGGCGCGTGCTGGTCGACTGCACGCTGTGCGAGGCCACGGGCGCGGCTGCACCACCGAAGGCGGAGACGGCGGGCTGGAGTTGCAGTTGGGGGTCAGCGAACGCTGCAGCGGAGGAAGCAACGGACACCGATTGTTGGGGCGACGCTGGCATGGCCCGCGCGGCACTGGAGGGGTTCGGCGCGGTGCTCGTCGTGCGATCAGTCGAGGGATGGAATTCTTCTTCCCAAACCAACATGGTGGACTTCCTATGGGGGCGAATTATGAGATTGTTGCGTCAAAACACCAAGCACTTCTTGACATCCGGACGATGAACTTGTTGCGGTGTCGCATCGCTGTCATCGCGTCGGGGACGTGCCTGTCGTGGTCCGGCGCAGCGCGGTGCCGCACGCGCAGGTGCGGCACCTTGGCTGCGCTGGATCACGCGATCACTGGCAGGCCTCGCAGGTCGGGTCGTCGATCGCGCAGAACTTGATGTCGGTGGCCGGCACGTTGTCGGCCGCGGCAGCCATCTGCGCCTGCGCCGCCTGGGCCGCGGCGTCGAGCGCCGAGACGCCCCCCTGCGACGGCACCGCGTTGAGCTGGCCGGAGGACTTCACGGTCGACTTCTCCGCATGGGTCGCGCCGATGGTGCGCAGGTAGTAGGTGGTCTTCAGGCCACGCAGCCAGGCGAGCTTGTAGGTCTCGTCGAGCTTGCGGCCCGAGGCGCCGGCCATGTAGATGTTGAGCGACTGGGCCTGGTCGATCCACTTCTGGCGACGCGCCGCGGCCTCGACCAGCCACACCGGCTCGATCTCGAAGGCGGTGGCGTACAGCTGCTTCAGGTCCTCGGGCACGCGGTCGATGCGGCGCAGCGAACCGTCGAAGTGCTTCAGGTCCATGACCATCACGTCGTCCCACAGGCCCAGCTTCTTCAGGTCACGCACCAGGTATTCGTTGATGACCGTGAACTCGCCGGACAGGTTGGACTTGACCGACAGGTTGCCGAAGCAGGGCTCGATGGACGCGTCGACGCCGACGATGTTGGAGATGGTCGCCGTCGGTGCGATCGCCACGCAGTTGGAGTTGCGCATGCCGTGCTGGCGGATGCGCTCGCGCAGCGCGTCCCAGTCCATCGTGCGGGAGCGGTCGACCTCGACGTAGCCGCCGCGCTGCTCGGCCAGCAGGTCGATCGAGTCGATCGGCAGGATGCCGCGGTCCCACAGCGAGCCCTTGTAGCTGGAGTAGCGGCCGCGCTCCTCGGCCAGCTCGGTCGAGGCCCAGTAGGCGTAGTAGCAGACGGCTTCCATCGAGCGGTCGGCGAACTCCACCGCCTCCTGGCTGGCGTAGGGGATGCGCAGCTGGTACAGGGCGTCCTGGAAGGCCATCACGCCCAGGCCGACCGGGCGGTGGCGCAGGTTGGAGTCGCGCGCCTTCTTGACCGCGTAGTAGTTGATGTCGATGACGTTGTCGAGCATGCGCATCGCGGTGCGCACGGTCTTCTTCAGCTTCTCGTGGTCGATGCCGCCGTCCTTGAGGTGGCGCGCCAGGTTGACCGAGCCCAGGTTGCACACCGCGATCTCGTTGTCGCTGGTATTGAGCGTGATCTCGGTGCACAGGTTGCTGCTGTGCACCACGCCGACATGCTGCTGGGGCGAGCGCACGTTGCAGGCATCCTTGAAGGTGATCCAGGGATGCCCGGTCTCGAACAGCATCGTCAGCATCTTGCGCCACAGGTCGACGGCGCGCACCTTCTTGTACAGCTTGATCTCGCCGCGCGCGACCTTCTCCTCGTAGCGGACGTAGGCCTCCTCGAACTCCTTGCCGAACTTGTCGTGCAGGTCCGGGCAGGTCGAGGGCGAGAACAGCGTCCACTCGCCGTTTTCCATCACCCGCTTCATGAACAGGTCCGGGATCCAGTTGGCCGTGTTCATGTCGTGGGTGCGACGGCGGTCGTCGCCGGTGTTCTTGCGCAGCTCCAGGAACTCCTCGACGTCCAGGTGCCAGCTCTCCAGGTAGGCGCAGACCGCGCCCTTGCGCTTGCCGCCCTGGTTGACCGCCACCGCGGTGTCGTTGACCACCTTCAGGAACGGCACGACGCCCTGGCTCTTGCCGTTGGTGCCCTTGATGTGGCTGCCCAGCGCGCGCACGCGGGTCCAGTCGTTGCCCAGGCCGCCGGCGAACTTCGACAGCAGCGCGTTCTCCTTGATCGCCTCGTAGATGCCGTCCAGGTCGTCCGGCACGGTGGTCAGGTAGCAGCTCGACAGCTGCGAGCGGCGCGTGCCGGAGTTGAACAGCGTCGGCGTCGAGGACATGAAGTCGAAGCTGGACAGCACTTCATAGAACTCGATCGCGCGCGCCTCGCGCTCGATCTCGTTGAGCGCCAGGCCCATCGCGACGCGCATGAAGAAGGCCTGCGGCAGCTCGATGCGGGTGCCGTCGACGTGCAGGAAGTAGCGGTCGTACAGGGTCTGCAGGCCCAGGTAGTCGAACTGCAGGTCGCGGTCGGCCTTCAGCGCCGCGCCCAGCTGCTTCAGGTCGAACTGCAGCAGCTTCTCGTCGAGCAGCTCGGCCTCGACGCCCTTCTTGACGAACTGCGGGAAGTACTCGGCGTAGCGCTCGTGCATCTCGGCGTGGGTGACCTCCTCGCCCAGCACCTCCTTGCGGATCGTGTGCAGCAGCAGGCGGGCGGTGACGCGGGTGTAGCCGGGGTCCTTCTCGATCAGCGTGCGCGCGGCCAGGATGGCGGCCTTGTGCACCTCGTCCATCGGCACGCCGTCGTACAGGTTGCGCTTGGTCTCGGCCAGGATGGGCTCGGGGCGCACGTCCTCGCCCAGGCCCTCGCAGGCGGAGTTGACCAGGGCCTGCAGCTTGCCCATGTCCAGCGGCACGCGCTGGCCGCCGTCGATCACGTGCAGCACCGGCTCCTGCGCCGCGGCTTCCTGCTGGGTGCCCTGCTGGCGGGCGCGCTCCTGCGCGCGGCGCTCGCGGTACAGCACGTAGGCGCGCGCGACCTCGTGGTGGCCGCCGCGCATCAGCGCCAGCTCGACGTGGTCCTGGACGTCCTCGATGTGGAACGTGCCGCCGTTCGGGCGCGAGCGCAGCAGCGCACGCACCACGGTCTCGGTCAGCCCGTCGACCGTCTCGCGCACGCTGGCCGAGGCCGCCCCCTGCGTGCCGTGCACGGCGAGGAAGGCCTTCATCAGGGCCACCGCGATCTTGTTCGGCTCGAAGGCCACCACCGCACCGTTGCGACGAATGATCTGGTAGCCCGCGTAGGCCGAGGCGGCGGCTACCGCCGGACGGGGAGTCCCCGGGACGCTGCCCGCAGCTTGCGGATCGACGCTGGTGCTGATGGTCTGCATGTGTTCCCTTCCTTGTTGTTCAAGCTCGATCGAAAAAACGAAACCCTCAACGCAGCGACCCCGGCACCGGGGCGTGCAGTTGCGTCGAGGGTGGAGTGTTCGGGTGCATGGCCCCCGCTGCCGTGACCGTGCCGGGCACGGCGGAGGCGGCTTCGCGCCAAGGACCGCGGCATTCGCACACGGATGGCTCGGCGTTTTTGCGAGGGCGCGAGGATACCATGACGGGACACTATATCTAGCGCCCCGCCCGACTTCAAGCGCTACCTCTAGCGTCCGGACCAACCCGAAGAAGGATTGACGCGAGCCCGTTTTTTTGCATGCGAGGCCGGCACCAGGAGAGTGCGATGCGCCGTCTGCACGCATCAGTGCTGGCAGTGGCAGGCACATCCCGCATCAGCGTTGGGCTGGCGCGGCGATTTGCCCGCCCAGGCCGCTTCGCTGCTGGAGTTCTCACGCCGCCCCCCGTGCCGCGTTTGCGCGCGCCTCGCGCAACTCGCCTCACGAAGAGGCGCTCACGCCCCGGGAAAATACCGATCGGGCCACTGTGTCATGCGCGCGATCAGCGCCCAGTCGAACCCTGGACCGGGGTCCTGCTTGCGGCCCGGCGCGACATGCTCGTGGCCTGCGACGTGCTCGATCGGGTAGCGCCGCTTCAGCGCATGCAGCAGGCGCGCGAGCACCTGGTACTGCGCCGGCTCGAAGCGCCCGCCCTCCAGGCCCTCGAGCTCGATGCCGATCGAGTAGTCGTTGCAGTTCTCGCGGCCGCCAAAGCACGAGCGCCCCGCATGCCAGGCGCGGTCGTCGCAGGAGACGAACTGCAGCAGCTCGCCGTCGCGGCGGATCACGAAGTGCGCCGAGACCTCCAGGCCACGGATCTGCTGGAAGTACGGGTGCGCGTCCCAGTCCAGCGTGTTGGTGAACAGCTGCTCGATGTGCGGACCGCCGTAGACGCCGGGCGGCAGGCTGATCGAGTGCACCACCACCAGGTCGATGCGCGTGCCCGGCGGACGCGGGCCGAAGTTGGGCGAGGCGATGTGGCGCGCCGCAGCGTACCAGCCGTCACGCCAGCCGTCCGGGCTGCCCGCGGTGATGGTCATTCAGTGGTCGTCGGATTCGACCGCCACGCCGTGCTCGGCCACCATCACGCCCAGGCGCGCCATGCGGTAGCGCATCTGGCGCAGCGACAGCCCGAGGCTCGCGCCGGCAGCGGTGCGGTTGTAGCGGTGCCGCTCGAGCGCGCGGATCAGGATGTCGCGCTCGACCTCGTCGAGGTAGGCCGCCAGGTCGCTGGGCAAGGGGGCCTGCGAGGCCGGCGGCACGGCGCCCGCCCCGCGCGCGGCCGGCAGCTCTACACCGCCGGTCACGAGGGGCGCGTCGGCCTCCTGCAGCGCCGTTTCGTTGAGCACCGCGTCGGGCAGCTCGAGGTCGGGCTGGTCGATCCACTCGCCTCCGGACAGGGCCACCGCACGGTGCAGCAGGTTCTCCAGCTCGCGGATGTTGCCGGGGAAGGGATAGCGCGCCAGGTGCGCCAGCGCGGCCGGCGTCAGGCGCGGCGGCGGCCAGACCTCGGCGTCCTGCGCGATGCGCTCGAGCACGCGCTCGCAGATCAGCGGCAGGTCCTCCAGCCGCTCGCGCAGCGCCGGCACGCGGATCTGGATCACGTTGAGGCGGTAGTACAGGTCCTGGCGGAAACGGCCGGCCTGCACCTCGGCGGCAAGGTCCTTGTGGGTGGCGCTGACGATGCGCACGTCGATCGGCGTCTCGGCGACCGCGCCGACCGGGCGCACCGCCCGCTCCTGGATCACGCGCAGCAGCTTGGACTGCATCGACAGCGGCAGGTCGCCGATCTCGTCGAGGAACAGCGTGCCGCCGCGCGCGGCCTGGAAGAAGCCTTCGCGGTCCTCGTTGGCGCCGGTGAAGGCCCCCTTGCGGTAGCCGAAGAACTCGGCCTCCAGCAGCTGCTCGGGGATGGCGCCGCAGTTGACCGCGATGAACGGCTGGCCACGGCGCGCGCTGACTTCGTGGATCGAGCGCGCGACCAGCTCCTTGCCGGTGCCCGATTCGCCCTGCACCAGCACCGGCGCCATGCTGCGCGCGACCTTCTCGATCAGGCTGCGCACCTGCTGCATCGCCGGCGACATGCCGGCCATGCGCTCCATCGCGCCGGACGCGCCGGTCACCAGCACCGCCGGGGCGGTCACGCGCACGCTGCCGCGCGTGTGCGGCGCAGCCGGCACCGCCGAGCTGGCCGCCGCCCCCGAGGCCGGCACCGCGCTGGGCCGACCAAGCGCCGAGGCGACCACGGTGCGGAACTGCTTCAGGTCCACCGGCTTGGTGAGGTAGTCATAGGCCCCCGCCTTCAGCGCCTCGACCGCGTTCTCGGGCGAACCGAAGGCGGTGATCATGATGGTCTTCTCGCGGCGGCCGGCCTCCTCGAGCCGGCGCAGCAGGTCCAGCCCCGTGCCGTCGGGCAGCCGCATGTCGGTGATGACGGCGCTGTAGGTGCGGTCCTTCAGGCGGGCCCAGGCATCCTCGACCGTGGCGGCCGCCTCGACGTCATAGCCCTCGCGCAGCAGCGTCAGCTCGTACAGGGTGCGCAGGTCAGGTTCGTCGTCGACCACCAGCAGGCTGTAGTGAGAGGCAGATGTCATCGCGTCAGGTTGAGACTGGCGGAAGGTACGTCTTGGGGACCGAGCGGCACGACCCGCATGACCAAGTAGAACTCGTTGCGCGCCGTGTACTGCGCGCTGCGCAGCCGGTAGTCGATCGTCGCGCCGTAGCGCTCGCACAACTCCTTGCAAATATACAGGCCCAACCCCGTGCCCCGACTGCGCGTCGAGAAGAAAGGCTCGAATAAGTAACGCTCCACGTCGGGAGGAATGGGGGGGCCGTCGCTGCAGACGCTCAGCGTCAGCACCTCCGGCTCGGCCACCAGCCGCACCTCGACGCTGCCCGGCCGCTTGGAGGCGTGCCGGTAGCCGTTGTCAAGCAGGTTGATCAGCACCCGCCGCAGGTGGTCGGGGTCGAAGGCCGCGCCGACCGGCGCCAGCGGCAGGTCGACCCGCAGGGCGCTGCGCTCGTCCAGCGGCAGGCGTGCCGTGCGGGCCCATTCGCTGCAGGTGCTGGCCACCAGCGCCGTAACGTCGACGGGCTGCACCTGCACCGGCGGCCCGCCGGGCGCCACCTCCATCACGTCGTCGACGATGCGCTTGAGGCGCTCGACGTTGTCGGCCACCATCTGCGACAGCTGGCGCTGCGCCGGCGTGGTGAGGTCCTCGGCCAGCAGCGCGTTGGCCTGAGCGATCGCCGACAGGGGGTTGCGGATCTCGTGCGCGATGCCGGCCGAGATGCGCCCCATCGCGGCGAGCTTCTCCTGGCGGGTGCGCGCCTGCACGTCGCGCAGGTCCTCGAGGAAGAGCACGCACAGCTCCTCCGAGGCCTGCGGCTGGCGTCGCTTCGTGAAGCGCAGGCGCACCCGCAGCCCGCGGCTGTGGCCGGACGGGAACGGCAGGTGCACTTCCAGCCCGGTCTCCGGCGAGCTGCCGCTCTTGAACGACTGCATCACCACCGCCGCCAGCGGCTGCCAGGCCGGATCGCCGTGGAGCTGGAACGGCGGCGCGGGCACCAGGCCTTCTTCGGCCAGCAGCCGGCGCGCGGCCGGGTTGGCGACCCGCACGCGCCCGCGCCGGTCGACCACCAGCACGCCGTCCTGCATCTCCTCGATCACCAGCCGGTTGAGCTGGGCCTGCTGGCGCGCCAGCTCCATGCTGCCGCGCGCAGCCAGCTCCTCGCGCGCCAGGCGGCTGGCCAGCTCGCCGGCCAGCAGCGCGATCACGAAGAAGCCGCTGCCGACCAGCCCGGCCTGCATGTACAGCATCGAGAAGTTGCCGTCCGCGGCACGCCACCAGGCATCGCCCAGCAGCAGCAGGGTGATGGCCGCGGCCACCGACAGCGCCGCGCCGCGCGAGGTCAGCACGCCGGCCATCAGCACCGGCAGCACCAGCAGCGGCAGGTAGTTGATGTTGCCGGTCGAGCCGAACAGGTGCAGCAGCCCGAACGCGGCCACGTCCAGCCCGACGGTGGACAGCCATTGCCCGCGCCGCAGCCGGTGCACCGGGCGGCCCTGCCGGCCCTCGGCGGCGTGGCGGCCCAGCCACCATGCCACCAGCGTGGCCAGTGCATAGGCCGCGCTCGCCGCCAGCACCCAGGAGGGGCCGGGCGAGCCTGCGCCGATCAGGTGGGAGGCGGCCTGGGCGCCGAGCAGCAGCAGGCCCACGGCCACCCGCGCGCCCAGGAAGGCCCGGTAGATGCGCTGGAACGACGGCTGGGTCGTCGCGCCGAGCAGGCGGCGGGCCTGCCGGGTCAGGAAGCGCGAGTCCTGCGACTCGGCGGCGCGCCAGCCCGACGGACGCGACCTCCCGCGCCCGCCGGCGGCCTCGTCGTCGATCTGCGTGTCCTGGCTGACGCCCAGCGCGGCGAACCAGGACTCCTCGCTCGGATGGGCCGCCTCGGCGCCTGCGGGGGAAGGGCGACGTGCCATGGAGCAGGATCAGCGGTGGGCGGCGCGGTGCGCCTCGCAGCAGTAGTGTCCGCCCGGCCCGCTCAAGGCCTCGTCCTGCGGCAGGTGCACGCCGCAGTGCGCGCAGGCGACCATCGGGCGCACCTGACGGCCGGCGGCCGACGCACCCCCGCGCGATGTGTTGCCGGCACTGCGCGCCACGCGCGGCCGGCCGGCCCACCACAGCACCAGCACCACCACCAGCAGCAAGACCAGGTACTTCACCATCGCATCCCCGCCCGCCTCACGCGACCGTGCGGCCCAGCAACACTTCCATCACGAACCGCGAGCCCACGTAGGCCAGCAGCAGCAGCGCCGCCCCGGCGTAGACCCAGCGGGTGGCCCGGCGCCCGCGCCAGCCGAAGGCGCGGCGGCCGGCCAGCAGCGCCGCGAACACGGCCCAGGCCAGCACCGAGAAGATCGTCTTGTGGTTCCAGCGCCAGGGATCGGCGTACGCGATCCCGAGCAGCAGCGCCGCCGACAGCACGGCAAACCCGGCCGCGACGAAGCGGAAGGTGAGCTTTTCCAGGCGCAGCACCGGCATGCCCACCGGCGCTTCGGGCGCGCCGCGTCGCTCGCGCATCTGCCGCTCGGCGCGGCTCAGCAGCGCCGCGTGCAGCACCGCCGCACCGAACAGGCCGTACGAGGCAATGCCCAGCACCCAGTGCAGCGGCATCCAGGCGCCATCGACGTTCGGCCGCATCTCGCCGGGAAAGAACAGTGTCGCGACCACCGCGGTCAGCCCCAGCACCGCGAGCGCGCGGTGCACGCCGGGCAGCGGCACGAAGCGGCTCTCGATCGCGTAGACCGCCAGCACCAGCCACAGCGTCGTCGACAGCGCCGGCGCGAAGCCGAAGCGCGCGCCCGGCTGCGGCGCGCCGATGCCGGCACCGTCCAGCACCAGCGCCAGCCCGTGCGCGACCCAGCCGCCGATCAGCGTCCAGCGCAGCAGCCGGGCGGTGTGCTCGCTCTGCAGCAGCGCGACGCCGTAGCCGACCAGCGCCGCCAGGCTGGCGGCCACGGTCATGGCGGACTGGAGTTGCAAGGCGGCCCAGGGCCCGGAAGCTAGAATCATTCATACAGTGTACTTTCGCGGCCCGCCGTTCTGGCGGGCCGGCCCTCCCCGATCCACAGGCTCCACCCCATGGCCTCTACCCTTTCCGATCGCCTGTCGCGGCTGGTCAAGCAGATGCGCGGCCAGGCCCGCATCACCGAGAGCAACGTGCAGGACATGCTGCGCGAGGTGCGCATGGCGCTGCTCGAAGCCGACGTCGCCCTGCCCGTGGTGCGCGACTTCATCGCCCGGGTCAAGGAGAAGGCGCTCGGCCAGGAAGTGGTGGGCTCGCTGTCGCCCGGCCAGGCGCTGGTCGGCGTGGTGCACCGCGAGCTCGCCGCGACGATGGGCGAAGGCGTGTCCGACCTCAACCTGGCGACCCAGCCGCCGGCGGTGATCCTGATGGCCGGCCTGCAGGGCGCGGGCAAGACCACGACCACCGCCAAGCTCGCCAAGCACCTGATCGAGAAGCGCAAGAAGAAGGTGCTGACGGTCTCGGCCGACGTGTACCGGCCGGCCGCCATCGAGCAGCTGAAGACGGTCACGAAGCAGGCCGGCGCCGAATGGTTCCCGTCCAGCCCGAACGACAAGCCGGTCGACATCGCGCTGGCCGCGCTCGACCACGCACGGCGCCACTACTTCGACGTGCTGCTGGTCGACACCGCCGGCCGGCTGGCGATCGACGAGGCGATGATGGCCGAGATCCGCGATCTGCACGCCGCGCTCAAGCCGGTCGAGACCCTGTTCGTGGTCGACGCGATGCAGGGCCAGGACGCGGTCAACACGGCCAAGGCCTTCAAGGACGCCCTGCCGCTGACCGGCGTGGTGCTGACCAAGCTCGACGGCGATGCGCGCGGCGGCGCGGCGCTGTCGGTGCGCGCCATCACCGGTGCGCCGATCAAGTTCGCCGGCGTCTCCGAGAAGATCGACGGCCTGGAGGTGTTCGACGCCGAACGCCACGCCGGCCGCGTGCTCGGCATGGGCGACATCGTCGCGCTGGTCGAGGAAGTCCAGAAGGGCGTGGACCTGAAGGCGGCCGAGAAGCTCGCACAGAAGGTCAAGTCCGGCGAGGGCTTCGACCTCAACGACTTCCTCGCGCAGATCTCGCAGATGAAGAAGATGGGCGGCCTGGCCGGCCTGCTCGACAAGCTGCCGACCCAGGTGGCCGCCAAGGCGGGGCAGGCCGACATGGACCGCGCCGAGCGCGACATCCGCCGCATGGAAGGCATCATCAACTCGATGACGCCGCTGGAGCGCCGCAAGCCCGAGCTGATCAAGGCCAGCCGCAAGCGCCGCATCGCCGCCGGCGCCGGCGTGCAGGTGCAGGAGGTCAACCGCCTGCTCAACCAGTTCGAGCAGATGCAGGCGATGATGAAGAAGATGAAGGGCGGCGGCCTGATGAAGATGATGAAGCGCATGGGCGGCCTGAAGGGCCTGCCTGGCCTCGGGCGGTAACGGTTTGTTAGCCGCGCCCGGCGTCCTGTGCAGGAATGGGCACTTCGCCGTCCTCGCCTGCAGGTTCACGAGTTGACCCGACCGGGAGGGGCCGCTAAGGTCCCGCTCAAGTCGGAACACTCGTCTGCAATGGAACCCGTATTCATCCTGCTCGCACTGGCCGTGCTCGTCGTGGCCCTGTGCTGGTGGTGGCTGCGCCGCAGCGCCGCGACCCCGAACGCGCACCCCGGCAAGCGCAGCCTCGAACACCTGGACACGCTGATGGCGTGGACCCCGGAGCCCACCCGCATCCTCACCTCGACCGAACGGCAGGCCTACATGGTGCTGCGCCGGGCCCTGCCCGACCATGTCATCTTCGCCCAGGTGCCGCTGGCGCGTTTCCTCAAGGTGCCGACCCGGCATTCGTACAGCGAGTGGGTGCGCCGCGTCGGCCAGCTGTGTGCCGACTTCGTCGTCTGCGACAACGCGTCCCAGGTGATCGCGGTCGTCGAGGTGCGCGCGCCCGAAGGCCAGGAGAAGGAACGCACGCTCAGGCGCCAGGCGCGCATGGACCGCGTGCTGCAGGCCGCGGGACTGCCCCTGCATGTCTGGCGCGAGAACCAGATCCCGTCGGCCACCGCGGCGCGGCTGGCGCTGCTGGAGCACATGGCCGAGGACGCGCAGGACACCGGGCTGGACGACACCCGTCCCGAGGCCGCCAACGGAGCCTCGCGCGTCGATTCGAACTTCCCGATCATCAACGGCGTGCGCGAGCGGCGCGAGGAGCCGCCGCCGTCGACCTGGTTCGACGACCTCGATTCGGGCCCGATGCCGCTCGGCCCGGCCCCGACCAGCCGGCCGCATTGACCCGCCCGCGCACGCGACGGCCTGCTGCCCCGCGCAGCGGCCTGCCGGGCCGTCAGTCCAGCAGCGCCTGCGCGAACTCGCGCGCGTTGAAGGTCTGCAGGTCCTCGAGCTTCTCGCCCACGCCGATGAAGTACACCGGCACCGGGCGCTCGCGCGCGATCGCCGCGAGCACGCCGCCCTTGGCGGTGCCGTCCAGCTTGGTGACGATCAGGCCGGTCAGCTGCAGCGCGTCGTCGAAGGCCTTGACCTGGGCCAGCGCGTTCTGGCCGGTGTTGCCGTCGACCACCAGCAGCACCTCGTGCGGTGCGGTCTCGTCGGCCTTGGCGATCACGCGGCGGATCTTCTTCAGCTCCTCCATCAGGTGCAGCTGCGTCGGCAGCCGCCCGGCGGTGTCGGCGATCACGACGTCGCAGCCGCGCGCACGGCCGGCCGTCACCGCGTCATAGGTCACCGCGGCCGGGTCGCCGCCTTCCTGGCTGACGATCTCGACCTGGTTGCGGTCGGCCCACACCGCGAGCTGCTCGCGCGCCGCGGCACGGAAGGTGTCGGCCGCAGCCAGCAGCACCTTCTGGTTCGATTCGGCCAGGTGGCGCGTGAGCTTGCCGATGCTGGTGGTCTTGCCCGCGCCGTTGACGCCCACGACCATCATCACGGTCGGCGTGTACCGGCCCACGACCAGCGGCTTCTCGAGCGGCTTGAGCAGGTCGGTCACTGCATCGACCAGCAGCGCCTTGACGGCCGCCGCGTCGGTGGCCTTGCTTTCCTTGACCCGGCGCTTGAGGTCGGCAAGCAGGTGCTCGGTCGCCTTCACGCCGGCGTCGGCCATCAGCAGCGCGGCCTCGAGCTCCTCGTACAGCGCGTCGTCGATGCGCGCGCCGACGAACACCTGGGTGATGCTCGAGCCGGTGCGGCGCAGGCCCTGCTTGAGCTTGTCCAGCCACGAGCGGCGCTCGGGCGCGGGCTCGGCCGGCGCCGCCGCTACCGCGGGAGCCGGCGCCGCGGGCTCGACCGGCGCCTGGGGCGCGGGGGCGGCCGGCGCTTCGACAGGGGCAGGTGCAGGGGCAGGCGCGGAGGCCGGCGGGGGGGATTTTTTCTTGAAGAAACTGAACATGGGTGCCTTGAGTCGTGCCGTCGATTCTAAGAAACCGGGCTGCCCCTGCCGCGCCTGCCTACAATCGACGCCCTGCACGTCCCGAGCATGGCCACCCGATCCCCTCGTTCCTCCCCGCCGCGTGAAGTGCGCATCATTGGCGGGCAGTGGAAGCGCACCAAGCTGCCCGTCGCGGACAAGCCGGGACTGCGGCCCACGCTCGACCGGGTGCGCGAGACGCTGTTCAACTGGCTCGGCCAGGACCTCGCCGGCTGGCGCTGCCTGGATGCGTTCGCCGGCACCGGGGCGCTGGGTTTCGAGGCGGCCTCGCGCGGCGCGACGGAGGTGGTGCTGCTCGAGCAGGATGCGATGCTCGTCGCGCAGCTGCATGCCCTGAAGCAGCGCCTGCGTGCCGATGCGGTGCAGGTCGTGCGCGGCGACGCGCTCGCGTGGATGCGGCGCGTCCCCGAGGCCCGCTTCGACCTGGTGCTGCTCGATCCCCCGTTTGCCGCCGGCCTGTTCGAGGCCGCGCTGCGCGAAGCGGCGCGCCTCGTCGTCCCCGACGGCTACGTCTACCTGGAAGCCGACGCCCCGCCCGAGGCCGCGCTGCTGGAGGCGCTGGGCCTGCAGGTGCACCGCAGCGGCCGCGCCGGCACGGTGCACTTCCACCTGCTGCGCCCGGTCGCGGGCCGATAAACTGCCCCCTGCCTGCAATGGAGACCCTTCGATGACCTCTGCCCCCCAGGCCCGCGTGGCGATCTACCCCGGCACGTTCGACCCCATGACGCTGGGCCATGAAGACCTGATGCGGCGCGCCAGCACGCTGTTCGACCGCCTCATCGTCGCCGTGGCCGCCGGCCACCACAAGCGCACGATGTTCACGCTGGACGAGCGGCTGGACATCGCCCGCGAGGTCGCCCGGCCCTACGCCAACGTCGAGGTGATGGCCTTCCGCGGCCTGCTGCGCGACTTTGTCGTCGGCCAGGGCGCCAAGGTGGTGGTGCGCGGCCTGCGCGCGGTCAGCGACTTCGAATACGAGTTCCAGATGGCCGGCATGAACCGCCAGCTCATGCCCGACGTCGAGACGGTGTTCCTGACGCCCTCGGACCAGTACCAGTTCGTCTCGGGCACCTTCGTGCGCGAAATTGCCATGCTTGGCGGTGATGTCTCCAAGTTCGTGGCACCCTCGGTGCTCAAGCGACTGCAGGATCGCGTCAAGCAAGGCAGCTGAGGACCCACGCCATGGCCCTGATGATCACGGACGAGTGCATCAATTGCGACGTCTGCGAGCCCGAATGCCCGAACCAGGCCATCTCGATGGGCCCGGAGATCTACGTGATCGACCCGACGCGCTGCACCGAATGCGTGGGCCACTTCGACGAGCCGCAATGCGTGCAGGTGTGCCCGGTCGAGTGCATCCCGGTCAATCCGGCGCACCGGGAAACCAGGGAACAGCTCTGGGCGAAGTACCACGCCCTGCAGCAGGCCGCGCAAGGCGGCACTTCCTGAGGGCCAGGACGCCCGTACCCGCTCAACGTCCCTGCAGCCCCGCCGTCGGGACTGCGGCCGCCTGCGCCTGGCGCTGCGACTTGAACCGCTTCTTGCGACGCGGCTTCCGAGGAGGCTGGTCGTCCTGCGCATCCGGCTGCGCGCGTGGCGGCACGCCGTGGATGCCGCCGGCGGCGACGGGCTCGGCCTCGATGCGGCGCCGCTCGCGTTCCAGCTGCTGCGCCGCGGCCTGGTGGCGCTGCTGCGCCTGCCATGCCTCGGCATGCTGCGCATCGGAACGCTCGTCCCGGACATCCAGCGCCTGTGCGCCGGGCCCGCAGGGCTGCTGCGCGTAGACGTTGCCGCAGCGGTAGACCGCCTGCGGCGGCGCGCCGGCAGCGCCGGCCGCAACGCACAGCGATGCGGCGACGAGCAGCGCGCGGGCCCTCATGAGGCGGCGGGCTCCTGCGGACGCGGCGGCTTGGGCCGCGGGGGCTTGGCATGGATCAGGCGCTGCGCCGCCTCCATGTCGCCGTGCAGCATCGCATCCAGCGCCTGCATCGAGCGGTCGATGCACTGCTCGAGCGCCTCGCGGTGCTCGGGCGCGGGCTTGCGCAGCACGTAGTCGGCCACCTCGGACTTCACGCCCGGATGCCCGATGCCCAGGCGCAGGCGCCAGAAGTCGGCACTGCCCAGCTGGGCCTGGATGTCCTTGAGGCCGTTGTGGCCCGCATGGCCGCCGCCCAGCTTGATCTTCATCTGCCCGGGCGGCAGGTCGAGTTCGTCGTGCGCGACCAGGATCTCCTGCGGCGCGATCTTGAAGAAGCGCGCCAGCGCCGCCACCGACAGGCCGGAGCGGTTCATGTAGGTCTGCGGCTGCAGCAGCCACACCGGCCCGGGCACGTCCGGGCACGGGCGGTTCACGCGCGCCAGCAGGCCGTGGTAGGTGCGCTCGGCGTGCAGCGTAGCGCCGAGCTTGCGGGCCACCGCGTCCACCCACCAGAAGCCGGCGTTGTGGCGGGTCGCTTCGTATTCCGGCCCGGGATTGCCCAGGCCCACAAACAGACGGATCATGGGTCGCGATTATCGGGGGACGACCGGGGCGGCGCCGCCTGACGCGCAGGCAACGCCGGCCACGAGCTTGCAAGCGATTGAAAACAGGTGCGGGCCGCGCCCTCTCACCCACCCGCACCGGAAATGGTGCGGGCCTGCCCGGCGCGGTAGCCCACGACCGCCAGCACCACGGTGCTCGCGGCCAGCCCCGCGAGCGGCGCGGTCCAGCCGCCGGACAGGTCGTGCGCCAGCCCGAACAACAGCGGGCCCGCCGCCGCGAGCAGGTAGCCGATCGACTGCGACATCAGCGACAGCGACGCGGCCTGCCGGTGGTCGGTGGTGCGCAGGCCGATGAACGCCAGCGCCAGCGGGAACGACAGCCCGGAACCCAGCCCCGCCAGCGACACCCACAGCAGCGCCCACGCGGGATGCAGCATCAGGCCCAGCACGCCCGTGAGGATCACGAGCGAGGCGAACACCGCGAGCGCACGCTGGTCGGGGCGCGCCGCGAGCAGGCGCGGCATGGTCGCGCTGGCCACCAGCGAGACGAGCTGGAAGGCGGTGATCATCAGGCCGGCCACGGCCGGGTCGTAGCCGGCGTCCTGGATCACGCGCGGGAACCATCCCACCGGGACGTAGAAGCAGATCGACTGCAGCCCCATGAAGGCGGTGACGCACCAGGCCAGCGGCGAACGCCACACCGAGGTGTTTGCCGCGACCGGGTCGGCCGGTGGCTCGGGCGCGCGCGGGCGCAGGAAGGCGCGCGCCCACAGGATCGCCGCGGCGGCAGCCGGCAGCGCCCAGGCCGCCAGCGCGCCGCGCCAGCCGCCCGGCAGCACGCGCTCCAGCGGCACCGCCAGCCCCGTGCCGGCGGCGGCACTCAGCGCCAGCACCATCGCGTAGAGCGTGGTCAACGTGCCCACGTGCGCGGCGTAGTCGCGCTTGATGAAGCTGGGCGCGAGCACGTTGCCGACCGCGATGCCCGCCGCAAGCACCAGCGTGCCGGCATACAGCGCCGCCGTCGGGCCGGCCGAGCGCAGCAGCACGCCGGCCAGCAGCATCAGCATCGCGCAGGCCGCGGTACGTTCCAGCCCCAGCCGGCGCGCGAAGCCCGCCAGCGGGGAGAACGCCGCGAAGGCCAGCAGCGGCAGGCTGGTCAGCATCCCGAGCGCCGTGCCGGACAGGCCGGTGGTTTCCTGGATGCTGCCCACCAGCGGCCCGACCGCGGTGATCGCCGGCCGCAGGTTGACGGCCAGCAGCAGGAAGGCGAGGAAGGCCGGCAGCTGCGCGCGCCGGAACAGCGGTGGTTTGCTCATCGTCGTGCCCGTGGCCTGCGGCCGGGCATGGGGTCATGCGCGGCCGGGCCGACGCAAGGCTACACGAAGACGCATGAAAAAAGCCCCGCAGTGCGGGGCTTTCGTCCGAAAGTTTCGAGGCAGGAGCCGATCACTTCTTGCCCTTGCCCTTGCCCTTGGCGGGCTCGGCAGCGGGGGCGGCGGCGGTCGGATCGACGATCACTTCCTCGACCGGCGGCACCGCGGTGGCGATGGCCGGGTTCGGCTTGCCGTGGGTCATGACCTTCACGCCCTTGGGCAGCTTGATGTCGTTGACGTGCAGCGACTGGCCCTTGTTCAGGCCGCTCAGGTCCACCTCGATGAACTCGGGCAGCTGTTGCGCCAGGCACTGGATCTCCAGCTCGGTGGCGACGTGGGAGATCGTGCACTTGTCGGTCTTGACGGCCGGCGATTCTTCCTCGTTCACGAAGTGCAGCGGCACCTTCTTGACGATCTTGGTCGTCGGGTCGACGCGCTGGAAGTCCACGTGCAGCACCAGCGGCTTGTAGGCGTGCATCTGGTAGTCACGCAGCAGCACCTGCTCGACCTTGCCGTTCAGTTCCATCTCGAGGATGGACGAATGGAAGGCTTCCTTCTTCAGCGCGTGGAACAGCGCGTTGTGGTCGAGCTCGATCATCTTCGGCTCGCCCGCACCGTAGACGATGCCCGGGACCTTGCCGGCCTTGCGCAGGCGGCGGCTCGCTCCGGTCCCCTGCACTTGGCGCTCAAATGCGACGAATTTCATTCGTTTCTCCAGTCAATACGCGTCCGCGACCAGACGCAAGAACGGCCGTGTCACCACGGCCCTGTGGCCGGGCGGCCCACGTGCGGCCGCCCGTGGCGTTCCCGGCTCAGAAGTTGTTGTTCTGCTCCGAGAACAGGGAAGTCACCGACTCGCCGTCGGAGATCCGCCGGATGGTTTCGGCGAACAGGAAAGCCACCGACAGCTGGCGGATCTTGCCGATCGACTTGGCGGCCTCGGCCAGCGGGATGGTGTTGGTGATCACCACCTCGTCGAGGGCGGAATTCTGGATGCGCTCCAGCGCGGGGCCGGAGAACACCGGGTGGGTGCAGTAGGCGTAGACCGACTTGGCGTTGCGCTCCTTGAGCACCTCGGCCGCCTTCACCAGCGTGCCGGCGGTGTCGATCATGTCGTCCATGATCACGCAGTTGCGGCCCTCGATCTCGCCGATGACGTGCATCACTTCCGAGACGTTGGCCTTGGGACGGCGCTTGTCGATGATGGCCAGGTCGCAGCCCAGCTGCTTGGCCAGCGCACGGGCGCGCACCACGCCGCCGACGTCGGGCGAGACCACCACCAGGTCCTTGTAGCTGCGCGACTTCAGGTCGGCCAGCAGGACCGGCGAGGCGTAGATGTTGTCGACCGGGATGTCGAAGAAGCCCTGGATCTGGTCGGCGTGCAGGTCCATCGTCAGCACGCGGTTGACGCCGACGACCTCCAGCATGTTGGCCACCACCTTCGCACTGATCGGCACGCGGGTCGAGCGCGGGCGGCGGTCCTGGCGGGCATAGCCGAAGTACGGGATCACGGCCGTGATGCGGCGCGCCGAGGCACGCTTGAGCGCATCGACCATGATGCACAGCTCCATCACGTGCTCGTTGGTCGGCGCGCAGGTGGGCTGCACCACGAACACGTCGCGGCCGCGCACGTTCTGCTGGATCTCGACCGAGACCTCGCCATCCGAGAAGCGGCCCACCGCCGCACGTCCCAGCGTCAGGCCGAGATGGGTGGCGATTTCCTGGGCAAGCGAGGGATTGGCGTTGCCGGTGAACAGCAAGGTGTCGGACAGCATCTTCCTCTCCGTCGAGGCCTACAGGACTGCGTCGTGACCGTCTCGCGTGATGTCACCCTGCAAGCAGAGCACCAACTTCGCCCGGTATGGCTCAAAAACTACGGAAGCTCTGGGCCGATGCTACGACCCAGAGCTTCCTGGATTGGTTTGGCAGGGGAGGAAGGACTCGAACCCTCGAATGTCGGAATCAAAATCCGATGCCTTAACCAACTTGGCGACTCCCCTACACAGGCCCTCGCCACCGCCTTGCGGCCGCTGCGCGAGCCCAGAAAACGTCGCTTTTCAGTCCGGCGTCCAGTCCCGCAGGGGATGGGACTCCAGGCTGCGGCACCTTCTTGCACGCCACCCGGCCGGCAACTCCAGGAGCTGCTCGCCATCGGACGCCTCCAAGGCACCGATTCTCGCAAACACCGCGCTGCCCGAGCCCGTCATCCGGCCATGGCCGAACCGTGCTTCCAGCAGCTCCACCGCCTGACCCACGCCGCTGCACAGCGCCTGTGCCGCATCCTGCATGTCGTTGCGACCGAACAATCCTGCCGCACCGCCCTGCCGGGCCTCGCATTTGGCGGTCTCTGCGAGAAAGACCGAGATCATAGCAGGTTTTGTGTCGCGAACCAAGAGGGGGCTCGAAAAAATTTCACGCGTGGGCAGGTGCGCCGGCGGCTTGACCACCATGTAGTCGGCCGCGGGCAGCGCCAGCGGCGTCAGCTGCTCGCCGATGCCTTCGACCCACGCAGGCCCCGTGCCGAGGAAGAACGGCACGTCCGCGCCCAGCGTCACGCCGATGCGCATCAGCTGCGCGCGGTTCAGGCCCAGTCCCCACAGGCGGTTCAGCGCGATCAGCACGGTGGCCGCATCCGAGCTGCCGCCGCCCATCCCGGCCCCGGACGGTACTTCCTTCAGGATCGAGATGTCGGCCCCCAGGCGCGTGCCGCTGGCGGCCTGCAGCGCGCGCGCGGCGCGCAGGCACAGGTCGTCCTCGGGCAGCGGCTCGCCCAGGTCGTGCCGCACGATGCGGCCGTCGCCGCGCCGCTCGAAATGCAGCGTGTCGCACCAGTCGATCGGCACGAAGACGGACTGCAGCAGGTGGTAGCCGTCGGCGCGGCGGCCGGTGATGTGCAGGAACAGGTTCAGCTTGGCCGGCGCCGGCACGTCGTACAGGGCTTTCATCACGGCAACGAAGGAGGTGTCAGCTGCGGTCCAGGCGCGCGCGCACGGTCACCACCGGCGGCACCTGGCGCACCGCGGTGATCAGGCCGTCGGCGGCCTGCTCCAGCTGCACGCTCCAGCCCAGCTGCCGGAAGCCCGGGGCACCGCCGTCCAGCGGCTCGCTGGCTGCCCCGGGCCAGGGCTCGCCGCGCAGCCAGTGGAACAGGGCCACGACCGGCAGCGGCTCGCCGACCATCTCGCGCGTCAGCTCGTCCAGGTCCGCGTAGCGCTGCGTGCGGCCTTCGGCGCGCAGCCAGGCCTCGCCAGGCTGCCACCAGGCCACGGCCACCGTGGTGCCGAGGGTGTTGGACAGGCGCAGCTCGCCGCGGGCGGCCTCGCCCAGCAGCTCGAAGAAGGCGGTCGAGGCGCGTGGCGATTCGCCGGGGCGCGCGGCCTCGATGCGGATCGCCAACCGCCCGGATGCCGCCATCGCCAACCCTTCGACCGGCGAGCGCAGGCTGGCGCAGCCGGCCAGCAGCACGGCCAGCGCAAGCAGCAGCAGCCGGGGCAGGCGGACCGTGCGCATCACAGCTGCACCTTCAGGCGCGCCAGCGTCTCGATGAGCACCTCGTTGCTGCCGTCGCGTTCGCGCGCGTCGCGCCAGACCCGGCGCGCCTCGTCGTGGCGGCCCAGCGACCACAGCACCTCGCCGAGGTGCGCGCCGATCTCGGCGTCGGGACGGGCCTGGTAGGCGCGCTGCAGGTGCTTGAGCGCCTCCTCGGGACGCCCCATGCGGTACTCGACCCAGCCCATGCTGTCGATGATGAACGGCTCGTTGGGCGCGAACTCGAGCGCCTTCTGCACCAGCTGGCGCGCCTCCTCGAGCCGGACGTTGCGGTCGGCCAGCGTGTAGCCGAGCGCGTTGTAGGCGTGGTAGTGGTCGGGCTTGAGCTCGATGACCCGGCGCAGCAGCCGCTCCATCTCTTCGACCCGGCGCAGCTTCTCGGCCATCATCGCCTGCTCGTACAGCAGGTCCACGTCGTCGGGAAAGCGGGTCGCGCCGGCCGCCAGCACCTGGTAGGCCTCGCCCCAGTCCTTGAGCTCGCGCAGCAGCTGCGATTCGGCCAGCACCTTGGCGCGCGCATCCTGCGGCGAGCGCTCGGGCACCTTGCGCAGCAGCTCGCGCGCCTCGCCCGTGCGACCCTGCCTGGCCAGCAGCATCGCGCGCCGCAGCTGCACGCTCAGCGCGCGGTCGGCCTCGTCGATGCGCGACAGCCACTGGTCGGCCTGCTCGTACTGCCCCTGGGCCTCGGCGGCCTGCGCCAGCAGCAGGTAGGCCTGCGTGACCCCCTCGGCGGGCGAGGCGGTCACGACCTCGATGCTGCCGTCCTCGGTCGGCGTGCTGGTCGGCTGGGTGGATTCGCTGCGCCCTTCGGCCAGCTCCAGGTAGCGCCGCAGCGCCTGCTCGGCCTCGCGCGGCTGCTTCAGCTCCAGGCGCAGCGCGCCCAGGCTCAGCCACGCCGGCGCCAGCGCCGGGTCGACCTGCGTGGCGGTTTCGAGCTGCACGGCCGCCTCGGGGTAGCGCTGCTGGTTGACCAGCGTGCGCACGTAGGACAGCCGGATCGCCGCCGACGCGGGCTTGGCCTGCAGGAAGTCGCGCACGATGGACTCGGCCTGCACCCGCTGCGGCATCAGCTCCAGCGCGAGCAGCGCCACGCCTTCGGCGCTCGGGTCGAGCTTCGCGGCCTCCTGCGCGAGCGCCAGCGCCCGGTCAGGTTCCTCCGCCTGCAGGCGCATGCGCGCGTTGGCCAGCAGCGTGGCCAGGCGCGTCTCGGGCATGGTGGCGTAGGGCTGCAGCGCCTGCTCCAGCACCCCGGCCATGGTCTTGCGGTCGGCCGGCCGCACGAAGAAGCGCGGCAGCGTCGCGATGGTCTCCGGCCGTTCGGCCGCCGGCGTGTTGGCCAGCAACGCGCGCAGCGGGTCCAGCGCCTCGGCGACGCGGTTGAGCCCGACCAGCAGCTGCGCCGCGAACCGGTGCGCCTCGACCGAGCCGGGCACCGCGGTGCGCCAGGCCTGGGCGGCGGCCAGCGCCTGGTCGCCGGCGCGCGCCTGCAAGGCGATCTCGACGGCACGGCGGAACAGCCGCTCGTCGCCGGTCTTGCGTGCACCGTCCAGCAGGATCTCGTAGGCCGCAGCCGCATTGCCGGCACGCAGCTCCATCTCGCCGACCAGCAGCTGGTAGAACAGCGGCGCATCCAGGCCGGACGACTCCACCGGCGCGCGCACGGGGGCGCCGGACGCCGCCGGCGCCTCGGCAGCCACCGCCCAGCTGCCGCCCGCGAGGCTGGCGGCCAACATCAGCAGGCGGAACGAGGACACGGCAGACGGCATGGAAGGCACTCCCTGTGATGGTGCGGGCATCCGCGCGGCGCGGGGACGACCGTGTCTGATTCTACGGAGCCCCCGATAATTCCCCTCATGCCCGAGTTACCGGAAGTCGAAGTCACGCGGCTGAGCTTTGCCGACCGCATCCAGGGCGCCCGCATCGAGGCGGTGCGCCTGGGCAAGCCGTTGCGCTGGCCGCTCGGCTGCGCGCCCGAGCGCCTGGTGGGCCAGGCCGTCGGCACGGTCAGCCGGCGCGGCAAGTACCTGTGGATGGCGCTCGACGAGGGCGGCTTGCTGCTGCACCTGGGGATGTCCGGGTCGCTGCGCTTCGCGCCGCTGGCCCCGCCACCCGGCCCGCACGACCATTTCGACCTGGCCACCGACCGCGGCCTGCTGCGCCTGCACGACCCGCGCCGCTTCGGCGCCGTGGTGTGGGCCCCGGCGCTGGACGCGCCGCCCGCGGTCAAGCTGCTCGGCACGCTGGGCATCGAGCCGTTCGACCCGGCCTTCGACGGCGCCTACCTACACCAGCGGCTGCGCGGGCGGCGCGTGTCGATCAAGCAGGCGCTGCTGGCCGGCGACATCGTCGTCGGCGTGGGCAACATCTACGCGTCCGAGGCGCTGTTCGGCGCGGGCATCGATCCGCGCACCGCCGCCGGGCGGATCGGCCTGGCGCGCTGCGAGCGCCTGGCGGCATCGATCCGGACCACCCTGCGCCGCGCGCTGGAGGTCGGGGGCTCGACCCTGCGCGACTTCCGCAACGCCGAGGGGCAAAGCGGCTACTTCCAGCTCGAGACCCAGGTCTACGACCGCGAGGGCCTGCCCTGCCGGCGCTGCGGGACCCCGGTGCGCCGCATCCAGCAGGGCCAGCGGTCGACCTTCTTCTGTCCTCAGTGCCAGCGCCGCTGAGCCGCGGCGGATGTGACTGCACGTAACACGGATTCCGTTCGCGCCACCGGGTGCACCGCCTGTCCGCGCCCCGGGGGCGGCCCGCCCCTGCGCCCCGCAGCCTTGGGCTACCATGCGCCCTCGGCTACTATTTGCTGTTCCCCCTTAGCCTGCTGCCCCTTTCCATGGTGCCGTCCTTTGCGAACAAGCTCGATGCGCTCGGCGCATGGCGTGCCGATCTGGAATCGCGGCTGGGCGAGCTGTCGCGCTTCCTGTTCGACCACGACCTGCTGGATCCGCCGACCTCCGCACTGCTGGATTCGCTGACCCAGCGCCTGGCGGGCGAGAAGCTGGTCGTCGCCTTCGTCGCCGAGTTCTCCCGCGGCAAGTCGGAGCTGATCAACGCGATCTTCTTCGCCGACACGGGCCGGCGCATCCTGCCGGCCACCCCCGGTCGCACGACCATGTGCCCGGTCGAGCTGAGCTACGACCCGGACGAGCCGCCGTCGCTGAAGCTGCTGGACATCGACACCCGACTGGGCAGCGCCTCGCTGGCCGAGCTGCGCGGGCACCCGAGCGCGTGGAAGCAGGTCGAGCTGAACATCAAGCGCCCCGACCTGCTGGCCGAGGAGCTGCTGCAGGTGATGCAGACGCGCAAGGTGCCCAAGGAAGCGGCGCGCGAACTGGGCTTCTGGGACGACGACCGGCCGGAGGACAACCCGCCGGTCGACGCGGCCGGGATGGTCGAGGTGCCGGCGTGGCGCCACGCCATCATCAACTACCCGCACCCGCTGCTCAAGCGCGGGCTGGTGGTGCTCGACACGCCCGGCCTGAACGCGATCGGCGCCGAGCCGGAGCTGACGGTGAGCCTGCTGCCCTCGGCGCACGCGACGGTCTTCATCCTCGCGGCCGACACCGGCGTGACCAAGTCGGACCTGACGATCTGGCGCGAGCACCTGTGCGGCCAGCCGCTGGCGCGCTACGTCGCGCTGAACAAGATCGACTCGCTGAGCGACCCGCTCAGCCCCAGCGCCGAGGTGGAGATCCACATCGCCCGCCAGCGCGCGCTGACGGCGCAGACGCTGGGCATCCCCGAGAACCGCGTGTTCCCGATCTCGGCCAAGCAGGCGCTGGCCGGGCGGGTCAGCGGCGACGCCGACGTCCTGCGCGCCAGCCGCATCCTCGCGCTGGAAGACGCGCTGGGCCACCAGCTGCTGCCGCAGCGCCGCGAGGTGCTCGAACGCGTGGTGCTCGACGGCACCAGCCAGATCACCGCGCAGATCGGCCGGCGCCTGAACGACCGGCGCCGCCAGCTGGCCGAACAGCTGCTCGAGCTGCGCGGCCTGCGCGGCAAGAACAGCAACATGGTCGGCATGATGCTCAAGCGCGTCGAGGCCGAAAGCGCCGAGTTCGAGCAGTGCATCGCCCGCGTGCAGGCCATGCGCTCGGTGCACACGCGCATGCTCAAGGACGCGCTGACGACCATCAGCAACGACGTGGTGCGCGAGCAGACCGACATGCTGCAGGAGAAGCTGCGCAGCTCGGTGCTGAACTTCGGCGTCAAGCGTGCCTTCTCGGACATGTGCGCCGTGCTGCGCGAGCAGCTGCGCAAGGCACAGACCCAGGGCCACGAGATCCACGACATGCTGGGGGCTTCGTTCACCAAGCTGAACGCGGAGTTCGGCTTCGGCCTGTCGGTGCCGGCGGCGCCCGACCTGTCCCAGTTCATCGCCGACCTGGACATGATCGAGCGCAACTACATCCAGTACCTGGGGCTGTCGCACGCGCTGCGGCTGTCGCAGCACCGCTTCATGGAGCAGTTCCGGCGCATGCTGGTGTCCAAGCTGCGCGTCGTGTTCGAGGGCGCGAGCGGCGAGCTGGAACTGTGGAACAAGACCGCCTCGTCGCAGATCGACTCGCAGCTGCGCGAGCGCCGGCGCAACTTCAAGCGCCGCCGCGAATCGCTGGAGCGCATCCAGGCCGCCAGCAACGAGCTCGAGGCGCGCATCCAGGAAGTGAGCGCCCAGGAGGAACGCCTGCGCCACCTGCAGGCGCGCCTGGCGACGCTCATCGAAGGCATCGAGATCGCCGCGACCGGGCCGCTGCCGATGGGCGGCATCGAATCGGTCACCATCGAGCTGCCGCTCAACGCACCGGCTTCCGCGCAGGGCTGAGGGTCGACCGCCGCCCATGCCGACCCCGTCTCCGGTCGATGCCGCTCGCCTGCCCGCCGGGTTCGCCGCCCGCGTGATCGCCTGGCAGCGCGAGCACGGGCGCCACCAGCTGCCCTGGCAGCGCACGCGCGACCCGTACCGCGTGTGGCTGTCGGAAATCATGCTGCAGCAGACCCAGGTCACCACGGTGCTGGGCTACTACGAGCGCTTCCTCGCGCGCTTTCCCGACGTGGTCGCGCTGGCCGACGCGCCGCTGGACGAGGTGCTGTCCGCCTGGAGCGGCCTGGGCTACTACAGCCGCGCGCGCAACCTGCACCGCTGCGCGCAGGTGGTGCGCGACGAGCATGGCGGACGCTTTCCCGCCAGCGCCGCCGAACTGGAGCGCCTGCCCGGCATCGGCCGCTCGACCGCCGCCGCGATCGCCGCGTTCTGCTTCGGCGAGCGCGCCGCGATCCTCGACGGCAACGTCAAGCGCGTGCTCACGCGCGTGCTGGGCTACGGCCACGACCTCGCGCAGGCGAAGCACGAGCGCGAGCTGTGGGCGCTGGCCGAGGCGCTGCTGCCCGAACGCGACATGGGCCCCTACACGCAGGGGCTGATGGACCTGGGCGCGACCGTGTGCCTGGCGCGCTCGCCGCACTGCCTGCTGTGCCCGGTGCAGGCCCTGTGCGCGGCCAGCGCCGCGGGCCGGCCGCAGGACTACCCGGTCAAGACACGCAAGCTCAAGCGCAGCCGGCGCGAGAACTGGTGGCTGTGGGCCGAACACGAGGATGCCGTCTGGCTCATGCAGCGCCCGGACACGGGTGTGTGGGCCGGGCTGTACAGCCTGCCGGAGTACCCCAGCCTGGAGGCGCTGCGCGAGGCGGCCGCGCCGCTGGGCGCCGTGCCGGTGGCGCAGCCGCCCATCGAGCATGCACTGACCCACTTCGACTGGGTGCTGCACCCGGTGAAGCTGCAGCTGGAGGACGCGCCGCGCTGGGAAGGCGGTCGCTGGGTCCGCTACGAGGACCTGGGCGCCTACGGGCTGCCCGCGCCGCTGCGCAAGCTGCTCGCGCAGCGCTGAGTCGCGCCGCGCGGGCTCAGTCCTGCAGGATGCCCTTCTGGCGCAGGAACTGGTCGACGAGCTTGAGCCGCACCAGCGGGTCGGGCAGCTCCATCAGCTTCTGGCGCGCGGCCAGCGGGATGGGCAGGATCTCGCACCAGCGGTTGGCGATCCAGCCGGCGTCGTCGAAGCGGTAGGGCTCGAGGAACGGCACCTGGTTGCGCTCCTTGAGGACGCGGATCGCGTTGGCCAGCCCGGTCGCGGAGCCGAGCAGCTCCTCGGTGGGCAAGGTCTGCGCGTCGGGGTCGAGGTAGCGCACGTCCGCGACCCACAGGCCGTTGGGTTCCTGGCGGCTGTCGACCACCTCGAAGCGCCGGCCGCCGCGGCAGCGCACGTGGAGGATGCCCGGCTCGGTGCTGTCGGCCTCGAGCAGCTGCGCCTCGCAGCCGATCGCCTCGAACTCGACCGGCTCGCCCGGACGGCGCACCTCCTGGCCGCGGCGCAGCGCGACCACGCCGAACGGCCGGCCCTCGCGCAGGCAGCTGACCATCAGGTCGAGGTAGCGCGCCTCGAACACCTTCAGCCCCAGCAGGCCGTCGGGAAACAGCACCGACTGCAGCGGAAACAGCGGCAACGGGATCGGGGAAGTGGTGGAAGCAGTGTTCATGCAGCGGCGTCGCGCGCGTCCAGTTCCCGGTGGCGGACCAGGGTGGTGCCACGGCCCTGGAAGCGTCTGGCCAGCTGCTCGGCGCAGTACACCGAGCGGTGCTGCCCCCCGGTGCAACCGATGGCCACGGTGAGGTAGTTGCGTTGGTCCTGCTCGAAGGCCGGCAGCCAGCGGCGCAGGAAGGCTTCGATCTGGGCCACCATCTCCGGCACCTCGGGCTGCGCCTCGAGGTAGGCGATCACGTCGGCATCGCGGCCGGTCAGGGGCCTCAGTTCACGGATGTAGTACGGGTTGGGCAGCACGCGCACGTCGAACACGTAGTCCGCATCCAGCGGCACGCCGTGCTTGAAGGCGAACGACTCGAACACCAGCGTCAGCTGGGCCGCGGGCGCCTGCACCAGGTTGCGGATCCAGCTGCGCAGCTGCGCCGGGCGCAGCTGGCTGGTGTCGATCACCGACGACGCCTGGCGCAGCTCGGCGAGCAGCTCGCGCTCCAGCTCGATGGCCTCGATCAGCGCGCGGTGCGCGGCGGCCAGGTCCGAGTCATGGCGGCCGTCGGACAGCGGATGGCGCCGGCGCGTCTCGGAGAAGCGCCGCACCAGCGTGTCGGTGGAGGCGTCCAGGAACACCTCGCGCACCGTCAGGCCCATGCCGCGCAGCTTGGCCATGGTCGGCAGCAGCAGCGGCAGCGAGCGCGCGCTGCGCACGTCGGCGGCGATCGCCACGCGCGGCGTGAAGCGCGACTGTTCCAGCGACAGGAAGCTCTCGATCAGCTCCGGCGGCAGGTTGTCGACGCAGAAGTAGCCCGCGTCCTCGAGCGCATGCAGCGCCACCGACTTGCCCGAGCCGGAGATGCCGGTGATCAGCACCACCTCGCGCGGCGTGGCGGCAGCGTCGTCGCGTGCCTGGCTCATGGGCGTCTGCGTCCTCGTGACGGGGTGGGGGCTGCCGCGACCGGTGCGGCGGCGGTCTCCAGCATTTCCTGCGCGTGCGCGAAGCTGGTGCCCGACAGCTGCTGCCCGCCCAGCATGCGCGCGATCTCGGCGACGCGCTGCTCGCCCGCGACCGGCCGCACCTCGCTGGTCGTCACGCCCGCGCGCGTGGCCTTGCTGACCACGTAGTGGTGGTCCGCGCAGGCCGCGACCTGCGGCAGGTGGGTCACGGCGAGCACCTGGCGGTCCACGCCCAGCTGCTTCATCAGCCGTCCGACCGTCTCGGCCACCGCGCCGCCCACGCCGGAATCGACCTCGTCGAAGATCAGCGTGCCGGCCTCGCCGAGGCGGCTGGTGGTCACCGCGATGGCCAGCGCGATGCGCGACAGCTCGCCGCCCGAGGCCACCTTGGCCAGCGGCCGCGGCGTGCTGCCTTCATGGCCGGCGACGAGGAACTCCACCGCCTCCAGCCCGAACGACTGCGGCGCGTCAAGCTTCACCAGCGCGACCTCGAAGCGGCCGCCGGCCATGCCGAGCGACTGCATCGCCTGCGTGACGGTGGCGGCCAGCTTCGGCGCGGCCTGCCGGCGTGCCTGCGAGACCTTCCTGGCGGCCTCGTCGTAGCGCTGGCGCGCCTCGGCCGCGGCGCGCTCCAGCGCCTCCAGGTCGGTGGCGGCGTCGAGGCGGCGCAGCTCGTCCTTCCAGCCTTCCAGCAGCGCGGGCAGCTCCTCCGGCGGGCGGCGGTAGCGACGCGCCAGGCTCATCCAGGTGGACAGGCGCTCGTCGAGTTCCTGCAGGCGCTCGGGATCCAGCTCGACGTGGCGCAGGTAGCCGTGCAGGCTGTGCGAGGCGTCCTGCAGCTGCGCCTGCGCGGACTGCAGCACCTCGATCACCGAGGCGAGCGACGCGTCGTACCCGGCCACGTCCTGCAGCTGCTCGACCGCACGCCCGGTCAGCGCGTCGGCGCTCTGGTCGGCCTCGGAGACCGCGTCCAGCGCGGCCTGCACCGCGTCGATCAGCGACTGGGCGTGGGCCAGGCGCCGGTGCTCGGCGTTGAGCTCGTCCCACTCGTCGGCGCCCGGCGCGAGCTTGTCGACCTCGCCGATCTGCCAGGCCAGGCGCTCGCGCTCGCGCTCCAGGTCGGCCTGGCGGGTGCGGGCGTCGTCCAGCAGCTGCTGCGCCTCGCGCCAGGCCTGCCAGGCGGCCGCCAGCGGCTTCAGGTCGGTGCCGGCATAGGCGTCGAGCAGGCCGCGCACGGCGTCGGCGCGCGTCAGGCTCTGCCACGCGTGCTGGCCGTGGATGTCGACCAGCGCCTCGCCCGCGGCGCGCAGCTGGGCCACGGTGGCGGGGCTGCCGTTGATCCACGCGCGGCTCTTGCCCTGCGCGTCGATCGTGCGGCGCAGCAGCAGTTCGTCGGCAATCTCGAAGCCGGCCTCGTCCAGCCAAGGGTGCAGGGCCGGCGGGGTGTCGAACACGGCGGTGATCTCGGTGCGCTGCGCGCCCTCGCGCACGACGCCGGCGTCGCCGCGGCTGCCCAGCGCAAGCTGCAGCGCGTCGATCAGGATGGACTTGCCGGCCCCCGTCTCGCCGGTCAGCACCGAGAAACCCGCCTCGAACTCGACGTCGAGCTCGCTGACGATGACGAAATCCCGCAACGCGATGCGGCGCAGCATCAGGCTCCCACCCCTTCGTTCCAGTGAAGTTTGCGGCGCAAAGTGGCGTAGTAGCTCCAGCCACGCGGGTGCAGGAAGCGCACCTGGTGGGCGGAGCGCTGCACGCGGATGCGGTCGCCGTGCAGCAGGCTCGCCAGGCTTTGCATGTCGAAGTTGGCACTCGCATCCCGGCCCGCGACGATCTCCACCGTCACCTCGCTGGCATCCGGCAGCACGATGGGCCGGTGCGACAGGGTGTGCGGCGCGATCGGGGTCAGCACCCAGCCCTTGATCGCCGGGTGCAGGATGGGGCCGCCCGACGACAGCGCGTAGGCGGTGGAGCCGGTCGGCGAGGCGATGATCAGGCCGTCGGCGCGCAGGTTGGCCATGAACTGGCGGTCCACGTCCACCCGCAGCTCGACCATGCTGGCGGTGGCGCCGCGGCTGACCACGACGTCGTTCATCGCGAAGCCGTCGTAGATCACCTCGCCGTCGCGCACCACCTGCCCTTCCAGCATGGTGCGGTGCTCTTCCTCGAAGTCGCCGTGCAGCATCGGCCCGAGCGAGGCGTGCACCTCGTGGACCGGGATGTCGGTGATGAAGCCGAGCCGGCCCTGGTTGATGCCGATCAGCGGCACGTTGTAGCGGGCCAGCTCGCGCGCGATGTGCAGCATGGTGCCGTCGCCGCCGACCACCACCGCGAGGTCGCAGGCCGCACCGATGCCGTCCACGTCCAGCGTCGGATAGCGCGTGGCCAGCCCGGTGTTGAGCGCGGTGTCGTGCTCCAGCGTCACCTCGGCGCCCTGCCGCAGGATGAACTGGGCAATGTCCTCCAGCACCGGCTCGATCCCCTGGGCCTGGTACTTGCCGATCAACGCAACATGACGGAAACGCGACGACTGCATGGGCGGGATTACACCACAGGGCTCCCCCCGGATTCCGGGCGATCCCGGGGGCGCCAGCGCCACCCGGAACGCAGGCCGGCAAGCCCCACCCTACCCGACGGACGAAGGGGCGGCCTACAATCTTTTGCATGTTGGACCCCCGCTTGGACGAGCGCTCCAGGTTGCTCTTGAAAGCGCTGGTGGAGCGCTACATCGCCGATGGTCAGCCGGTCGGCTCGCGCACGCTGTCCAAGGCGTCCGGACTCGAACTGTCGCCCGCGACCATCCGCAACGTCATGGCCGACCTCGAGGAGCTCGGCCTGATCGCCAGCCCGCACACCTCGGCCGGCCGCGTGCCCACGCCGCGCGGCTACCGGCTGTTCGTCGACACCATGCTGACGGTGCGGCCGCTGGACGTGGAGGCAGCCCCGCCGGCGGTGGCCAGCCAGCTGCAGCCCGACCAGCCCAAGCGCGTGATCGCCAACGCGGCGCAGATGCTGTCGAGCCTGTCGCGCTTCGTCGGCGTCGTGACCACGCCGCGCAAGCCGTCGGTGTTCCGGCACATCGAGTTCCTGCGCCTGTCCGACCGCCGCGTGCTGGTGATCCTGGTCGCGCCCGACGGCGACGTGCAGAACCGGGTGATCTTCACCGAGCGGGACTACACCGACTCGCAGCTGGTCGAGGCGACCAACTTCCTCAACACCCACTACGCCGGGCTGACGATCGAGGAGGTGCGCGCGCGCCTGAAGGACGAGATCGACGCGCTGCGCAGCGAGATCGCCACGCTGATGCAGGCCGCCGTGCAGGCCGGCACCGAGGTGATGGCCGAGGACAGCGAGCAGGTCGTGGTCTCCGGCGAGCGCAACCTGCTGCAGGTGCAGGATTTCTCCAGCGACCTGGACTCGCTGCGCAAGCTGTTCGACCTGTTCGAGCAGAAGACCCAGCTGATGCGGCTGCTGGACGTCTCCAGCCGCGCCGAGGGCGTGCGCATCTACATCGGCGGCGAGAGCCAGGTGGTGCCCTACGAGGAGCTGTCGGTCGTCTCCGCGCCGTATGAAGTGAACGGCCAGATCGTCGGCACCCTGGGCGTGATCGGCCCCACGCGCATGGCCTACGACCGCATGATCCAGATCGTGGACATCACGGCCCGGCTGGTGTCGAACGCGCTCAGCCAGAAGTAGACGCCCACTACAATGCGCGCTTCCCGCGTGCAACGCGCAGGACACGGGCCGGTAGCTCAGTCGGTTAGAGCAGCGGACTCATAAGCTGATGCGTTTTGTCCCGACAGTGTCACGTAAGTCGTTGTTACTATTTGCATTTATCGACAAACAGCGCGTAGCTTCAGTGTTGACCTTTCCACGAACTTTCCGCTGCATAAGTTCGGTATAGACTGTGGGGCTGCGCACATAGGGCCGGACGCCGTGTTGGTTGCAGGCAGCGGACTCATAATCCGTCGACGAAAGTCCACCGTGGGTTCGAATCCCACCCGGCCTACCACGATGTGCGGGGCGCGCTCAACCCTGGGCAAAACTCTTGCCCCACCCCACCCCCTGGCTCGTCCCCCTCACCGCCATGAGACGGGGTAGGGCTCGCGACATGTCGCGGTGCTTACGCTGCTATTTCTCGGCGAGCAGACATCAGCCGGCCCCGGTTCACTTCGGCCCCACGTAGTGCTGGCCGGCCCAGGGCTGCGAGCCGTACGCAGCCCTGTCAACAAAAAGAAAATGGCGGCATCCGCCGCCCTGAACTCTTACTTAGTGCACGACTAGTGCAAAGCTTGCTCCCACGCTGCGTTGTTCTCAGCAGCAGCTGCCGCCAAAGCATGCGCTTCCCTGCGGGCACGCGCTGCGAGCAACAGCTTGCGAGCATCCTTCATCACGGTGTGCGACCAGGGCGCGCCCGCTTCCTTCGTGCATCGAAGGCTCGCGTAGCGCGCAGCGTGCGTCACTGCGCCGATGTCACCGTCAGCTACTTCGAGCAGGTCAGCTAGACGAACGTTGTTCACATAGATTGTTGTCAGCTTGCCGCCTCCCGGCTTGAAGACACACACGCGGATGCCTGGCATCCCGCGGTGAGTTTTGACAGCAGTGTGTGCTTGGTTGTGCTCAGTCATTGTGGCGCTCCCTGGGTGTTGCTGTGAGCAGGTGGGTTCTCGTCGTATAGCGAGCATGTATATGCAGCTTGACGGAGGTCCAGGTGGGGAGGCTAAGCAGCGGCGCGGCCGACGAGACCGCTGGCAGGTCGTTGATTTATCGAAGAACGCGGGCCGGTGACTGAAGGGTGGGCCTGTTGTCGGCTGGACAACAGGCCTGTATATGAGGTGAGGGTTGGTCAGCGGCTCTTGGGCAGCTGAAAGTGTGGGCGGTCTTTGAACGTTTTCCAGTCCCCGCCCCATTCGAGACCGAGGCTGCGGCCGATGGCGCCGACTTTGTCCCAAGGCTCAGAGTCAGCCCATGAGGCCTTTCCATCACGCATGAAAGCAATGTCGAAAGCGCGTGACGCAGGGATGCCGTTCAGCGTCGCGTTGTGCTCCGATGAGCCGCCGCGCGCGTTCGTTACCCTAGGCTTTGAGGGCTCCGCCATCACGTGGCCGAGTCCCGCAGCGTTCAGTTGGGCTTGGGTGCGACCCTGCGCGTAGAGCATGTTCTGGTACTCAGTCGAGCGGAACGTCTGAGTCAAGAAGACGTCATAGCCCGCTGCGGCGCAGCGCTCAAGAAGCAGGCGGCACAACGGCTGCAAGTCGGGGTGCAGGTGTTCAATCTTGCGAGAGTTCAGTAGAAGCATCGGGGGAGCCCTCATAGAGTTGCTCCCCTGTCTAGAGACCTGGTGCTACGAAGTCAGGCGCCAGAAGTACTGATACGTAGCGCTGCGGACGGTGCCGCTACCTGACGGTCGCGCTGAACGAACGCTCACACGCACGAGGCGTGCCCCTGTCGGGATGGTGCTGGTATTGATGGTTGCTTGGGACGCACCCGCAGCGGCTGACACGAAGCTATTGCTCGTGAACACACCTGAGCCGCCGGTAGTTTCCCAGTCCACGACGTACTCCACATACGCACTGGGTTCTGGGTCGTTCATCGCGCTAAACGCTGACTCACGAAGGGCGCTTAGGCGATTCCGGTTGCGCCAGGCAAGCAAAGCTGACGTGCTTCGAGAAATCTCGAGCGTGTTGTCGAGCGGGCTGGTACAGCCGAACCTGCTTGAAATCGTGACGTACGCAGGCGGCAGCGGCAGCACGCATCGAGACGGGTTGTACGTCTGCGCAGCAAGCGTTGCTTCAGTGTCTCCCGCGGCTTCATCGAATGCCCAGACAGTGCCACCTGGGCCTCTCGTGTCTGCGCGCACGGCGACAGAAGTAACACCGGGAAGCGTCGGCCCCGACGTTGACAGACGGGTCTGCATGCGCACCTGGCCGACCGCATAGCCAAGGAGAAGCGTCACCTTCGTGCCAGCCTCATGACGCTGCGGAACAGTGTCAAACAGACCGCGTTTCAACGTCGAAATCGTCAGCAGATTGCCACTCAGACTGAAGCCCGAGGCAGCCAGCCACTCCCCATCGACGATGGCCAGGACTTCCCCGCGAAGCCCCAGCGCGAGAAGCGCATCACGCGCACCGTTAGTCAGGTTCAGCTTCGCAGAAGTGCCCGTAAGGTACGATGAAAGCACCGCATCAAGCGTACCCGAGACTGCGGGCGCAGCATACTCACTTGCATACGTAGCACGCTCGTACGCCCACACGCTAACACCCTGCGCGACTGAGAGGCGGTACTGACGCGCGGCTGGAGACGTCGCTTCAGCGTAGTACAACGGACGCTCGTACTCATCAAGCGACAGCGCGTACGGCGCGGCAACAAGTACGGGTGAGGTCACCGGCTCGGTGACTGAGGGCGCAGGCTCAGCAGGCACCTCGGGCGTGTCTTCGTACTCGATAGAGCCGTCGCGGAACACGTCTTCGATAGCCTCAAACTCCACTTGCTGGCGATTGTTGTAGTCGTTCCAGCGCGCAGTCGTGATGCGCATACGCAGTGCCTGGCCAAGCCGCTCATGAGCGACGGTCACAACGTCCCCGGGCTTCAGAATCGTACCCGCTGGCACCGTCGCAGTGAATCGAACTTGCATCAAACTCGCAGCGAGACTACGCAGCGTGCGAGTTGCAAGCAGCGAAGCGACTCGAGAGTTCGAGACACCGATGAACTCCTCTTCGCGCGAGATGACTGTCCCGACCTGCTGCACAAGCGCCGTGTTCTTCGCCACCGCACGGCGGGTGTCGAACTGCATCGCGCGGTCCGAGTACGGAACTTGAATCTCGTTAGGCGCTTCGTTCGTCGTAGTGCGCGTAGCGCTCGCGAAGTTGACGATGTTGCTGCTATCGAACGTGTACACAGACTCGTCGCTCTCGCGAATGAGACGCAGCGACAGCACGCCGAGACGCTCGTGAATGTGCAGCGTAGCATTGATTTGCTTGCAGACGTCGCTGATGACGTCGCCGACACTGCGAGACTTTTCCCACGCGAAGGACACACCCATGCCTTCGCTCTTAAGCTTCTCAGCAGCACGCATGAAAGAGCCCCAATCAAGGGCGAAGGGCGACAGGCGTGGACCAACGTACTGCGAGCGTGCGCATAGCAACTCTGCGATGACGAACGCGGGGTTCGCGTCGCCGCCGATGTCAGCGACGCTGTCTATGAAGCTGTTGATGTAGGACTCGAGCGTGCCACTACCGTCGAAGGGGCCGGTCAGGGGGTACGCATACCCGCGGGATGCGCTGTTGAACAAGTTCCCGTGAAAGGTGTGCAGAATCGTCTTGACGTCGGGCAAGCGCTTCAGGATGACTTGCAGTGCTGGAATGTGCGGCGACGACCCGACGAATCCAGAGCGCTTGTGCGTGCGCTCGTAGAATTTGTTCAGCAAGCCGCCGCCTGGGCCGCCGTCTAGGTAGCCGGAAGATGGGCCGAGGAGCACAACGTGACAGATGTCCGGGTAGCTGGGGACTTCTGACACGCCAAGCTGCCCCGCAACGTACGGATTGGGCAACGGTGCCGGGTTTCCCGTCTGATAGTCGTTTCGCGACTGGTTGTAAAAGCGCAGCACCCCAGCGATGCCATCCTCAATCTCCTGGCCCTCGGATGCGGCGTAGGAGTAGTTCAGCATCAAGTCAGTGGTCGTAGTCCGCGAGAGTGTCAGCGTACCCTTCCACGCGGTCCGGTCGCCCCAGAGCACCCCCTGGACAGAGTCACACGGGCAGTTCGCGAGTGTCAACCACATACCGATGTGATACTTGTAGCCTAGTGTGCGCTCAGCACTGCTGAACCAGCCTGTGCTAACTTCTTCAGAGACTTCATTCGCGTAGTAGTCACCAACCCAAATGAGGTTTCCAGCCACTGGGACGGTCCCAAAAATCATGGGCAGCGAACGGTCTTCTGTCGCCGTGGGCAGCGAGAACTCGTTCAGACCATAGCGCTTGGGCTTCGGTATGTCAGGCTTTGGCGCTAGCAGCTGCAGCGCGATGTTTGCGATAAGGAAGACGACGAACGACAGCATTGCTTATGTCAGCCCTTTAGGCCGCTCTCGAAGACGTTCTTGATAGGTATGTATGGGTAGCCCCCGAAATTCGCGAAGTTGTTGAACTTCGACTTGCACGTCGAGGCTGTCAGATTGCAGCCGGCAAAGACCGTCACCTTAGTGCCGGGCTCAACGGGTGTAAGTAGTGGCGCAGAGATGTGCAGAAGCTGACCGGTGTGCGACGTTATGTGACGTCGATACCCGCCCAATAGACCCGCATAGCGCGCAGGAGCAGTCCCGATAAACGTGCCCGCGCGGGGCTGGTGAACCCACAATAGCTTGTAGTCCGGGTCGATAGCGATGAAGCCTTCGTTAAAAAATCCATTCCCTCGATTAGCGGCTTCGGGAACGCGCAGCGTCAAACCGCCATTCAATACTTCTGCTAAGAATCCGTCCTCTCTAAACGCAAAGTACGAGCCAGCTATCGCATGGCGATTGACGCCGCACCCCGGTGGCGGGCTGTAAAGCGTGTGCCCACATGACCTCGGATGCTTGCGTGTCAGCCCCGGGCGGCGCAGTACAGTCGACAGATGTGAGCATTTCAGCGTCGCCGTCGGGGCGCTGTACTCAGCGCTGTGGACACGCCCAGTCCACTGCACCACTGGTGCAGGGTCTGCATCGTCAAGCGCGAGAACGGTCAACCACACCTGAGCCGCCGGGGCTTCATATGCGAACAACTGAGCGACGGGGTGGTCAATGGGCAGCGTGAGCGATAAGTCGCCGCTGCTCTGTTCTTCGTTCAGTTGTACGCCGCTATGCGAGATGCCCGGGACTGGGTCGAACTGATGGTCAGTGCCCTCAACGGTACCAGACTGCGGGGCAGACAAGAACGAAGACCAGTAGTCCCTGGGCGCGTCGAACCGAATCGGGCGCTCGAAGTTCGTCATCAAGTAGACGCGGCGCTGCTCTTCGTAGCTTGCCACGTCTGCTAAAACATTAGAGAGAAGCGCGTCGACGGGGAGAACGTCGACGATGTATAGGTACTTCATTCTTCAATCTCCAGGAATTCAAGTTCGACGCGTGCTAACGATGGACGCAGATAGTCGATAGACACGGAGTCGGTGTTCAAGCGCCAGACACGCTCGAAGCCGTCAGGTTCGAACGTGTATCTGAAGGGTTTGCATCGGCCCCGCAGAGTGAAGACCAGACGCCGGAAGTCCAAAATCGCTGGCCGCCCGATGAGCAACAAAGAGACAGAGATGACGCGTTTCGAGTAGCGCACCTCGCGCAGCGTCCTGTGCCCGAAGTCCGCACTGTCGAAGAAGTCATCAACGCGCTCGCTAGCTTCTGTAGACCAATCAGCGCGGACTGGCCACACGGGCTTACCGTCAAGAGCGACCTCGCCTCCCCAAGGCGCGATAGCTTCGTCGAGGTCCTCGACAGTGAACGACATCACAGCAGATGAGACACCGGCGCTGTGATGCGTGATGGTTCGCGAGGGGGCGATACGCCCCTCAGTGCAAGGATAGATTGCAGCAGAGAGCGGCCACTCGTAACGCGGTGCGCTCACCAATACGTACGTGCCATTCTTGCGGCGCGAAAGATATACAGAACCTGCCCCCACGCCGGCGTCCGCGGCGGTCGCCTCAGCGGGAAGCTGATGCATCGCCAGCGGGAATACCACGCGGTCTGCGTAGCGCAAGACGTCGCGCTGAGCCCTGGCCTGGTCATCAAGAAACGTGAACTGACTCGTGTACGTGCGGCGAGGAAACGCGCGCAAGGGGACGCGACGTTCGGTGCCATTCAGGGCAATCGAAACGTCCGTCAAGAACTCAAGAGTCTCAGTTCGCGGACGGGACCCGTCGGGGAGGAGAGTCAGTAGCGGAGTGGTCATCTCTTTGTGTAGATAGCGACCACGCCAGGCGGTGGGTGCTCAGGCGCGCAGCAGAACTTGCCTGGTGCGTGGGCGATGCTTCATGAGCCAGAGCAGAGCCCCGGCGAGTTGCTCATCAGTCATCGTCCCGGTGATGAGTGGAGCGTCCTCAGGCTTGATGTGCAGCCGCTCCGCCGTGGTACTTACCAATGCTGCGCGTTGCGCCGGTTGCAGCCCTACAACTTGGCCAGACACTACGCCCTCCAGCACGCGGCGGTCGCGCTCTTCGTCTTTCCCGAGCCGCCACCCCTCAACAGCTTGGCAGGTCTGCCGGGCCAGCTGACACATCTCGCGGTAGTGCGGCAACACTGCTTTCGCTGCGACAGCCATAGCCGACACGTCAGTCTCAGAGCGACCCACATAGCACGTCAGCTGAAACGGCTGTTCGGGGCTTGCCCGCTTGCGGGGTGCAATCTTGACGCTGTCAGTCGACAGCTTGAACGTGTTTGACAGCGCATCTCGCGCATACGCTGCGTGCCGCTCGACGAGCGGGAGCGTAAGGGCGCTTGCATCGAACGCGTAGTACACAGACTGAACAGTCTTTTCCATCATTGCTCCTGTTGTGTGCGTGTGGATGCTGTGTATAGATAGAACTTTTATACGGTCGCACAAAACAAGCCACGACCGCCAAGGCAGCCGGGGCCTAACCACACACACAGGAGGAACAACAGACAGCAGCGCTGTCACTGTCTATAGCGACTGCTCACGTACCCCAGGCGCCACGAATTCGCTTACCGTTGTCGCCGACGATAGCGATGACTGCGCGCTGGAACGCGCTCTCTTTCGCGAGAGCGTCAGCGACTTGCCCAGCCGCAATGGTCACCGTCGGCGAGACTTCGATATTCGCATTCACGGCCGAAGCTTGCGTAGTCAAAGCCCCCGCGAGCCCTTGGCCGCCCCCTACCAAGCCGCCGGTGGCAAACGCAGGTAGCTTGCCGTAAGTATTCATGAAGTTGAGTCTGTCGAGCCCCAGCGCGCGCACTGCAGACGCGCGCAGCACGTACTCACCGTTCGACAGCCGCGCAAGAATGCTGTCGCTCGTCCCGGTGCCGGGACCGCGAACCGCACCACCCTCGGCGAACCCGAACATCGACAATCCCGCAGAGAGCAGACCGCCCAGCCCCCCGCCGGACCCCCCAAAACCGCTCATCAAGTTGCCTACAAGCTGGCTCAGCGCGAGTTCAGACAGCTTGCTCAGGACGCTGCTGATGACACTCT